>FUHX01000077.1 GCA_900163555.1 Actinomycetales bacterium JB111 | reverse complement strand
GCCGAGCATCGGCCGGGCCGCCGCCCGTGCCTGTCCCCGCCCACGTACGCCTGCCCGCTCCGGTCCGCGCTCGCAACCACACCCCGCCCGACGACGTCCCCCGGCCCCGGTGTCCGGCCACCGGTCCACGGGCCTGGGGTCCGCCGTCGGGCACCTACGATGGGCGTGTGAACGTTGAGCCCACCGCGGAAACCCTCGCCGGCCTCGAGACGTGGCGCAGCGCGCCCGTGGCGCAGCAGGCGACCTATCCGGACGAGGACGCCCTTCGCGACGTCCTCGCCGAGCTGAGGGCGTGCCCGCCGCTGATCTTCGCGGGGGAGGCCGACAAGCTGCGCACGCTCATGGCCGACGCCGGTGCGGGCGAGGCGTTCATCCTCCAGGGCGGCGACTGCGCCGAGACGTTCGCGCAGAACACGGCCGACCGGATCCGCAACAAGATCCGCACGATCCTGCAGATGGCGGTCGTCCTCACGTACGGCGCGAGCCTGCCGATCGTGAAGATGGGCCGCATGGCGGGCCAGTACGCCAAGCCGCGCTCCTCGGACACCGAGACCCGCGACGACGTCACCCTGCCCTGCTACCGCGGGGACATGGTCAACGCGCACGGCTTCACGGAGTCCGAGCGCGTGCCGGACCCGACCCGCCTGCTCGGTGCGTACCACCAGTCCGCCTCGACCATCAACCTCATGCGCGCCTTCACCGGCGGCGGGTTCGCGGACCTGCGCCTCGTGCACGAGTGGAACCGCGGCTTCATCCAGAACCCCGCCCACTCGGCGTACGAGTCGATGGCCGCCGAGATCGGCCGGGCGCTGAAGTTCATGGCGGCCGCCGGCGTCGACTTCGAGGCCATCAAGTCCGTGGACATGTACTCCTCGCACGAGGCCCTGCACCTCGAGTACGAGGCGGCGCTCACGCGCATCGACCACCGCACGGGCCTCCCGTACGGCACGTCGGGCCACTTCCTGTGGATCGGTGAGCGCACCCGGACGCTCGACGGCGCGCACGTCGAGTTCCTCTCCAGGCTGCAGAACCCGATCGGCGTCAAGCTCGGCCCGACCGTGTCGCCCGACGAGGTCCGCGGACTCATCGACACGCTGAACCCCGAGGGCGTCCCGGGCCGCCTGACGTTCATCGCCCGCATGGGTGCCACGAAGGTGCGCGACCACCTCGGCGCCATCGTCGAGGCCGTGCAGGCCGACGGCCGACCGGTCACCTGGATGTCCGACCCGATGCACGGCAACACGTTCACCTCCCCGTCCGGCTACAAGACCCGCGAGATGTCGACGATCCTCGACGAGGTCCGCGGCTTCTTCGAGGTGCACAAGCAGCTCGGGACGGTGCCCGGCGGCCTGCACGTCGAGCTCACGGGCGACGACGTCACCGAGGTCATGGGCGGCGCCGACCCGATCGACGACGCCTCCCTCGCGCTGCGCTACGAGACGCTCGTGGACCCGCGCCTCAACCACCAGCAGTCGCTGCAGATCGCGTTCGACGTGGCGGAGATGCTCCGGGGCTGACGCCCCCACGCCCGACGACGACGGCGCCGGTCCCGCACGCGGGTACCGGCGCCGTCGTGGTTCCGGCTGCTCGTGGGTCCCGTTGCGTGACGCGCGCGTCAGACGACGCGCAGCGTGATGGTGTCCCCGCGGGTGACGAGGGTCCCCGCAGAGGGTTCCTGGCTACGGACGGTGCCGTAGTAGGCGCCGAGGACGTCCTCGCGGTCGACCTCGAGCCCGAGCGCCTCGAGCTCCTCCGTGGCCTCCTCGATGCTGAGGTTGATGACGCTCGGCAGCTCGAACTCCTCCGGCCCGAGCGAGACGACGACCTCGACCGTGTCGCCCACGAAGGCCTCGGCGTCCGACCCGGGCGACTGGGAGACGACCTCGCCCTCGGGGACGGTCTCGGAGTACTCCTCGGAGACGTCTGGGACGAGCCCCGCGTCGTCGAGCGCGGACTCGGCCTCGGCACGGGTCAGGCCCTCGAGCGCGGGGATCTCGGCGGGTTCGCGACCGTCGGAGACCACGAGGACGACGGGCTCGCCGTGCGGCTGATTCTGTCCGCCGTCGGGGATCGTGCGGATGACCTCGCCCTCGGGAACCGTGTCGTGGTACTCCGTCTCGGGCTCGCCGACGGTCAGCCGGGCGTTCTCGACCGCCTCGGTGGCCTCGGCCTCCGAGAGCCCGACGACGTCCGGCACCACGAGGATCTCCACGCCCTGGGAGACGACGACCGTGATGTCCTCGGACCGCGTGCGGGTGCCGGCCTCGGGGGTCGTGGAGATGACGTTGCCCTCGGCGACGTCGTCGGAGTACGCCTGGGTCGGCTCCGGGGTGAAGCCCGCGGACTCGAGGGTGTCGATCGCGTCCGCGCTCGGCCGGCCGGTCACGTCCGGGACGGTCTGCCCGGCCAGCGGCCCCCACATCAGCGCCCATGCGCCGGCGCCGACCAGGAGGAGGACGGCGACGAGCGCCGCGACGAGCAGCCCCCGCCGCCTGCGACGACGTCGGCCCCCTCCCGCAGCCGACGCGGGGATCGCCTGGGTGTCGCCCGACCGGGGGGAGCCCGGCCGGGGCCCGGCGGGCGCCGTGCCGACGCGGGGGATGTCCGCGGTCGTCGACGCGCGGGTGAGGCCGGGAGCATCGATGGGGGCCGTGTCGTGGCCCTGGAAGGTTCCCGGTCCCGCGGGGCGCGGGCGGGTCTGCGTGTCCGACCCGCGCGTGTCCGCCCCTCGGGGGGCGGGCGGGCGCGCCGGGCCGCCGGTCGTCGTCGGGGAGGTGCGGGCGTGCGCCGGGACGTAGCCGTCCGCGCCGGTGGCGCCGGCGGGGGAGGCCGCGCTGGCGGGCGAGGCGTCGGCGGTGCGGGAGGACTGCGCGCGTCGCGGGCCGGACGGGTCGCCGGGACGGATGGCGCCGATCGGGATCGCGACGGCCCGGCCCGCGGGGTCGTTCTCCTCGTCCGGTGCGGGCTCCGGCTCCGGCCGGTCGGCTCCGCCCGCGGCCGGCGACTCGGACTCGTCGGCGAAGTCGACGGGGTCCGCGGGGGCGACGTCGGAGCGCTGGTCGAGGACGGGGTCGGACAGGGCCGCGCGTGTGCGCCGCACGAGCGCGAGAGCCTCGCCGGCGTCCTTCGGCCGCTCGTCCGGGTCCTGGGCGGTCAGGGCCGCCACGAGGTCGTCGACCTCGCGGGGCACGGCCGGCCACGAGGCGCTCGGCGCGGGCACGTGGCTGTTGACGTGCTGGAAGGCGACCTGGGCGGGCGTGGTGCCGGAGAAGGGCTGGTGCCCGGTGATGAGCTCGTAGGCCACGATGCCGACCCCGTAGACGTCGGCGGGCGGGTCCGCGACTCCGTCGAGGACGGTCTCCGGCGCGATGTACGCGACCGTGCCGAGGACGGTCCCGGAGGTCGCGGCGGTCGTCTCGCTGATCGCCCGGGCGAGCCCGAAGTCGGCGACCTTCACGCGGCCGTCGGCGGTGACGAGGATGTTCTCGGGCTTGATGTCCCGGTGGACGAGGCCGGCGCGGTGGGCGGCCGCGAGCGCGTCGAGAACCTGCTCGACGACGTCGAGGCTCTGGCCGAGCGTGAGCGAGCCCCGCGCGCGCAGCTCGGCGCGGAGGTTGGGCCCGTCGACGAACTCCATCGCCAGGTACGAGGACTCGCCGGTCACCCCCTGGTCGTGGACCGCGACGACGCCCGGGTGGGAGAGCCGGGCCGCCGCACGGGCCTCGCGGCGGAACCGCCGCACGAAGTCCGTCGACTCGGCCAGGTGCGGGTGCATGATCTTCACCGCGACGATGCGCTCCAGGCGCAGGTCGCGGGCGCGGTAGACGCTGGCCATGCCGCCGCGCGCGACCCGCTCGAGGATCTCGTAGCGGTCGTCGACAAGGCGGCCGGCCCGAGAGTCGGCAGAAGCGTCCACGGGCGGATGCTATCCAGATCGTCGGTGCGCACCGTGGACGCGCGCCGGGGACTCCCGCCCCCGACGACGACGCGGGCGGGTGGGCATGTCGCCCACCCGCCCGCGTCGCGGCAAGCAGTGGATCAGAAGCGGTCCATCGCGGCCAGGATCGTGTCGACGTAGTTCTCGGTGTCGGGGTACATGCCGTTGGCGCGGACGCCCGCCAGGCCCTGGTAGTACGCCGCGATCCCCTCCTCGAGGGAGCCCGCGCTGTTCTGCAGCGAGCGGATGATCGAGACCCCGGCGGTCACGTTGTCCCGCGGGCTGAGGATGTTGAGGTGACGTCCGACCAGGCCCGAGGCCCACTCGCCGGAGGACGGGATGACCTGCATCGTGCCGATCGCGTTGGCCGGGGAGACCGCCGCGTGGTTGAAGCCCGACTCCACGAACGCGTGCGCGAGGGCGAGCCTCGGGTCCACGCCCATGGAGATCGCCGTGGAGCGCACGAGGGCCTGCATCTCGGTCCGGGACGGCACCCCCGCGTTGACGAGGGCGGTCCGGTTGGCGTTCGCCGCACCGACGACGGCCTCCGGGTAGGTGCGACCGAGGAACTCCGAGCCGACACCGCCCGAGGTGTTCCCCGGGTCGGACGTGACGGGCGCGGACGGCGCGCCGGCGCCGGGCAGCGTGAGGCGCTGGCCGACGTAGATGCGGTGGGCCGAGGACAGCGAGTTCGCGGACGTGAGCGCGGAGACCGACGTGCCGTTGCGCGCCGCGATGCCGGAGAGCGTGTCACCCGCCTGGACGGTGTAGGTCCCGCCCGCTGCGGGGGTGGAGGACGCCGGGGCGGGCGCGCCCGCCGAGCTCGAGCCGGAGCCGGAGGCTCCCGGGATCGTCAGCGTCTGCCCGGTGCGGATGATGGTTCCCGTCAGGCCGTTGGCCTCCCGGATCGCGCTGACCGAGGTGTCGTACTGGCGCGCGAGCCCGATGAGGGTGTCTCCGCGGACGACGACGTGCTGGCCGCCGGGGGCCTCCGTGCGCGGGGCGGAGGCCGCCGCGGAGGAGCCGCCACCGGTCAGGGAGAGCACCTGGCCAGGGAAGATGAGCGATCCGGAGATGCCGTTCGCGCTGCGCAGGGCGGCGACCGTGGTGCCGTTCGCGGCGGCGATCCCGATGAGGGTGTCCCCGCTGCGCACCTCGTAGCTGGAGGAGGAGTTCTCCTGGCGCACCGGCGTGACGCGTGCCGGAAGGTGCTGCACGTTGGCCGCCTGTGCGAGGCCGAACGTCGCAGACGGTGCGGTCCGCACCGGGGCGGGCGCGGAGACGTGTGTCGGGGTGAGGTTCTCGACGGTCGTCGCCTCGGCGGCGACCGAGGGAACGGCCATGAGCGTGGGGGCACCCATCGCGGTGGTAGCGAGCGTGGCGAGCACGAACGGGCGGCGACGTGAGCCACGGCGTTCGGCGCGGGCAGCGGCGGGCATAGATCCTCCGGTGATGGGGAAGACCCTCCGCCCACCAGCGCGTTACTGGTGTGACGAAAGGTATGTAACGGGTATAAGTTACGGAAGTAACGATTGGGACACTAGTGGTCAATGGGGCCTGAGTCCATCCCCAAATTCGCGGGACGGGATCGTCTGGGTCCGCGGATACGCTGAGGGCATGGCGGAACCCACCTGGATCTCGGTACCCGAAGCGGCGGAACTGATGGGCGTGCGCGACCGCGAGGTCCGTCAGATGCTGCGGGACGGGCGGCTCGTGGCGGTGTACTCGGAGTCGGGCGCGCGCGGCGTCGCGAAGGAGATGCTCGATCTCGAGGCGTCCCCGGTCGCGGTCGTCGAGGGGCTGCCGGGCACCCTCACGCTGCTGGCCGACGGCGGGGTGTCCGACGAGGGCGTCGTGCGCTGGCTGTTCGAGGTCGAGGAGGAGCTTGAGGCTCGTCCGATCGACGCCCTCAGGGACGGCCGGGTGCACGCCGTGCGGCGCGTGGCCCTCGCCCAGGCGTTCTAGTGCAATCCGTGCGCGATCCCGCTACCGGGAGCGGTTGACCAGCCGGTCGCTGAGCTCGACGAGCAGCTCGCGCGCCTCGTCGGACGGCGACAGCGCGGCCAGGGCGATCGACGCGTCCTTCTCGCGGGACGCGATGAGGTCCTCGTGGGCCGACCGTGCACCCGTGTCGGTGATGATCTCCCGAAGGCGCGCGACGCCGTCGGGGGTGAGGTCGGGGCTCCCGACCAGGCGGGCGAGGTCGGCGCGCTCCGTGGCGTCGGCCGCGCGCCACGTGAGGGCGAGCAGGGCGGTGCGCTTGCCCTCCCGCAGGTCGTCCCCGGCCGGCTTGCCCGTGACGTCCGGGTCGCCGAAGACGCCGAGCTCGTCGTCGCGCAGCTGGAAGGCCTCGCCGAGCGGTGCGCCGACCGCGCGCAGGCCCTCGATCGTGCGGGCGTCGGCGCCGCCGAGGGCCGCGCCGAGCGCGAGGGGGTGCTCCACCGAGTAGCGGGCCGACTTGTGCCGCAGGACCATCAGCGCGCGGTCCAGGGCGCCCTCGGCGTCCTGGTCGAGCGGGGTGGCCGCGGCGACGACGTCGAGGTACTGACCCGCGGCGACCTCGGCGCAGAGGAAGTCATAGATGCCCCGCGCCGCGAGCCCGGCGTGGGTGGCGACGCTCGCCCGGGCGATGTCCATGGCGGCGGAGGAGGAGGCGAGCAGGAGGTCGCCGAGCAGGATCGCGCCCGCGCGGCCGAAGGCCTCCGTGTTGCCGGCCAGCCCCCGGGCGCGGTGCGCGGACTCGACGGCGACGTGGGCGGCCGGCAGGCCGCGCCTGGAGTCGGCCCCGTCCATGACGTCGTCGTGCACGAGTGCGGCCAGCTGGAAGAGCTCGAGCGCGGCCCCGGCAGCGAGGATCTCCTCGCCCGGGCGGTCGGGCGAGTGGCCGGACGCGACGTACCCGGCGAAGGCGAGCAGGGCGCGGGCGCGCTTGCCGCCGTCGAGCAGGGCGCGGGCGGGCGTGACCATGTCGCCGAGGTGGGACGCGAGCGCGCCGAGTGCGTCGACGGTCCGGTCGAATGCCCCCGTGGTCTCCGTCCCCACCGCGTCCCGGACGGCAGCAAGGGGCGCGGAGAGCGGGGATTCGGCCATGGGGCCGAGGGTATCGGTCGCCCGACCCGCGGGCCGGGTCGTCCCAGAGCCAGCCGGGACCTGTGGATATCCGACGGGCGGACCGCCCCGTCCACAGGCGTCCGGCGACGCCCGGTCCCGCTGCGGGAGATTCGCGTCATGGACACCACACGGCTCCGCATCGCCTCCGACGCCGACATCGTCGGCACCGTTCCCTATCTCGTCGGCTACCACCCACGGCAGGCCGTCACGCTGCTGACGATCGGGCGGGGGGAGCGACAACCGTCCGGTCCGCTGGTGACGGTCGGGATCGCGGACGCCACGGTCGCCGAGGTCGTGGACGAGCTGGCCGGCACGGTGGCGTCCGTGCACGCGCTCGGCTTCGGCGTCTACGGGATGGTCCTGTACCTCGACGGCCCCCTGAGCGAGTCGTTCCACCGCAGGTCCACCCGGGAGCTCGTGCGGGCCGTGCGCGAGGCGGACGACCCACGGGTGGGGGCGTGGGTGGTCGCCGACGACGGCTGGCACCGACTGCCCGGGTTCGACCCCTTCGACGAGACCGCCCGCGTGCGGGACCTCGCGGACCTGACGACCGGGCAGGCGGTGGCGAGCCTCGTGCTCTCCGGCGCGGCGCCGATGCCCGACCGGGAGTCGTTGGGGATCGTCCGGGAGCCGGACGGCGAGGACGGTCGCGCGCTCGCCGCTCTCGTCGCCGAGGCGTACGAACTGGATGACCCGTCGGGCTGGCTCCTCGACGTGGCGGGGGACCCGGACGAGCGGCACGACCACATGGTTCGGGTGTTCTCGGCCTACGCGAAGGTCGCCGCTGCCACTGCGGGCGCGGCCCTTGCCACCGGTGGAGCGGGCGCGGCGCGCGTCGAACCGGCGGGCGACGTCGAGTGGGACGCTCTGGCGACCCTCGTCGTCGGGCTGCAGAACCGGCACGTCCGAGACCACCTGCTGGTACTCGCCATCGATCCGGAGCACGATCCGGGGGCCTGCTGGGACCCGTCGGCCGCGATCGGGGCAGGCGAGGGGCCGGAGGACGCCGAACGCCGGCGGCCGATCGAGCTCGCCGCGCGGTTCGCGCCTCCGGGGATGGCCGCACCGGCCCTCTCCGTCCTCGCCGTGCTCGCCTGGCGCAGGGGAGAGGGTGCCCGGGCGCGCGTGCTGAGCGAGCAGGCGCTGGACGACTCCCCTGAGTACGCTCTCGCGGATCTCGTGACCGAGCTGCTCGACTCGGGCTGCCCGCCGCCGCTGAACCGCGCCTTCGCCGGGGAGTGGTGACGTGTCGTAGTCGTCACGCGCGCGACGACGCGGGTACGGTCGCCTCACGGCCGCCGCAGGAGCGCCCGTGGAGGTGAGGGAAACGTGTCCGTCGTCGTTGCGTACCTCGCGACGGCCGAGGGCGATGCTGCCCTCGCGCGAGCGATCGAGGCCGCGCGCGAGAAGTCGTGGCCGCTCACGGTCGTCCTCTCCCGCTACCGCGATCCGTCGGACCCGGGGGACGAGCGGGCGAAGGACGCCGCCGCCGCGCGCTCCAGGCTGGACGAGGCCGGGGTGGAGTACGTGGTGCGGGAGTCGGCCGTCGGGGTCGACCCGGGCAACGACGTGATCTCGGTGGCGACCGAGCTGGGCGCCGGTCTCGTCGTCATCGGACTTGCGCGGCGCTCACCGACCGGCAAGCTCAATCTCGGCATCGGGGCACAGATCGTGCTGCTCGAGTCGCCGTGCCCGGTCCTGGTCACGCATCCCTGACCGGCGGCGAACGGGCGGGATCCCGGGCGGTATTCCCCCGATCGGGTGGGTTGTCCCACGGGTTCGACATGCGTTCGCACCGACCCGTGAGGCTATAATTGTAGGGACGACGCGCGCCGCCCCGGCCACGATTCGTGGCGTCGAGGGATGATCTGGCGCGAGGGGCGAGTTGATGCATATCAACGCCCAACCCCCGGCGAGAGGCCCACCTGTGACTGCATCTAAGACGTCTGCTGCCACCGCAGCGGAGGAGAAGACGACGACCCGTGCGCGGAAGACCGTGACGGCCAAGGCTGCCGAGGCCGCGACGCCCGCCGCAAAGACGGCGACGACGAAGACCACCGCGCCCAAGAAGCCCGCAACGAGCACGACCACCCCGGCCAAGAAGTCGGCGGCCGCGACCGCTACGACGAAGGCTGCCCCGGCCAAGACCACCGCTGCCAAGAAGCCCGCGGCAGCGAAGAAGCCTGCCGCAAAGACCGCCGCCGCGAAGGCGGCCGACGAGGCGACCACCTCGACGGAGAAGCCCGCGGCGAAGAAGAAGGCCCCGGCCCGCAAGACTGCCGCCTCCTCCGGCTCGAGCACCCGCAAGCCGGCGGCGAAGACCTCACCCGCGAAGAAGACGACCGCCACCAAGGCGGCCGGCGCGAAGAAGGGCGCCGAGGACGAGGAGGAGCTCGAGGAGGACATCGACCTCGAGGAGACCGCCTCGGCCGAGGACACGGAGGACTCCGGGACCGGCACGGCCGAGACGCCCGACGCCGCCGACGGCGACTCGGACGGGGCCGACACCCCGGCCGGCCGGCGTGGGCGCCTCAAGGCCGTCCCGGACGCCAAGGAGGACAGCTCCGGCAGCTTCGTCGTCTCGGACTCCGACGACGACGACCAGCCCGTCCAGCAGGTCGTCACCGCCGGTGCGACCGCCGACCCGGTCAAGGACTACCTCAAGCAGATCGGCAAGGTCGCGCTGCTGAACGCCGAGCAGGAGGTCGAGCTCGCCAAGCGCATCGAGGCCGGACTGTTCGCCGAGGAGCGCCTCGCCAAGGAGGAGGACCTCGAGCGCAAGCTCCAGCGCGAGCTGCAGTGGATCGCGAACGACGGCCGCCTGGCGAAGAACCACCTCCTGGAGGCGAACCTCCGACTGGTCGTCTCGCTCGCCAAGCGCTACACGGGCCGCGGCATGCTGTTCCTGGACCTCATCCAGGAGGGCAACCTGGGCCTCATCCGCGCGGTCGAGAAGTTCGACTACACCAAGGGCTACAAGTTCTCCACGTACGCGACGTGGTGGATCCGCCAGGCGATCACGCGCGCGATGGCCGACCAGGCCCGCACGATCCGCATCCCCGTGCACATGGTCGAGGTCATCAACAAGCTGGCCCGCGTCCAGCGCCAGATGCTCCAGGACCTCGGCCGGGAGCCTACGCCCGAGGAGCTCGCCAAGGAGCTCGACATGACGCCCGAGAAGGTCGTCGAGGTGCAGAAGTACGGCCGAGAGCCGATCTCACTGCACACCCCGCTCGGCGAGGACGGCGACTCCGAGTTCGGCGACCTCATCGAGGACTCCGAGGCGGTCGTGCCCTCCGAGGCCGTGAGCTTCACGCTCCTGCAGGAGCAGCTCAATGCCGTGCTCGACACGCTCTCCGAGCGGGAGGCCGGCGTCGTGTCCATGCGCTTCGGCCTCCAGGACGGACAGCCGAAGACCCTCGACGAGATCGGCAAGGTCTACGGCGTCACGCGCGAGCGGATCCGGCAGATCGAGAGCAAGACGATGTCGAAGCTCCGGCACCCGAGCCGGTCGCAGGTCCTGCGCGACTACCTCGACTGATCCAGCACGTGACGCGGCGGCGGCCGGGAACCGACAGGTTCCCGGCCGCCGCCGTCGTGTCCACGCGTCCGTGACGCGCGGGGAGCTAGAAGATCACCCAGAGCAGGATCGCGATGCCGAACCCGACCGCGATCGCGACCATCGCGCGCAGGAGCATGCGGGTCGTGCGCATGGACTTCGGGTCGTCGTCGTACCGGCCCCAGGGCAGTCCGCCGAACGTCGGCTGGCCGGCCACCCGTCCCTCGTTCTCGGCGACCATGTGCTCGGCCTCGCTGTAGGGGCTGCGCGGCTCCTCGAGGGGTTCGTCGCCGGGTGCGTACGGGTCACCGAGGTCCTCGGGACCGGCCGGGTAGTGAGCGTCGCCCGCCGAGGGCTCGGGCGACGAGTGGAAGCCGCGCCCGTCGTCGGTCGGGACGTCCGGCGCCCCCGGGGTGCCGGGGACGCGCACGTCCGCGGTCCATCGGGTGCCGTCCCACCGGCGTTCGTACCCGTCCTGCCAGGGATCCGGGTGCCAGCCCTCTGCGCGCTCGTTCATCGTCCTGCTCCCACGTGTGATCGGTCCGGCTCCAAGAGTGGCACAGCCGCATGCGCGAGTGTCATTCGCGGAGGGGCGGTGCGAGCGACGGCCGCCTCGAACCGCTTCGCGGGGACGTGCTGACGATGCCGGTCATGAGGGCGAGGGCGGAGTCGTCGGCGAGGACGAGCATGACCCGGCCGCGCTGGACCGAACCGCTCCGCGGACGTACGCGACCGTCTCCCACGCGCCCGGCACCTCGCCGGGTTCGAGCGGCGCGGGCACGTCCGCGCGGAACCACCTCAGGCCGTCCATCGGCCCACCATCGTGGACCGGGGAGGGTGAGGTCGGGGGACCTTACGGGTAGGGCCACCCGTTGGGGCGGCAGCCGTTCATGAACAGGGTCTGCTGCTGCATGACGGGTGCCAGTCGGCCGGCCCCGCCGCAGGAGGCGTGACCGTGACCGAGGTAGTGGCCCATCTCGTGGTTGACCACGTAGTCGCGGTAGTGGTTCAGCGAGCCACCCGCGCTCGTGAACGGCGCCGCCCCGTACGCCCAGCGGTTGACGTTGATGATGACCTGGTTGCCGCGGCGGCAGCTCGTGTAGCCGCGGGTGTCCAGGGGATGGCACAGGCGGTCGACCGTGGCGGGCGTCGTGAGCCGCAGGACGACGTCGGCCGGGCCGTCGGTGCGCGCGAACGACACGGCGCCGTAGCGTCCCCAGCCGCGCGTGTCGTTGAGCCGACTCATGACGAGGCGGCCGAACTCGGGGCGGTCGACCCCGATGCCGCGCTCGGTCTCGACCCGCACCCGGACGATGCGGGAGGCGTTCGGGTTGCCGGCGGCAGAGGAGCCGGGGACGGCCGCGAAGGTGCCCGATCCCGCGTACGGGGGAGCGCCGACCAGCCCGCCGTTCGTGGTGGGGGCGGGCGGGGTCGGCGGCGGCGCCGGCGGACGGCGCAGGGCGAAGGTGTCCACGCCGTCGCCGTCGAAGTCGCCCGCGAAGGCGCGGTCGGAGGCCCGGCCGAAGGACATCTGGACGGTGGCCACCGAAGAGTCCAGGCGGTCGGAGGCGTAGATGATGTTCCCGCGTCGCGCGGCCAGGGTGTCGGTGCCGTTCCCGTCGAAGTCGCCGACCAGGATCGAGTCGTCCGCGCGCCCGTACGTGAACGTCTGGTCCGCGTTCCCGGAGGTGAGCGAGTTGCTGACGAAGTAGGTGGTGCCGCGACGGACCGCGAAGGTGTCGATCCCGTCGCCGTCCCAGTCGCCCACCAGCACGTCGTCGCCCGCACGCCCGAACCTGATGACCGAGTCCGCCGGCCCGGACGTCAGGGAGTTGCGCAGGTGGTACGTGTTCCCGCGGCGGACGGCGAGGGTGTCGACGCCGTCGCCGTCCCAGTCGCCCACCAGCACGGTGTCGTTCTCCCGGCCGTAGGCGATCTGCGTGCTCGCCGGGCCGGAGGTGAGGGAGTTGCGCAGGTGGTACACCCGGCCCCGGCGGACGGCCAGGGTGTCGATGCCGTCGCCGTTCCAGTCGCCCACGAGCACGGCGTCCGCGTCGCGTCCGTAGGTGATGCGGACGTCGGCGGATCCGTCGAAGCCGTTGTCGAAGAAGTAGTCGGCCCCTCGGCCGCCGATGTTCCCGGTGGAGGCAGCCGCCGGGGCGACGAACGCGACGACCCCCATGACGAGCGACGAGAGGACGACGAGGACGGAACGGGCGACTGACCGGGGCACTCTCACGGGGTCAGCGTAGGGGGTCCTCCCCGGAAGGTGGCCCCGTCGGTCCCGAGGTCAGAGGAGGGACGTCCAGAGCGTGTCCGCGTCGATCAGCCAGTGGCTGCGCAGGGTCAGTGCGCGCTCGGTCGCGGCGAGGATTCCGACGACGATGGTCGTGACGTTCGCCCACGCGGGCAGGCTGATCGGCGAGCGGAACGTCCCGACCCTCTCCGCGACCGGCTCGATCTGCGTGACGATCTCGAGCGCCTGCGGGACCGCGAGGACGAGTCCGACGAGCAGGATGACGATCGCGACGATGCCGATGAGCCGGCTGAGGCGCGGGTGGTCGCGGCCGAGCCGGGCACGCCGGCCCTCGAGCGTGAGGCGGTGCGGAACCAGTGTGCGCTCGGTGCCGCCCTGCGTCACATGGTGCATGCGGGTCAGCCCGTAGGCCCCCTTGGCCACCTCGATCCGGCCGCCGGGCACGGGGAGGTCCACGGGCGGCTCCGCCCGGGCGACCTGGACCCCGTCGAGGTACAACCCGACCGGCGGGGTCTTGTCGCGTCCCTTGGTGGTCGTGTCGTCGATCTCGTCGACGGCGTGGTGGACGTCGACGGCGTATCGCGACACGCCCCGCCCGGTGTCGGGGAGGTCGAGGAAGAACAGGGTGCGGTGGAACAGCTGCCACCACCGGAAGTCCTTCAGCGCGCCCCCGTTGCCCGGGCGCGAGCGCCGCTCCCGCCGCCTGCGCCTGCTGCGCTGGAACATCGTCCTCCGCCTCCGGGGCGTCGCCCCTCGTCCGGTGCTGTCCCACCAAGCACATCGCGGGCGGGGCGGCGCCCCCAGTGCGAACTGTCATGGGGGGCCCGTGACGGGATCACACGACAGGGCACAGGGACGACGACGGCCGCCGCCCGTGAGGGCGGCGGCCGCGTGGGTGCTGCGAGAGCGAAGGTGGTCGCGGGCGCGTGGTCAGGCGCCGGCGTCGGCCTTTGTGAGTCGGTCGGACTCGTCGTGGATCGACGTGGCGATCTCGCCGAGCTTCTCGGCGTGCTTGCGGGCGTGGTGGGCGCAGAAGAGGAGCTCTCCACTCTTCAGCGTCACGCGGACGTAGGCCTGCGCGCCACAGGCGTCGCAGCGGTCGGCGGCGGTCAGCTCGGGGGCAGTCGCGGTAGTTGTCACATCAGCATGTAACCACCGAACACCGACTTTCGGTGCCAGGTTCATGGGAAGTTCGCCCCCGGCGTAGCCGGGTGTCGCGCGGGTCACCGGATGGTCACGCCGCGGTCGCGCCTGACGGGCATCGGGGGACCGGCGACCTACGATCGTGGGCGTGAATCCCACTTCCGCCGCCGAGTACTCCGCACGCCACCTCTCGGTCCTCGAGGGCCTGGCGGCCGTCCGGAAGCGCCCCGGGATGTACATCGGATCGACCGACTCCCGCGGCCTCATGCACTGCCTGTGGGAGATCGTCGACAACTCCGTGGACGAGGCCCTCGCCGGCGCGGCGAGCCGGATCGACGTGATCCTCCACCCGGACGGCTCGGTCGAGGTGCGCGACGACGGTCGCGGCATCCCCGTGGACGAGGTGCCGGGGGTGGGCCTGTCCGGCGTCGAGGTCGTCTACACGAAGCTCCACGCGGGCGGAAAGTTCGACTCGGGCAACTACGCGTCCGCCGGCGGGCTGCACGGCGTCGGCGCGTCGGTCGTGAACGCGCTCTCGGCCCGCCTCGAC
Source organism: Actinomycetales bacterium JB111 (assembly GCA_900163555.1). GTDB lineage: Bacteria > Actinomycetota > Actinomycetes > Actinomycetales > Actinomycetaceae > JB111. The sequence continues at coordinate 54,450 of FUHX01000077.1, read as the reverse complement.
GTCGAGGTGGACCGCGGGAGCAAGACCCACCGGATGACGTTCCGCCGGGGCGAGCCCGGCACGTTCGCGGACGGGCCGGAGGGCCCGTCCGCCGACGCCGAGTTCACGCCGTTCGAGAAGTCGTCGGCGCTCGAGGTGGTCGGCAAGGTGCGCCGGGGCGTGACCGGGACACGCGTGCGCTACTGGGCGGACCCGCAGATCTTCCCGGCGTCCTCGGAGTTCTCGCTCGATAACCTGCTCGACCGGGCGCGCCAGACCTCGTTCCTCGTGCCGGGGCTGACCATCGCGGTCACGGACCGGCGGGCCGCGGACGAGTCCGAGCACACGGTCGAGGAGTTCCGGCACGACGGCGGCACGCGGGACTTCGTGGACTTCCTCTCCCGCGACCACGCCGTCACCGAGGTCTGGAGCCTCACCGGCTCCGGTGCGTACACCGAGAACGTGCAGCAGCTGGACTCCAAGGGGCACCTGCGGCCGGTGGAGCTCGAGCGCACCTGCGAGGTGGACATCGCGCTGCGCTGGGGGAGCGGGTTCGAGACGACCGACCGGAGCTTCGTCAACATCATCGCCACCCCGAAGGGCGGCAGCCACGTCACCGGTTTCGAGCAGGCCGTGCTGAAGGTGCTGCGCAAGCAGATCGAGGCGAACGCCCGTCGGCTCAAGGTCACGGCAAAGGACCCGCGCATCGAGAAGGACGACGCCCTCGCCGGCCTCACGGCCGTCGTCGCCGTCCGGCTCCCCGAGCCGCAGTTCGAGGGGCAGACCAAGGAGGTGCTCGGCACCGCGCCCGTCCGCCAGGTCGTCGCGAAGGTGGTCGAGCGGGAGCTGACGGCGAACCTCACCTCGACCAAGGGCCCGATGAAGGCCCAGGCGACCGCGCTCATGGAGAAGGTGGTCGGCGAGATGCGGGCCCGGGTCGCGGCGCGCACCCAGAAGGACATCTCCCGGCGCAAGAACGCGCTGGAGAACTCCGCCCTGCCCACGAAGCTCGTCGACTGCCGCACGAAGGACGTCGAGAGCTCCGAGCTGTTCCTCGTGGAGGGCGACTCGGCGCTCGGCACGGCCCGCCGGGCCCGCAACTCCGAGTTCCAGGCGCTGCTGCCCCTGCGCGGCAAGATCCTCAACGTCCAGAAGGCGTCAGCCGGCGAGATCCTCAACAACACGGAGGTCGCGACGATCTTCCAGGTCGTCGGCGCCGGGTCCGGCCGGACCTTCGACCTGGACGCCGCGCGCTACGGGAAGATCGTCATCATGACGGACGCCGACGTCGACGGCGCCCACATCCGCAACCTGCTGCTCACCCTGCTGTTCTCGCACTGCCGGCCCCTGGTCGAGGCGGGTCGGGTGTTCGCCGCGGTCCCGCCCCTGCACCGCGTGGAGACGTCCGCGGCCGGGCGCCGGCCGGGCGAGATTCATTACACCTATTCCGACGCCGAGCTCGGCCGGCTCCTCGCGAAGCTGGAGAAGCAGGGCAAGAAGCTGAAGGGCACGCCGCAGCGGTACAAGGGTCTCGGCGAGATGGACGCCGACCAGCTGGCGGAGACGACCATGGACCCCGCGCGCCGCACGCTGCGGCGGATCACGGTCGCCGACGAGGACTCGCTCCTGCGCGCGGAGGAGGTCTTCGAGCTCCTCATGGGCTCTGACGTGGCCCCCCGCAAGGACTTCATCGTCTCCAGCGCCTCGGAGGTCGACCGGGAGAAGATTGACGCCTGATCGTTGCCTGCCCCGGGGACTCCCCGTGGGGGCGCCACGTAGTATCGGGGCCATGTTGGTGACCATGGACGACCTCGCGGCGCGCACGGCGTGCCGCCTCGACGGCACCCCTGCCGTGCGTCGCCCAGGAGCGGTTCGCCCGTGAGTCAGCCCCCCGGCCGCGGCCTGAGGGCTGCCCTCACCGGCCTCAGGACGTCCACGCGTCAGCCCTCCGGCGAGACGCGCGCGGTTCCCGTGCTCGGCAAGGCGCCCCCCGCCGGCTCCACGCACATGCTGCCGCGCGACGTCGAGGGGCTCACGTGGTCGGCGCTGGAGCCCGACCGCGCCGGCGAGCTCGCTGCGCTCGTGTCCCGGATCGAGTCCGCCGACGGCACTCCCGTGCGCACCTCGGCCGACGAGGTGGCCACGTACTTCGCCGAGCGCGGCGGCATGCGCGCCGTCGCCGGCGACGACTCCGACGGCGTCATGCGGGCCTTCGGCCTCGTCCGCCCGCGGATCGACGAGTCGGTCTCGGCGTTCACGGCCTCCGGCGGCGTCGACGACGCCCTGCGGCTCAAGGGCGCCGGCGCCGCGCTGGTCGACTGGCAGGTCTCCACGGCGCGCGCGCTGGTGGAGGCGTCGGGACAGGAGCGCGGCGTCATCGTCGTGCACGTGGACGAGACCGAGCAGGACCTCACGGCGCTGCTGCACGAGCACGGCTTCCGCCCGCGCCGCTGGTACGTGCAGATGCGCCGCAGCCTGGCGATGGAGATCCCCGAGATCCCGCTCCCGCAGTACGTCTCGGTCGAGCCGTGGAACGACGAGCTCGCGAACCAGGTGCGCAAGGCGCACGCCCGGGCCTTCTCCGACCAGCCGGCCGGGGCGATGGAGCGCGACACCGAGCCGTGGGGCGCGAACGCCCTGGCCTTCGCGCCGCAGTGGAGCTTCGTGGCCCTGGACCGGTCCTCCGACCGCGCGAAGGTGGCCGGGTACATCATCTCCAGCCGCTACGAGCAGGACTGGGAGGGCCTCGGCTGGACCGAGGGGTACACCGAGGCGTTCGGCGTGCTGTCGAAGTGGCGGGGCCAGAACGTCGGCCGCGCCCTGCTCGTGGCCGCCATGCGCGCGTACGCGGCGGACGGCATGGAGTACGCGGGCCTCGACGTCGACGTGGAGATCGCGCTCGACGTCGACCACCCCGAGCCCCACTCGATGATGGCGCTGTACTCGTCCCTCGACTACGTCCCGACCTCGCGCTCGGCGCTGTACGTCCTCACGATCTGAGCCGCCCGCCCGGCGCACCGGGACCGGTGGTCAGGGCTGGATCTTCGGCCCGGAGGCCCGCACCACCTGACCGGTGACCCACCGGGTCGCCGGGGAGAGCAGCGTGAGCACGACGTCCGCGATGTCCTCCGGCTCGCCGAGGATGCCGCTGCCGCGCAGCAGCTCCTGACGCTCGGGCGTCTGCATCGGGGTGGCGACCGCGCCCGGGGCGACCCCGTTGACGCGGATCTCCCTCTCGGCGAGCCAGTCCGCCGCGCTCGCGACGAGCGACTCCAGCGCCGCCTTCGAAGCCGAGTACGGCGCCGAGATCGTCATCGGCGCCCGCGCGGCGACGGACGACACCGCGACGACGGCGCCGCCGCGCGCCACGCCGTCGGGCACGCCCTGCATGACGATGAGCGGCGCGACGGCGTTGATCTCGAAGATCCGGCGGATGTCCGTGGACGAGAACGTGGCCAGGTCGCCGCGCTGGTCGACCCCGGCGCTGAGCACGAGCGCGTCGACCGGACGGCCGCCGTCGACGCGGGCCCGCAGCGGGCCCCAGAAGTCGTCGGTCGCGTTCAGCGCGCCGAGGTCCAGCCGCCAGGTGGCTGCAAGCCGTCCGGCGGCGCGGACGTCCTCGGCGACCCGTTCGGCGCCGTCGGGGTCGCCCCGGTAGTGGACGACGACGTCGTGGCCGTCCCGGGCGAGCGCGCGCGCCGTGGCGGCGCCGATGCCGGAGCTGGCGCCGGTGACGACGGCGACGGGCGCCCCGTCGGCGCCCGGCAGGGCGGGGGAGTCGATCGAGGTCATGGGACAACTGTGCCCGTTGCCGCGCGCACGGCGCTGCCGCGGCGCCCGTGGCGGAAGTCATGACCACCAGGTGGGACACGCGCCGATCGAGGGCGAAAGTCGGCGCCTGCGTGTCCTACCGTTGGTCTCATGCGCACAGTCACCATCGATGTGTATACACATGCCCCGGCGGGCCGCACGTCCGCCACCCCTCGGCCGGAGGCCGGCCGATGAGGGCGCTGCTCATCACCGAGCACGGCGGGCTCGACAAGCTCGCGCTCGTCGAGAACCACCCGGTGCCGACGCCCGGCCCGGGCGAGGCCCTCGTGCGCGTGCGCGCCACGTCGCTGAACTACCACGACCTGTTCACGCTGCGCGGCATGCCCGGCATCACCGTGCCGCTGCCGATCGTCCCGGGTCTCGACGTCGCCGGCGAGGTCGTCGAGGTGGCCGACGACGTGGCCGGATGGTCCGCGGGCGACCACGTGCTCGTCTACCCGCTGGACGAGGACCTCGGCCTGGTCGGCGAGACGCGCGACGGCGGGCTCGCCGAGTACCTGACGATCCCCGCCGAGCAGCTCATCGCGCTGCCCGATGGGGTCTCGTTCGCGGACGCAGCCGCGCTGCCGGTCGCCTACGGCACGGCCTACCGGATGATCGTCGAGAAGGGCACCATCTCCGCCGGAGAGAACGTCCTCGTCCTCGGCGCCTCGGGCGGCGTGGGCACGGCCGCCGTCACCCTCGCGAAGGGGCTCGGCGCGCACGTCGTGGCCGCCGTTGGCTCGGAGCAGAAGCGTGAGGCCCTCCTCGCCGCCGGCGCCGACTGGGCGGTGAACTACCGCGAGGACGACGTCTACGCCTGGGCGCGCGAGACGTTCGGCAAGCCGAGCCGCAAGGACCCCGGCCCCGGCCTGGACGTCATCGTCAACTTCACCGGCGGCGACACCTGGCGGCCGAGCCTCAGGTCCCTCGGCCTCGGCGGGCGCATCCTCGTGTGCGGGGCGACGGCCGGGTACGACCCGGTCGAGGACCTGCGCTACATCTGGAGCTTCGAGCAGCAGGTCATCGGCTCGAACGGCTTCACCCGCGACGGCGTCGAGGCCCTGCTCGGGCTCGTCGGGTCCGGCTCGCTCACCCCGCCGGTCACGCTCGTGGACGGGCTCGACGGCGCCGCCGACGCTTTCGCCCGCCTCGAGGGCCGCGACTTCGTCGGCAAGATCGTCATCACCCAGGGTGGCGAGTGACCGTGAGCGGCATCGACGTCCCCTCCCTCGAGGCCGAGCTGCGCACCGTGCCCCTGCACGAGGAGCTCGACCTGCGGGTCGCCTCGGTCGGCGGCGGCGAGCTTGTCCTCACCGCGCACGTGGACGCGCGCTGGACGAACCGCAAGGACAGCGGCATCGTGCACGGCGGGATCGTCGCCGCCCTGCTCGACGTCGCCGCCTGCTGGTCGCTCGTCTCCTACGACGCGGTCGGCCCCGCGATCGACCTGCACGTGAACTACCTGCGCGCCACGCCCCCCGGCGACCTGACGGTCACCGGGACGGTCGTGCGCCCCGGACGCACCGTCTCCGTCGCGCGCGCCCGGCTCGTGGGGGCGGACGGCAGGACGCTGGCCGAGGCGACTGGCACGTACGCCTCGCCCGCCCCGGCGGGAGGTGGTGCGGCATGACCGCCTTCTCTGACAGCTGGACCAACCTCGGCGACGCCGTCTACGCGGGCGACGCCGACCGGGTCGCCATCGACTTCCGGCACGAGTCCGGTTCCGCGCGGGTCACGTACGGCGAGCTGCGCGAGCGGATCGACGCCGCCGCCTCCTTCATCGTCGGGCGGACCGCGCCCGGTGATCCGGTCGCGATCATCGGCAGGAACTCTCCCGAGTGGCTCGTCGCCTTCGTCGCGGCCATGCGGGCGGGGCGCATCGCCGTGCCCGTCAGCTACCGGGCGCCGGCGGCCGTCCAGCGCGACGTCGTCGCCGACGCGGGGGTGACGCTCGTGCTCCTCGGCGACGGCGCGGCCCCGGTCGACTCGCCCGACCTGACGGTTCTCCGTCTGTCCGACCTGCCGACCACGGCCGACGCCCCGTTCGCGGGACGCGAGCGGGAGACCCGGCCGACCGACGTCGGGATGATCCTCTACACCTCCGGCTCGACCGGCGGCCCGAAGGGCGTGGAGCTCTCCCACGGCTCGCACCTGTGGGTCCAGTCCGTCCTCCTGCGCGGGGCCGGCGAGGACGGCACCGTGGTGGTGGCCGCGCCGCTGTACCACATGAACGCCCTCGCGAACGCACAGCAGACGCTCGCCCGGGGCGCGACTCTCGCGCTCCTCCCGGCCTTCGACGCCGACCTGTTCATCGAGGCCACCGACTCGGGCGCGGACTCCGTCACGGGGGTCCCGCCGATGTTCGCGCTCGCGCTCGACCGCGCCGAGGCCCTCGGGCACGGCCCGTTCGAGACCGTGACGAACGTCTTCGTCGGCTCCGCACCCGCCTCCGACCAGCTCCTCGCCCGCATCGAGGCGGCCTACCCGAACGCGGAGGTCGCGTTCCGGTACGGCACCTCGGAGTCCGGGCCGGTCGCGTTCGGCGCGCATCCGGACGGGCTGCCGGTCCCGCGCGGATCGGTCGGCCACCCGAGCGCCGACGTCGACCTGCGCCTGGTCGGCGCCGACGGCCGGGTCGTGGCCTCCGGCGGCATCCTCGAGATCTCCTGCGGCGGCCTCATGAACGGCTACCGCGGCCGCGACGACCTGCACCCGATCACGCCCGACGGGTACTACCACACGAAGGACATCTTCGACGTGGACGCGGACGGCTTCTACTTCTTCCGGCGGCGGTCGGACGAGGTGATCGTCGTCGGCGGGGAGAACATCCACCCGCAGGCGGTCGCCGAGGTGCTCGAGCAGCACCCCGACGTCGTCCAGGCCGTCGTGGTCGGCCTGCCCGACGCGGTCAAGGGCATGAAGCCCTGGGCCGAGGCCGTGCTCCGGCCGGGTGCGACCACCACGGGCGCCGACCTGCGCGCCTTCGCGCTGGAGCACCTCGAGCCGAACGCCGCGCCGCGGGCCGTCCAGGTCGTCGACGCCCTGCCGCTGTCCACCTCCAACAAGGTCGACGCGCGGGCCGTGGCCGCCCGCATCGCGGCCCGGCTCGACCAGCCCGACGGGGGAGCGGCGTGACCGCGCCCGGGACCCCGCCGGAGGGCCTGCCCGAGATCGACGGCCCCGGCTCCCTGCCCGAGGGGCGGACGCTGCACGACGAGCTGCGCCGTCGGATCGTCGGCGGAGAGATCCCGCCCGGGACCGTCCTGTTCGAGACGACCGTGGGCCGTTCCTTCGGCGTCTCGCGCACGCCCGTGCGGGAGGCCTTCGCCCGCCTGATAGACGAGGGGCTGCTCACGCGCCAGGGTCGCGGCTGCTCGGTGACGTCCCGGACGCCCGAGGAGATCATCGAGATCTTCGAGGTGCGCGCCGCGCTCGAGCGGGCCGCCGCGGAGCTGGCCGCGTCGCGGTGCTCCGAGTTCGACCTCGCGGCGCTGGAGGCCATGGACGAGCGCACGAACGAGCTGGTCCGCCAGCTCGGCGGTGAGCCGGCCGGCCAGGAGGTCACCGACGAGATCCAGCGCCTGAACCGCGACTGGCACCATCGGCTCCTGCGCTCGACCAAGCACGGCTTCCTCATCCGCGAGCTCGAGTACGTGCTCGACATGCAGGCGACCTACGACCACCAGATGCCCGTCCGCGGCCACGCCGACCTCGCCGGCGCGCTCAACGACCACGAGGACATCCTCGCGGCCCTGCGTGCGCGGGACGCCCGGGCGGCCGCCGAGGCGATGACCGCCCACCTCGCCGAGGTGCGCGTGGGGCGGGTGCGGCAGTACGTCGCGAACGCCGAGCTCGACAACCCCTCGCCCTAGGCGCACCGCCGTCCCGTGCCTCCGCGCAGCAGTCCCAGACCACCGTCAGCACACCCGTCCGGCGGCCCCGCCGCCATCTACGACACGCACGTCCCGAACCAGTTGGAGCAACCCATGAGCCTCTCCCGTCACCGCGGCGCCACGGTCGCCGCGGTCGCCGCAGCCCTCGCCCTCACGCTCGCCGCCTGCGGCGGCGGTGACTCCGAGCCCGACGCCGACACCCTGCGGATCGGCAGCGTCGGCGGATGGCTCGAGGACCACCTCGAGGAGGCCGGCCTGCTGGAGGACCTGCCCTACGACGTCGAGTTCGTGGACGTGGCGGGCGCCGGCGCCTACGGCAGCCTGTCCGCCGGGCAGATCGACGTCGGCGTCTGGGGCTTCGACGCCAACGGCTCGCAGTCGATCTCCGAGGGCTCCAGCTCCCGGATCATCGCGCTGATCGGCTCCGACCCGGAGGCCGACCCGCACCGGGGAGTCATCAACCTCTACACCTCCGCCGAGTCCGGCATCTCGTCGATCGACGACCTGGCCGGCACCACGATCGGCGTGAACTGGGGCGAGGGGACGACGGCCGACGTCGTCATGCACGCCGCCCTCGACGAGGCCGGCATCTCCCCGGACGACCTCACGCTCAACTACTTCTCCGACGCCTCGGGCTCGACCGCGTTCCTCTCGCGGCAGGTGGACGGCTTCGTCACCAGCCTCAACGGGGCGCTCGTGGAGGACATCCAGGAGAACGGCACCCAGCCGATCTACTACGCGAACCAGGCCTCCTCGGTCGCCTACGTCATCGCCTCGCGCGACGACGTCATCGAGGACGAGTCCCGCTTCGACATGGTCTCCGACTTCGTCTCGCGCATCACCGAGTACTACGACTGGCGCGGCGAGGAGGCCAACCTCGACTCCTTCACCCAGGCCGTCATGGCCGAGCAGAGCACGTCCGAGGACTACGCGACCGTCGTCGCCGAGAACATCGGCCCAGCCGTCCAGGTGCTCGAGTTCTCCGACGAGAACGTCGGCCGGTTCCAGGAGGACCTGGACAACCTGCTCGACTGGGGCCTCGTGGACGCGCCGGTCGCGGCCGAGGACCTCATCGACGACACCTTCGCCGACGCGATCGTGGCGGCCCGTGACTGACGTCGACACCTCGGCCGGGCCGGCCCGGCGGCAGGAGATCGCGCCGCCGAGGCTCCGCCTCGCCACCACCACGCAGCGCTCGCGGGTGCCGGTGTGGATCCGGCGCGCCATCACGCCGATCCTCCTCATCGTCGTCTGGGAGATGTCCGTCCGGCTCGGCTGGGTCTCGGACCAGGTGCTCGCGCCGCCGAGCGCGCTGCCCGCGACCGTGAGCGGCCTGTGGGAGTCGGGCGACCTGCAGGAGGGCATCCTCGTCTCCGCCACGCGCGCGGGCGTCGGTCTGTTCTTCGGCACCGTCGTCGCCGTCCTCGTGGCCGCGATCGCCGGCCTGTTCAGGTGGGGCGAGGACGCCGCCGAGCCGCTCGTGCAGATGCTGCGGCCCATCCCGGCCACGGCGATCCTGCCGCTGGTCGTGCTGCTCATGGGCATCTACGAGACGCCGAAGATCTTCCTCGTCGCCTACGGCGTGTTCTTCCCCGTCTACCTCAACACCGTGCAGGGCATCCGGTCGGTCGACGTCAAGCTCGTCGAGTCCGCCTCCGTGCACGGGCTGAACCGCTGGCAGCTGGTCCGGCAGGTCGTGCTCCCGAGCGCGATGCCGTCGTTCTTCACCGGCTTCCGCTTCTCGGTCGGGCTGTCCTGGATCGTCCTGGTGGTCGCCGAGCAGCTCAACGCCCAGTCCGGCATCGGCTACCTCATGGTCGACGCCCAGCGGTACTTCCGGCCCGACGTCATCATCGTCGGTCTCATCGTCTACGCCCTGTTCGGGCTCGTCTCGGACGCGATCGTCCGGCTGGTCGAAAGGAGGGTGCTCCGATGGCGACAGGAGTTCACGGGGGCGTGAGCACGCTCGAGGTCGGCACGGACATCGTCCGGGTCGAGGGCCTGGTCAAGACGTTCGACGGGACCACGCAGGTGCTGGGCGGGGTCGACCTCACGGTCGGCGACGGCGAGTTCGTCGCCCTGCTCGGCCGCTCCGGCGGCGGCAAGACCACCGCCCTGCGGATCCTCGAGGGCCTGGACCCGGACTATTCCGGCACGGTCCTCGTGCCGGAGCAGCGGTCCGTCGTCTTCCAGGAGCCCCGCCTGCTGCCGTGGCAGCCGGTCTGGCAGAACGTCGTGCTCGGCATCGGCGGCAGCCGGTCGGAGCGGCGGGCGATCGCGCGGGACGCGCTCGAGGAGGTCGGGCTGACGCACCGGGCGGACGCCTGGCCGCGCACGCTGTCCGGCGGCGAGGCCCAGCGGGCCGGCCTGGCGCGTGCGCTCGTGCGCGAGCCGAGGCTCCTGCTGCTCGACGAGCCCTTCGGCGCGCTCGACGCGCTCACGCGGCTGCGCATGCACGGCCTGCTCAGACGGCTCATCGCCAAGCACCGGCCGGGGGTCGTCCTCGTGACGCACGACGTCCAGGAGGCGATCGACCTCGCCGACCGCATCGTCGTGCTCGACGCAGGCACGATCACCGCGTCGCTCGAGCTGACGGACATCCGCGGCTCCGAGGACGAGGTCGAGCGGCTGGCCGAGGTGCGCGAGCAGGTGCTGGCCGCCCTCGGCGTCGAGTACGAGATCTGAACCGTCCGACGACGAACGATCGGCCGGCCGGGTGCGTGGCACCCGGCCGGCCGATCGCGTCATGGGGTGAACGGCAGCTCCACGCCCGTCGAGACACCTTGAATCACGACGTCAGATACGGTTCGCGAGGGCGATTCGATGTGTCTCGACGAGATGGGCGCGGAACGAGTGGGGTGACGAATGCTGGATTCAGAAGCCTCCTGGGATGAGCAGATGTCCGGTTGGACGGTCGAGGATCTTCAGATCGGTCTCGTTCCGGGGTGGTGGATCGGGAACTACTCCCGCGACATCGGCGCAAGTGACGAGATGAATGCGTCGCTCATGCGACTGCACTCTCATCACTTCGCGAGGCCGGATGATCTCGGCCCGACTCTCGGAGAGGTCGGGCGCGAGTATCGGATCGCCCATGAGCAGGACGGGCACGCCCACCGGCACGCCCGCGAACGAGCCGAAGTGGCAGAGAAGCGGTGGCGGGACGACCTCCCGATGCAGCAGGAGGTCGCAGACGCTGCTACATCCATCTCCCGGCTGGCGGAGATCGCGCGGATGACGGACCGGAACTCGGCCATGAACGTCACCGTGCGCAGGCGACTGCCGGTCAGCGTCATCGGTGCTCTTCGTGAGCGGCACCCGGACCTGGCGGACGGCTACGGCGGAGAGGTCATGCCGGACGAGGACTACGTGTATGACGACTCGATGAGCATCTTCGCGCCGTGAGTGACCGGACGGCCGTCAGCCGATGGCCGCGACCGCCTGGGGGAGCGGCTTGCCGGAGCCGTCGCGCCGCTCGTCGGTCTCGGGCAGGTCGATCGCCTGGCCGCCGGAGCCGACCGCGCGCATGGGCATCGGCCCGACCCACGCGAGCTGGAGCTCGTCCTCGCCGCGCAGGAACCGCTGCGCGCGCACCCCGCCGGTGGCGCGCCCCTTGCCGGGGTAGCGGTCCAGCGGCGTGACCTTGGCGCTGCCGGGGCTCGTGCCGGGCAGCGCGTTCGCCGGGCCCGCGATCGTGGCGACCCCGTAGCCGCCGAGGTCGTCGGTCGGGGCGACGCCCATGAACACGAGTCGGGCACCGTCCGTGAGCTTGATGCCGGCGACCCCCTGGGCCCCGCGGCCCGTCACGCGCACGGCGGAGGCGTCGAAGCGGAGCAGCTGGGCGTCGGAGGAGACGAGGACGAGCTGGTCGTCGTCGGAGGCGTGCCGCGCCGAGACGAGGCGGTCGCCGTCGGCGAGCGAGATGACGTCCCAGGACTCGCGGTTGTTCGGCCGGTCGGCGGGGGAGACCCGCTTGACGACGCCCCGGGCGGTCGCCAGCGCGACCGGCCCGGCGTCCTCGCCGAGCCCCACGAGGCCGATGACCGCCTCGTCCTTCTCGATTACGACGAGGTCCGTCACCGACGTGCCGCCGGAGAGCCCGGGCGCGGTGGACGTCGCCGGCAGCGCCGGCGCGTGCAGCGCCTCGAGGCGGACGACCCGGCCGGCCGAGGTGACGACGCCGACGTCGGAGCGCGACGTCGTCGGGACCGCGTGCGTGATGGCGTCGTGGGCCGAGCGGGCGCCCGTGCGCAGCGGGGCGTCCGCGCCGCCCGTGCGGGCCAGCAGGCCGGTGCCGCCGAGCAGGACCCAGCAGGGCTCGTCCGGCTCCTCGAGGGGCGTGGACGACGCCTTCCTGCCCCGCGCCGGGGCCGCGGCGGCGGTCGCGGTGCCGCCGGCAGACTCCAGGAGGACCGTGCGCCGCGGCGTGCCGTGCTCGGCCGCCATGTCCGCCAGCTCCGAGGAGACGAGGGTCCGCAGCGCCTGGTCGGACCCGAGGATCTCCTCCAGCTCGGCGGCCTGGCGCAGCAGCTCGTCGTGCTCGGACTCGAGCTCGAGGACGGAGTAGCGGGTCAGCCGACGGAGGCGGAGCTCGAGGATGTACTCGGCCTGCTCGTTCGTCAGGTCGAAGACGGTCATGAGCTGGGTGCGGGCCGTCTCGGCGCTCTCTGCCGAGCGGATGAGCTGGACGACCTCGTCGATGTTGAGGACGGCCGTGAGCAGGCCGGCGAGCAGGTGCGCCCGCTCCTGCGCCCGGCGCAGGCGGTACTCGGAGCGGCGCCGGGTCACCGAGAGGCGGTGGTCGACGTAGACCTCGAGCATCTCCCTGAGCCCCAGGGTGCGGGGCTGGCCGTTCACGAGCGCCACGTTGTTGATGCTGAAGGACTCCTCCAGCGGGGTGTAGCGGTAGAGCTGCTCGAGCACGGCGTCGGGGTTGAACCCGGTCTTCAGCTCGACGACGAGGCGCAGCCCGTGGTGGCGGTCGGTGAGGTCGACGACGTTCGAGATGCCCTCGATCTTCTTGGCGTCGACGCCGTCCTTGATCTTCGCGATCACGCGCTCGGTGCCGACCATGTACGGCATCTCGGTGATGACGATGCCCTTGCGGCGGGCGGTGATCTGCTCGACCTTCGCGGTCGCGCGCGTGCGGAAGGCGCCGCGGCCGGTCGCCTGCGCCTCGCGCACGCCCTCGAGGCCGACGATCCGGCCACCGCCGGGCAGGTCCGGGCCGGGCACGAAGCGCTGGAGGTCCTCCAGCGTGGCGTCGGGGTGGGCGACGAGGTGGCGGACCGCCGCGACGACCTCCACGAGGTTGTGCGGGACCATGTTGGTGGCCATGCCGACCGCGATGCCCGAGGCGCCGTTGACGAGCAGGTTCGGCAGGGCGGCGGGCAGCACGTCCGGCTGCATGTACGCGCCGTCGTAGTTCGGGACGAGGTCGACGACGTCCTCGTCGAGGTCCGCGACCATCGCGAGGGCGGCCTTCGCCTGGCGGACCTCGGTGTACCGCTGGGCGGCCGGTCCGTCGTCGAGCGACCCGAAGTTGCCGTGACCGTCGACGAACGGGAGCCGCATGGCGAAGTCCTGCGCGAGGCGGACCATGGCGTCGTAGATGGCCGTGTCGCCGTGGGGGTGGAGCTTTCCCATGACGTCGCCGACGACGCGGGAGGACTTCACGTGCGCCTTGTCCGGGCGCAGGCTCATCTGGTCCATCTGGAACAGGATGCGGCGCTGGACGGGCTTGAGGCCGTCGCGCGCGTCCGGCAGCGCGCGGGAGTAGATGACCGAGTACGCGTACTCGAGGAACGAGCCCTCCATCTCGGAGGAGACGTCGATGTCGACGATGTTCTCGTGTCCCTCGGGCGCCCGGGTACGTGTGGCCATGTGTTCGATCGTCGCATCCCCGCGCCGCCTCGACGCCGTACGGCACGCGACATTCCCCACGAGTTCGGGGCTCCCGGTCGTGGGTACGGACTAGATTGAGGGGATGGACGCGGAGCAGGGGCACGACGGCCCGGTCCCGCCGCCCGAGTGGGAGGCCGACGTCGTCCTGCGCGACGGCGCGAGCATGCGGCTCCGGCCGATCCGCCCCGAGGACGCCGAGGCCCTCACCGACTTCCACAACGCCCAGTCCGAGCGCTCCCAGTACCTGCGCTTCTTCGCGCCGATGCCGCGGCTCTCCGAGCGCGACGCGCGGCGCTTCACGAGCGTCGACCACGTCAGCCGCGTGGCCCTCGTCCTCACCGAGGGTCCCCACATCCGGGGCGTCGGGCGCTACGACGTCGTCGACCCGGGCCGGGCCGAGGTGGCCTTCGCGGTCGCGGACAGCCAGCAGGGCCGCGGGCTCGGCTCCATCCTCCTCGAGCACCTCGTGGCCGCCGCCCGCGAGCGCGGCGTGCACACGTTCGTCGCGGACGTCCTGCCGGACAACACGCAGATGATCAACGTCTTCAAGGACGCGGGCTACGAGGTCCGCTCCCGGTTCGACGACGGCGTGGTCGAGATCGAGATCCCCCTCAAGCGCACGGGGAGGTCCTGGGAGGTGCTCGCCGAGCGCGAGCGCCGCGCCGAGTCCCGCTCGATGCTCTCGCTCACCGCCGCGCGCTCCGCCATCGTGGTCGCCCTCGACGAGACCGGCAGCGCGTTCGCGAGCCGCGTGATCGCGCGGGCGAGCGCTGCGGCGGGCGGCGCGCCCACGATCCCGCTGGTCGCCGTCGGGCCGGTGGACCCCGGCCCCGCCCTGCACGTGGAGGACCTCCCGTCGCTCGTCGAGGACGCCCCCGAGGGAATCGCGGAGCTCGACCTCGCCCTCGTCGCCGGCGAGCCGCGCGCCGTGGTCGACGCCGTGCCGCACCTGCGCGCGCTCGGTGCGCGCGCGCTCGTGGTCGTCTCGGGCGGCTTCGCGCACGACGGCGCCCGGCACCTCCAGCTCGACCTGCTGCGGGCGACGCGGCTGTCCGGCATGCGCGTCCTCGGGCCGGCGTCCTACGGCGTCGTCGGCCACGGCCCCGAGGGCCGCTACGACCTCACCCTCACCGTCCCCGACCTGGGCGTCGACCCGCCTGCGGAGCCGATCGGCGGGCGGGGCATCGGCGTGTTCGCGCAGACCCGGGAGGCGACCTCCGCGCTTCGCCGGGGCGCCGCCGGGCGGCGACTGCCCGAGATCGCGGTGCTCGCGGCCGGCAACCGGATCGACGTCTCCGGCAACGACACCATGCAGGGCTGGTCCGCGGACGACGCGATCGCGGTCGGCATCGTCCACCTGCAGACCCTCGGCAACGCCCGCAAGTTCACGCGGATCGCGCGGCGGCTCACCTCCGAGAAGGAGCTCGTCGTCCTCACCTCCGCGACGACGGCGGTCGCCACGCTCCCGGGGCACTCGGTGGCGACCTCCCCGCTGCCGCCCACCGTCATCTCCTCGGTGCTCGCCCAGGCCGGGGCGCTGACCGCCCGGTCCGTCGGGGAGGCGCTCGACCTCTCGACCGTCGCGCTCACGCAACCCGTCCCGCGGGGGACACGGGTCGCCCTGCTCGCCAGCTCCCACGCGCTCGCCGCGATCCTGTTCGCGACCGCGAGGGCGGGCGGCCTCACCGTCGTCGGCGACGTCCTCGTCCTCGACCAGGGGGAGGTCGAGGCGCGCGAGCGGCTGCAGGGCGTGGTGCTCGGCGAGGAGGCCGACGCCGTCGTCGTGGCCTCCTCCGACCTGCTCGGCGGGGTGGACGAGCCGCTCACCCGCGCGCTGGCGGAGGCGGCCGCGGCGGACACCGACCGCCCCTGGGTCGCCTGGGTGGACGGGCTGCTCGGCGCGGAGGACCTGCTCACGACCGGCGACCACGTGCTGCCGGCCGTGCACTCGATGGAGACCGCCGTCCGCTCGGTCGCGCTGCGCGCGGCCGCCGCCCAGCGCCGCGACGCCGGCTGGGAGGACCTCCTCGAGCCGGAGGGCATGGACCCGCTCGCCGGCCGCGCCTCGATCGAGGACATCCTCCCGACGGCGACGGCCGGCCACCCGGTCCACCTCGACACGGAGCGCACCGAGGCGCTCCTGTCCGCGTACGGCATCGGCGTCCTGCCCACCGTCCTCGTCCCGGACGGCGGGAGCGACGACGACGTCGTCGCCCAGGCGGTGGCCGCCGCGGAGACGATCGGTCACCCCGTCGCCCTCAAGGCCGCGGACACCGTGCTGCGGCACCGCACCGACCTCGGAGGGGTCCGCCTCGACCTCCTCGACCGGGACGACGTCGAGGCCGCCGCGCGGCAGATCCGCCTGCGTTCCCGTGTGGTTCTCGGGCGCGAGACCGGCATCGAGGTGCAGGCGATGGCGAGCCGGGGCGTCGCGGTCATCGTCCGTGGGGGAGAGGACCCGGTCTACGGGCCGGTGCTCTCGCTCGGCCTCGGCGGCGACGCCTCCGAGATCCTCGGCGACCTCACCTACCGGGTGGCGCCCGTGACCGGGCGCGACGTCGAGACCATGATCACGGACCTGCGCTCCGCCTCCCGCCTGACCGGCGACCGCGGGCTGCGGCCCGTCGACACCGCGCCGCTGCGCGACCTCCTCGGCCGGGTGGCCGCCCTCATGGACGACCTCCCGTCGATCGCCGAGCTCGAGCTGAACCCCGTGATCGTCGGCCGCTCCGCGATGGCGATCGCCGGCGCCCGGATCACGCTGCGCGCGCCCAACCGGCTCGACGCCGGCCGTCGGGCGCTGCCGCGACCGAGCGATCCCGAGTCGCGCGCGGACTGACCGCCCGGACTGACCCGCGGTCCGAGCGCGCGCCGGCCGCGTGGACGGGGCGCGTGGACGGCACGGTGTGCGCCTCGCCCCGGCGACCCGCCTGGGGGCGACCGGGACCCATCGGCGGCGCAGGTGGCAGGATGGGACGGTGCCACGGACCAGCGCCTCCCTCCGCCAGGACCTCGACGACGCGGGCTTCTACCCCCAGCTCGTCGCCGACATCCTCGACATCGCCGTCGCCGGTGAGGCCGTCGTCGCCCACCTCGTGCACCCCGAGACGACGTTCGGCATGGAGCTGCACCGCCACCTGACGGTCCTCGCGGTCACGCCGACCCGCTTCATCGTCGTGCACGTCGACGACGAGACGGAGCAGTCCGGAGGGGCCGGCGCACTCGCCACCTCCGAGACGGTGGCCCTCAGCGAGATCCGCACGGTCGCCCTTACGCACGGGGTTTCCGACCCGGCGAACGGCGGCCGCACCACCGAGCTCACGCTGTCCGTCGGCTGGGGGGCAGTCCAGCGCATCGACATCGATCACCAGACGTGCGGGGACCCGGAGTGCGAGGCCGATCACGGAATGGCCGGGACGATGACCTCCGAGGACGTCGTCATCCGGGTGGCCGAGCAGGCGGACGGCGAACAGGCCCTTCGCAGGGCGCTCCAGTTCGCCCGCGAGCTGTCCGGCGCGACGGCCACCCGCTGAGGGCGGACGGACATGCACGCGACCGTCCCGCACGCGCCCGACCTCGGCCACCACCTGCGCGCCGTCCTGCCCGCCGCCCTGCACAGCGTCGGCATCCCCACCGACTCCTGCGGCCGGGACTCGAGCCTGGACGCGGCGGCGCTCGGCCTGCCCGACGCTCGCAAGGTCTGCGTGGTGCTGGTCGACGGGCTGGGGCTCGCGCAGCTCACCGAGCGCGGCGGGCACTCGCCCTTCCTCCGGTCGCTCCTGCCCGACTCCCGGACCCTCAGTACGTGCCTTCCCTCGACGACGGCGGCCGCCCTCACGACCCTCGGCACCGGCGAGCTGCCGGGTGCCACGGGCATGCTCGGTTACACGATCCGGCACCCTCGGACCGAGCGGATCATCAACCTCATCACGTGGGCGGACGCGCCGGTCGACCCCCGCTCCTGGCAGCGCGAGCCGACCCTCTTCGAGAAGGCGACGGCCGTGACCGGGGACCGCCGCAGCACCGTGACCATCGGCCCGGCCCGCTTCGTCGGCTCCGGCCTGACGACCTCCGCCCTGCGCGGCGGCACCGGCGTGACCGGCGAGTCGATGTCCGACCGCGTGGACGTCGCTGTCGGCGCCCTCCGGGGCGGGGCCTCCGCCGTGTACCTGTACTGGGGGGAGGTCGACCACGTCGGCCACGTGCACGGGTGGGGCTCCTGGGAGTGGGGCGAGGAGCTCATGGCCGTCGACGCCGAGATCCGCCGCCTGGTCCGCTCCGTCCCCCGGGGCACGACCGTCGTCGTCACCGCGGACCACGGCATGGTCGACGTCGACCGCCGCATCCACCTCGCGAGCGAGCCCGCCCTCACGGACGGCCTCGCCGCCGTCGCGGGCGAGCCGCGCGCCTGCCACCTGTTCCTCGACGACGGCGTGGCCCCCGCCGACGTCGTGGCCCGCTGGTCCGGGGTGCTCGGCGACGAGGCGGCCGTCGTCACGCGCGACGAGCTGGTCGCGTCCGGCGCGCTCGGGCCGCGGGTCCCGGAGGACCGCCTGGGCGCGATCGGGGACGTGGTCGCGTTCCTCGGCGGGCGGACCGTCGTCATCGACGAGGGCTCGGAGTCGATCGGCTCCGCGCAGCTCGTCGGCGTGCACGGATCGTCGACCCCGGCGGAGATCCAGGTCCCGCTGCTCGTGGCGGCGTGAGGATGGCCCAGCTCGTCTTCTTCTCCGGGACCATGGACTCGGGGAAGTCCACCCTCGCGCTGCAGATGGACCACAACCACGCGGCCAGAGGCCGCGACGGGCTGCGGTTCACCCGGTCCGACCGCGCCGGGCTCGGCGTGCTGTCCTCCCGGCTCGGCCTGCGCGCCGACGCGGTCGAGGTCGAGGACACGACGGACTTCTGGGACGAGGTCGTCCGGCGCCGCACGGCCGGTCGCCGCGTCGACTACCTGGTGTGCGACGAGGCCCAGTTCTACTCGCCCGAGCAGGTCACGCAGCTCGCGCGGCTCGTCGACGAGATGGACATCGACGTCTTCGCGTTCGGCATCACCACGGACTTCCGCACCCGGCTCTTCCCGGGGGCGGCCCGGCTCGTCGAGCTGGCGGACCGCGTGGAGCGGCTCCAGGTCGAGGCGCTGTGCTGGTGCGGCGCCCGTGCCACCCACAACGCCCGCACCGTCGACGGCCGGATGGTCACCGAGGGGGAGCAGGTAGTCGTCGGGGACACGGCCCCCGGCGTCGACGACGGGACGGACCGCGCGGCGGCCGTCGCCGCCCCGGCCGGCGAGGTGTCGTACGAGGTCCTGTGCCGCCGGCACCACATGCGCGGCTGGACGGCCGTGACGGCGCAGGCGGGCGAGATGAGCCCGATGACGCTGGACCTCGGCGGCGGCACGCCGCCGTCGGCCTAGCCCGGCCGGCTCCTTCGCGCGGGGACTACTCGGTGTCCGAGCGGGACCCGAAGACGATCTCGTCCCACGAGGGGACCGACCGGCGCTTGTCCTTCTTCGGGGCCGGCTTCGCCTTCCGCGGTGCGGGAGTCTCCTCGGGGGCGGGCTCGGACGGGGCGTCGTCGCCCGCGCGGTCGTCCTCCGGTGTGGGGGAGTCGTCGCTCTGCGGTTCGTCCGTCGGGGCGTCGACCGGAGTCGTCGGGGTGTTGCCCTCGGTCGCCTCCTCGGTGGCCTCGATGTCCGGCGCGGCGCCCCGGCCGCGTCCGGACGGGTGGGTGCCGCGCGGGTCGAGCGCGACCTCGTCCGGGTCCGGTCCGTCGGCGGGCGCGTCGGACGGACGGTTGCGGCGGTGCGCGTCGAGGGAGAGGACCTGCGCGTCGCGGGCCTGGTCGGGCCGGGAGGCCGGCGGATGCGCGGCGGGCGGCTCGTCGGCGAGCGAGTCGAGGTCGAGCTCGTCCTGGAGGTCGTCGATCTCCTGACGGGTGCCCCGGTTCGCGGCCAGGTCCTCCAGCAGCGCCTCGGTCATGTCGACCTCGGGGGAGTCCGCCGTGGACGAGGAGCCGTTCGGCAGGGCACCGGGGTCGGTGGTGGCCTCGGGGGCGTCGCCCGTGTCCGGGGCGTCGGCGGCCCCGCCGGCCTCGGACGCGGCCTGCCCGCGTGCCCACGGGGGCTCCGAGCCGCGGGACCGGCTCGAGCCGAGCGGCCCGTCGATCGCGCCGCGGCGACGGCCGCGGGACGAGACGTCGGTCTCGGAGAGCCAGCGCGCCTCGTCGTCTGCGGCGGTGAGCGTGCGGGACTGGAGGTTCACGCTCCACAGGGCGGTGCGCTCGCGCCCCGCGGCGGTGAAGCTGACGCCGACGAGCCACGGCTCGCCCGGCGCGCGGTGCGCGTCCCAGGTCAGGTCGTCGACCTCGACGCCGCGGGCTGCCAGGCGGTCGACGACGAGGTCGCCGAGCGTGGGGGAGTCCGGCTCGCGGCCGACGCGCTGGTCGCGGGCCTGGCCGGCGATGAAGGTCCGTTCGGCGAGGACGGGCGGCTCGAACGGGGCCACGCGCTCGCGGGCGAGGTCGTGCTCCTCGACGATCTCGTCGACCGTGCGACCCGCGCGCAGCAGCGCCTGGATGTCCCGCGGCCTCAGCTGCACCGTCTCGGCCTCCGGCCGGCCGGCCGCGCGCGCCTGGCGCAGGGCGGCCCGCAACGCGTCGTCGATCGGCAGCCGGTACTCCGTGCCGTCGGGCGCGGTCAGGGTCAGGTGGTCGCCGGATTCCGACGATCCGGTGACTCGCAACGCGTCCATGTGGATCCTCCTCGACGAGCACCCGTGTCTCGGGCGTCCACAGGATACGTGCGCACGGCGGTCACGTCGGGGAGGTGGCCCCGGATCCTGCCGCGTCGGACCGCCGTCGGGGGCGTGGAACGCCTCACACCCGGGGTGTCGAGCGACGGGCGGGAGGCGGGCGCCGGGCGAAAAGGGGTGCCGTTGGCAACATCCGGGGCGACATGTGTCCAAACCGGTGGCCCCGAGCGCCGTCATGATGCACAATCCGCCTGACCAGGATCGGGAACAATTCGCAGGTTGCGTTGTTACTGCGATCCAGGGGCACCTCCGTCCCTGAGAACCACGAGTAGAACCCGGAGCGTGACGCCCAGCATGGCGACCGACTACGACGCACCACGGAAGTCCGACGAGGAACTCAACGAGCAGTCGATTGAGGAGCTGAAGGCTCGTCGGAACGAGAACTCCTCGAGCGATGTCGAGGAGGATGAGACCGAGGCGGCCGAGGGCTTTGAGCTCCCCGGCGCCGACCTCTCGGGCGAGGAGCTGAGCGTGCGCGTCCTGCCCCGGCAGGACGACGAGTTCACGTGCTCACGCTGCTTCCTCGTCCACCACCGCAGCCAGCTCGCGTACGAGGAGAACGGTCAGCCCGTCTGCACGGAGTGCGCGTACTGAGCTCGTCGCACAGCGTCCGCGAGGTCCTGCGGGCGCCGTGACGTGATGACCCACATCGGCGCGGGGTCGCGGTCGTCGGACACCTCGACCGCGACCCCGCGCCGAACCCATGACCGGTGCAGGACGTAGCTGCGCGCGTCCGCCTTCGGGCCGAGGATCGCGCGCATCCCGGCCTCCTCGAGCTCGACCGGCTCGGCGAGGTGCCGCACGCCGATCACGGCGGCGCCCGCGCGCAGGGTCGGGCCCGGGTCGTCCGCGTCCCCCTGGTCGCCGGGCGGGTCGGTCGTGACCTCGATCCGCGGCGCGGTCACGAACAGGGTGACGGCCACTCCCACGGCTCCCACCACGCCGACCGTCAGGGACAGCCACAGCCCGAGGGGGAGCAGGCACAGGAAGAGCGCCAGACCGACGAGGGCGGTGATGAGCAGGGCGCCGGGACCGGGGACCAGCTTCTCGCGGAAGAGCACCCGGTCGGCCGTTGCGGAGTCGGACATGCCCCCAGCCTGCCACCGCGCGGCCCGAGGCGTCCGTCCCGTTCGTCGCTCCACGGTGGCACCGACGCCGATCCTCGGGGCGGACGGCGGTAGCATCGGCGCGGGGCTCGGGCACGACGGACGGTCGTCCGCCCCGGGCCACGACTCGGAGAGGAATGCATGGGACTGTTTTCGCGCGGGCGACGCAAGGCGAACGACGAGGTCGACGCGGTCGAGCAGGAGACCGCCGTCGAGCCGGCCGAGCCCGGCACCGGACCGTTCGACGAGACGGACGTCCCCGAGCTCGGCGGCCGCGTCGACCTCGGCGCGCTCCGCATCCCCCGGGTGCCCGGCATGAAGATCCGCCTCGAGCTCGAGAAGCGTCGGCGCACGGTCGTCGGCACCTCGGTCGCCCTGGAGGGCTCGGCGCTGCAGCTCCAGCTCTTCGCCGCGCCGCGCTCGGCGGGGCTCTGGGACGACGTCCGCCAGGAGCTGGCCGAGTCGGTCCGCTCGCAGAAGGGCATCGTCGAGGAGGTCACCGGCCGGTGGGGCGACGAGCTCGTCGTCCGGCTGCCCGTCACCCGTCCCGACGGCTCCAGCGGCATGAACGCCCTCCGCTTCGTCGGCATCGACGGCCCGCGGTGGTTCCTGCGCGCCATGGTCTCCGGGCTCGCCGCCCAGGACGAGAAGCGCGCCGACGCCCTCTACGACGTCCTCGCGGACGTCGTCGTGTGCCGCGGTCCGGAGGCCCGCGCCCCGCGCGAGGTCGTCGCCCTGACGGCACCCGGCAGCGAGGAGAAGGCCGCCGAGGTCGAGACGGGCGGCGCGCAGCAGCGCGGCACCCTCACGCTCAAGGACCTCGAGCGGGGACCGGAGATCTCGGAGACCCGGTGACCGCCGAGCGTGGGCCTGTCTCGTCGCCGACGACCCGCCCGATCGCGGACGCCCCGCCTCGCACGCGCGTGCGCCTGGGGGGCACGGTGCGCGCCGTGACCTACCCGGCCGCCGGAAGCGACCCGACGTTCCGCGTGCAGGTCAGGGACGGCAGCGGCGAGATCTCGCTCGTGTTCCGCGGTCGCACCGACATCGCCGGCATCACGCCCGGACGGGGTCTGGTCGTGGAGGGCGTGGTGCTCCCGGGCCGGCCGCCGACACTCATCGACCCCCAGTACGAACTGCTCCCGACCGACGGAGAAGAGCCGTGACCGACACGAACGATCGCGGCGACGAGTCCGTCGACGGGGCCGCCGCGCACGCCGACGATCCCACCCGCGAACCGGGGACCGCACCTGCGACCGCACCGACGGGCGGACCGACCGACGAACCGGAGGGCCCCGCCGCGGCGGACGGCGCGCGGGGGGGCCTGGGGCAGGTCGTCGCGGACGACTTCTCCCTGGCCGAGTCGCTCGGGGGCGTGCGCGGCGTCGTCGAGGCCGTGCTGCCGGGCGTCGTGTTCGTGACCGCGTTCGTCATCACCCGCGAGCTGATGATCCCGCTGGTCGCCTCCCTCGGCGTCGCAGTCGTCACCTGCCTGATCCGCCTGATCCAGCGCACCCCGGTCACGCAGGCCGTCTCGGGCCTGCTCGGCGTCGGGATCGGCGCGGTGTGGGCGTGGCGGTCCGGGGACGCCCGGGACGTCTACGCCTGGGGCCTGTACGTCAACGCCGCCTACGTGGCGGCGATCGTCGTCGCGATCCTCGTGCGCTGGGCGCCCATCGGCGTGCTCGTGGAGCTGCTCCGCGGGCGGGACATGGGGTGGCGCACCGACCCCGCTCGGGCGGCGATGCGACGCCGGTACGTCATCGCCTCGTGGATGTGGGCGGGCGTCTTCGCGCTCCGGCTCCTGGTCCAGGTGCCCCTCTACCTCGCCGACGCGGTCGCCGCGCTCGGCGTCGCGCGGCTCGTCATGGGGCTCCCGCTGTTCGCCCTGGCCGCCTTCCTCACCTGGGCCCTCGTGCGGGAACCGCCCACGACCGAGGCCCAGGACGAGGCCACGCCGGCCGAGCGGCCGTAGGACGGCCACCGGACGCCCGGCCCGGCGGATCCTCTGCCCGCCCGGCCCGGCGGATCCTCAGTCCGTCGACGACGGACGGGGCGCCAGCGCGTCCTGGACGACCGAGAGGTCCTGCTCGCCCTCGGCCGAGAGCACGATGAGCAGCTGGTCGCCGGCCTCGAGGGTGAGGTCGGGATCGGCACCCGTCGGCGTCCCCTCCCGGATGATCGCGGCGAGGACGGCGTGCGGGCCGATCGACAGCCCGCCCACCGGAGAGCCGACGACGGGGGAGTCCTCGGGCAGCGTGATCTCGTGGATCGACGCGCCGCTCGTGTGGAAGCGGAACAGCTGGACGAGGTCGCCGACCGAGACCGCCTCCTCGACGAGCGCCGTCATGATCCGCGGGGTCGACACGGGCACGTCCACGCCCCAGGAGTCGGTGAACATCCACTCGTTCTTCGGGTTGTTGATCCGGGCGACAACCCGCGGGACGCCGAACTCGGACTTCGCGAGCAGGGACACGACGAGGTTCACCTTGTCGTCGCCGGTCGCGGCCACGATGACGTCCGAGTCGCCGGCCCCGGCGGACTCGAGCGCCTCGAGGGAGGCGGCGTCGGCGAGCAGCCAGTCCGCGCGGGCCACCGACGCCACGCGCATCGAGGCCGGCACGTTGTCGATGAGCGTCACCTCGTGGCCGTGGCCGAGGAGCTCCTTGGCGATCGAGCGGCCGACCGACCCGGCGCCCGCGATGAGGACCTTCACGAGGCCTCCCCGGGTGCGTCGGCCATGAGGCGCCGGATCGCGCCGACGTCGTCGACGAGTGCCGCGACGTGCAGCTGGTCGCCCTCCTGCAGCAGCATCGCCGGGGTCGGGAGGACGCCGGACCCGAGGCGGGTGAGGAACGCGATGCGGCCGCCCGTGGCGCGCTCGATCGACGTGAGCGAGCGGCCGACCCATCCCACGTGCGGCTCGACGCGCACCACCGAGACGGCGCCGGAGGCGTCGGTGAGGTCCGGCTCGGCGGGCCCGGGCATGATGCGGGACAGCGTCTGCTCGGCCGTCCACCGCACGGTCGCGACGGTGGGGATGCCGAGCCGCTGGTAGACCTCGGCGCGGCGCGGGTCGTAGATGCGGGCGACCACGCGCTCGACCGAGAACGTCTCGCGCGCGACGCGGGCGGCGATGATGTTCGAGTTGTCCCCCGAGGACACGGCGGCGAACGCGAACGCGTCCTCGATCCCCGCCTGGACGAGCGCGTCCCGGTCGAAGCCGAGCCCGGTGACCTGCCGCCCGCCGAAGTCGTCGTCGAGACGGCGGAAGGCGTCGGAGTCCTGGTCGATCACCGCCACGGAGTGTCCGGAGGAGTCGAGGCGCTCGGCGAGGGTCGCACCGACCCGGCCGCAGCCCATGATGACGACGTGCACGGGGCAGACGCTACCGGGTCTAGCATCGGCGGCGTGCGATCGAACCGGCAATCTGTCGCGGCAGCCGACCGCCAGGCCCCGCCCACGCACATCGTGGACCGCCCCGTGCGCAAGCGGGTCGCGCTCCCGGTGCTCGCGTCGGACGCGCTGTCGTCGATCGCCTACGCGCCGGACGAGATCCTCCTGACGCTCGCGCTCGCGGGCGTGCCGGCTACGGCACTGTCCCCGGTCGTGGGGCTCGCGGTCGTCGTCGTCATGGTCGTGGTCACCCTGTCCTACCGGCAGACCGTCCACGCCTACCCCTCCGGCGGCGGGGACTACGAGGTCGTCACCCGCAACCTCGGGGCCGGCGCCGGCCTCGTCGTCGCGGCCGCGATCCTGCTCGACTACCTCCTCACGGTCGCCGTGTCCGTCTCGTCGGCGACCACCTACGTCACGAGCGTTCTCGCCCCGCTGCAGGCGTACCGGGTCCCGCTCGCCGTCGGTCTGATCGCAGTCCTCGCGACCGTCGCCCTGGCCGGCCGCGCGAGCAGCGGCCGCCTCCTCGCCGTCGTCGGCCAGCTGTTCATGGTCTCCATCGGCCTGCTGGCCGTCGTCGGGGCGGTGCGCGAGCTCGCGCTCGGCGGGCTGCCGGCCGCGCAGTCGGCCGGGCTGGAGGTCGTGCCCGTCCCCGCGCACGACGAGGCCCTCGCGACGATCGGCGGCGCCTTCCTCGTCCTGCGCGCGTTCTCCTCCGGCGCCGTCGCCCTCACGGGCGTCGAGACCATCACGACGGCGGTGCCCACCTTCCGCCGGCCGCGCGCGGCGAACGCCGCACTCACCCTCGTCATGCTCGGCGCGATCGCGTCGATCCTGCTCATGTCGGTGCTGTGGCTCGCGCGCGTCACGGACGTCCGGGTGGTCGCCGATCCCGCTCAGCAGCTGCGGGTCTCCGGCGCACCAGTCGGGGAGAACTACCACCAGGACCCGGTGCTCCATCAGGTGGCCCAGGCCGTCCTCGGCGGCGAGGTGCTGCCCGCCGTCGTCGCCGTGCTCACCGCCGCGATCCTGCTCATCGCCGCGATGACCGTCTTCCACCGCTTCCCGCGGCTGGCCGGTCAGCTCGCCAAGGACGAGCTCCTGCCCCGCCACCTGTGGATGCGCGGCAACCGCGTCTCGGTCGCGAACGGCATCATCGCCCTCGCGGTCGGCTCGGCCGTCATCGTGTGGGTCGCGCAGGCGGACGTCGTGCGGCTCATCGCCCTGTACCTGGTCGGCGTCTTCATCTCCTTCACGCTCTCCCAGGCCGGGATGGTGCGGCACTGGACGACCGTCCTGCACGTCGAGCAGGACCGGAAGGCACGCCGGGCGGCACGCAGCTCGCGCAGGATCAACGCCCTCGGCCTCGTGCTCACCTCGCTCGTCCTCGTCATCGCGCTGATGACCAAGCTCACCCGCGGGGCGTGGGTGAGCCTCCTCGTCCTCGCGGTCGGCGTCGCGCTCATGGCGCTCACCCGCATGCACTACGCGGATGTCCGCCGTCGGCTCGCCGTCCCCGACGACGCACGGCTCGCCGCCCTGCCCGCGCGCGTCCACGCCCTCGTGCACGTCGCGCGGCTCGACCAGCCGACCGTGCGCGCAATCGCCTATGCCCGCGCCACCCGTCCCTCGACGCTCGAGTGCGTGGCGGTCGAGCTGGACACCGCCGAGTCCGCCCGGCTGCGCGCCCAGTGGCGGGCCGCCGGCGTGCCCGTCCCTCTCACCTTCCTGCACGCGCCCGACGGCGACATGCTGCACCCCCTCCTCGAGCACGTCGCGGCGGTCCGCCGGTCCTCCCCGCGCGAGGTCGTCGTCGTGTACCTGCCGGAGTACGTGGTCCGGCACCCGTGGCAGCGGATCCTGCACAACGCGTCGGCCCGTCGCCTCCAGGCGCGGCTGCGCCAGGTGCCGGGGGTCGTCGTCTCCTCGGTACCCTTCCAGCTGGCCACCGCCGACGTCGCCCACGCGAAGGATCACGATGCCTGAGAGAACCCCCGGACGCGGGAACCGCGCCCGCCGAGGCCGACGCCCGGGACCGGGCGGAGGATCGCGCCGGAACCGCCCCGCCGAGATGACCCCGGAGCCCGTCGACGCGCCCGTCACGGTCGGAGCACCCGCGCACGGAGGGTTCACGGTGGCCCGGGTCGGCGACGTCGTCACGTTCGTCCGGCACGCCGCGCCCGGCGAGAGCGTGCGCCTCGCCGTGACCGCGAAGCGCTCGAAGGTCTGGTTCGCGGACGCGGTCGAGGTCCTCGACCCGTCCGCCGACCGCGTCCCGCACGTCTGGCCCGAGGCCGGCCCCGGCGGCATCGGCGGGGCCGAGCTCGGCCACCTGCGCCCGGCCGCGCAGCGCGACTGGAAGTCCGACGTCCTCGCCGAGAGCCTGCGCCGCATCGGCGGCGAACGGATCGCCGCCGACGCCGAGGCGGCCGCCGGCTCCCTTCGCGTCCTCCCCGTCGGCCCGGGGACCGAGGGCGGCACGCGCACCCGCATCGACCTCACCGTCACCGCCGACGGCCGGCCCGGCATGCACCGGTACCGCAGCGACGTGGTCCTGCCCGTCACAGCCCTGCCGCTGGCCGACCCGCGCCTGCCGGTCGAGGAGATCCTCGCGCTGGACTCCCTGCGGCCCGGCGCCCGCCTCCGGGCGGTCGTCGGGTCGGGCCCGTCGCCCGACGGCGTCGCCCGCCTCCTCGTCGACGGCCGCGCGGTCCCGGGCTCGCCCGTGACCTCCGGGCGCGTGGCCGAGCGCGTGGAGACCATGTTCGGTCCCCTCGACCACGCGCTCGACGACGCCGGCTTCTGGCAGGTGCACACCTCGGCGCCCGCCGCGCTGGTGGAGTCGGTGCTCGCGCTCGCCGCCGGCATCGACCCCGACCCCGCGGCACTGGCGGGCGAGGGCGGCGACCCGGACCGTGCGGGGCGCGTGACGGCCTCCCTGGCCGGGTCCGCGGTCGTCGAGCTCTATTCCGGCGCGGGGCTGCTCACCAAGGCGATCGGCGAGGCGGTCGGGCAGGGCGGAGCGGTCCTCAGCCTCGAGGGTGACGTGGACGCCGTGCGCAGCGCGGCCGACGCGATCGACCACGCGTCGGTCCGCACGCTCGCCGGGGCCGTCACCGGGCGCTCGGTCGCGGCGCTGGGGGAGGAGGACGACTGGAGGCCGGGCGGCGTCGTCGTGCTGGATCCGCCGCGCAGCGGCGCGCGCGACGAGGTCGTCTCCGCGGTGGCCGCGCTCGCCCCGCGTCGCATCGTGCACGTCGCGTGCGACCCGGCCGCGCTCGCCCGCGACCTGGCGTCGGCTGCCGAGGCGGGCTACGTCGTCGAGCGGATCGTCGCCCTGGACCTGTTCCCGCACACGCACCACCTCGAGGTCGTCGCCGCGCTCGTGCCGGCCTGAGGACCTGCGCGGGTCGCGTCGCCGGGAGGTATCTCACGCCCGCGTGCGCGCGTCCCGGTGGACAGGACACTCCGTCAGGAAGTATCTTGATGTCGAGATAAATCGGTGGAGGCGACGGGATCCTGTCGTCGTGCCACGATGTGATGGCTGCCGGAACAGGGCACCGGCACCTTGAGGACGAGGAGTGCACATGAGTCTGGACACCTTCGGGTCGCGCGCGACCTTGACCGTCGACGGGACGGACTACGAGATCTTCCGGCTGGACGCCGTCGAGGGGCTCGAGAATCTGCCGTACAGCCTGAAGGTTCTTGCCGAGAACCTCCTGCGTACCGAGGACGGCGCCAACATCACCGCGGACCACGTCCGCGCCATCGCGGCCTGGGACCCGACCGCGGACCCGAGCGTGGAGATCCAGTTCACGCCCGCTCGCGTCGTCATGCAGGACTTCACCGGAGTGCCCTGCATCGTCGACCTCGCCACGATGCGCGAGGCCGTCGTCGAGCTCGGCGGCGACCCCGACACGATCAACCCGCTCTCGCCGGCCGAGATGGTCATCGACCACTCGGTCATCGCCGACCTCTTCGGCACCGAGAACGCCCTCGAGCGCAACGTCGAGATCGAGTACGAGCGCAACGGCGAGCGCTACCAGTTCCTGCGCTGGGGCCAGACCGCGTTCAACGACTTCAAGGTCGTCCCCCCGGGCACCGGCATCGTCCACCAGGTCAACATCGAGCACCTCGCGAAGGTCATCTACGACCGCACGAACGGCGGCGTGCTGCAGGCCTACCCCGACACCTGCGTCGGCACCGACTCGCACACGACGATGGTCAACGGCCTCGGCGTGCTCGGCTGGGGCGTCGGCGGCATCGAGGCCGAGGCGGCCATGCTCGGCCAGCCGGTCTCCATGCTCATCCCACGCGTCGTCGGCTTCAAGCTGACCGGCGGCATCCCGGCCGGCGTGACCGCGACCGACGTCGTCCTCACGATCACCGACATGCTCCGCAAGCACGGCGTCGTCGGCAAGTTCGTCGAGTTCTACGGCGACGGCGTCGGCTCCGTGCCCCTCGCCAACCGCGCCACGATCGGCAACATGAGCCCCGAGTTCGGCTCGACCGCCGCGATGTTCCCGGTCGACGACGTCACGCTCGACTACCTGCGCCTCACCGGCCGCGAGGAGAGCGCCGTCAAGCTCGTCGAGCTGTACGCCAAGGAGCAGGGCCTGTGGCACGACCCGGCCAACGAGCCGAAGTTCTCCGAGTACCTCGAGCTCGACCTCTCCACGGTCGTCCCCTCGATCGCTGGGCCGAAGCGCCCGCAGGACCGCATCCTGCTCTCCGAGGCCAAGCAGCAGTTCGAGAAGGACGTGCTGAACTACGCGACCCCCTTGACGACCGACGAGATGGCGGACCTCGAGGGCAAGCACTCCTTCCCGGCCTCCGACCCGGGCGGCTCCCCGGGCGACGAGGACGCCGACACGCGCCCCGTGCACATCTCGAGCGGCGTGAACGGCGCGTCGAAGCCGGTGCCGGTGACGACCCCCGACGGCGAGAGCTACATCCTCGACAACGGCGCGGTCACCCTCGCGGCAATCACGTCCTGCACGAACACCTCCAACCCGTCCGTCATGGTGGCCGCCGGCCTCCTCGCGCGGAAGGCTCGCGAGAAGGGCCTGACCTCCAAGCCGTGGGTCAAGACCACGCTCGCCCCGGGCTCGAAGGTCGTCACGGACTACTACGAGAAGTCGGGCCTGAACGAGGACCTCGAGGCGCTCGGCTTCTACACGGTCGGCTACGGCTGCACCATCTGCATCGGCAACTCGGGCCCGATGATCGACGAGGTGTCCGAGGCGATCAACACCAACGACCTCGCGGTCGCCGCCGTGCTCTCGGGCAACCGCAACTTCGAGGGTCGCATCAGCCCGGACGTGAAGATGAACTACCTCGCGTCCCCGCCGCTGGTCGTCGCCTACGCGCTGGCCGGCTCGATGCACTTCGACTTCGAGAACGACCCGATCGCCCAGGACAAGGACGGCGCGGACGTCTTCCTCAAGGACATCTGGCCGTCGGCCGACGAGGTCCAGGAGGTCATCGACGCCTCGATCTCCCGCGAGCAGTTCATCAAGCAGTACGCCACCGTGTTCGACGGCGACGACCGCTGGCGGAACCTGCCGACCCCCGAGGGCGGCATCTTCGAGTGGGACTCCGAGTCCACCTACGTCCGCAAGCCCCCGTACTTCGACGGCATGTCCAAGGACCCCTCGCCGGTCACGGACATCTCCGGCGCGCGCGTGCTCCTCAAGCTCGGCGACTCGGTGACGACGGACCACATCTCGCCCGCGGGCGCGATCAAGGGCGACTCCCCGGCAGGGAAGTACCTCGCCTCCCACGGCATCGAGCGCAGGAACTTCAACTCCTACGGCTCGCGCCGCGGCAACCACGAGGTCATGATCCGCGGGACGTTCGCGAACATCCGCCTGCGCAACCAGCTCCTCGACGACGTCGAGGGCGGGTTCACGCGCGACTTCACCAAGGAGGGCGCGCCGCAGGACACCGTCTTCGACGCGTCGCAGAACTACCAGGCCGCCGGCATCCCGCTGGTCGTCCTCGGTGGCGCGGAGTACGGCTCCGGCTCGTCCCGCGACTGGGCGGCCAAGGGCACCGCGCTCCTCGGCGTCCGCGCCGTCATCACCGCGAGCTTCGAGCGCATCCACCGCTCGAACCTCATCGGCATGGGCGTCCTGCCGCTGCAGTTCCCGGAGGGCGAGAACGCGGACTCCCTCGGGCTGGACGGCACCGAGACGTTCGACATCTCGGGCATCACGGCGCTCAACGACGGCTCCACGCCGAAGACGGTGCACGTGACCGCCACCTCGACCTCCGGCGAGGTCACCGAGTTCGACGCGGTCGTCCGCATCGACACCCCCGGCGAGGCGGACTACTACCGCAACGGCGGCATCCTGCAGTACGTGCTGCGCCAGCTCGTGGGCTGACGCAGGCGCCGGCGGACAGTACGTCCGCACGCACCTCGACGGGAGCGTCGGGTCACCGGGTGGAGCGAGATCTCTCGTTCCGACCGGGGCCCGGCGCTCCTGTAGCGTTCCGGGATGCGTGGCGCGGCCGGGGGCGTAACGTGGCGGGGGAGCGAGGAGGTGGTGCACATGTCGCATCGGTTCGAGGTCGGGGACCACGTCACGTGGAACTCGGAGGCCGGACACGTCTCGGGCACCGTGACGAAGGTGCACACGGCGGACTTCGACTACAAGGGGCATGCCCGGCGGGCATCGCCGGAGGACCCCCAGTACGAGATCGCGAGCGACACGACGGATCACGTGGCGGCCCACAGGGGCGGCGCCCTGCGGCTCGTCGATGAGTGACCCGATCTTCACGGTCGGGCACTCGAACCGCTCGACGGACGACCTCCTCGCACTGCTGCGCGAGAGCGGGATCTTGGGCATCGTCGACGTGCGGCGACTGCCCGGCTCCGCCCGCTACCCGCAGTTCGACGCGGACGCGCTGGCCGCGAGCCTGCACGCCGCGGGCATCGACTACCGGCGCGAGGAGTCGCTGACCGGGCGGCGCGGCAGGATCCGGGAGGTCCCGCCGGAGGTCAACGCGTGGTGGGAGAACAGGAGCTTCCACAACTACGCCGACCACGCGCTCTCGGCCGAGTTCACCCGCGGGCTGGCGGGCCTGATCGAGGAGGGCGGGGGGCGGCCGACGGCCGTCATGTGCTCGGAGGCCGTGTGGTGGCGCTGCCACCGGCGGATCATCGCCGACCACGTCCTCGCGCGGGACCTGCCCGTGCGGCACATCCTCGGCGCCGGGAACGTGGCCGCGGCCGAGCTGTCCGCCGGGGCGGCGATCGGGCCCGACGGCGTCGTCACCTATCCCGCGGATCCTCAGCCTTCCGCGCCGGGCGCGGCGGTGCGCACGTGACCTCGCGGGCGCTCGGGTGTGCCTCGGCGTAGGTGAGGCGGCGAGCATGTCGGAAGGATCCGGGACGGACGAGGCGTCCACCACGGACGGGGCGCAGTCCGGCGGCGAGAGCCTCCTCACCGTGGTGGTGGCGCTCGTCGCCAACGCCCTGGTCGCCCTCGCCAAGTCCGTCGTCGCCGCGATCTCCGGATCGGCCGCGATGGTGGCCGAGGCCGCCCACTCGTGGGCCGACGTCGGGAACGAGCTCTTTCTCCTCATCGGGGTGCGCAGGTCGGCAAAGCCGGCCGACGCCGCCCACCCGGTGGGCTTCGGGCGCGTCGGCTACGTGTGGTCGATGTTCGCCGCGTTCGGGCTGTTCACCGTCGGCGCGTCGGTGTCGATCTGGCACGGGATCCAGTCGCTCGTCGGCGGCGAGCACGAGGCCGCGTCGTTCCTGTGGTCCTACCTCGTGCTCGGCATCGCCTTCGTCCTCGAGGGCATCTCCTTCCTGCAGGCGCTCCGGCAGACGACCACGGGCGCCCGTCGCCGTCGGATCTCGCCGCTTCGGCACGTGAGGACCACGTCCGACCCGATGCTGCGGGCGGTCTTCGCCGAGGACCTGGCCGCGCTGATCGGCATCGTCCTCGCGGCGGCCGGCATCGGGCTCCACCAGCTGACCGGGAACCCGATGTGGGACGCGATCGGGTCGATCGCGGTCGGGCTGCTGCTGGCCTACGTCGCCCTGTTCCTCATCTCCCGCAACATCGACTTCCTCACCGGCCAGGCCGTCACGCCGCTCGCGCGGAACCAGGTGCTCGCGGCCCTGCGGGCGCACGACGACGTCGCCCGCGTCAGCTCCCTGTACATGGAGTGGGTGGGCGCGGACCGGATCTTCCTCACCGCGGACGTCGACATCACCGGCGACGCCGCCGAGTCCCAGGTCGCGACCACGCTGGCCGCGCTCGAGGCGGATCTCGAGGGGCGACCCGAGATCGTCAAGGCCGTCCTCTCGCTGTCCCGCCCGGACGACCCCGCCGACCTGAGGCCGCAGCCCCTGCCCGCCTGGTACGAGCCGACGCCGTCACCGCCCGCGGACGGGCGCAGGTAGGACGCCGGGACTCACGCCGAGCGGGTGAGCCGCCGGACGAGGAGGAGGGTGGCGACCGTCATCGCGGCCGGGAAGAGGAGGCCGAGCACGAGGAACGCCGGCAGGGTCCCGAGGCCGTCCACCATCCACTGGAAGTTCATGCCGAAGAACCCCGTGACGAGGGTGAGCGGCAGGAAGATCGTCGCCACGAGCGTGAGCCGCTCGGAGACGACGCTGTCCTGCTCGTTCAGCACGTCCCCGAGCATGGCGTACAGCCGGGTCGTCATCGAGTGGTTCGCGCCGAAGGCGGTCGCGGCCCGGGCGATGAGGCGCTGATGCTCGCGGCCGACCGTCTGCGCGAGCTCCTCGTCGAGCGAGAGCAGGTTGCGCTGGGCCGCCTGCGTCTCGCCGATCCGGAACAGCTCGGCACGGAGGCGACCCATGGTCCGGCGCTGCGGCGAGGACGTGTACCCCGTGGCCGCTGCCTGCAGCTCCTGACTGTCGTCCTCGATCTGGTCCAGCGCCTCCTCGCAGCGGCGGGCGACCGCCATCACGACCTCGACGACGGCCGTCAACGTGTCCCCCGGCGGCTCCGACAGCGCCTCGGCCACGACCCGGCGCGCGTCCGCGGTGCCGAGCGCGACCAGGCCGCGGTCGTTCGCGTACAGGTGCAGCGGGGACTGCTCGCGGTCCTCGGTGAGCACCATGAGCACCAGCCCGACCTGCCCGTCCTTCACGTGCGCGCTCGGGTGGCGGTACCCGCGCGGATCGGGCGGCGGGAGGTGCAGGCCGAGCGTCCGCGTCGCCTCGACCGTCAGCTCGTCGTCCTCGCGCTCCGCCAGCACGCACAGGATCTCGCCGCTGTGGGACCGCAGATCGCTGAGCCGCTCGACGATGTCCATGTCGCCTCCCTCGCGCGGCGCGTCTGAACGCCCCGGCCCGCGCGTACCGGGACGCCGAGCATAGTCGGCGGACCAGAACTCGACGCGGCGTCCCTGGGCGGTCCGCTGCGGATACTCTCGGTGACCATGACCCGACGAGCCCGCACGACCGCCGCCCTCGCCGCCCTGCCCCTTCTCGCGCTCGCCGCGTGCACCTCGGGCGGGGAGGACGATGCGACCGATCCGACGTCGCAGGGGCCCGGCGGCGAGACGCCCTCGGGCGAGGCGCCCTCGGGAGAGACACCGTCGGGCGGCTCGGGATCGTCCGCGGCGGGCGGCGTGCTCACGCCGGACGGGCAGCCGGACGGCCAGCCCCAGCCGGTGGCCGTGGAGGACGCGGGCGGGCTCGACGCCTACCTCGCGGCGAACTCCGACCTCGCCGTCGAGGTCGCGAGCTCGGTCGTGGGCGACCCCGAGGCCGATGGCGGCACGATCGTCGTCTCGCCCGCGAGCCTGACGACCGCCCTGGCGATCATGGCAGCCGGCTCCGGCGGGACCACCCTGTCCGAGATCGAGGACGCGATCGGCGGCGAGACCGACTCGGTCCTCGAGGCGATCCAGGCCCTGCGCGCGGACCTGGAGGACCTCGACGTCGACCCGGAGGACATCGTCCTGGACCCGATCCCCGAGACGGGCCTCGTGCACATGGCCAACCAGGTGGTGCTGGCCGACGGCGTCCAGCCGGAGCAGGAGTGGCTCGACACGATCGCCTACCGGCTCGGCGCCCAGGCCGTCTCCACCGGGAGCGTCGAGGAGATGCAGGACGTGCTCGACTCCTGGGTCGACCTCAACACCGGCGGCCTCATCCCCGAGTCCGGCATCGACGCGTCGACCGACCCCGTCCTCGTGGTGCAGGACGCCGTCCTCGTCGCCTCCGCGTGGCTGAGCAGCTTCGCCGAGGACGCCACCACCGACGACGACTTCCACCTCGCCGACGGGGAGACCGTCCAGGTGCCGACGATGCACGACGAGTCGCCGATGACGTACATCGAGGTCGACGGCCACCGCGGCGTCGAGCTCGACCTCGCGGGCGGTCTCGCCCTCCAGGTCGTCCTGCCCGCCGAGGGCAGCGCGCCGGTCGACATCACCGCCGAGCAGTGGGCCGAGATCGGCGCGCAGGACTCCGACGCCCGCGAGGCGGCCACCGTGGACCTCGCCCTGCCGCGCGTCGACGTCGAGACCGAGTTCGGCCTGGCGGGTGCCCTGGAGTCGAGCGGCGTCGTGGACCTCTTCGGCCCGGCGCCGGACCTCAGCGGCATGCTCGCCGGCTCCGGCTACGCCGTCGACCAGGCCCTCCAGCAGGCGCGGCTGCAGATCTCCGAGGAGGGGGTCGTCGCCGCCGCGGTCACGGAGATCGCCGTGACCGAGAGTGCCGTCCAGCCGCCCGAGCGGGTCGAGGAGCTGACCGTCGACCGGCCGTTCGCGGTGCGGATCGTGGACACGGGTACCGACTGGGTGCTCTTCCACGGACTCATCGACGACCCGCGCCCGGACGAGGACGGGGCCGAGTAGCCCATCGGGTCGGTGCTCCCTCCGACGCGACCTACCGGTCGAGCTCCCACACCCGGGCGAGGAAGTCGGCCTCCGCTTCAGCCGCCTTCACGATCGCGGCGGTCGAGCGGAACCCGTGGCCCTCGCCCTCGAGCAGGACGAGCTCCGCGTCCCCGCCGCGCGCGGTGATCGCCTCGGCGACCCCGCGGGCCTGGTCCGGCGGCACCACGGTGTCCTCCGTGCCCTGGAGGAGCAGCACGGGGGCGGTGATGCGCTCGACGTGCCTGAGCGGGGAGCGGTCCTCGTACGTCTGCTCCGCGCCCGGCAGCGGCCCGACGAGGCGATCGAGGTACCGCGACTCGAACTCGTGGGTGCCGCTCGCGAGCGTGCGCAGGTCGCCGATCCCGTAGCGCGAGATCCCGGCGGAGAACGTGGCGGCGAAGGCCAGCGCCGCGAGCGTCGTGTACCCCCCGGCCGACTGGCCGCGGACCGCCATGCGCCTGGGGTCGACGAGCCCGAGCTCGGCCACGTGCCTCGCGCCCGAGACCACGTCCGCGACGTCGACGACGCCCCACTGGCCGTCCAGCCGGTCGGCGTACGCGCGTCCGCGCCCCGTGGAGCCGCGGTAGTTGACGTCGAGGACCGCGCAGCCGCGGGTGGTGAACATCTGGATGTCCCCGCTGAACGTCGCGTTCGTGGCCGAGGTGGGCCCGCCGTGGTTGACGACGACGAGCGGAGGAGCGGCGTCCGCGGGACCCGAGTAGCGCTCGGAGGTCGGCGGGTAGAAGAAGCCGTGCACCTCCTCGCCGTCCTCGCCCCGCCAGGTCATCGACCGGGCGTGCGAGACGTCGCCGGGCGCGAGCGGGCCTGCGGAGTCGCCCGCGAGGAGCTCCCAGCGCCCCGCGCCGACCTTCAGCTCGTACAGCGCGGCCGGGCGGTCGCTGCCCGCGAGCACGGCGAGGACGCGGCCGAAGCCCGCCGCGACCGGCCCCGTGGCCTCCAGCCCGGTGACCCATTCCTCCGTCTCGCCGTTGCCCAGCCTGACGGTGCCGAGGTGCCAGCGGTTCTCGGTCGACCAGGTCGCGACGAGGTGCTCGTCGTCCAGCTCGGCGACGGTGCGGGGGCCGAGCCCCCACTGGGGCGGGGAGAACTCGGCCTCCACGGGGTGCAGGGCGCGGCGCCTCGGCGCGTCTCCGACGGGGTCCTCCGTGCGGTACAGGTTCTGCCACCCGGTGGAGTCGTCGGAGTGCACGAGGTCGCCCGTCGACGTCCACACCGGTTGCGCCGCCGCGACGCCCTGCCCGCCGGCGATGCGGCGCGGCTCGAGCACCCGGCCTTCGTCGTCGAGCTGCGAGACCCACACCTCGCCGCCCGTCCACGGCATGTCGGGGTGGTCCCAGGCCACCCAGGCCAGCGTGCGGCCGTCCGCGCTGAGGCGGGGGGAGGTGAGGAAGTCGCGGTCGTCGACGAGGACGTCGAGGATGTCCGGGTCCTCCGCGGCCGACCCGTCCAGCGGGACCGCGACGATCTGGGCGCGGTGGCCGCCCTCCGGGGAGGGCGTCGACCGGACCGCGAGCACGCGGTCGTGCTCGGTGTCGATCTCCAGGTCGCCCCAGGCGGAACCGTCGGCGGGCGTGAGGGGTTCGAGCTGAGCGGTGTCCACCGAGGCGTACAGGCGCGAGTCGGCGCGGTGCGACACGACGACGACGCCCGCGCCGACCGCGTACGCGAGCCCGCCGTAGCCGTGGACGTCCGTGCCGACGTCGGGCGGGTTCCCTTCGGGAAGGAGGACGGCGCGGTCGGTGACCTCTCCCTCGATCGGGCGGTGGACGAGGGCGGTGCGCCCGCCCTCGGCGGGCCGGAGCTCCGTCCACCAGGCGCCGCGGTCGTCGACGCGCGGCTCCATGATCCGGGTGCCCGTCGTGAGGCGATTGACCGGGACCGGCCACGGCCAGGTCCCGTAGGGGCGGACGTGGGGAACGGCGTCGTCGCTCATCCGCCAAGGCTACGCTGGGTGCCGCGATTCACGGGGCGCCGGGATGCGTCGGGCGCGTGCGCGCCTACAGTGGGAACAGGGCATGACGATCGAACCAGGTGCGAGGAGAGTGCGATGGGAATGTTGGAGTCGATCCATCGGCCGAGCGATCTGCGGCGGCTGAGCCCCGCCCAGCTGGATGATCTCGCAGCGGAGATCCGCCAGTTCCTCGTCGACTCCGTCTCGAAGACCGGTGGTCACCTCGGGCCGAACCTCGGCGTCGTCGAGCTGACGATCGCGATGCACCTCGTGTTCGACTCGCCGAACGACACGTTCGTCTTCGACACCGGCCACCAGAGCTACGTGCACAAGATCCTCACGGGGCGCCAGGACTTCTCCGGACTGCGCACGCGCGGCGGCCTGTCCGGCTACCCGTCCCGCGCCGAGTCGGACCACGACGTGGTCGAGAACTCGCACGCCTCCACGGCGCTGTCCTGGGCGGAGGGCATCTCCCGGGCCAACCGCGTGACGGGCGACGACCGGTCCGTCGTCGCCGTCATCGGGGACGGCGCGCTCACGGGCGGCATGGCCTGGGAGGCGCTGAACAACATCTCGGGCGGCCCCGACCGTCCGCTCGTGGTCGTGCTCAACGACAACGGCCGCTCCTACGCGCCCACCATCGGCGGGCTCGCGCAGCACTTCGACGGGCTCCGCACGGCGCCGAACTACGAGAGGGTGCTCGGCTGGGGGCGCGACCAGCTCCGCCGCGCCGGCATGCCGGGCCGCCTGACCTACGAGGCGCTCCACGCGGTGAAGGCCGGGATCAAGGACGCGGTCGTGCCCAACGCAGGCGTGTTCGGGTCCCTCGGGCTGAAGTACCTCGGCCCGATCGACGGGCACGACATCGCGGAGGTCACCGCCGCGCTGCAGCGGGCGAAGGAGTTCGGCGCCCCCGTGGTCGTGCACGTCCAGACCGAGAAGGGACGCGGCTACCAGCCGGCCGAGGAGGACATCGCCGACCACTTCCACGCCGTCGGGAAGATCCACCCCGAGACCGGCCTGCCGGTCTCGCCGTCGCGCTTCGGGTACACGGCCGTCTTCGCGGACGAGATCGTGTCGATCGCCCGGGTGCGCGAGGACGTCGTCGGCGTGACCGCCGCGATGCTCGCCCCGGTCGGCCTCGCCCCGCTCGCCGAGGAGATGCCGGACCGCGTGTTCGACGTCGGGATCGCCGAGCAGCACGCGCTCACGTCGGCCGCGGGCATGGCCTTCGCCGGCCTGCACCCCGTGGTCGCCCTGTACGCGACCTTCCTCAACCGCGCCTACGACCAGCTCCTCATGGACGCCGCCCTGCACCGGGCCGGGGTCACGCTGGTCCTCGACCGCGCCGGCATCACCGGCGACGACGGCGCCTCCCACAACGGCATGTGGGACCTGGCGCTGCTGCGCAGCGTGCCGGGCCTGCGTCTGGCCGCGCCCCGGGACGAGGCGACCCTCCGGCTCGCGCTGCGCGAGGCCGTCGAGGTCGACGACGGGCCGACGGTCCTGCGGTACCCGAAGGGCTCCGTGGCCGACGCGCTGCCCGCGCTGCGCACGGAGAACGGTGTCGACGTCCTCGCCGAGCACGACGGCTCGGGCGAGTCCGGACCGCGGGTCCTCATCGTCGGCGTGGGATCGATGGCGCACACCGCCGTCGGCGTCGCGGACGCGCTGTCGGCGCAGGGTATCGGATCGCTCGCGATCGATCCGCGCTGGGTGCTCCCCGTCGCCGACGGCCTCGTCGAGCTGGCGGGCCGCGCGGACCTCGTGGTCACGATCGAGGACGGGATCGCCGACGGCGGCATCGGTTCGGCCGTGCGCGACGCCCTCGCCCGTGCCGACGTCGACGTCCCGGTCCGCTGCCACGGGCTGCGCACCGAGTTCCTCGACCACGCCAGCCGCGGCCAGATCGTCGAGGCCGCGCACCTGCGGGCGCAGGACATCGCCCGCTCGGTGGCGGAGCGGGTCGCGGCCCAGGGCCGGAGCCGCGAGGACCACCCAGTGGCCGGCGACCTCGGCTGATCTCGCCTGGTCCCACGCACAGGACGACGGGCCGGCCGCTTCCCGCGGCCGGCCCGTCGTCATGCCCGTGGGGCGCTGCTCAGCGCATCTCGCCCATGTTGCGGAGGTAGGGGGTCAGCCCGCCCCGGTGCCGCGGGAAGCCGGCCCCGAGGATCATGGCCAGGTTGACGTCCGACTCGTCGGCGACGATGCCCTCCGCGAGGACCAGGCGGGTCTCCTCGCCGAGCGCCGCGACCACGCGGTCGAGGACCCCGGCCTCGGTCAGCGGGTGGGTGTCCGACGTCGGCCCGTCCGGCGACCCCTGGCCGAACCGGGCGGCGAGGTCGGGCGCGAGCCGGCCGTCCGCCGTCGTGGCCCGGGCCCCGTCCCTCGCGAGGGAGGACAGCGCGGGGGAGACCGGGTAGCGGCCGTCCAGGCCGTCCCGCAGGGCGTCCAGGGCGTGCTCGGCCACCGCGGGACCCACGAGGTCGAGGAGGGCGAACGGGCGCATCGGCAGGCCCATGGGATCCAGGGCCCGGTCCACGACCGAGACGGACGTGCCGTCCTCGGCGGCCCCCAGGACCTCCGCGAGAAGCCGGAGCAGGAGGCGGTTGACGACGAAGCCCGGGGCGTCCCGGACGTCGACCGCGATCTTCCCGGCCCGCCCGGCGACGGCACGAGCGGTCGCGTGCGTGGCGTCGTCGGTGGCGGCGGTGCGCACCACCTCGACCAGGGGCATGCGGGCGACGGGGTTGAAGAAGTGCAGGCCGACCACCCGCTCGGGGTGGGCGAGGTCCTCGGCCATCGCCGTCACCGAGAGCGCGGAGGTGTTGGTCGCGAGGACGGTGTCCGCCCGGACGACCCCCTCGACCTCGGCGAAGACGGCCTTCTTGATGTCGAGGCGCTCGGAGACCGCCTCGACGACGAGGTCGGCGCCGGCGAGGTCCGCCAGGTCCGTGGTGGCCGTGACGAGCGCGGAGACGGCGTCGGCCTTCTCCTGGGTCAGGCGGCCCGCCTCGACGTCGGCGGCCAGCGCCTTCGCGACGGCGGCCAGCCCGGCCGCGGTGCGCTCCTCGTCGAGGTCCCGCATGACCACCGGGGTGCTCAGCGTGCGCGCGAGCAGCAGGGCGAGCTGGGCCGCCATGAGCCCCGCGCCGATGACGCCGACCGTCTCGACGGGGCGCGCGGCGGGCGACCCGGCGTCCTTCCGGGCCACCGAGCGGGCCTTGCGGAGGATCCCGGCGGCGTAGATCGAGGTGCGGCACGCGTCGCCCGTGGCGAGATCGGTGAGCGCCTCGTCCTCGATCGCGAACGACTCCTCGACGGAGAGACGGCCGGTCTGCTCGAGCAGCTCCCAGGCGCGCAGCGGGGCAGGGTTGCCGGTGGCGGCGGCCCGGACGACCGCCGTGCGGCGCCGAGCAAGAGCTGTCGTGGCCTGCGAGAGGTCGGCGTCGGGCCGCCCGCCGTTCGGGGCGGCGGTGACGGTCCCGGCCGTGATCGCGGTGGCAAACAGGTCGATGGCCGCCGCGAGCCCGAGGTCGTCCCCGGCGTCCACGACGCCGTCGACGAGGCCGGCCGCGAGGGCGTCGGTCGCCCGCAGGGTGCGGTCCTTCGCCGGCAGGTCGAGGATGACCGTGGCGGCCTGCTCCGGCCCGACGAGCCGGGGGAGCAGGGTGCAGCCGCCCCAGCCCGGCAGGATCGCCAGCGAGGTCTCCGGCAGCCCGATCGCGCGCACGTCCCGGGAGGCGACCCGCCACCCGGTTGCGAGGGCGATCTCGTAGCCGCCGCCGAGGGTCGCGCCGGTCAGGTGCGCCATCGTGGGGACTGCCAGGCCGCGGATGGCGGAGACGACGTCGTGCCCGGCCCGCGCCAGCGGCATCATCGCCTCGCGCGACTCGGCGGCCGCGAGGAGGTCGAGGTCGGCGCCCGCGAGGAAGCTGCGCTCGGTGCCCGTGAGGACGAGGGCGACCACCCTGCCCTCCGCCGCGTCGGCGGCCACCTCGTCGACGGCGGAGCGCAGGCGGCCGAGCCCGAGGTCCCCGATCGTGGTCGGGCGGCCGGGCGACGGAGCCGACAGCGTGAGCACGGCGATCGTGCCGATGGGTGAGGGGCGGTCGTCGCGGCTGACGACGAGCGCGCGCTCGGGTGATTCGAGGGTCTGTGGCACGTGGATTCCTTCAGCGTCGGGTCACGGCCGAAGCCGGTGAGAAGTTCGTGCGACTCACGGTAGCGGATACTTCGGCGTCGCGGCCGACCGGCGGGGCGCGACCGAGTGCGAGGGAAGGAATGCGCGCCGGACAAGGCCCCGTGGTCGGGTCAGGAAAGCGCGTCGGCGAGGGCGGCCGCGACCTGCGGGCCGACCTGCTCGATCTGCCACGGGCGGGCACCCAGCTCGGCGAGCGTCGAGGTCGCCTGGGCCGGCGTCGGCCCGTCCCATGAGATGCGGCGCTGGAGGCGCGGCGAGAGGAGGTTCTCCTGCGGGAGGCCGATCTCCTCGGCCCGTTCCCGGACCGCGGCGCGCACGGCGTCCAGGCGGAGGGCCGCGTCCGGCCGCGCGTCGCCCCAGGACCGCGGCTGGGGGAGCGCCGACGGGTCGCGCGGGGGGCGCCGTGAGGGGAGCTCGTCGTCACCGAGCCGGAGCGCCTTGTCGATGGCCGCGAACCAGTACGCCGACCTGCGCCGCGTCCCCTTGCCGGAGAACTCCTTCAGGCGCACGAGCTCCTGCTCGCTGCTCGGCATCTCGCGTGCCGCTGCCACGATGGCGGCCGCCGGGAGCACCCGGCCGGGGGCCCGGTCGAGATCCTGGGCGAGCCGCTCCCGGGCCTCGAAGACGGCGCGGGCGACCGCGAGGCCCCGCGGCTGACGGATCTCCTGCAGCCCCGAGGTGCGGCGCCACGGGTCCGGCTTCGGCGGCGGGGGCGGCGCGGTGCGCTCGTGCTCGAACTCCTGCAGGGCCCACTCGAGCCGGCCCGACTGGGCGAGGGCGACGACCTGTGCCTCGCGCACGGCCGCGAGCAGCTCGACGTCGAGCGCCGCGTACCGCCGCCAGTCCTCGGGCACGGGGCGCTCGGACCAGTCGGCGGCGGAATGCTCCTTGGCGAGTGCGTACCCCAGCTCGTGGGCGACGACCGCGGCGAGGCCGACCCGCGGGCGACCGAGCAGGCGTGCGGCGAGCTCCGTGTCGAACAGGGCGGCGGGCCCGAGGTCGAGCTCGCGGAGGCACGGCAGGTCCTGGTCGGCCGCGTGCAGGACCCACTCGAGGGAGTTGATGACCTCGGCGACCGGCGTGAGGTCGGGGACGGCGATGGGGTCGATGAGGTGGATGACGCCGTCGGCGCGGCGCAGCTGCACGAGGAAGGCGCGCTGGCCGTAACGGAAGCCGGAGGCCCGCTCGGCGTCGACCGCCACGACCCCGCCGTGCGAGGCCAGCTCCTGCGCGGCCGCCGCGAGGGCGTCGGGCGTGTCGACGATGCCGGGGACGCCTCCCGACGGCTCGGTCAGGGGCTCGGGGTCCCGCTCGTCGTCGGGGCCCTGGTTGATCTGTTCCGCGCTCATCGGCGCCTTCCCAGCGAGGTGACGTCCGACGGGACCGGTTCGAGGCCCGCCACGGTGCA
Source organism: Actinomycetales bacterium JB111 (assembly GCA_900163555.1). Classification (GTDB taxonomy): domain Bacteria; phylum Actinomycetota; class Actinomycetes; order Actinomycetales; family Actinomycetaceae; genus JB111. The sequence goes on along the minus strand of FUHX01000077.1, from coordinate 11,091 downwards.
GGCGAGCTCCGCCCAGGCGGCCAGGTGCTCGCCGATCTCCTCCGACGTCGGGGTCCACGAGGCGCGGACCTCGATCTCGACCTCGCCGGACGTGAGGTCGAGGCCCCCGAAGGACTCGGACAGGACGCGGGTGACGGTGCCGGAGAGGTGGTGGAAGCCGGCACGGTGGTTGGTGAGCGACTCGTACAGCCAGGACCACCCGACCTCGCCGAGCAGCGGGTCCTGACCCATCTCCGGGTCGAGCGCGGCGCGCGCGAGCACGACCACCCGGAAGTCGCCGTCCCAGGCCGGCTGCCCCTCCGGGTCGTGGAGGATGACGAACCGGCCGTGGCCGAGGAAGCCGTCCGGGTCCAGGTCCCCGGGGGAGGTGGTGATCTCGGCGGTGAGAGCGGCCGTGAAGGGCGCGAGCCGGGACGGGGCGGGCACCTCCTCGAGGTGGACCTCCCGGCGCAGGCGCGGCTCGCGCAGCGACAGCAACGCCCGCTCGAACCTCGCGGGAATCGCCTCACGTGAATCGCTCACCGATTCAGGCTAGGCGGACGATCGTCGAGGGCGTGGCGGCGCGCCGATGGCGGCGGCGGCCCAAGATGTCACATCGGCGCCCGGTCATGGCACAGTTTCGTCGTGCCCCTCAACGCTCTTCGGCCCGTCGTGCTCGGCGCCGACCTCGGAACGTACTCGATCGCCCGCTCCTTCCACGAGGCCTACGGCGTGACGTCGTCCGTCGTCCTCAACCAGCCGCGCGGACCCGTCGACAACTCCTCGATCATCGAGCCGGTCTACCTCGGCAAGGGCGGCACGCTCGACACCGAGCTCGTCCTCGGCTCCCTCGAGCGGCACGCCGACGACCACCCGGGCCGCACCCATCTCCTCGTCCCCACGATGGACCAGGACGTCGACATGCTGCTGGCGCACCGGGAGCGCCTCGAGCAGCGGTTCACGCTGGGGGTGGGGCCCTCGGACACCGTCCGGGAGGCGTCGGACAAGGCGGGACTCGCCCGCGTCGCGGACGCGGTCGGCGTCTCGACGCCCCGCGGCGTCGAGGTCACGATCCCCGACGACGAGGCCACCTGGCGCGAGCGCCTCGCCGAGGTGCCGCTCCCGATGATCCTCAAGCCGTCCGACGGCGGGACGACCTACGCGAACCTGTTCTTCCCGGGGCGGAAGAAGGCCTACCCGGTGGCGACGGCCGCGGAGGGTCTCGACGTGCTCCGCCTGGTGCGGGACGCCGGCTTCGACGGCTCGTTCCTCGCGCAGGAGCTCGTCCCGGGCGACGACACGGCGACCTGGGTGGTCAACGGCTACGTCGACTCCCACGGCACCATGACGATGGCGGCGACCGGGCGCGTGCTCATCGGCCTGCACCAGCCCGGGTTCATCGGCAACGCGGGCATCATCTACGTGACCCGGAACGACGAGCTCATCGCCGACGCCCGGGGGATCGTCGAGGGGCTCGGCCTGACCGGGCTGTTCTCCATGGACGTGAAGGTCGACCCGCGGGACGGCCGACGCGTCCTGTTCGACGTCAACCCGCGGGCCGGGCGGGGCGGGTACTACGTCAACGTGGGCGGCCTCAACCTCATGGAGGCGCTCGTCGCCGACGTCGTCGAGGACCGTCGCCTCGAGCCGAGGGTCGCGGACCGGACGGGCGTCATGGGCTTCGTGCCGCGGGTCGTCCTCGGGCGCTACGTGCGCGACCGCGCGCTGCTGCGCGAGGTCCGGGCGGTCATCCGCCGGCGCGGGGTCGTCAACCCGCTCCTGTACCGCGCCGACTCGAACGTGAGGCGGCGGCTGTACGCCGCCCAGGCGGGCGCGAACCAGCTCAAGGCACTCCTGCAGACCTACCCGCGTCCCACCGACACGGGATTCTGAGCCGGGCGCCGCGCGAGCGGTCGGCCGCGATCAGTCGGAGGACCGGCCGCGCAGGGCGGAGAGACGACGGCGGAGCGACTGCTTGAGCGAACGCCCGGTCGTCAGCGCGCGGTAGACGAGGCCACGGACCGGGAGGTCGCGAGCGGCGGCCGCCGGGACGACGTCGGGGTGGAACTTGGTCTTGAACAGCGTGAGGCCGGCGAGGGAGTCGAACTCCTCGGAGCCCACGCCACCGAGGTCGTAGCTCGTCACGCCCTCGGCCTGCAGGCGCTGCATGATCTGCCACTGAAGGAGGTCCGGGGCCCCGGAGTTCCGCGCGGCGGCGCCCGACGCGCCGATCGAGTAGGTGGCGTGGGAGCCGATGACGTTGACCTGGGCCCACGCGACCGGGGTGCCGGAATCGCGCACCACGAACAGCCGCATGATCTCGGGGCCGACCAGGCGCATCATCTCGAAGTAGCGGTCGGCGGAGTGCACGCCGAACGCCGCGCGCTCGCCGGTCTCCTGGAACAGGGCGTACAGCTCGTCGAAGGCCGCGCGGTCCAGGCCGGTGTCCTCGGTGACGGTCAGGGTCTCCTCGCGCTCGGCCTTGCGGACGTCGCGCCGGCCGCGCTTCTTCATGCGGGCCATGACGTCGTCGGGCGTCCCGGTGAGGTCGACGATGACGGTCGAGTCGAACGTGATGCCCTGCATGACGGGGACGAGGTCGTCGGCGTCGTGGCGCGAGTGCAGGCGGACGAAGGCGATGCTCGGGTCCACCCGGCGCAGCGATGCGGTCAGCTGGTCGCGCAGGGCGCGCTCGCGCTCCGGCGTGGGCTCGGCGAGCCAGACGGGGCCGAACTTCGCCCACAGCCAGCTGATCCCGCCGCCGACCGCGACCTTGCTGAACGAGACCACGGCGACCGGCTCGCGTCCCTCCCAGGCGGCGAGCCGGCCCCAGGGCGCGCGGCCCGGCACGGTGGCGTCGTAGGCGTCCCACTCGACGGTCTGCTCGACCGGCATGGGGGCCGCCTCGGTGATCCGGCGATACTCGTCGTCGTCGCAGGGGCGGAGCTGAAGAGTCACGGATCCTCCGGTCACGGGCACGCCCGCCGGTCGACGGGCCGGTGCCAGGCTATCGCCGCCGCGTACCCTGGGCGGTGCAAGCCGCGGGTGCCGTATGTCGCGCCCGCCCCGACTCATCCCGGAGGTTCCGTGCCCCGCTCGCAGGTCGTCCCGCTGACCCCCGGCGCCCTCGAGGACGCCGTCGTCGCCGCGGGCGGCACCGTCCCGGTCGAACAGTCGGAGGCGTGGGACGACTTCGACCGCGCCATGCCGGGGCGGGAGCCCGCCGGCCGGTACGTGTGGCTCCTGGACGGCGAGCCCCGGGCGGTCATCGCGCTCACCCGGCTGAGGGGCCGCGGGTTCACCTACCTGTGGGCCAAGCACGGACCCGTGTGGCTGGTCGAGGACACGCCCGACGTCGAGGCCGGCCTTCGTCGCGCCCTCACCTCGTCCCTGCGTGCCGCGGAGCCGGCGGCGGCGTTCGTCCGCCTGCACGCGCGGCACGGCGCGGCGGACCTGCACGAGCTCCTTCAGTCCGTCACGTTCGACCGCACCGTCGTCCTCGACCTCGCGGGGGCGGGCGACGCCGACACGCTGCTCGCCTCGATGAAGAAGCGCGGCCGGCGCGACGTGCGGAAGGCCGGCCGCAACGCGGACCTCGTCTTCGCGGACGAGACCGGCATGACGGACGAGGCGTTCGCCGAGCTGTACGCGCTGCTGGAGGAGACCGGCGAGCGCGACGGCTTCGGCATCGCGCCGATGAGCCAGTACACGACCATGCTGTCCTCGCTCGGGCCGGACCATGCGCGGCTCTTCACCGTCCGGCACGCGGACACCCGCCCGCTGTGCTGGGGGATCGTCGCCGTCGGGCAGGGGGAGGCCACGTACTACTACGCCGCCTCCAGCGGGGAGGGGCGTCGCAGCGGTGCCCCCGACCTTCTCGTGTGGGAGATGGCGAAGCAGCTGCAGGCCGAGGGGGTCGCCAGGTTCGACCTGATGGGCATCGACTCGGACCGCGCTCCCGGGCTCCGCGGGGTCCGCGACTTCAAGACGAAGTTCAGCGAGGAGATCGTCGAGGTGCCCGGTGCGTGGGACGTTGTGCTCCGTCCGGCCCGCTACCGGGCCCTCGTCGCCGCTCTGCGGGCGAAACGCTCGGCGACGGCCGCGGTGCGCTCCTTGCGCTCACGGCTGCGTCGCTGACGACGCGACACCGCCGCCGGAGCGCGTCCCGCGATCGCCGTCGCGAGGCCGTCCCGGATCCGGGGTGCCCATGAATGATTCCGCTCACAACGCGTCTCAGCGACCAAAACGTGCCGCTTACGTGCCGTAAATATGCTTAGGGTCGCCTTGCCTTAGTACCCGCGGCCGGTGCCGCGACGAGATGCGATGGAGTACCCCATGAAGACCCTGCGTCGATCCCTGATCGGCGGCCTCGCGGCCGCCTCGCTGGTGGCCGTTGCCGCCTGCTCGTCCGACGAGGACGGAACCGAGGACTCCTCGAGCGACGATACGTCGCAGTCCGACGAGACGGAGGGGTCCGAGAGCTCGTCCGACGAGGCCGGGTCCGACGACGCGGGGGAGGGGAGCGACTCCGACGACGCCCAGGCGGCCGGAACGGTGACCTTCGAGGACAACAACGGCACCCACGAGATCTCGACGCCGCCGCAGTCCGTGGTCGCGACGGACAACCGTACGTTCGAGGCCCTCGCCGACTGGGGCGTCGAGCTCCAGGCCGCCGCGGTCTCTCTCATGCCGGACACGATCAGCTACACCGAGGACCCGGCCATCATCGACCTCGGCTCGCACCGGGAGCCGGACCTCGAGGCCGTCGTCGCGGTCGACCCGGACCTCATCATCAACGGCCAGCGCTTCACGCAGTACGCGCCGGACTTCGCCGAGCTGGCGCCGAACGCCACGGTCGTCGACCTCGACCCGCGCGAGGGCGAGCCGTTCGACCAGGAGCTCATCCGCCAGATCACGGTGCTCGGTGAGATCTTCGGTCACGAGGATGACGCTGCCCAGCTGGTGGAGGACTTCGAGGCCGCCGTCTCCCGCGTGCAGGACGCCTATGACGCCGAGGACACGGTCATGGCCGTGAACGTCTCCGGCGGCGACATCGGCTACATCGCGCCGGGCCTGGGCCGCACGCTCGGGCCGGTCTTCGACTTCGCCGAACTGACCCCGGCGCTCGAGGTCGACGGATCCTCCGACAACCACCAGGGTGACGACATCTCTGTCGAGGCGATCGCCGACGCCGGCCCGGACTGGATCCTCGTCATGGACCGTGACGCGGCCATCTCCGCGGACGACCCGGCCTACTCGCCGGCCGCCGAGATCGTCGAGTCCTCCGAGGCGCTTGCCGGCGTGCCGGCGGTCCAGGACCAGCAGATCGTCTACATGCCCGCGGACACCTACACGAACGAGGGCATCCAGACCTACACGGAGTTCCTCAACGACTTCGCGGACGCGCTCGAGGCCGCTGCCTGACCGCGCCCGTGAGCATCCCCGTGCGGCGGGCCGGCCGTCCCCGGCCCGCCGCACGGGGTGCAGTCCACGCCCGAACGAGAGTGAGCGCGACCGGGCCGCCGGCCGACAGGCACGGCGGGATCCCCGGTCGTCGATCCTGAGGTCCGAATGACAGTGAGCAGTCCAGCAGCCCCGGCGGCGCGCACGCGTCGCCGCCTCGTCGACCGGTGGTTCCTGGTCGGCCTGGTGATCGTCGTCGGCCTCGTGGTCGGGTCCCTGCTGACCGGCCAGTTCGACACCTTCGGCGACGTCGAGGGCGTCCCGATGTTCAACATCACCCGGATCCCGCGCACCCTCGCGCTGATCTTCGCGGGCGCCGCCATGTCGATGTGCGGCCTCGTCATGCAGCTGCTCACCCAGAACCGGTTCGTCGAGCCGACGACGACCGGTACGACCGAGTGGGCGGGGCTCGGCCTGCTCACCGTCATGATCATCAGCCCGACCGCGACGATGCTCGCGAAGATGACCGGCGCGGTCGTCTTCGCCTTCGTCGGCACGATGATCTTCTTCCTCTTCCTGCGGCGCGTCTCGCTGCGCTCCTCGCTCATCGTGCCGATCGTCGGCATCATGCTCGGCGCGGTCGTCAGCGCCGTGTCCACGTTCGTCGCCCTCGAGACCGACACGCTCCAGAACCTCGGCGTCTGGTTCCAGGGCAGCTTCACGCGGATCGTGCGGGGCAACTACGAGTACCTGTGGATCACCGTCATCGTCGGTGTCCTCATCTTCGTCGCGGCCGACCGGTTCACCGTGGCGGGCCTCGGCGTCGAGGTGGCGACGAACGTCGGACTGAACTACTACCGGATCCTGATGATCGGCACCGTGCTCGTGGCGGTCGCCACGGGCGTGGTGACCGTCGTCGTCGGGAACCTGCCGTTCCTGGGACTGATCGTGCCGAACATCGTGTCGATGATCCGCGGTGACGACCTGCGCAGCAACCTTCCGTGGGTGTGCCTGGTCGGCGTCGCCATCGTGACGCTCTGCGACCTCATCGGGCGCACGATCATCAGCCCGTTCGAGGTGCCCGTCTCGCTCATCCTCGGGGTGCTCGGCGCCGTGGTCTTCGTCGCCCTCGTGCTGAGGCAGCGTCGCCGTGGCTGAGCGCGTGGTGGACGAGAGGGTGGCAGCGTCGCCCGACGAGAAGCCGGGCCGGGCACAGCCGCGCCCGCGCCGCTCGGGCGCGTTCGCGACGCGGGGCAGGCGCGTGCAGTTCGTCGTCGCCCTGACGGTCCTCATCGTCCTCTCCGTGGCGTTCACGATCGGCCTGCTCATGTGGGACAACCCGATCCCGTGGGGCGACCCGAGGTGGTGGATCATCGCGAAGTCGCGCTTCGAGGGCATCATCGCGATGGCGATCGTCGCCTGCAGCCAGGCGATCGCGACCGTCGCGTTCCAGACGGCCACGGCGAATCGGATCATCACGCCGTCGATCCTCGGCTTCGACTCCCTGTACGTGGCCGTGCAGACCACCGCCGTCTACGTCATGGGCATCAGCGGTGTCGTCATGCTCCAGGGGGTGGCCCAGTTCGCGCTCATGGTGGCCCTCATGGTGGGGCTCTCCCTCGGCCTGTTCGGCTGGCTGCTGTCGGGCCGGTACGGGAACCTCCACGTGATGCTGCTGGTCGGCATCGTCATCGGCGGCGGGCTCGGCTCCGTCTCGGCCTTCATGCAGCGACTGCTCACCCCGAGCGAGTTCGACGTGCTGACCGCCCGGATGTTCGGCTCCGTCGCGAACGCCGACAGCTCGTACTACCCGCTGGCCATCCCGCTGTGCGTCGTTGCCGGGGGACTCCTCCTCGCGCGGGCCCGCGTGCTCAACGTGGTGGCGCTCGGCCGCGACATGGCCAAGGGGCTGGGCATCAACCACAAGGCCGAGGTCATCCGGATCCTCGTCCTCGTCTCGGTCCTCATGGCCGTGTCGACCGCGCTCGTCGGACGCATGACGTTCCTCGGCTTCCTCGTCGCGATGCTCGCCTACCAGCTCTCCGGCACCGAGGACCACCGCTACGTCCTGCCCATCTCGATGCTGTGCGGCTACACCGTGCTCACCGGGGCGTATTTCCTCATGCGCAACGTGTTCTCGTTCGCGTCCGTGGTGTCGATCGCCATCGAGTTCGTCGGGGGCATCGTCTTCCTCGCCGTCATCCTGAAGAGAGGCCGACTGTGATCACGCTCCAGCAGGTGCGCAAGGACTACTCCTCCGAGGTCGTCATCGGCCCGGTCGACGTCGAGATCCCCGCCCGGGGACTGACGGCGCTGGTCGGACCGAACGGCGCCGGGAAGTCGACGACGCTGACGATGATCGGCCGGCTGCTCGGCATGGACTCCGGGACGATCGAGATCGCCGGCTACGACGTCTCGTCCACCAGATCGTCCGACCTGGCGAAGATCGTCTCGATCCTCCGGCAGGAGAACCACTTCATCACCCGCCTGACGGTCCGCCAGCTGGTCGGCTTCGGTCGCTTCCCGCACTCGAAGGGCCGGCTCACGGCCGAGGACGAGCGGGTCATCAGCGAGGCCATCGACTTCCTCCACCTCGACGAGCTGGAGAACCGGTACCTCGACGAGCTCTCCGGCGGTCAGCGGCAGCGCGCGTACGTCGCCATGGTGCTTGCCCAGGACACGGACTACGTGCTGCTCGACGAGCCGCTCAACAACCTCGACATGCGGCACTCGGTCCAGATGATGCAGCACCTCAGGCGTGCCGCCGAGGAGCTCGGCCGCACGGTCGTCATCGTGCTGCACGACATCAACTTCGCCGGAAAGTATGCGGACTACATCTGCGCGATGAAGGACGGGCAGGTGTGCGAGTTCGGCACGCCGGCGGAGGTCATGCGGCCGGAGATCCTGAGCCGTGTCTTCGATACGGATGTCCGAATCATCGACGGTCCGGATTGTCCGCTCGCTGTGTACTACTGAGCCTTGAACGGCGTCCGTATCACGGACCGGCAACGCATTCCCGAGGCCTTCGGCCACCCCCGTAGTCGTGCGGCTGAGCACGCGCACCCCCGGCGAGCCTCCATCTCCGCTCCCATGCGTCTCGACGCGTCTGGACGCGGCCGAGAACTACGTTACGTAACTGATTCGTTATGAACCGGCCACCGTCACGTACCTGGGAATCGGTATGGCTCGCCTCACAGGGGTGAATGACGGGTGAGACGGGGGTCGCTCACAAGGTGATTCCCGGTTCGCCCTCGCGTGACGGGGTGGGTACCACCACTTCCCGATCGCGATGGTGCGGTCCGGTCCGCATAGCGGTGAGCCGGCCGTGCGATGCAGTCGCGCCGACCGGCGTCCACCGGCACGCGGGGCGGTGCGAACCATGTCAAGCAGGTTCAGGGAGTCAAGTGAAACCACCAGTCCATCGGGCAGGCCCACTCGCCCGTCCACGTCGAAGATTTCCACGATCGCTCGCGGGCGTCTCAGCCGCAGCCCTAGCATTCGGTGCGATCGCACCGATCGGTGCGGCATCTGCCGCACCGTCCGACGACTCCGAGGCACTCGGCCAGGTGCTGGCCTCGGAGCTGTTGTCCGCCGAGTTGCTCGAGGCGGCCAGCGTCGCCAGCGGCAACCCGAGTGATCCCGGCCCGAACGTCGAGCCGCTGAACCTGTCGCTCCTGAGCGGCTTGCAGGTGACCGTCACGCCCGGCCTCACGCTGCCGCTGATCGGCCCGGCCGGCGGGGAGGGCCTCCTGGACCTCGGCCAGGTCGGCCTCCTGCACTCGTTCGCGGAGTCCGCCGACGGCCAGACGTCCGTCGCAAGTGCCGGTGCGGTGACGCAGGGTGGAGCCATCGCGCTCGACCCGGCCAGTCCGGGTGCGTACGGTCCGGCGGTCGTCAACCTGATCGACGTCCTCGATCAGCTGGCGCTCTCGGACATCACGGACAACGTGGTGGACGAGCTCCAGCTCTCCCTCGGGGCCGCCGCGTCCCGGGCGGAGGCGAACGGCGAGACCGTGACGAGCGAGTACGTCCTCGCCGACTCGGAGTTCAACTTCCACAGCCCGCTCGTCGCCGGCCTGTCGAGCGCTCTCGACAGCACGGTGACCGGCGTCGGCACGACCGTCGACACGGCCCTGGGCAGCGAAGGGGTTGTCGGTTCGCTTCTCGGCGCCCTCGACATCAACCTCTCGGTCCTCGGTATCGGCGTGGAGGTGTCGACCGGAACCATCGGGGTCGACGGTCTCGACGTCGCACTCGAGGAGGTCAGCAACTCGCTCGTCAACAGCACGCTCACCGACCCGAACGGGATCGTGGAGATCCATCTGTCCGACGGATCGGTCGACATCAACCTCGCTCAGCTCGGCGGCCCGGATGGCCTCAACGGCCTTCCCGCGAACACCGAGCTGCTCGACGACGCCGCGATCGGCCGCATCACCACGGCCGTCAACGACGCTCTCGGGTCGCTGACGAGCGAGGTCACCGAGGCCGTGACCACGGTGCTCAACAACACCGCGGTGACGATCGAGCTGGGTGCTGAGCTGAGCTACCTGTTCAACAGCACGTCGGCGGACATCACGGTGCAGACGACCCTCGGGCAGCTCGCCGGCACGATGGCGGGCGACCCGGTCGTCTCGATCGAGGCAGATGGTGGCGTTCTCGACACCATCCTCGGGCTCCTCGGTATAAGCCTTCAGGACGTGCTCGACGGCCTGGCGACCCCGCTGATCGAGGAACTCGTCGACGTCCTTCAGGGGGCGACGAGCGGGCTCCTGTCCACGATCGGCACGGACCTCGCGTCGAACCTGAACGGGCTCATCGATCCCGTCCTCTCGGGACTCGACCCCCTGCTGGACGTGCTTAACGAGGTCGTGGCAATCACGATCAACGAGCAGCCCACTCCGGGTCACCTGGAGGCCGGCGGCTTCACGGTCACCGCGCTCAGCCTTGAGGTCCTTCCGGGGCTCTCGGCGCTGAACCTCGACTTCGCGTCGTCGTCGGTGCGCGCCACTGCGGATGACGGCACGGATCCGGGAACTGACCCGGGTACCGACCCCGGCACGGACCCCGGTACCGACCCCGGCACGGACCCCGGTACCGACCCCGGCACGGACCCCGGTACCGACCCGGGCACGGACCCGGGCACGGACCCGGGCACTGACCCCGGCACTGACCCGGGAACTGACCCGGGCACGGACCCGGGCACGGACCCGGGCACGGACCCGGGCACCGACCCGGGTACCGACCCGGGTACCGACCCGGGCACGGACCCGGGTACCGACCCGGGTACCGACCCGGGTACCGACCCGGGCACGGACCCGGGCACGGACCCGGGAACTGACCCGGGTACCGACCCGGGCACGGACCCGGGTACCGACCCCGGTACCGACCCGGGTACCGACCCGGGAACTGACCCGGGTACCGACCCCGGTACCGACCCCGGTACCGACCCGGGCACTGACCCCGGCACTGACCCGGGCACTGACCCGGGCACTGACCCGGGAACTGACCCGGGAACTGACCCGGGTACCGACCCCGGTACCGACCCCGGTACCGACCCGGGCACGGACCCGGGCACGGACCCGGGTACCGACCCGGGCACTGACCCGGGTACCGACCCGGGCACTGACCCGGGCACTGACCCGGGCACTGACCCGGGTACCGACCCGGGTACCGACCCGGGAACTGACCCGGGTACCGACCCCGGTACCG
>FUHX01000057.1 GCA_900163555.1 Actinomycetales bacterium JB111 | reverse complement strand
CCCCCCCCCCCCCCCCCCCCCCCCCCCCCCCCCCCCCCCCCCCCCCCCCCCCCCGTATCCTCGGGTGAGCAGCCTTCCAGGCAGACAGGGACCGCGTCATCCCGAGTCGGTGAATCTCTCGCCGGCACCTGGTGGCCGCAGGCACGGGACGGCGCGGATCCGGGCCGGGCGCCCAGGCGCCCGGTGGACGCCACCGCCCGTACCCGACCCGAGAGCTCCCCCGATGAGGCCCCCCGCCACAGCGGACGACGCCGCGACCGACGACGCCGCCACCTCCGCCCCTCCGCCCGCCACGGACGACGCGGCCGAGCGAGCATCCGGACGTCCCGGCGGGTCGACCCCGCCGGCGCTCACCGTCGACGGCGCGGGGAAGACCTTCGAGAACGGGACCCGCGCGCTGGACGCCATCGACCTCACGGTCCGGCCGGGCGAGCTGGTCACCGTCGTCGGGCCGTCGGGCTGCGGCAAGTCCACCCTCCTGCGCCTCGCGGCCGGCCTTGACCAGCCCACGACCGGGCGGGTGACGACCTCCTCGGACGCCGTGTCCTACGTCTTCCAGGACCCCACCCTTCTCGAGTGGCGCACGGCCCTGCACAACGTCGAGCTGGCCGGCGAGCTCACCGGCGTCCCCCGCGCGGAACGGCGGCGGCGCGCGCTGGCCACCCTCGACCTCGTCGGCCTCGGCGGTTCCGGGCGGCAGTTCCCGCGCGAGCTGTCCGGCGGCATGCGCATGCGCGTCTCGCTCGCCCGGGCCCTCGTGAGGCAGCCGGACCTCGCCCTGTTCGACGAGCCGTTCGGCGCGCTGGACGAGATCACCCGCCTGCAGATGCAGACCGAGCTGCTCCGCCTGTTCTCCGCGGGAGACTTCGCGGCGCTGTTCATCACGCACTCCGTCTCCGAGGCCGTCTACCTCTCCACCCGGGTCGTCGTCATGAGCGGCCGCCCGGGCCGGATCGTCGCCGACCTCCCGGTGCCCTTCGGCTACCCGCGGCCCCCGGAGCTGCGCTACGACCCGGCCTTCGCGGCCTTCGCCGGCCAGGTCTCGGCCGCCCTGGAGGCGCACGCATGAGCACCGACACCAGCCCGAAGCGCGTCCCCGGTGCGACCTCGCTCGAGTCGACCGACGCGACCGAGACGCCCACCTCGAACGGCGAGGCCGCCTCCCCCGAGACGCCCTTCGCGACCGGCGAGCCCACCGTGACCGGAGGATCCGCCTCGCCCGAGGCGACCCCCGCACCCGCCGGGCCCGGCTCGCCCGGCGAGTCCGGCGCAGCCGCTCCCGTCCCGCGGGACCCCACGGTCAGCACCCCGCCGCCCACCCGCCGTCGCGGCGGCGCCTGGGCCGCGACCTGGCCGATCCTCGTGGCGATCGCCGGCATCTTCGCCGTCTGGTACCTCGTCTCCTACCTGGTCCTCCCGGAGGACCAGCGCTTCCTCCTGCCCCCGCCGCACGAGGTGTACGCGGGCGCGTTCGGCGACGAGCGGGTCATCCGCCCGATGCTCGACGCCCTGCTCAACACCACGCAGGTCGCGGCGGTAGGCCTCCTCCTCGCGGCCGTCCTCGGTATCGGCTGGGCCGTCCTCATGTCGCTCGCCGGCTGGGCGGAGCGGATCCTCTACCCCTACGCGGTCATCCTCCAGACGATCCCGATCCTCGCCCTCGTCCCGCTCGTCGGCATCTGGTTCGGCTACGGCTTCGCGGCCCGCGTCATCGTCTGCGTCATCATCGCGCTCTTCCCGATGATCTCCACGACCCTCTTCGGCCTGCAGTCCGCCTCCCGGGCCGCGCACGACCTCTTCACCCTCCACCGCTCCGGCCGCGCCCAGCGCCTGACGAAGCTCACGCTGCCCGCCGCGCTCCCGTCCGTCTTCACCGGGCTGCGCACCGCGGCCGGCCTGTCCGTCATCGGCGCCCTGGTCGGCGACTACTTCTTCCAGCAGGGCCCGGCCGGCATCGGCGGGCTGCTGCGCACGTACACGCTGCGCCTCCAGATGGACGCGTTGTTCACCGCCATCACACTGACCGCCCTGTTCGGGGTGGCCGTCTTCGCCCTGTTCGCCCTGCTCGACCGGCTGATCATCGGCCGCTGGTACGGCGCGCGCGCCTAAGGAGAAGCCATGTCCATCCCCCGACGTCGGACCCACGGTCTGCGGGTCCCCTCACCCGCCGATGCGCCCACCGGGGCACCCGCGGGCGCCCGCGCGCCCGGCCCGCGCCGTACGCAGGTGCGCCGCGCGCGGGCGGCGGGCGTCGTCGTCGGACTGGGGCTCGTGCTGGCGGCCTGCGGGTCCGGCGCGGACGACGAGGCCGGACCGTCCGGACCGCCGGAGGACACGACGGCCGCCGAGGCGGGCAGCGCGCTCGATCTGGCCGAGGTCTGCCCGGCGACCGTGGTCGTGCAGGAGGACTGGCAGCCGGAGGCGGAGCACGGCGGGGTCTACCACCTCGTCGGGTCGGACTACACGATCGACGCGGAGAACAAGTCGGTGACGGCCTCGCTCGTGGCGGGCGGCGTGGACACCGGGGTGGACATCGAGGTGCGACCGGGCGGGCCGAACGTCGGGTTCCAGTCCGTGGCCGCGCTCATGTACGTGGACCCGGAGATCACGCTCGGCGCGGTGAACACGGACTCGGCCATCATCAACCACTCCGACCAGCCGACGGTCGCGATCGTCTCGCAGATGACCGTCTCTCCGCAGATCCTCATGTGGGACCCGGAGACGTACCCCGAGGCGGAGACGATCGAGGACATCGTGGCCACCGGCGCCACGATCGTCACCGGCGGCACCGTGCTGCACGCGCTGCTGGCCGAGACCGCGGGCTTCGACATGGCGAACGCCGACTCCTCCTACGAGGGCACGCCGGCGCGGTTCGTCGCGGACCCGAGCATCGTCCAGCAGGGGCTCGCGACCAACGAGCCGTATGTCTACGAGCACGAGGTCGAGCAGTGGGACCGCCCGGTCGGGTACGCCCTGCTCGCCGACGTCGGCTACTCGCCCTACCCGGGCGCGATGGCCGTGCGGGCCGACAGGGTCGACGAGCTGTCCGACTGCCTCGAGCGCCTCGTCCCGGTCCTCCAGCAGTCGCAGATCGACTTCCTCGACGAGCCGGGGCCGACACTCGACCTCATCGTCGAGCTCGTGGACGCCTACCAGCTCTCGTGGACGTACTCGCCGGAGGTGGCGCAGTACTCGGTCGACACGCAGCTCGACCTCGACCTCGTGCACGACGACCCGGCCTCCGGGACGTTCGGCGCCTTCGACCCGGCACGCATGCAGGAGATCAGCGAGACGTTCGTGCCGATCCTGTCCGCCGAGGGTGCGATCGACCTCGATGAGCTCGATCCGACCGAGGTCTACACGAACGAGTTCGTGGATCCCGACATCTCGATGGAACGGTAGGGATCGGGTCGGGAACCCGACCCGGATGTGTGATCTGCCTCATAAAAACGCGCGATGAGGTAACAAAGGGCTAACGATCGCGATCCGACGTCTGACCTGCGATTTTCCGCGTGATTCCGCGCCAATCGCGCTGCCCGAACCGCGACTTACGCATGACCTGGCGTTTGCAATCGGCCGGTCGTGCCGCAAACCTAGGTAGGTCATGGCGCCGCCCCGGCCTGCCCACGTGCAGCGGGGCGGTCGTGGCGTCCGGCGCGACCCGCACCGCGACGGCGCCCGCCACAGTGACTTGAGAGGCCTGGTTCGTACCGAGCGAACCGTCGCCCGGCCCCCGCCGGCGATCACGGGCTCTGACCTGGAGGATGCGTTGGTAGCACTAAGTGCCCGGAACGTCTACAAGATCTTCGGCCGCCAGCCCAAGAAGATCATCGAGCGGCTGAAGCAGGGCGTCGACCGTGACGACCTCAAGCACATGGGCACGGCCGCGGTCATCGATGCCAGCTTCGACGTCGACCCCGGCGAGATCTTCGTCGTGATGGGCCTGTCGGGCTCGGGCAAGTCGACCCTGATCCGTACCCTCAACGGGCTGCACCCCGCCACCGCGGGAAGCATCGAGATCGATGGCGTCGACCTGGCGAAGGCCCCTGCCGCGCAGATCCGCGAGATCCGCCGCAAGAAGATCTCCATGGTCTTCCAGCACTTCGCGCTCCTGCCCCACCTCACGGTGCTGCAGAACGCCGCGTACGGCCTGGAGATCCAGGGCGTCGCGAAGGCGGAGCGCCTGGAGCGTGCCCGCGAGGCCGTCGAGCTCACCGGCCTCGGCGGCTGGCAGGACTCCGTGCCCGCCCAGCTCTCGGGCGGCATGCAGCAGCGCGTCGGCCTGGCCCGCGCGCTCTCCGCGGACACCGAGATCCTGCTGATGGACGAGGCGTTCTCTGCCCTCGACCCGCTGATCCGCCGCGAGATGCAGGACCAGCTCGTCGAGCTGCAGACGACCCTCGGCAAGACGATCGTCTTCATCACCCACGACCTGAACGAGGCCGTCCGCCTCGGCGACCGGATCGCGGTCATGCGCGACGGCCGGATCGTCCAGATCGACACCGGCGAGAAGATCCTCTCCGACCCCGCCGACGACTACGTCGCCCGCTTCATCGCGGACGTCGACCGCTCGCGCGTCATCACCGCCGGCTCGCTCATGCAGCGCCCCGCCGCCACCGTGTGGGCCGGCAGCGGCCCCGCCGAGGCGCTCCGGACGCTGAAGAACGAGCAGGTCTCCGCCGCGTACGTCGTCGACCGTCGCCGCATCCTCAAGGGCTCGGTGTACGACGACGAGCTCCTCGAGGCGCAGCGCCGCCAGGTCTCGACCATCGACGGCCTCGTCCACGAGGACAACACGGCCGTCAACGTCGACACCCCGATCTCCGAGGTGTTCGCCCCGGCCGCCGAGGCCCGCCTGGCCGTCGCCGTGACGGACGACGACGACAAGCTCCTCGGCGTCGTCCCCCGCATCTCGCTCCTGCAGGCCATGGTGCCGCCGGAGACCGACGACCACACCGACGTCGTCGCCGAGGAGTCCGCTCCCGAGACGACTGACGCCGAGACGACAGACGTCGAGGCGGCGGCCGCGACCGACGCCGGTACCGCCACGACCGAGGAGGCCACCCGATGAACGACCCCATCTTCCGGCTCCCGCTCGGCGAGTGGGCCGACTCGGTCGTCGCCTGGCTGAAGCAGACGATCGGCTTCGTCTTCGACTTCTTCAAGCTCGTGTTCGAGGGCATCGTCGAGGGCCTGCAGTGGGTGCTCGCCACCCCGCCCTTCTACGTGGTCATCGCGATCCTCGTGGTCCTGGCGTACGTCGTGAAGGGGTGGAAGCTCGCCCTCGGAACGCTCATCGGCCTGCTGTTCGTCTACTCGATGGACCAGTGGCACAACACGATGCTCACGCTCGGCCTCGTCCTCGTCGCGACCGTGCTGGCCGTCGCCATCGGCATCCCGCTCGGCATCTGGGCCGCGGTCAACCCGCGCGTCTCGGCGTTCATGCGCCCGGTCCTCGACCTCATGCAGACGCTGCCGGCGTTCGTCTACCTGATCCCCGCGGTCGTCTTCTTCCGCTCGGGCATCATGCCCGGAGTGGTCGCCACGATCATCTTTGCGCTCCCGCCAGCGGTCCGCATGACCGAGCTCGGCATCAAGCAGGTGGACAGCGAGGTCGTCGAGGCGGGACACGCGTTCGGCTCCACGCCGCGCCGCATCCTGCGTCAGATCCAGCTGCCGCTCGCGATGCCGACGATCATGGCGGGCGTCAACCAGGTCATCATGCTCGCCCTGTCGATGGTCGTCATCTCCGGAATGGTCGGCGCCCCCGGCCTTGGCCAGGAGGTGTACGGGGCGGTGACCCGCGTGAACATCGGACTCGGCTTCGAGGCCGGACTCTCGGTCGTCATCATCGCCATGTTCCTCGACCGGATGACCACCGCGCTGTCGTCCCACTCCGCCGTCGAGAAGGCCAACCGACTGGCCACCCGCTGACCCCGACGGTTCGCGGGCCGGCCGGCCCGCGAACCGCATGACTTGCAGACATCCCCCGCCCAACCTCTACGTCACGCACGATCGATGACTCGAAGGAGAACAATGCGTACCAAGCGACTCGCACTGACCGGAGCCGTGGCGCTCGCCGCCGCCGGCACCCTCGCCGCCTGCGGCGGTGGCGACGACGACACCATCACCATCGGCGTCCACGCCGGCTGGGAGGAGGGCATCGCCGTCTCCTACCTCTGGGCGAACGTCCTCGAGGAGCAGGGCTACACCGTCGAGCTCGAGACCGCCGACGCCGGCGTCGTCTTCCAGAGCCTCGCCGACGGCACCTACGACCTCAACTTCGATACGTGGCTGCCTGCCACCCACGCCGACTACCTCGAGCGGTACGGCGACGACATCGAAGAGGTCGGCATGTGGTATGAGAACGCACCGCTGACGATCGCGGTGAACGAGGACGCCCCGATCCAGTCGCTCGCCGAGCTCGCGGACAACGCGGACGCGTTCGGCAACCGCCTCGTCGGCATCGACCCGGGCGCGGGCCTGACCCGCATCACCGAGGACGAGGTCATCCCGACCTACGGTCTGGAGGACATGGAGTTCGTCGTCTCCTCGACCTCGGCGATGCTCGCCGAGCTCGGTGCGGCCATGGACTCGGGTGAGGACATCGTCGTCACGCTGTGGCGCCCGCACTGGGCCTACGACGCCTTCGACATCCGCGACCTCGAGGACCCCGAGGGCGCGCTCGGCGAGCCGGACGACATCTACATCTACGGTCACTCCGGCTTCGCCGAGGACAACGACGAGGTCGCCGGCTGGCTGAGCAACTTCACCATGGGCGACGAGGACCTGGCCTCGCTCGAGAACATCATCTTCAACGAGGGTGGCGGCGACGACCCTGCCGCGGGCGTCGAGCAGTGGCTCGAGGAGAACCCGGACTTCGCGGACACGATGATCAGCGAGTGACCCACTCACCACGCCGGTAGGGCTCCGCGCCCGATCGACCGCAGGCGGCCCGTCCCGAGATGCTCGGGGCGGGCCGCCTCGCTGCGTCTCGGGGGCCGCGGGCAGGTGTGCCCCCGGGCCCGGACGACAGCCCGGACGTGGGCGTGGGAGCCTGGAGGCCCAGGCTGCCGAGCATGTGCACCACCGACGAAGGAGAAGTCGTGCGACGGAGCACCACGCCGAGACCTGACGGCGCCGTCCAAGGGACGCGGCGTGCCGTCGTCGCACTCGCCCTCGTCAGTGCCGGGGCACTCACGGCGTGCTCCAGCCTGGGGGACGACCTGCCGGGACAAGGGGCGCCCCAGATCCCGGATCTCGATCTCCCGCAGGCACCGGATCCGGACCACACGGACCCGCACGGCCACGGGGAGATCCCGACGGAGACCGGGCCGACCACCGAGGGCAACCCCTACTCGGGGGAGACCCCGAGCGACTGGCCCAACCAGGCGCCGGTGGACGACGGCGTCGTCACCATCGGGGTCCTCGACGGGTGGGCCGAGGGGGAGGCGGTGACCGAGCTGTGGGCGGGCGTCCTCGACGAGGCGGGGTACGACGTCGACATCCAGCGTGTCGCCGACCCCACCGCGCTCTACTTCGCGCTGGAGAACGGGGACGTCGACCTGTTCCTCGACGCCTGGGTCCCGAACCAGCAGGACATGATCGACTACGCCCCGACCGCGGTGGACCTGGGCGCCTGGCTCGACGAGGCCCCGCTGACGATCGCCGTGAACGAGGACGCGCCGGTGACGTCGATCCCCGAGCTGGCCGAGCACGGGGAGGAGTTCGGCAACGAGATCATCGGCATCGAGCCCGGGTCCGGCCTCAACCGGGCTGTCAGGGACGACGTGCTGCCGGCCTACGGGCTGGACGACATCGAGCTCATCGACGCGTCGACCCCTGAGATGCTCGACCGGCTCGAGGAGGCGATCGACGCGGGCGAGAACATCGCCGTCGCACTGTGGCAGCCCAACGCCGTCTACGCGGACCTGCCGCTGCGGGACCTCGAGGACCCCGACGGCGCGTTCGGCGAGACCGACTCCATCCACGTCTTCTCGAGCGAGGACTTCCAGGAGTACAACCCCGAGGTCACGAACGCCCTGGAGGACTTCACGATGAGCCTGGAGCAGATCGACTCGCTGCTCAGCTCGATCGAGGACGCCAGGGACCCGGCCGCGGGTGTCGAGGCGTGGTCGGAGGAGAACGCTGACTACGTGGACGGGTTGTTCACGGAGCGCTGACCGGCCGGGCCCTGCCCGTCGTCGGGGGAGGGGCGCTCGGCTACCGCGAGGTGGTGCGGGTGGCGGGCCCCGGCCGCATGTTCCACCAGCGCGCGACCGGCAGCGCGAGCGCGATGAGGACGGCGAGCACGACCGAGCCGACGAGGATGGCGGCGACGGGCCCGAGCGGCGGCGGGACGAGCAGGTGCGCGAGACCCGCGACGCCCCCGATCAGTGCCATCAACCAGAACCGGCCCCACCGCAGCGTCAGGCTCGCCGCGCGGGCGTCGCGGCGCCGCGCCCGCCGGGTCAGGTACTCCGAGGGGGCGTAGGCCATGAGCGCGATGCCGACGACCGACGCGCAGGCCGCGCCCGCCATGGCGAGGACGCGGTCGGACGTGATCGCGCCGGCCGCGGTGACGACGATCGCCGGCAGGACCGTGAGCAACCACTGCGCGAGGTCGAGTCCGAGAACGATGCCGGCCCGGAACACGCGGGCGCGGGAGACGTACCAGGAGCGCCCGTCGACGACCAGGCGGTGGATCCCCACGGTGATCAGCCCGACGACGGAGCCCGCGAAGGCGCTGACCGCGGCCTGGGCGCCGGGGGCCACCGACGGCGGCGCGTAGGAGACGAACAGCCATGCCGCCGCCCATGCGGCGGCCGCCATGGCGACCGCGCCGAGCGATGTGCCCAGGATGTCCGAGACCGCCGAGCGGGTCGGCCTCGTGCCCGGGGGGACGGCGGGGCCGGCGGCCCGCAGGTCCTCGACGGTCGGTGCGCCGTGCCCGCCGGGCGGGGCCTCCCAGAACGTTCCGTTCCAGACCGACCCGTCGGGGCGCGTGGTGCCGGGACTGTCTCTTAAACACATCTGACGCAGCCGACGACGGAGAGAGTGTAGATCTCGGTGGTCGCCGTATCATTAAAAAAAAAA
>FUHX01000059.1 GCA_900163555.1 Actinomycetales bacterium JB111 | reverse complement strand
CGGTAGGCGTCTGGCTAGGGGCTTGGGGCTTGGGGCCTGGGGCCTGGAGCCTGGCGGGAGGCTTCTGGCGACCGGATCGTGTCGCCATCGTCGCCCGGGAGTCTCGTGAGGTGCCTGGTTATCCGTGGGCGTTGCCGTCGTCGCCGCCAGGGGCGGCGATCTCGTGAGGCGTGAGGCGTGGGGCGCCCGGCGTGAGGCTGCTGGCGATCGGTCCGTGTCGCCGTCGTCGGCCGGGGGTCTCGTGAGGTGATTGGTTATCGGAGGGCGTCGCCGTCGTCGCGAGGGGCGGCGATCTCGTGAGGCGTGTACCGCGGAAGTCGTGACGCGGGCACGACCGCGACGGCGCTGAGGCCGGCCAGGACGAGAAGCCCGAGCTTGAGGGCGCGCAGGCGCTCCTCCTCGTTGAGCTGCACGGCCGCCGAGACCTGCTCGGGGGTGGCGTCCGTCCTCGCGAGCACGTCATCCAGGTCCGCGTTCGACACGAAGTTCACGCTGTCCAGATCGACCTGCTCCACGAGCTCCTCCGGGATCTCCGGATGCTCGACGACCGCCCGGCCGATCCCGACGCTGAGGAGCGCGACGAGCAGCGCGCCGACGACCGCGGTGCCGACCGCGGAGGCGAGGTTCTGGGTGCTGCCGCGGATGGATCCGACGTCGCCCGCGAGCTCGGCGGGCGCGGCGGTGACGAGCACGTTGAAGACGAGCGTGACGAGTGCGCCCTGCCCGATGCCGAACACGACGAGGCCGGCGATCGTCGGGAGCGTCTCCCAGTTGTTCGTGACGACGAACGACAACCAGAGCAGCGCGAGGGTCGTGAGCGTGAAGGCCGTGAGGCCGATCGTCCGGGGCGGGAAGCGCTTGTAGAAGCGGACCACGAGGGTCGCGGTGACGAACACCGTGAGGTTGAACGGCATCATCGCCAGCGAGGTCTCGAAGGGCGTGCGCCCCTGGACGATCTGGATGTACATCGGGACCGTGAAGTTCAGCGCCGCCTCGAGCGAGACGACGACGAACATGGCGAGGACCGCGGCGCGCTCGCGTGACGACCCGAGCACCGAGAGGTTGACGAGAGGCTCCATGCCGAGCCTCATCCGCCGTCGGGTCCACACGAGGAAGGTCTGACCGAGGACCAGCCCGGCGACGATGAGGAGGGGCGCCGGGGAGACGCCCGCCAGCGTGAAGGGGGCGTTGCCGTTCGCGAAGAACGCGCCCCAGGCGTTGAGGTTGTTGAAGCCGAGCGTGAGCAGCATGATTGCGAGGCCGATGAGGACCGCGGCGACGACGTCGATCTTGATGCTCCGGTCGCCCGTGCCGGTCGACCGGAGCGTGAAGCTGAACGCGAAGACGACGACGGCGATGCCGAGCACGATCATGAAGACCGGCCGCCAACCTACGAGGGTGCCGAGGGTGCCGCCGATGAGGAAGGCGCTGATGCCGGACAGGGCGCGCGCCGAGCCGAGCGAGCCGATCGCGGTGGCCTGCTGGTCGCCCCGGTAGTTCTCTGCGATGAGGGCGACGAGGGCGGGCACGATGATCGCCGCCGACGCTCCCGCCAGTGCCTGGCCCGCGATGGCCCAGCCGACCGTGGGAGAGAGGATCATCATCAGCGACGAGCAGGCGAACACGACGATGACGCAGCGGAAGATGAGGACCCACCCCACGCGCTGTCCGAGCTTCGCGCCGGTCATCACCAGGGCGGCGACGACGAGGCCGTAGATGACGATGGTCGTGCTGGCGACGGTCGGCGGGACGCCGAAGTCGTCCACCATCCCGCCGATGGAGATCGGCAGCGCGGCGACGTTGAACGACATGAGAATCTGCGCGAGGAAGAGGCCCACCATCGGGAGCCATGACGCGCGCTCCGGGCGGGAGTCCGTGGGGACGGCGGCGGTGGCGGTCATGGCGGGGTGACTTCGGTGGGTGGGG
>FUHX01000060.1 GCA_900163555.1 Actinomycetales bacterium JB111 | reverse complement strand
TTTTTCAAGCAGAAGACGGCATACGAGAGCAGCGAGTGACTCGTGGGCTCGGATATGTGTATAAGAGACATGGGCATGGGTGGAGGCTACCGACGTCGGGGGTCCGCCCCCGGCGGAATCTCGGTGGCGCGGCCCGGCCGCCCAACTATCCTGGGCGCATGCCCTCCTCGTCGACCCCCGCAGGCCCCGCGCGGCCCGCGACGGGTGCGGACCGGTGGGCGACGATCCCCAACCTCGTCACCCTCCTCCGGTTCCTGCTGCTCGCGCCCGCGTGCTGGGTGATCATCGACGAGCCCGACGGCAGCTGGGTCCCGCCGCTGCTGGTCGGCGTGTGGGCGCTGACTGACTGGATCGACGGCTTCCTGGCGCGGCTGCTCGACCAGGCCACACGCCTCGGCGAGATCATCGATCCGATCGCCGACCGGATCGGCATCATGCTCGTCGCGATCTCCCTCGGCATCGCGGGTGCGCTCAACTGGGTCCCGGTGGCGATCATCGTGGTGGTGGACGTGCTCGTCGCGGCCATCGTCGGCCCGGCCGCCCGCCAGGGGCGCACGCGCGTGACGCTCTTCGGCAAGGCACGCACCGCCGTCATGTTCATCGGCATCTGTGCGCTCGTGCTCGGCATCTCCGTGTGGCCGCAGTCCCTCCTCGTGGGGCGGGTCCTCGTGTGGGCGGGCTGCGCCATGCACATCTGGGCCGGGGTGACGTACCTGCGGGCGGCCCTGCTCGGCACGGGGCCGGCCGTCGCCCACCGCGCGCCGCCCGCCGGGGGGCCCGCCGACGTCGCTCCCGAGGACTCCGGCGGGGAGCCCACCGTGGACACCACCCGGGACGCACGGGGCGAATGACCCACGGGCGGACGTCACCCGCCGCCGCAGAACCTGCCAGAATCGCGCCATGCCGAGGTCACCGAAGTCCCGCCCGGCGCGCAAGCTTGCCCACCCGTACTCCGCCGCCGTCCGGCAGCTGCTGGCCGCGGCCCTGGTCGCCGCCCTGGTCGGGGTGGTGGTGGTCATTGGGACGACGATGGCGATCCGTCGCGCGTTCTCGATCAGCCTGTCGAACCCGTCGACCCCCGCGCTCATCGCCGGGGTGGCCGTCGCGGCGATCGTGCTGCTGCTGTCGATCGTCGGGATCTTGCGGTCCGCGCGGCTGCACATGCTGCTCCACAAGGCCTCGCGGCCCCCGGGAGGCAAGGGTCGGCGCACTCCCCCGGACTCCATGTCCGAGCGGATCCTCACCGAGATCGACGCCGCGGACCTCGGGCTCGGTTCGGTGAAGTTCCGCATGGTCGTCGTCGACCGCGGGGCGTTCGCCGTTGCCTACATGACGCCGGGCTTCGCGATCGACCGCACCGAGGACATCGCGCCGCTTCGGCTCGGCGAGGGGGGACGCGCCGCGCTCGCGCGCGTGGGCTGGAGCGAGCCGGAGAGAAGGACGGTCGGTTCCGAGAAGGACTGGCAGTACACCGGCCTGGAGTACACGGGACCGGGGGCGGACCTCGCGGACAACGAGGGGATCGCGCTGTCCGCCGGCCAGGTCGCGGTGCTGCTCACCTGTGGGGACGAGGCCGTCGCCGGACCGGTCCGCGAGCTCATCGGGCGCGCGCGGCTGCACCCGTAGGACCACGTGGTGCCGGGGCCCGGGGTTGCTCGGCGCCGGGCTGCGGCCGGACCGTGCTCAGGGTCGGGACATCAAATTGCTGGGGCGCCGGGCTGCGGCCGGACCACGCACACATGCATCGAGTGGAGCGTTGAATCGTCGGGTGGAGGGTATGGAGACCCTCCACTCGGCGTCTCAACGCTCCACCCGATGAAGGAGCAGCGCTCCGGAGGCTGAGCCGAAGAGGCGGGGACCGTCGCCGGCCCTGGGGCCCTCAGGCGAGGCCGATGATCATCGCGAGCGCGATGACCGCGCCCACGATGAGGGCGCCGATGGCCGCGGAGCGGTCGGAGCCGGGGGTGCTGGCCCCGTCGGCGTGCATGCCGAGGTCCATCTTCGCGACGCGTCCCGGCGCGATGGAGTGGTGGGCGATGCGAGCTTCGAGGTCCTCGGGGGCGGTGTGGAGCTCGGTGTGGGCAAGGGCGGACATGTGCGGGTTTCTCATCTCTGGCGCATGCAGGCGCCACATCATCGCTGCGGGTCGCAGCCGTCGTCTTCCGGTGGGTGGCGGGACGGACGGGGGCGGAACCCTGGCGCCTGTCGACGCGGCAGTCAGCCGGGGCTCCGCGCAGCGTCGAACGTTCCTCGCCCCAAAGGTTACCGATTACTCTTGCAGGCAGCAAGCAAAAATCGGGCGCAGCGCGGTGATCCCGATTACCCGGCGGGACTCAGTCGGTCGAGCGTTCGTCGAGGAGGGCGGCCAGTTCGCGCACATCGTCGACGCTCAGGCTGCCGCTCGCCACGGATCCCCCGACGACGCCGTCCGCCTCGTCCCTGTCGACGACCACGACGCCGGTGGTCGGGTCCGCGTCGTCCGCCGCGATGACATCCACCCACGGCAGTGCCGCCAGGACCAGGATGCCGCGGTTCTCTGCGGCGCGCGCCCAGGCGGTTGAGGCCGGCCCCGAGCCCGATCCGTCCTCGGTCGAGGTGTCGTAGGTGAGGACCACGACGCAGCCGGACTCCGTGCTCATGCTCGCCGCGAAGTCACCGAGCCCGTCGAAGCCGGCTGCGACGAGGGCGGCGGCGAGCGCCGACTGGTCGTCGTCCAGCCCGCCGTCCTCGCTCGCGAGGCGGAGCTCGGCCAGCGTGACCTCGTCGACGGTCCCGACGAGCGGGACGTCGGCGAAGGACCCGGGGCCCGGGTCGCCGGGCACGTCCGAGGCATCGGGTGCATCCGAGCCGCCCGGCATGTCCGGTGCGCCAGGCGCATCCGACCCGTCCGAGCCACCCGAGCCGTGCAGCTCACCGTCCCGCGTCGCGGACTGATCGTCCGACGGCGCAGCGACCCCCGCGGAGTACGACTCCATGAGGACGGCCACCGGGTCGGACATCGAGACCGACGGCAGGTCGGCCCACCGCTCGTTGGTGCATCCACCCAGGCATGCCGCTGCCAGGACGCCGGAGACGCCCACCGCGACGGAACTGCGTGCATTCACCCGTCCATGCTCACACGGACCCCCCGCTTACGCAGATTGCCCCCGCATGCCCGGCAACCCGGCGATGTCGGCGAGCGACCGCAGGACGGGCGGGCCGCCTCCCGGCGGGCCCACCCGACGCCGTCACTCCGGATGGGCGGCGAGGAAGCCGTCGATCTGCCCCATGGCGGACCTCGTGCCCTCCTCGATCCCCATCTCCACGACCTTCCGAATACCGTCCTCGGTCGCGAACGTGGTCACGGTCGTCATGAGGGTGGCGTCGCCGTCGGGCTCGAGGCGGACATCCATGGTGGAGGTGGGCATGGCCTCCAACGGGTTGCCCTCGGGATCGGCGAAGCCGTCCCGCACCGTGAAGCCGTGGGGCTCGTCGACCGCGGTGACGTCCCAGTAACCGCCGTACCTCTCCCCCTCGGGGCTCGTCATGAAGTAGGTGCTGCGCGTGCCGGGCGTGAGCTCGTGGCTGACGAACGTCGCCGGGTAGCCCACGGGGCCCCAGATCTGCTCGACCTGCCGCGGGTCGGCGTAGAGGGCGAAGACCCTCCTGACGGGCGCCTCGAAGCGCGCGGTGATCGTGATGGTGCGGGCGGGGATGTCGGTCGTGAAGTCGATGATGGGCATGTCAGTCTTCCTTCGATGGGTCCTCGCGTGCGAGGAGCTGATCGATCCGGTCGATGCGGCCCCGCCACAGCTCTTCCAGGTCGTCGAGGACCGTGGCGAGCGAGCGGACCGCCGTGACGTCCCCGCTGGCGAGCTGTTCACGACCGCTTCTGCGCTTGGTGACCAGCCCGGCCTGCTCGAGGACGCGGACGTGCTTCTGGACTGCCGCGAACGACATGTCGTAGTTCCGCGCGAGGGCGGAGACCGAGTGCTCGCCACGCAGGACGCGGCGCATGATGTCGCGCCTCGTGCGATCGGACAGGGCGCGGAACATGGCATCCACCATGTCCTCGTCGGTCTCGCCCACACTCACAACCTACAACCATTTGGTTGTAGGTTGTCAAGGGGTCAGCGGATCGAAAGGGCCGAGGAGTCGAGGAGTCGACCGATCGACGATTACGCGGCCGCCCCGACGAGCGCGCGCTCCACCGCGACCAGCTCAGCGGTGATCTCCTCCGCGCCCCGCTTCTGCGTCACGGGATGCGCGAGCACGGCGTCGAGCTCGGCGAGCGCCCGCGCGAACCGGTCGCGGCTGCCCCACGCGTGCTCGTGCCAGGCCGCGCCGAGCACGAGGTACGCGATCCGCGACAGCAGCCGCTCCATCTCCCGGAACGGCGCCACGTCCTCGGGGGCGTCCGCGAGCGCCCGTTGGGCGACCTGGTCCGAGTCGAGGAGCTCGGCATACAGGTGTTGGCGCCGCACCTGCCCGTCGGGCGTGCTGGTCGTGCCGTCCGCCAGGTCCTCGAGCACCGCCGCGACCCGGGTCGCCACGCGGCGCGCGTGCGCGCGCAGGAGCAGCTCGTGCCGACCGAGCCCGGTCAGCATGAGCACGACGACGGCGGCCCCCACCCCCAGCACCGTGTCGAGCAGGCGGTCGCTCGCCGCGGCGACGTCGGTGAAGGACGTGATCGCCGTGGCGACGCTCAGCGCGAGCGGGGTCAGCAGGGTGACGGCGAGGGCGTAGTGGCGCGTGACGGTGAGCTCGGCGCCCGCCTGGAGGACGACG
Source organism: Actinomycetales bacterium JB111 (assembly GCA_900163555.1). Taxonomy (GTDB): domain Bacteria; phylum Actinomycetota; class Actinomycetes; order Actinomycetales; family Actinomycetaceae; genus JB111. Next base: position 10,049 of record FUHX01000060.1, on the reverse strand, counting down.
ACGATCGCGAGCAGCCACCAGTCGCTCGGGTCGATGCGGGCGATGAGCGCGAAGATGCCGAGCCCGGCGAAGGTGCCGAGCATGCGGTGCACCGCCTTGGTCGCCTGGACCCGGCGGCTGCCGCCGGCCTGGACGATGAGCGCGGCGAACGCGATGGCCCAGTACGAGTGCGGGTTCCCGATCGCCGTCGCGATGACACCCGCGAGCAGGGAGGCGCCGAGCACCCGGGCGGCGACGAGCAGCGGTTCGGACGGCCACCAGGCGGCCTCCGTGAGGAGGTACCTGACCGAGGGGCGACCGAGCGACGTGTAGTTGATCTGGGTCCGCTCCACCCGGCGCCGCTCGGGCTCCCTCGACTCCACGTCCTTCTCGGCCGTGCCCTGGTCCGAGGTGCGGGGGTCCACCTCCCCGCGGACGGCGGAGTCGGCCGGTTCCCAGGGCTGCGGGTGCGCGAGGGAGAGCTCCCCGCCGGTGTCGCGGGCGGCGAGGGAGGCGGAGGTGGACACGTAGGAGTCGTGGATCCGGTGCAGCTCGCCCGCGAACCCGGAGTCCGCCCGTCGGCCCCCGCGCGGCGGGATGACGGGGCCACCGTCGGTGACCGCGGTCCAGGCCGCGTGCAGTGCGGTGGAGGCCGCGCCCCGACGCCTCTCGAGCACCGCGTGCTCCGCGCCCTCCTCCGCGGCGGAGCGGAAGGCATCGACGGCCGAGGCCGCGGCCGCCACGGCGGCACGCTCGGCCCGCCGGCTGCCGAGAAAGCCGTCCGAGCAGCCGATGACGAGGGCGAGCAGCGCCCCGACGGCGGCCAGGCCCACGAGCCGGACCGGTGAGGTCCCGCCGCCCACCGCGGCCGTCGCGATGCCGGCGGACAGCACGAAGAACAGCGCGCCCGGCGGTCCGAGCCGGAGTGCGTTCGTCAACCAGGCGGCACCGCCGGCGATCGCCGTCAGGGCGATCAGGGCGAGCCACGGGTGGTGCGCGACCAGTGAGCCGACCGCCGCGCTGAGGGTCAGCCCCAGCCCGACGGCGGCGATCACCTTCACCCGGCGTCGCACGGGGGTGCCGGTCGCGTAGAGCACGGCGAAGCCGCCGAGGTTCGTGGCGAAGCCCATCAGGCCGTGGCCGGTGAGCAGGGTGACGAGGGGCGGCAGCCCGACGACGAGGGTGGCCCGCACCGCGATGGCCCACCGCGACGGGCTCGTGCCGAAGGTGATGAGGCTGCGCAGGTCGATGATCTGCACCCTCACTCCCCCTCTCGGCCGCGGCGACTCACGTGCCGATCCTAGGCCCGGCCACTCGGGCCGGGAGGGCGGGTCCCGGCACCCGACCGGGCGGGAGGGCCAGCGCTCCGAGGTGCGCCGACCACCCGCGTTCCCGGCTCGCCGGGGCCGCCGTCACGGCGCGGCGACGACCTCGAGCCCCGCCTCCACGAGGGCGACGGCCCTCATCTCGTCGATGACTCCCCCGCTGCGCAGCTGGACGACGAGCACCCGGGCGGGTGCGTCGTCGGACGCCTCGGTGAGGAACGTGAGGGCAAGGACGCCCGGGGCGGACCCGCCCTTGAAGGCCTGGTAGGTGACGCCGTCGGGGACGGCCACGCCGGGGTTCTCGGAGAGGATGCCGCGGATCGGCGCGCCGGACTCGGTGCCCGCCTGCTCCTGGAGCCGCGCGTGGATGGTGCAGAGCTCGCCGCCGGTCAGCGACCAGTCGACGCCGTCGGCCCAGCGGGGCTGCGTGACGGTGGTGGGGTCGACGTCGAGGACGGGCGGCAGTGCGTCGAGGATCGCGGCGCGCTCGTCCGGGCCCGACGCCGCGGCCCACTCGGCGCGCACGCTCGGGTCGACCTGCCAGCCGAGCTGGAAGAACTGTCGCGTGCTGCCGAGCGGGAGGATCCGGTCGGTGTCGAGGCCGAGGTCCGTGGCGGTCGCGGCGATCCGGTCCTGGCCGATCGCGTCGATGAGCAGGTCGGTCGCGGTGTTGTCGCTGATCGAGATCATGAGCAGCGCGGCCTCCTCGACGGAGACCTCGTCGCCCGCGGGGCGGTCCTGCAGCTCGCCCGAGGGCAGCGACCGCAGCTCGTCGGTGATCGTGAGGGTGTCGTCGAACGCGACCTCGCCGGCCTCGACCGCGTCGCCGAGCGCGCTGAGGACGAGCAGCTTGAAGGCGGACCCTGACGGGAAGGCCTCCCCGCCGTCGGGGAGGCCGTCGGTCGTGTGCTCGATGCGGCACTCGCCGTCCGACACCGACCCGACGACGACCTGCGCCTCCCCGAGCTCGCTCAGCTCGGTCTCGAGGTCCTCGACCGAGGAGATCTCCGGCAGGTTCGCGGCGGTGTCCGGCTGGAAGAACAGTCCGGAGATGAGCCCGGCGTCGTCGATGCTGACGGACATGATCGTCGGCGCCGTCTCGGAGGACAGGCGGACGGACGCGGAGGGCGCCGGATCGGTTCCCTCGCTCACCGCCGTCACGGTGTAGGGGCCGCCGGGACGGAGCTGGTCGAAGACGCGGGCGAGCTCCTCGGGCGGCGCGGCCTCGAGCATGTCGGGAGCGAAGCGCTCCTCGATGGCGGACTCGTCCGGCGCGGCGGGAGCCGCGAGCTGGTCGAGCAGCCACTGGACCTGGGTGACGAGCTCGGGGTCGGTGAGCATCGCGGCAGGGTCGACGTCTCCGTCGCTCGCGCCGTCGGTGGCGGACTCTCCGGACGCCGACTCGCCGGAGGTGGATTCCTCGGGCGGGTTCGTGGAGGAGTCGTCGCCGCCCCCGCAGCCGGTCAGGACAAGAGCCGACACGAGCACTGCTGCGGCGGCGCGGACACGCGGTCGGAACAGGGGGCTCATCCGGGTCAGTGTCCCACGGCCCCCGGAAAGAGCCACGGCCTTCCTGCGTGGCGGACCCGCCCTGCTTCGGCGCGCGGGTCCACGCGGTCAGATCGCGGTGTCCGCCCCGCCGACGAGCGGCCGCAGCCGGGGGAAGACGCGCAGGACGTTGCCGCTGAGGATCGCCTGCCGGTCGTCGTCGGGCAGGGTGGTCGCCGCGACGTAGCGGCGGGTGTCGTCGAAATGGTGGCCGGTGCGCGGGTCGATGCCGCGGACCGCGCCGACCATCTCCGAGCCGAAGAGGATGTTGCGCGCGGGGACGACGTCGGTGAGGAGGTCGATGCCGGGCTGGTGGTAGACGCAGGTGTCGAAGAAGACGTTGTCCAGCAAGTGCTCCTCGAGCGGCGGCCTGCCGAGCATGTCGGCGAGTCCCCGGTAGCGGCCCCAGTGGTACGGGACCGCGCCGCCACCGTGCGGGATGACGAGGCGCAGGTCGGGGAGGTCGGCGAACAGGTCGCCGGAGAGGAGCTGCATGAAGGCCGTGGTGTCGGCGTTCATGTAGTGGGCGCCGGTCGCGTGGAAGGCCGGGTTCGCGGAGGCGGAGACGTGGATCATCGCGGGGACGTCGAGCTCGACCATCGCCTCGTAGAGCGGGTACCAGTAGCGGTCCGTGAGCGGCGGGGAGGTCCAGTGCCCGCCGGAGGGGTCGGGGTTCAGCAGGCAGCCGACGGCGCCGCCGTCGACGGTGCGCCTGAGCTCGGCGATCGCCGCGTCCAGCCCCTCCCCCGCGGCCTGGGGCAGCTGGGCGACCTGCGCGAAGCGGCCCGGGAAGAGGCCGACCACGCGCGCGACGAGGTCGTTGCACGCCCGCGCCCAGGCGGTGGACGTGGCGAGGTCGCCGGCGTGCTGTCCCATGGCGGAGGCGCGCGGGGAGAAGAGGGTGAGGTCGTGCCCCCGCTCGGTGGCCAGGCGCAGCTGGTTCTGCTCGATCGACTGGGCGATCTCGGCGTCGGTGATGTCGGGGTACGGGGGCGGGGTCCGGCCGTCGGCGTGAGCGGCGAGCTGGGCCGTCCGCCAGTCCGCGTGGGCGGCGGGCGCGGTCGTGTAGTGGCCGTGGCAGTCGATGATCATGACGCGTCGGCCCCCACGCCGGCGCGGCCGGCGCCGCCCGCCGAGGGCGGTTCGGTGAAGGGTGCGGGCGGCAGGGAGGCGGGCATCGTCGTCGGGGGGAGGTCGAGGGAGTCCGAGAGCCGGCCGACGTCGGGGCGGTAGGTGAAGTCGTCCGCGCCCGGCAGGGCGGGCGTGCCGTGCGTGTGGAACGAGGCGATCGTCTTCAGGCCCCAGGCCTGCCCCTTGGCGCGCTCGGCCTCGGACCAGGTGATGACGCGCCAGTCCGGGGCGAGGACGAGGCGGGTCATGGGGTTGGCGAGCTCGATGCGGTTACCGCCGGGCTCGAAGACGTAGAGGAAGAAGGTCTGGTTGATCGCGTGCTTGTGCGGGCCGGTCTCGATCGGGATCCCGAGCTCGACGGCGAGGTCCGCGGCCCGCAGGATGTCCTCGCGGGTGTCCGTGGCGAAGGCCAGGTGGTGGAGGCGGCCGGCCGTCCCCGTGGAGTCGACCGTGTAGACGACCTCGTAGGACTTGTTCGTGAACGTGGTCCAGCGCGCGGCGATCTCGCCGGTGTCGAGCTCGATCTCCTCCGTGGTGCGGCCACCGAGCAGCTCGGTGATGAAGTCGGCGTCCGCGCGCGGATTGAGCGCGAGGTAGTTGATGTGGTCGAAGCGCCGCACGGGCACGCCGCGGTTCGGGCGCGCCTGCGGCTGGTTCTTCAGCGCGGGGCGCTGGCTGGGCGGCGCCTCGTACCAGGCGGTGTCGTAGTAGATGCCGTACTCGTGGCCGTCCGGCCCGTTCGTCACGAAGGTCCGGCCGGTGCCCGCGATGCCGTCCTCCCAGTGGCCCTCGTGACCGGCCGCGGACAGCGCGTGCGCGCGCTCGGTCAGGGCGTCCGGGCTCGACGCGCGCAGGGTGAGGCGGCCGATGCCCGCGGTGTCCCGGCGCGAGAGGACGATCGACGTCTGCTCGTAGTCGTCGAAGCAGCGCAGGTAGGCGTGGTCGGCGTCGGCGTGCGTGGTGGTCATGCCGAGGAACTGCTCGAAGAACCAGCGGGTGGCGTCGAGGTCCGGGGTGAAGAGCTGGGCGTGTCCCAGGTGGGCGATCTGCCCGCGGGGCGAGGCCATGGCGGGTCCTTCCTCGTTGGGTGCGGCGTGGTCTGTACGTCCTCCCCCACGTGCGTCGAGACGCCTCGAATCACGATCCATATCAGTGATCTCCATCGGGAATCGAGGTGTCTCGACGACGGCGGGGCGGAGCGGGGTAGGCCGTGGCGTCCGCGAGGAGGCGTGCGGTGCGCGTGTCGCGCACGGCGGTGACGACGGGGGCGTCGCCGTCGGTCACGTCCACCGACGAGTCGAGGTGTCCGGTCGGGTGCTCGATGCGCACGGGCTGCCCGGGACGGACGGGGCGGGCGACGCCGTCGGCGACCGTCCCGGCGAGGTGGACGGCGGCGGCGACCGAGGCGGCACCGAGGACGCCGATGGCCTGGTGCACGCGTCGCGGGATGAAGCTCCGGGTGCGGACGGTGCCGCCGTCGGCGGGCGGGGAGATGAGGACGATCTTGGGGGTGGTCGCCGTCTCGGCGGGGCCGGTGAGCCCCATGCGGGCGTGCGCCTCGGTCCGGATCGCGGCGATGCGGTCGGTGAGGGCGGGGTCGGCCTCGAGGTCGGCGGGCGACTCGTCCCCGCCAAGGCTGAGGTCGACGGCGCGCAGGAGCACAGTCGGCATGCCGGCGTCGACGAGGGTGGCGGCCAGGCCGCCGACGGCCTCGCTCCGGCGGCCCGTCGGCAGCAGCGGGGTGGCGGGTCGGCCGTAGGCGATCTCGACCGGAGCGGCGGTGCCCGGGACCCCCTCGATGCTCACCTCGCCGTCGAAGGTGACGCGGCCGTCGGGTGTGCGGACCGTTACCGTGGCATGGGCGCCGGTGTTGAGCAGCCGCACGCGCACGTCGGTGGCCGGGTCCGCCGGTGGGACGAGGCCGCGGAGGACCGCGAACGACCCGACGGCGGCCAGCATGTTGCCGCAGGTCTGCGACGTGGAGACGCGGCCGGTCGACGGGTCGACCTGGCAGAAGAGGTAGTCGACGTCCGCATCCGGACCGCCCGCGGGCGTGACGATCGCGACCTTGCTGGTCAGGGGGTGCGCGCCGCCGAGGCCGTCGATCTGGCGGTCGTCGGGGCTGCCCATGAGCCGGGCGAGGAGGTCGTCGCGGGCCGCGGTGTCGTCGAGGTCGACCGGCAGGTCGTCCGCCCGGACGACGATCCCCTTCGACGTGCCCCCGCGCATGAGGGCGAGCGGGATGCCCGTCACGAGGAGCGCTCCCGGTGGTAACCGGCGTGGTCGTGGTAGGTGACGCCGAGGTCCTTGAGGACGGTCCGCAGGCCGTACCGGTCGAGGCCGAGCTCGCCGGCCGCGAATGCCTGCCGCGAGGCCTCCTCCTTGGCGATCCTGGCCTCGGCCAGGGCAACCACCTCGGACGCCCGCGTGCGGGGAACGACCGCGACGCCGTCGTCGTCGGCCACGATGACGTCACCCGCGTCGATGACCTGGCCGGCCACGACCACCGGCACGTTGACCGATCCCGGCGTGGCCTTGACGGTGCCCTCCGCGCTGACGTGGCGCGACCACACGGGGAAGCCCATCTCGCGCAGCTCGGCGGTGTCGCGGACGCCGGCGTCGATGACGAGGCCGGCGACCCCGCGGCGCGCGAGGGCCGTCGCGAAGAGCTCGCCGAACATGCCGTGGGTGGAGGGCGAGGCGGTGGCGACGACCAGGACGTCCCCCGGTCCGCACTGTTCGACCGCCGCGTGGATCATGAGGTTGTCGCCCGGCCAGCACAGGGCCGTGACGGCGCTGCCGGCGATGCGGGCGCCGGACTGGACGGGCCGCAGGTGCGGACCGAGGCTGCCGCGGCGGCCCATGGCCTCGTGGACGGTCGCGACGCCGTGGCCCGCGAGCGCCTCGATGTCCCCGGCGTCGGCGCGGGGCGGGTCGACGAGGACGACACGGTCGTGCACGTCGCGTCCCGGCGAGGTCATGAGTGGCTCCTTCACGTCGATGTGCTGCTCCGGCCGCACACTACGCGGATTGTTAACAATCTGGGAGGGGGAGGGGTCGGGAGGGCCGATCAATGGATCCGGGGGTCTGGGCCCCACCTACTCGCGCTCGGCCCCGAGCTCCCTGATCGCCTCGATCACCGACGTGATGTGCGTGCGCATCGCGGCCTCCGCGGCCTCGGGATCGCGCGCGACGACCGCGGCGACGATCGCCTCGTGCTGCGCGAGCGACACCGCGGACCTCCCCGGCACCCGCGAGAGGGCGAACTGGTGTCGCACCAGCTGGCCGCGCAGCTGCTCGACGATCCGGTCGGCGGTCGTGTGCTGGGCGATCGTCCGCAGGCTCGCGTGCAGCCGCACGTTGAGGGCGCTGTACGCGTCGGCGTCGTCGTCCGCCACGCTGCGCCGCATGTCGGCCGCGATCGTGGAGAGGTCGTCCGCCTCGGCGTCGGACACCCGCTCGGCGGCCCGGGCCGCCACGAATCCCTCGACGGCGCGACGGATCTCGGCGATCTCGACGGCCTCCTCGACCGGCACCTCCCGCACCCAGGCGCCCCGGTTCGGCGCGCGCTGGACGAGCCCCTCCGACTCCAGCGACTGCAGGGCCGCGCGGACCTCGAACCGGCTCGCGTCGAGCCGCCGGCAGAGGTCCGCCTCGACGAGCCGCTGGCTGGGCACGTACTCGCCGCCGAGGATCGCCTGGCGCAGCTCGCGAAGGACGCGTGAGTCGTCGGGCATCGGGCTCCCTGGCGCGAGTCGGGCGGGCGGTATCGGGCGCCCGGCGGAGCCCCCAGCGTACGAGGGAGGGGGCCTGGCCCCCGACGGCGGCACGTCGCCGCGGCGTCCGCGGCCCCACCGCCGCCCGTGGGTGCGTGCTGCCATGCTGACCGCCATGCGCACCCTCAGCATCGACGAGGCCAGACGGATCGCCGTACGCGCCCAACTGCTGACCGCCGAGCGCCCGACGGACCTGGTCGACGTCGTCGGGCACCTGGTCGGCGTGCAGGTCGACCACACGATCTACACCGCGCCGAGCGCCGAGCTCGTTGCCTGGAGCCGGCTCGGAGCCGCCTTCACCCGCGAGGAGTTCGACCGCGCACTCACCGACCGCGCCCTCGTCGAGCACCGCGGGTTCCTGCGCCGCGCCGAGGACATCGCGCTCTACACGGCCGAGATGGCGGCCTGGCCCGGACCCGACGCCCCCGAGGGGGTGCAGCGTGCCGCGGATTGGGTCGACGTGAACGACGCCGCCCGCGAGGACGCGCTGCAGATCCTGCGGTCCGAGGGCCCGCTCCCGCCGAAGGACATCGAGGTCGAGTTCGCGGTGGACTGGACGTCGTCGGGGTGGAACAACTCGAAGAACACCTCGATGCTCCTGGAGCGCCTCGAGGAGCGGGGCGAGGTGGCCGTCTCCCACCGGGAGGGGCGCACGCGCGTGTGGGACCTCGCCGAACGCGTCTACCCCGACGTCGCCCCGGTCCCCGCCCCCGAGGCGTTGCGCGTCCGGCGCGAGCGCCACCTCGCCGCCCTCGGTATCGCCCGCCGCATCCCCCGCTCGACGCACATCAGCCCGGACCTGCTCGGTCCCACGGGCGTCCCGGTCGCGGTCGAGGGCGTGCGCGGGACATGGCAGGCGGACCCGGTCCTCCTGGAGTCCGCCGACGACGACGTCCCCGCCCGCACCGCGCTCCTCTCACCGCTCGACCGGCTCGTCTTCGACCGCAAGCGCATGGTCGACCTCTTCGGATTCGAGTACGCCCTCGAGATGTACGTGCCCGTCGCGAAGCGGCGCTGGGGCTACTTCGCCCTCCCGGTCCTGCACGGGGCGAATCTCGTCGGGAAGGTGGATGCCGAGACCGACTCGTTCGCCGGCCTCCTGCGGGTCCACGCCCTCCACGAGGATGAGCCGTGGTCACCCGCCGTCCGCGACGGCGTCGAGGCCGAGCTCGAGGATCTCGCCTGGGCCCTCGGCGTCCGCGTCCACCACGAGACCCCCGACGACGGCGCCCCCTAGGTCATCAGCCCGGCGAGCGCCTCGTCGCTCCAGGCCTGTGCGGCCCGGTCGAAGGTTGAGGAGTAGGCGAGCACTTCGGTCGCCCCGGTCCGGGCGATGAGGTCGTTCAGCTCGTCGGCCACCTCGTCCGCCGTCCCCCAGACCGCGTTGTCGAGGTGCCGGCGCACCCACCGCTCCTGCCGCTCGGTCAGCCGCTTCGTCGCGAGGGAATCGGGCGTCACATCCTCCAGCGGCGGGAACGCGCCGACGGTCCGGGAGGCGACCATCGCCCACGCCTCCGGCAGCAGCCAGTCCCTCGCTTGTTCGGCGGTCGGCCCGACCGTCACGTCGACGCTGATGAGCACGGCCGGTTCCGGATGCTCCACGGAGGGCACGAAGTCTCGCCGGTAGTCCTCCAGCGGCGCGAGGTCGCCGCGCAGGATCGGCCCGCCGACGATCACCGGCAGCCCCAGCCGCGCCGCGACCGCCATGCCGGACCCGGTGGCCAGCACGAACATCGGCACCGGCTCACCGGTGGGCATCGCCCGGACGGGACCGGCGTCGTCGAGGAAGTCCCGCAGCGCGCGCAGGTCCCGCTCCATGTCGTCCAGGTCGTACTCGGTCGCGCCGAGCGCGTCGCGGACCGGCGCCGTGAAGCCGAGCGACCGTCCGATCCCGAGGTCGATCCGCCCCGGGAACAGGGCCTGGAGCGCCTTCGCCTGCTCCGAGACGACGAGCGGTCGGTGGTTAGGGATCATCACGCCCGCGGACCCGACCCGGACGCGGCTCGTCGCGGCGGCGACGGCCGCCATCAGCACCGCGGGCGCGCCCGTCGCGATCCCGGGCACGCCGTGGTGCTCGGCCAGCCAGACGCGCGTAAAGCGCAGCTCTTCCGCCCGCACCGCCCGCTCCACCGAGTCGCGCAGCGCCCGGCCGGGCGCCTCGCCGTCGCGAGTCCTGGAGCGGTCGACCAGGGACAGCGGAACGCGGATCGACGCCATGCCTCGACCGTACGCGCTCCGGGTGACCGGCCGGGTCGGCCCCGTGGTCCTCGGGACCGGCGGCCCCGCCGTA
>FUHX01000062.1 GCA_900163555.1 Actinomycetales bacterium JB111 | reverse complement strand
CACCTCGATTCGCCACGGAATCCACCCGGATTCGTCACGAATCGAGGTGTCTCGACGCCTGTGCGCACCCGCCGCTCGCCCGCGGCCCCACGCCCCCGGCCCGCGCGCCGCCCGGCCGCCGATCGACACCCGCTCCCCGACTGCGTCCACACGCTGAGACGATCCCGGACCCGTGCACACCCCGCGAGGGCCGCGCCATAGCCTCGACTTCATGCAGAACCGAATGCGCACCCGACGGGCCTGACCGCCCCTCGCCCTCCCGCACCGCAGCGCCCCGCGCATTCGCCCGCCACAGCCCTCGAACCACCGAAAGGCCGTCATGACCGAGCAGTCCTCCTGGGGTTTCGCCACCCGCCAGATCCACTCCGCCCAGGTCCCCGACCCGACCACGGGCGCCCGCGCCCTGCCGCTCTTCCAGACCACGAGCTTCGTGTTCGAGAACGCCGAGCAGGCGGCGAACCGGTTCGCGCTCACCGACCTCGGCCCGATCTACACGCGCATCACGAACCCCACCCAGGAGGTCGTGGAGAGCCGCATCGCGGACCTGGAGGGCGGCGTCGGCGGTCTGCTCGTCGCCTCCGGGCAGGCGGCCGAGACGCTCGCGATCCTCACGATCGCCGAGGCCGGGGACACGATCGTGGCCTCGCCCTCGCTGTACGGCGGCACGTTCAACCTCTTCAAGCACACCCTGCCCAAGCTCGGGGTGACGGTGAACTTCGTGGAGAACCCGGACGACCCGGAGTCCTGGCGCGCCGCCGCCGACGAGAACACCAAGCTGTTCTTCGGCGAGACCATCCCGAACCCGAAGGGCGACATCCTCGACATCGAGGCCGTCTCCGCGGTGGCCCACGAGATCGGCGTCCCGCTCATCGTCGACAACACGATCGCGACGCCGTACGTCCTCACCCCCATCAAGCACGGCGCGGACATCGTCGTGCACTCGGCGACCAAGTACCTCTCCGGACACGGCACCACGATCGCCGGCGTGATCGTCGACGGCGGCACGTTCCCCTGGGGCGACCACCCGGAGCGCTTCGCCAACTTCAACTCGCCGGACCCCTCCTACAACGGGCTGGTCTTCAAGGACCTCGGCGCGCCGGCCTTCATCCTCAAGGCCCGCACCCAGGGGCTGCGCGACACCGGCGCCGCGATCTCGCCCTTCAACGCCTGGCTCGTCGGCCAGGGCGTGGAGACCCTCTCCCTGCGCGTCGAACGCCACCTGGAGAACACGGCGAAGGTCGCCGAGTTCCTCACCTCCCGCCCGGAGGTCGGCACGGTGACGTGGTCGAGCCTCCCGGACTCCCCGTACTACGCGCTCGCGCAGAAGTACACGCCGAAGGGCGCGGGCGCCGTGCTCACGTTCGAGCTCGCCTCCGGCGGCAAGGACGCCGGCATCGCCTTCGTCGACGCCCTCACGCTCCACTCGAACGTGGCGAACATCGGCGACGTCCGCTCGCTTGTCATCCACCCGGCGTCCACGACCCACTCGCAGCTCACCGAGGAGCAGCTCGCCGCCGCCGGCATCACGGCCGCGACGGTGCGCCTCGCTGTCGGCGTCGAGGACATCGAGGACATCCTCGCGGACATCGAGCAGGGCCTCGCCGCCGCGACGGCCCAGGGAGGCAACGCCTGACATGTGTCCCGCCGGCCGCTCGCACGAACGCACGGAGATCCCCACCACCCAGCCCGTCTCCGGGGGCTGGTTGCCGGGGCAGGACCTCGGGGCGCGCAAGCTCGTGCGCATCGGGTCCGTCCGTCTCGAGGTGGGCGGCCGGCTTCCCGGCGTCTCGATCGCGTACGAGACGTTCGGGACGCTGAACGCGGACCGATCGAACGCGGTCCTCGTCCTGCACGCCCTGACCGGCGACACGCACGTGACGTCGGTGACCGACCCGGACCCGGCGGGTCCGGGCTGGTGGAACGGCATCGTCGGCCCGGGCAGGGCGATCGACACGGACACGTACTTCGTCGTCGTCCCGAACGTGCTCGGCGGCTGCCAGGGCACGACCGGCCCGGGCACCCTCTCGCCGGGCGGCACCCCGTGGGGCGCCCGCTTCCCCGTCCTCACGGTCCGCGACCAGGTCGCCGCCGAGGTCCGCCTCGCCGACGCGCTCGGCATCAGCTCCTTCGCACTCGTGGTCGGCGGCTCCGTCGGCGGCCAGCGCGCGATCGAGTGGGCCGTCAGCGCGCCCGAGCGCGTGGACCGGGTCGCGGTCATCGCGTCGAACGCGCAGACGACCGCCGACCAGATCGCCTGGGCCCACCCGCAGCTCGCCGCCATCGAGCTCGACCCGGGCTGGCTCGGCGGCGACTACTACGACGCCCCGGCCGGCGAGGGACCGCACCGCGGGCTCGCGATCGCCCGCCAGATCGCGCACACGACCTACCGGACGGCCTTCGAGCTGGACCAGCGCTTCGGGCGCATCGCCCAGGGCGCCGAGGAGCCGCTCGACGGCGGCCGGTTCGCCGTCCAGTCCTACCTCGACCACCACGGCGGCAAGCTCGCCGCCCGCTTCGACGCCGGCAGCTACGTGGCGCTCACCCGCACGATGCTCACGCACGACATCGGCCGGGACCGCGGCGGGGTCGAGGCCGCCCTCGAGTCGGTGCGCGCCCACACCCTGGCCCTCGCCGTCTCCTCGGACCGCCTGTTCCTGCCCGAGCAGTCCGAGCGCATCGCCGACGGCGTCTCCGGCCCGTCGGACTTCGTCCTCGTGGACACCCCCTACGGCCACGACGGCTTCCTCATCGAGTCCGACCAGGTCGGCGCGGCGATCGAGGACCTCCTCGGCCAGAAGGTCGACTCCTACCTCTGACCACGGCCACCCCCGGCACCCGGCCGCCCGCACGCCCGGCGCCGGACCGCCTGGGTGGGCACCGTCCACGCACCGCGACCAGCCCGCCCGGCCCCGGCCACCGACCCCGCCGGACGGTGACACGATGGGTCCGTGGACCTCTTCCGCCGCACCCCGCCGTCCGCCGCGAGCCCGCCGGCAGCCGGCGAGGGCGCGACGCCCCTGGGTGCCCCCTCCCCCGGCGAGGCGGCCGGCGAGGCCGTCGCGCCCAAGGTGCGCGCCGGCGTCGGGCCGAACCCCCGCTCCTACCCGCTGCGCGAGGACGTCGGTCCGCTGCCCGCGGCCGTGCCCTCCGACGGCGCCTGGCACCCGGATCTGCTCGGTCCCGGCTTCTTCGCGCGCACGCTCCCCCTGTCCCCGGACGAGGAGGGCGAGGTCGTGGCGACGCTCATCGCCTACCGCCCCGCCGAGGACCCCCACGCGCTCCCCCGCAC
>FUHX01000066.1 GCA_900163555.1 Actinomycetales bacterium JB111 | reverse complement strand
CCGGCGCGGCCGGCGCCGCGCGCGACCGGCGGTGGCCCCCCCCCCCGCCCGGGGGGGGGGGCCGACCGCCGTTCGTGCGTCGTCGGGGCGAGTGGCCTCGCTCAGGCGGGGACGCCGTCGTCGGGGCGGGGGCCCTCGCACAGGTGCCGACGCCGTCGTCGGTGCGACGGACTTCGTCCAGGCGCCGACGTACCTGACTCAGGCGTCGACGAGGACGACCTCGACCCCGGCGTCCCGCATGATCTCGATCTCCTCGCGCGGGGCGTCGGTGTCGGTGATGACGAGATCGAAGGCCTCGACGCCGATGACCCGGTGCGTGGCGCCGAGCCCGTACTTCGAGGAGTCGAGCAGGAGCACGCTGCGCGAGGAGGACTCGATCATCGCCCGCTTGAGGTCCACGTTCTCCTCGATCGGGTGGTACAGCTGCCCCCCGCGCAGCGCGGTGGTGGACATGAAGCACGTGTCGGCGTGGAGCGAACGAATCGTGGCCAGCGTGGTGGCCCCGTACAGGGAGTCGAGCTCCGACCGGTAGCGCCCGCCGGAGACGAACAACCGGATCGACCGCAGGGAGGACGCCTCGTTCGACACCGCCAGGGAGTGGGTGACGACGGTGACTGGGCCCCGCTCGTCGATGAGCGGCACCATCCGCAGGACGGTCGTCGAGTCGTCGAGCATGATCGTCGAGCCGGCGTGGACCTCCTCGGCGGCACGCTGCGAGAGGCGTTGCTTGATCGACGTGTTCAGCGAGCTGCGGAAGGACGCCGAGGCCTCCGAGAAGCTGGTGGCGCGGGCGGTCACGGTGCCTCGGGTGCGGGTGACGACGCCGCTGCGCTCGAGCTCGGCGAGGTCCCGGTAGATCGTCATCGTCGACACGCCGTACCGCTCCGCCATGTCCTCGACGGACAGCGTCCCGCGTTCGAGGACATACTCCGCCATGGTCGCGAGACGCTGCTGGCGGTCGAGCGGCGGGATGTTCGAACTGGGCATGCGGCGATCGTCGCACAGATATCAGTCCAGGGCGTGAGAAAGTACGGCCGCCCGTGTTGAATCATCGTTTGCCGGTGTTAGGTTTGGTGACGCTCCCGGCGCCTTCCGAGCGTCGCGGCAGCATCGGGTCCGGCCGCGCACTCCCGCGCGGCACGGCAGAGCTAAACCGCCCCGGTGGGCGGAACACAACGAGGTGGTGTGGAGTGTCCGAGATCGCGCAGGCACGCCAGGAGAAGGTGCGCGGCACGTCCGCGGGCTACGACGTCGTCGTCATCGGCGCGGGGGTCAACGGTGCGGGGATCGCGTGGGACGCGACCCTGCGGGGACTTCGCGTGCTGCTCGTGGACAAGGGCGACGTCGGGTCGGGCACGTCCTCGTGGTCGAGCAAGCTCATCCACGGCGGGCTGAAGTACCTCGAGAAGTACGACGTCCCGCTCGTGCGCGAGTCGCTGAGGGAGCGCGAGTGGCTCCTGCAGGCGGCCCCGCACCTGGTGCGCGAGCTCCGCTTCCTCGTCCCGTTCTACAAGCGCAACGAGCACTCCCGGGCGATCCTCACGCTCGGCATGATCGCGTACGACATCCTGTCCTTCGACAAGACGCTCAAGCGCTTCGCCATCCTCTCCCGCGACAAGATGCTCGCCCGCGAGCCCGGCGTGGACCCCGAGGACCTGCAGGGTGCCGCGGTCTACTCCGACGGGCAGGTGCTGCACGGCGAGCGGCTGTCGGTCGAGATCGCGCTGGCCGCCGAGGCCGCCGGCGCCACCGTCCTCACCCACACGCGCGCGGTGGGCCTTGGCCGGTCGGGGCAGACCGTCACGTCCGTGACGCTGCGCGACGAGCTCGACGGCACCGAGTACGAGGTGCCGACCCGCACCGTCATCAACGCGGCCGGGCCCTGGATCGACCAGGTGTGGGAGGACGACTCCCTCGGCCTGCCGCGCATGAACGACGGCACGAAGGGCACCCACCTCGTCGTCGACCCCTTCCCGGGTGCCCCGAAGGACGCCTTCTACTACGAGGCGAAGTCCGACGGCCGCGCGGTCCTCGTCCTGCCCTGGAACGGCAAGTACCTCATCGGCGCGACGGACATCCGGTTCGACGGCGACCTCGACATGGCCTCCGCGACCCAGGACGAGTACGACTACATCCTCGCCGAGACGAACGCGATCATCCCCGGCGCGAACCTGACGATGGACGACGTCCAGTACGCCTACACCGGCGTGCGCCCGCTGCCCTTCGTGGACCAGTCCTCCGACGTCTCGGACATCACGCGTCGCCACGACATCCGCCACCACGAGGATGTCGCGGACGGCCTGTACACCCTCATCGGCGGCAAGCTGACGACCTTCCGCCAGGTCGGCGAGGACTTCGGCGACCTGCTGTCGAAGCGCTTCGGCATCCGACGCAAGTCGGTCACCCGCAAGCTCACGCTGCCCGGCGGCCGCGACAAGAACCTTGCCCGCCTCCGCACGCGCGTGGCGGCCACCGGGGTGGACCCGTCGGTCGTCGTCCGCCTCGTCGACCAGTACGGCACGCGTGCCGTCGACCTGGCCGCCCTCATCACCTCGACGCCGGAGCGCAGCGAGGTCCTGGATGCCGGGTTCGGCCTCACGGTCGGCGAGATCGAGTGGGCGATCACCCACGAGGGCGCCCTGCGCCTGTCCGACGTGCTCTCCCGCCGCACGATGGTGCAGCTGCAGTCCGGCCTCGGACGCGACTCCATCGAGCCGGCGGCGGAGGTCTGCGCCCGCCTGCTCGGGTGGGACGAGGAGCGCAAGGCGGACGAGATCGCCCGCCACGAGCGCTTCCTCACGCGCTTCGTCCCGCCGTCCGCATAGGTCCGGCACACGGCAGGTCCCCGACGCCGGGGCCGCCTCCCACGCGGGAGGCGGCCCCGGCGTCGGGCCGCATGGGGACCTTCGCCGCACTTCGCGGGGCCGCGAGCGCGACGGTGCCGGTAGGTTTGTCCTGGCACAGGGCCGAGGAAGAGGTGAGCATGCAGGTGCAGTGGGGTTCGGCGTCCGACGCCGGCGGTCGCCGCAAGATGAACGAGGACGCGGCGTTCGCCCGGCATCCGGTGTTCGTCGTCGCCGACGGCATGGGCGGTCACGCCCGAGGCGAGATGGCCTCCCGCACCGTCGTCTCGGCGTTCGCGCAGCTCGCCGACCACGCCGGCCCGATCACGCCGAGCGACGTCACGGCCGCAGTCCGGGACGGCGCCGAGCAGATCCGCCGAACCATGGAGGAGGAGGCCCGGCTGGGCTGGACCTCCGGGGACGTGCAGGACGCGGTGGCGGGATCGACGGTCGCGGGCGTGGTGCTCACCGAGCAGGACGGGGAGCCGTACTGGCTCGTCCTCAACGTCGGAGACTCGCGCGTGTACCGCTTCCGGCGGGACCGGCTCGAGCAGATCTCGGTCGACCACAGCCTCGTGCAGGAGATGGTCGACTCCGGGCAGATCGAGGCCTCCGAGGCCGCGACGCACCCCCGCCGCAACGTCATCACCCGCGCGGTCGGCACGGGCCTCGATGTCGACGTGGACTACTGGATGCTCCACGTGACCGGCGACGACCGCCTGCTCATGTGCACGGACGGGCTCCTCGGCGAGCTGTCCGAGGACGAGATCAGCGAGGTCCTGCGCTCGCGCATGCACCCGACCGAGGCCGCCGAGGAACTCGTGGCCCGAGCCATCTCGGGCGGTTCCCGTGACAACATCACGGTCATCGTCGTCGACGTGGACAATGAGGACGCCGTAGGCACCACGGCAGTCAACGAGCCCCTGGCCGCCGCCACCGGCGACGCCGGGGCACAGGTCAACCCGCCAGCCACCATCACGGAGAGCTGATATGCACAACTACACCGCCGGTCGATTCCTCGCTGTCGTGGGGGAGAGCTCGGTCGCGCTCCTCGACCCGTCGCTCGGGATCGACGACGCACGCCGCATGTGGGAGCTCGACCAGGACGGGAACCGTCTCGGCCGCTGGATCGAGCTCCTCGCCGCGCGGGGCATCTCGAACCTGCCGCCCTTCGCGCTGATCGAGGCGCGGGCCGACGGCCTGTTCGTGATCGTGCGCGGCGAGGCGACCGTGCGCGCGGGCGACCGGGAGGTCACCGGCCGCGGGTACTCGACCTGGTACGAGGAGCTCGTGCCGGGGGCGAGCAGCTTCACCATCACGGCTCCGGGCGCCGCCGACGGCGACGACCTGCCGATCGCCACCGGCATCGTGTACGCCGACCGGATCGTGTCCGCCGAGGTGTCGTCGTCCGACGACGACCAGCGCGCGGGACTCGCGGTCGCCGAGGCCACGGGCGAGCAGGCGACGGACAACGAGCCGGCCCCGGGCGACGAGCACACGGCGAGTGACGAGCAGACGACGGGCGACGAGCCCGCCCCGGGCGACGAGCAGTCGGCCGGAGACGAGTCGGTCCCGAGCGACGAGCCGGCGGGCTCGGACGCGGACCCGGCACCGGGCCTGGGCGCCGACGCCGCACCGGTCGTGGCCGGCGTCGCCGGTCTCGGGGTGGCCGGGGTCGCGGCGGGCGCGACGCTCACGGGCGACGGGTCGCACGACGACGCGGCGCCGGGGGAGGGCGACGCACCGGCGGACGCCGACGCTCCCGCCGACGCGCCGGCCCCGGACTCCCTTGCCACCGATGAGGACGCGGCGGGCGCACCCGATGCGGACGTAGACGCGGCGACCGACGAGCCGGAGGCCGACGAGGCGCCGGCGCCGTCCGCCGCCGACACGGACGAGTACGACATCGACGCGGTGGCCGGCCAGCAGGACGGCGAGGCCGCGCTCGGCCTGACCGAGGAGCCGGACGCACGCGACGGCTACGAGGGCGAGCACGGGTACGGCGCCTCCGCCGGGACGGCCGGGAATGCGGCGGAGGGTGGGCCGACCGACCGGCCCGCCGAGGACGCGTTGGTTCCCGAGCCCGAGGCGTCGGAGCCCGAGGGGCTCGTCGACAACGTGCCCGCGGGCGTCGCCGACGCGCACCCGGCGGGGGAGGCCCCGGCCGCCGACGACATCGTCGACGCCGTCCCGACCTTCGACGCCGAGGCCACCCAGGTGCACCACGACGAGGCGTACGGCGACGACCAGGGCGACAACGCCGTGGACGGCTCCGGCTTCGCGGGTGTCGACGGACGGACCGAGGACCGGACCGACGGCGTCCCGCCCGACTGGGCGTCGCCCGCGCCCTACGGCGCGCAGGCCGACAATCAGCAGGCGTACGGCCAGTACGGCGGCCAGACTGGCGACCAGCAGGTCGACGACCAGCCGCAGGACGGCCAGCAGGACGCCGGCCAGCAGGACGCCGGCCAGCAGGACGCCGACCAGCAGTACGGGCAGCAGGAGTACGGCGAACAGGTCGCCGACCCGCAGGCGTACGGCCAGCAGGACGAGGGTGCGGAGCCCTACGGCCAGCAGCAGTACGGCCAGCAGCAGTACGGCCAGCAGGATGCCGGCCAGCCCTACGGCCAGCAGCAGTACGGCCAGCAGGATGCCGGCCAGCAGTACGGGGAGCAGCAGTACGGCGAGCCGTACGGCGGTCAGCAGACCGACGGCGAGCAGCCGTACGGAGGGGGCTCGACCCCGACGGGCGAGCTGCCGACGTCGGCGGGGGGCGCGGCCGCCTACGGTCAGCCCGGTGCCCACGTTCAGCCCGGTGCCCACGGTCAGTCGGAGGGCTACGGCCAGCCGGACGCGGGAGGGGTCGCCCCGGGCGAGACCTTCGCCGAGTCGGACCCGCTGGACCAGGCGACGACCGGCCAGCACGGCGTCGGCGACTACTCGGCGTCGGGACTGGCGATCATCCTCACGGACGGCACCACCATCGTCGTGGACCGCCCGATCCTGCTTGGCCGTGCGCCCGACGCCGCCCGGTTCACGGGCGAGGACGTGCCGCGCCTCGTCCAGGTCCGCAGCCCCGAGCGCGACGTGTCCGCCACGCACGTGGAGGTCCGCCCGGCCGGGGACACGGTCGTCGTCACGGACATGGACTCCACGAACGGCACCGTCATCGTGCTGCCCGACCAGCCCGCGTTCCGGCTGCACCCCCGCACGGGCGTTCCCGTCCCCGCTGGCGCGTACGTCGAGCTCGGGACCGACGCCGGGTTCCACGTCGACCTCCTGGGTCAGGTGCCCGCGCAGTGAGCAGACGTCCCGCGGGGGAGCCGCCCGAGCTCGCCGGATACGACCACGTACGACTGCTCGGATCCGGCGGGTTCGCCGACGTCTTCCTGTACTCCCAGAACCTGCCCAAGCGGAACGTCGCGGTCAAGGTGATGACCGAGGAGGCGGCCGAGGGCCAGTCGCGCGAGCAGTTCACCGCCGAGGCGAACCTCATGGCGCAGCTGTCCTCGCACGGCTCGATCGTGTCGATCTATCACGCGGGCACGTCGCCGGACGGACGGCCGTTCCTCGTCATGCAGTACTGCCCGCTGCCGAACCTCGCGGACCGCACGCGGCGCAAGCCGCTCGGCGTCGCCGAGTCCGTCGGCATCGGCGTGCGGCTGGCGGGCGCCCTCGAGACGGCGCACCGCGCCGGCATCGTCCACCGCGACATCAAGCCTGCGAACGTGCTCACCACCGAGTACGGGCGCCCGGCCCTCACCGACTTCGGTATCGCCGGGCTGCTGTCCAACACGCTGACGGAGACCGCCGGACTCTCCATCCCGTGGGCACCGCCCGAGGCGATCGACGGACAGGTCACGGGCGTGGCGGGCGACGTCTACTCGCTCGGCGCCACCATCTTCACGATCCTCGTGGGGCGCTCGCCGTTCACCCGACCGGGCGGCCCGAACACGCGCCTGGACTACACCACGCGCATCCGCCGCGACCCGCTGCCGCGCATCGAGCGCGAGGACATGCCGGAGTCGCTGCAGAAGGTCCTCGACAAGTCGATGGCCAAGCAGCCCTCCCAGCGCTACCAGTCGGCGGCGGACCTCGGCCGGGCGCTGCAGATGGTCGAGCAGGAGATGCGCCTGCCGATGACCGAGATCGAGATGCCGGACACCTCGTGGCTGGCGCCCGACCCGCAGGACCGTCGCGCAGCCCCGAAGGCCGCGCTCAAGGACGGCGCCGGGAAGGCGGGCTCGTCGGCTGCGTCGGCGTCCGGTTCGAGCGGCGCCACGGGCGCCTCGTCCTCCGACAGCTCGGCGTCCTCCGCGGAGTCCTCGACCGGCTCGTCGTCGACCGGTTCGTCGTCCGCCGGCACCAGCGCGTCCGGCACCGCATCCTCGGCAGCCGGGGGAACGTCCTCCTCGGCGACGTCCGGTGCGGTCGCCCCCTCGGCCGGCTCCGCCTCGTCGGGCGCCTCCGGCCTGTCCGCGCTCCCGCCGCCGACCCCGCAGATGCGGGCCGACGGCGTGCAGGGGACGCAGAACGGCACCCAGACCGGCGCGCACACCGGCGCCCTCCCGGTCGTCGGGAGCCCCGGGTCGACCGGCTGGTCGACCCAGCAGGGATCCGCGCCCGCCGGGGCCTCGAGTCCGGGAGTCGCCTCGCACGCGGGGCTGCAGCCCGGGTCCGGGCAGCAGGGCGGCGGGCGGCAGTCCTCCGGAGACCGGGGCGGCAAGCGCCGGGCCGGCTCCGCGGTCGTCATCACCGCCGTCGTCTGCGTCATGGCGATCGTCGTGTCGCTCATCTGGGCGTTCGGCCGGCTCACGAGCGGCGCGAGCGGCACCTCGACCGACCCCACGGGGGTCGTGCAGGCCGACGGTTCCACGGACACCACGGAGATCACCGTGCCGGGAATGGTCGACACGCCGACCAACCTCATCGGGTCGCGCAGCGGCGAGGACGTGACGTTCACGTGGGACCCGGCGGAGCAGTACGATCCGGCAACCGTGTCCTACGTGTGGAACCGGGTCGGCACAACCAGCGTCCAGGCGGTCTCGGACCCCGTAGTGTCGGTGTCAGACCCCGGCGAAGTATGCATCGATGTGAAGATCCGGCTGTCCAACGGCCGGACGTCGAACGAGCCCGCCACGGCGTGCGTCGAAGAGGAGGCGTGACCACATGGGCATCCAGGTGGAATTCTGCGGAGACTGGTTCCCGGTCGATGACGAGGAGCCCTTCGTCATCGGGCGGGAGGGACCGCTCGAGCTGGACGACAACCCGTACCTGCACCGGCGCTTCCTCACGATCGCCCAGTCCGGAGGGCTGTGGTGGGTCTCGAACGTCGGCACGCGGCTGACGGCGACCGTCGCGGACCCGGACGGCAACACCCAGGCGTGGCTCTCGCCCGGCGCCCGGCTGCCGCTCGTCTACGCGCGCACCACCCTCATGTTCACCGCGGGCCCGACCACCTACGAGGTGCTCGTCGCCAACGACGACCCCGCGTACTTCCCGACGCGCCCCGAGGACGAGATGGAGGTGGGCGAGACGACCGTCGGCCCGGTCAACCTCACGCCCTCCCAGCGGCTCCTCGTCCTCTCCCTCGCGGAGCCGGTGCTCGCCGGCCGCGGCTCGACGACGTCGATCCCCACGTCCGCGGAGGCGGCGAACCGCCTCGGCTGGACCCTCACCCGCTTCAACCGCAAGCTCGACAACGTCTGCGACAAGCTCGCGCGCTACGGCGTGCGCGGCCTGCGCGGCGGCCAGGGCAAGCTCGCCGTCAACCGGCGCGCGCGCCTCGTCGAGCACGCGGTGGCCTCGCGCCTCGTCACCCCGGACGAGCTCGCGCTCCTCGACGCGCCGCAGGACGCGGAGGCCGCGGAGTAGGAGCGGACGGCAGCTTCGGCTGCCGGGGAGAAGTGTGACCTGACACCGTTCACCCGGCGTTAAGGTGGGCGCCATCGAGATCGGGCACCCTGGTGCGCCGGGTCGCGCGCCACGCGGGTGGCGCAAGGGGGGCGGTGCTCGCCGCGGATCCCCGAGGTACGTGATCGGTCGCGATCCGGACGAGTGAAGGAGCAGTGGGTATGCCGCCGAGGCGTCGCCGTGACCACGGGTCCGCCGACGACGCCTCGCAGCAGCGGCCCACCGCGGACACACCCACGGCGCCACCACCCATCGACCCGGCCGACGACGTCGGCGCCTCCCCGGCGCCCGCCCGCACCCGCGCGGGGTCCCGCCCCGCACCCGCCGCCGGGTCCCGCCCCGCGGGAACCTCGGGCGCGGGAACCTCGGCGGCGGCGGCGAGCGGCGAGGACCGGCGCGAGGCGCGTCGGCACAAGCGCCGGCGGGCCGTCGCCTCGTCCACGTCCCTCGCGGTCGTGGCGGGCGCCGTCGTCGTGGCGGCGTTCTCCTACGACGGCGAGCCGGTCGCCGACATCGAGCTGCACGACGGCGGCGTGTGGGTGACGAACAGCGACGAGCTCATGGTCGGCCGGGTGAACTACCCGGTCCAGGAGCTCGACGGGTCGGTGACGACCGCGTCGGACGAGGTCGACGTCCTCCAGGACGGCAGCACGGTGTTCGTCGTCGACAGCGGCGCGGCGCTCCTGCAGACGCTCGACCCGGCCACGGTCTCCACCGGGACCGGCGCGGTGACCATCCCGCGAGGCGCGGATCTCCAGCTCGGCGGCGGCACCATCGGCATGCTCGACCCGTCGACGGGCGCACTGCGTGCCGTTCCCGTGGAGGGTGCGAACTACCTCGGAGACGCCGAGGCGGAGCCGGCCGCCCACCTGGGGGAGGACGGTCAGCTCGCGGTCGGCCCGGACGGCCGCACCCACGGGCTCTCGATCGACGACGCCTCCGTGGTCACCGTCGAGCCGGGCGGGGTGGACGACGGGTCGGACGCCCCGGGCGCGCCGCAGGGCGGCGAGTCCGCCAGCGAGTCGGCCTCGGAGAGCCCGACGACGGAGCCGGTCGCCGAGGAGGGCGACCAGGACGAGGAGGAGGCCTCCGAGCAGGTCCGCACGCGCGCGCTCGCGACGACCCCCGACGCGCTCGACCTGGCCGAGCAGGTCGCGCTCACCTCGGTCGGCGACCGGTCGGTCGTCGCCGTCATCACCGAGGACAACGACGAGCTCCTCGTCTACGTCGACGATGCGGAGCCGATCGACCTCACGGCCTACGACCTCGACCTCGCCGAGGTCGCCGTCCAGCAGCCCGGCGCCCGCAGCGACGAGGTCGTCCTCGCGACCCGCGACGCCCTCGTGCACGTCCCGCTCGACGGCGGCGAGCCCTCGATCATCCGCTCGCCGCGCGAGGGCGGGCCGGCGCAGCCGATCGTCGTCGGGGACTGCGTGCACGGAGCCTGGGACGGGGCGGACGAGGGCTCCTACCTGCTGCAGTGCGGCAACGGCGAGCCCGCGGACGCGCCCATCCCGCTGCGGGGCAGTGACCACGCCCTCCGACTGCGAGAGAACCACGGGCTCGTGGTCGTCAACGACACCCTCACGGGCACCGTGTACCTCCCGCAGGAGGACATGCAGCTCGTCGACAACTGGGACGACACCACCCCGCCTGACGGCGAGTCCGAGGACGAGACCGACTCCCCGGACGACCGGCTCGAAGACGTGCCGCCTGACCGCGAGGAGGAGAACCGGCCGCCGACGGCGAACCCGGACTCCGTCGGCGTGCGCGCCGGGTCGACCACGGTCGTCGAGGTCCTGGCGAACGACACCGACCCGGACGGCGACCTCCTGACGGTCACGGACGTCGAGGACGCCGGCGAGCAGATCGGCGACATCAGCGTGATCGAGGGCGGCCGGGCCGTCCAGATCACGGTGCCCGCCGAGGCCACCGGCCGGATCACGGTCCCGTACTCCATCACCGACGGCCGGGAGAACGGAGAGTCGAGCAGCACCCTCACGGTCGAGGTGGTGCCCGACGACGTGAACTCCGCGCCCGAGGTCCGCGAGGGGCGCGAGCCGCGCATGGACCTTGCGCTCGGCGGCACCGCGACCATCGACGTCCTGTCCTCCATGGTGGATCCCGAGGGCGACGCGATGGTCCTGGAGTCCGCCGAGACGGACTCCGACGACGTCGTCCACTTCACCCCGGACGGCACCCTCACCTTCGTGGACACCGGGACGTCGTCCGGGCTCAAGGAGGTCACCGTCCGGGTCTCGGACGGGTCGGACACGACCGAGGTCACGGTCCCGGTCGAGGTCCGCGAGTCCACGAACCTGCCGCCGCGCGCCGTCGGCGACTTCATCGCCGTGACCGAGGGCGAGGAGGTGCTGCTCGACGTGCTCGCCAACGACGTCGACCCCGAGGGGGAGCCGCTGCGCCTCGGGTCCGTGACGACGGCCGACATCGTCGAGGTCACCCCGGACTACGACACCGGGCAGATCCACCTCGAGGGCCTGACCGAGGGCACCGCCTACCTCGAGTACGTCGTGGCGGACGCGGGTGGCGCGGACGCGACGGGACTCGTGCGCGTCGACGTCGTCGCCCCCGACCCGGACGCCGCCCCGATCGCGGTGCGCGACACCGCGCTCCTCCCTGCCGGCGGGACGACCCTCGTCGACGTCCTCGCCAACGACGACGACCCGGCCGGCGGGCTGCTGGCCGTCCAGCAGATCGACGTGCCGCCGGACTCGCCGCTCGTCGTCTCGGTCATCGACCACCGCCTGCTGCGGATCTCGGCGCAGACGACGCCGACCGGCCCGCAGACCCTCACCTACACCGTCTCGAACGGGTCGCGCTCCGCGGTCGGCGAGGTCACGGTCCTGCCGATCCTCGCCGACTCCGCGCCCCAGCCGCCCGTGGCCGAGCCCGATGTCGTGGACGTGCGTGCGGGCGACTACGTGACGATCCCGGTGCTGCAGAACGACTCCCACCCGCAGGGGATGGAGTTCTCGCTGGACCCGGAGCTCCAGGAGGTGCCGGACGGCGACCGCGGCCACTTCTTCACCTCCGGCGACGTCGTCCGCTTCCGCGCGCCCGACACGCCGCAGACCGTCAACGCCGTCTACTCCATCACCGACGAGAACGGGAACGGCGCGTCCGCGCTCATCACCGTGCGCGTGCAGGCGTCCTCGGAGTCGAACGCGGCTCCGATCCCTGAGCCCATCGAGGTCCGCGCGTTCGGCGGCGAGCGCATCCGCATCCAGGTCCCCGTCTACGGCATCGACCCGGACGGCGACTCGGTGCAGCTCCTCGGCGCCGACACGGCCCCGTCGCTCGGCCGCATCGTCGAGATCGGACCCGGGTACCTCGACTACGAGGCGTACGGGCAGTCCTCCGGCACCGACACGTTCAGCTACGCGGTGCGGGACAGGCTCGGGGCGATCGGATCCGCCCAGATCCGGGTCGCCGTCGTGCCGCCGCCGATCTCGAACTCGAGGCCGCAGGCCCAGGCCGACTCCCTCGAGGTGCGGCCCGGCCGCACGGTGGACGTCGACGTCCTGCGCAACGACACCGACGCGGACGGCGACCCGCTGTACCTGGCGGACGCCCCCGACGGCGGCCCGTTCGACGCCATGCCCGAGCTGGCGCCCGAGGCGACCGAGCAGCACCTCATCCGCATCACCGCACCGCTGACCGAGGGACGGTACCCGCTCACGTACCGGGCGAGCGACCGGCGCGGCGGCATCGACTCCGCGGTCGCCACCGTCACCGTCAGCGAGGACGCGCCGCTGCTGCCGCCGATCGCGCGCGACGACCTCGTCGCGCCCGCCGACATCATCGGCCACGACGTCGTCACCATCCCGGTGCTCGCGAACGACGAGGACCCCGACGGCACGGCGGACGCGCTGACGGTCGAGCTCATCGACGTGCCCGAGGGCGCGCGGGTGACCGGCAACAACATCCAGGTGCCGGTCCTGGCCGAGCGTCAGGTGCTCACCTACCGGGTGGAGGACCCGGACGGTCTCGAGGGCTTCGCCTTCATCGACATCCCCGGCTCGGAGTCCACGGCGCCCGTGCTGCGCACGAACGTCCGACCGATCGAGGTGCACTCCGGCGAGCTCGTCGAGATCAGCATCTACGACTACGTCGTCGCCCCGTCCGGCCGCCCCATCCGCCTGACCGACACCAGCCAGGTCACGGCCACGAACTCCGACGGCGGCAGCCCGGTCGTCGACGCGACGACCCTGCAGTTCCGGTCGGCCGAGGACTACTACGGGCCCGCGTCCATCACCTTCGAGGTGACCGACGGGATCACCGCGCGCGGCTCGCTGTCCTCCCGACTCACCCTGCCCATCACGGTCCTCTCCGACGGCGTGAACATCCCGCCGACGTTCCGGGGCGGCGAGATGGACGTCGTCCCCGGCGAGGGCGAGGCCGCCCTCAACCTGCGCTCCGCGATCGACGACCCCGAGGACTTCTCCGAGCTCCGCCTCGACTTCGGGGAGGACGGGCTGCCCGAGGGCCTGGAGGGCCGGATCGAGGGACACACGCTGTACGTCGCCGCCGACGTCGACCTGGCGCCCGGCCAGACCCTCGACGTGCCGATGACGGTCTCCGACCCGGAGAACGACCCCGTGCCGTCCGTCATCGAGGTGCACGTGCGGCCGACGGACCGGGACGTCCCGAGCGTCCCGGACGTCAACATCGGCGAGGTCGAGCAGGGGGACACGGTCGCCGTCGACGTCCTCGACGGGGCGTTCAACCCGTTCGAGGCCGAGGGGGAGCCGCTGACGATCATCGGTGCCCAGACCGAGCGGGGCACCGCCACGGTCGACCACTCCCTGAGCGACGTCTCGATCACGCCCGGGGCCGACCACGTGGGCCCGGTGACGGTGCGCGTGACGGTCGAGGACGGCACGGGCCTGCCCACCAGGCGCGCCGAGGCCCGCATCACGATGAACGTCATCGGCGCGCCCGGCCGCCCCACCCCGCCGCGGGTGGTGGACGAGCAGGACTCGGCGGTCGTGCTCACCTGGCCGGCGCCGGTGAGCAACGGCTCGCCGATCACCGGCTACACGGTCGACACCGCCGGCCACCGCCAGGTGTGCGCGACGACCACGTGCACGATCACGGGACTGACGAACGCGCAGGAGTACACGTTCACCGTCATCGCGACGAACGCGGTGGGGGACTCCGACCCGTCGGCGCCCTCCGGCCCCGCGATGCCGGACGTCCGGCCCGAACGCCCGAACGCGCCGGAGGCGGAGCGTGGCGACGGCTCGGCGAGCCTCGGCTGGGAGGTCCCGGCCACCCGCGGCACGCCGGTCGAGCGGTACGACGTCCAGGTCTCGCCGGCGTCCGGCAGCGGCCAGATCAGCGAGACCAGCACGGCCTACATGTGGGACGGGCTGACGAACGGCACGTCGTACACGTTCCGCGTGCGGGCCTACAACCAGGCCGACGAGCCCTCGGAGTGGTCGCCGTGGTCCGCCCCGGTCGTGCCCGCCGGACCGCCGACGGCGCCGGGCGAGCCCCAGGTCCAGCGCGTGGACTCCCCGATCGAGGCGCAGATCTCCGGGAGCTTCGGCGAGGCGCAGGGCAACGGGGCACCCGTCACCGGGTACGAGGTGATCATCTACCAGGACGGGAACGAGTTCTCCCGGTTCGAGACCACGGGCACGTCCTTCACGCAGGACGCCCCCGAGGGCCACGAGTACACGGTCGCGGTCGTCGCGATCAACGAGGTGGGCACGGGGCCGGCGAGCCCGCGGTCGAACTCCGTGCGTTCGTTCATCAAGCCGACCGCCCCGGGCCGGCCGACCGCGACCGCCACCGGAACGAGCCGCGAGATCACGCTCGACTACTCGGCCGCGGACCCCCGGGGCGACGAGATCGTCCGGTACGAGGTCTCGACGAACGGCGGCGAGTGGCGCGAGCTCGAGGGCGACCGGATCACGGGGCTGGACAACGGCAGCTCGTACCAGTTCCGCGTCCGCGCCTGCAACCAGTACTGCGGCGATCCGTCGCCCGCGTCCGCCACGCAGATCCCGTACGGGCCGATGGGCACGCCGGACCTTCGCCTGGAGTACCAGGAGCCCACGCACTGGGGGGACCCGGCGCAGATCGACTACGGCTGGGGCGTCCCGAACGGGAACGGCCGGCCGATCGTCTCCGCGACGGTCACCACCGGCCTCGGCACCCGACGCGACGGGCTCGCGGCGAACGGTTACACCGAGAACGTCGAGTGGGACCGCACCTATCAGGCCACCATCACGGTGGTCCGCGACCTCGGGAACGGTCAGACCGACTCGGTCACGGCGACTGCCTCCGAGCCGGTTCCTGCCCAGCCGCCGCGGCCGGAGCGCAGCGTCGACATCCGCTTCGTCCGCGACGGCCGCGACGAGCCGCGCCAGGACTGCGACGACGACAACGACCAGTGCCGATTCCTCGACTTCACGTGGACGAACTTCGGGGACTACTGGTCCCAGGAGGGGCCGTACGAGGTGCGCTGGATCAACGTCGACGACGACGACGAGCTCATCAACAGCCGTCCCTTCTGGCGCAACCCCGACCAGTTCGACTTCCCCCAGGAGGACGGTCAGTACCAGTCCAGCCGGGCCGTCGGCGCGGACATCACGGTCCGCCTCGAGATCCGCAACCGCGACGGTGACGTCGTCGCCTCGGACACCTACGACATCGATCCCTGACGGCCGGCGGGGGCGGCCCGACCGCCAGTCCCCACCACCCGCCCCCAT
>FUHX01000067.1 GCA_900163555.1 Actinomycetales bacterium JB111 | reverse complement strand
TCCGTTCCTACCTCGCGGGAGTGTGTCAGGCCGTGCAGGGTCAGGCGGTGCAGGTGCGGGGGACACCGATGCCCGTCAGGAGGGCCTCGAGCTGCCGGTCCCGGTCGGCCGGGTCGCGCTCGGCGATCCGCGGGAACTCCTCGAGGGGGGCGGACTCGCGGATCTCGTCCGTGCCGGCCGTCCAGCCGTCGAACTCGAGGATGCTGCTGCCGAAGAACCAGCCGACGATCATGTCGTGCGCGTTGCGCGGCCCGACCGTGCTTGTCGCCGTGAGCTCCATCAGCGTCTCGCTCAGCACGAAGGAGTGCGGACCGAGCACGGGCTGGGCGCGCATCATCGACAGCGTCCCGGGCACGGCCATCATCGTCGCGGTCCGCTCGACGAGCGTGCGGATGGCGCAGTGCGGGCAGGGGGAGTCCAGGACGCTTCTCGGGTCGAGCATGGCGAACCGCGAGTCGGCGAGGTCGTGCCAGATGGCTGAGAGCGACGGGAAGTACGTGTAGATCGCGTTGACGGCCACCCCGACCTCCGCCGCGACCGCGCGCAGCGAGATGCCGTCGATCGTCCCCGTGTGTGCGAGGAGCCGGTCGGCGGCGGCCAGGATCGTGCCGGTGTCGATGTCTCCGCGCGGTCCGCGGCGCTGCTGCATGGTGCCTCCCGTGGGCGGTCGCTCCGCCCGGTCCCGATATTTGCACACCGGACAAATCGTCGCCAGGCATGGACAGTCTGGACAGTGTCCAATATGGTGACGCCGTTCGCAGTTTGGACAGTGGATAAATCCCGCCCGACGACGAAGGGGACCGACATGACCACCCTCCACGAGCGTCAGCTCGCCACCACTGCGCCGCGCGCACCGCTTCCTCGCACGGCCGCCTTCCTGGCCGTCGCGACCGCCCTGTGCCTGGCCGTCGCCTCGCCGATCGTTCTCGGCGACGGCGGGGACGACCTCGCCGCGATGCTCGTGCCCGCCGCCCAGCTCACGCCGTTCCTCACAGCGCTGATCTTCCTGCGTCTCCTGCGCGGCGGCCGGTTCGTCGACGCGTTCGCGCTGCGTTGGGGCGGGTCCTGGCGGGCGATCGGCCTCGGCCTCGCGGTCGTCGTCGGGATCGGCCTCGTCCAGCTCGGGATCGGGCTCGCCTCGGGCGACGAGCTCTCGGCGTCGGGGGCGATCGCCCCCGCGGCCGCGGCCGTCCTGCCGCTGCTCGTCCTCCAGTGCGTGTTCGCGATCGGCGAGGAGCTCGGCTGGCGCGGCTGGCTCGTCACGCAGTGGCGGGACCGCCCGTTCGTCCAGGTCGCGGCCGTCTCCGCGGTCGCCTGGGTGGTCTGGCACCTGCCTGCCCTGCCCCTGATCGTGGGCGACGCGGGCTGGCAGGAGGGCGCGGCCTACCTGCTGGCGATCGCCTCCTGGGCGCCGTTCCTCGTTGCGCTCCGGCTCGCGTCGGGATCGGTGTGGCCGGCCGTGATCGTGCACGGCGCGCTCAACAGCATCCGCGTCTTCCTCACCCAGTCGGTCGCCTCCGGCGACGGCGTCAGCTGGCCCGCCGAGGCCGCCGGGTGGGTCCTGTGGCTGGCCGCCGCAGCGCTCCTGGCTCGCCGCGTCGCCCGCACGCGGTGAGGCGTCAGTGCGCGGCGTCGACGCTGCGGGCGTCGACCGGGCGCGCGCCGGAGAGGATGCCCGGCAGGCCGCCGCGCGAGGAGGTCGCGATCAGGCAGACGAGGAGCGCGACGACGAACAGGCCGTCCCAGCCGGGTAGGAGGTAGCTGAGCACCTGCCAGCCGCCGATGCCACCCAGGTACCGCAGCAGGCTGCGCAGCACGGTCGGCCGGACGCCGCCGCGCCAGCGCAGGAGCACCGCGGAGTCGCCGATCGTGCGCCCGGTCGCCAGGGTGCCGAGGCCGAACAGCACGAACGGGACGGCCACGGCGACGATGTTCGTGTGCCGCTCGTCCGAGCCGTACGGGTTCTCGAGGGCGTAGAACCAGATGACCCTGAACACCGCGGCCGCGAGCGCGCCCGTGAGCCAGACGGCGAGGCCGTCGCAGATCATCCCGACGAGGCGACGACCGAAGGTGACGGGACGGGGAGCGGCCGCGGCGCCGTCGTCGGGGCTCGTGCGTCCGGGCATCAGGAGCGCCGCCAGCAGGCCGCCGATCAGCGCGCCGGCGGTGTTGATGATGAGGTCGTCGACGTCGAAGAACCGGTAGGCGCAGTCGTACACGCCCCAGACGCCCGTCAGCTGCGTGCACTCGATGAGCAGGGAGATCAGCAGGCCGACGACGGTGGTCACGACGACGCCCCGCCGCCAGAAGAACCGGAGGAAGAACCCGAGCGGCACGAACAGGGCGACGTTGAGCGCGACCTGCATGACGGCCGGGTTGCGGGCGAGGCCGCCGAGCGAGTCGATCGGGTACGACCGGATGTCGCTGACGAACTGGAACGGGGTCAGCTGCGTGCCGACGCATCGCATGTCGTCCGGGTCCGGCAGCGGCAGGAGCGTGTAGGTCCACAGGGCGAGCGCGTAGACGAGGAACGCGACCCACAGCACCACCTGAAGGAAGGTCAGCCGGCCTTCCCGCCGGTACTGCACCGCGACGAACGGGACGAACAGCACGACTGCGGCGACGACGCCGAACAGGACCGCGACAAGGGCCGGGAACTCCGGTGATGTCATGTGCCGGAGGGTACCGGCGGGGGAGGAGGGGGGCGGGCGACGCCCCGGCGCCCGGGTGCGTCGTCCCGGCCGAGCTGGTGGCTACACCCGTGGCTACAGGTCGAGCCAGAATCGGTGCCCCCGCCCGGACTCGAACCGGGAACCTACGGATTAGAAGGCCGGCGCTCTATCCATTGAGCTACGGAGGCGTCGGGCCGCGGACGGCCCACCGGAAGAGTCTAGGGCCCCGGATGCGTGACCTGGCGCGTGAACCCGCAGGTGACCCGCGCCGTCGCGGTGGTTCGATGGTGGGCATGGATACCCGAGTGGCCGCCTACGTCGTCCTCGAGCAGGACGGCCGGATCCTTCTTACCCACTGGTACGCGACCGACGACGCCCAGGGCTGGACCATGCCCGGCGGCGGGATCGACCCCGGGGAGCACCCGGCCGACGCCGCCGTCCGCGAGCTGAAGGAGGAGACCGGGTACGACGTCGAGGTCGGCGACGTCCTCGGGGTCGGCAGCATCGTCATCCCCGGGGAGAAGCGGCTGGCCCCGGAGTCTCGTGGCATCCCGATGCAGGGCATCCGCATCGTCTACTCCGGCCGGATCGTCGGCGGCGAGATGGCGGTCGAGCAGGACGGGTCCACCGACGACGTCGCCTGGTTCCCGCTCGACGACGTCGCGAACCTTCACAGGGTGGACCTCGTCGACGAGGCACTCGTATTCGCCGGCCTTCGGCCGGCATGACCACTCACCCCGGACCCGGACGGCCCGACGACGACGCGCGCGCCCGCACGCGCACCACGCCACCGCACACCCTCCGGCGCTGGCCCCTCCCGCGGACCCGGTCCGACGCGGTCGACGCCCTGGAGCGACGCCTCGAGGTCGGAGACGCCGACGCGGTCGACGACTTCGTCTCCCGCCTGACGCGCGAGGGGACGCCGCTCGTCGAGCCGGACGCGCCGTCGTCGGGGGAGGGGCGAGACAAGGACGGTGACCCGGCCTTCTCCCGCTACACGTTCGTCTGGCGGGGCGAGGCCCCGCACGGCGTGGTCCTGCAGCTCAACCGGATCGCCGACCCGCTCGACCCGGCCGACACGGCGCTGCACCGCATCGGCTCGACCGACCTGCACGCCCTCACCCTGCGGCTGCCGAGCACCTGGCAGGGGAGCTACCTGTTCGTGCCCCTGCCGCACGCCGTCGCGCCCACCCTGCACGGCGGACCGGACGTCGCGAGCCTCCGGGCACTCGCGACGGGCGCCCGGACCGACCCGTGGGCGCGCGAGCGGATGCCCTCCAAGCCCGTCCTCGCCACGGCGGGGCGCGCGGTCCCGAACTACGCGGTTGCGCGGGGGCCCGCCGCGCCCACCCTCTCGCTCTGGCGCGAGGGCCCGGCCGAGGCCGAGCACCTCGGCGAGGTGACGAGCCCGAGCACGGGTGCGGGGCTGGGGCTGTGGCGGTGGTCCGACCCGCACGCCGACGCCGACTCGCCCGTCGTCCTGCTCGCCGACGGCGAGGTCTGGCGCGCCCAGTTCCCCCTCGCCCCGGAGCTGGCGGCTCGCCGGTCCGCGGGCGACGCCCCGCCCGTGCACCTGCTGTTCCTCGACTCCGGCGGACCGCTCCAGCGCGAGCGGGACTACGCAGCCGGCGCCCGCGAGACCGGCGAGCTCCTGCGCGCGGTCCGGCACCTCGCCGGCGAGCTGGGCGAACGCCGCTGGGTCGTGGCCGGCCAGAGCTTCGGCGGACTGTTCGCGCTGCTCGCGGCCACCCGGCACCCGGACGTCGTGCGGGCGGCGATCGCGCAGTCCCCCTCCCTGTGGTGGCCTACCCCGACCGACCCCTGGAGCGAGGCGGACGGCTGGTTCGAAGAGCAGGGCCGGGCGGACGACGGCGGCGCCCCGGTGCTCCTCGAGTCCGGCGCCCTGGACTGGGGCGTGGCCGAGCACTGCCGGTCCGCCGGGGCCCTTCTCGCCGCGCGCGGCGCGCTCATCGACCACCGCCGGCACCCCGGCGGGCACGACGTCCTCCAGTGGCAGTCGAGCCTGCCCGACCTGGTCCTGGCCGCGATCGCGGCCACGTCTCCCGACTGAGCACGGCGACGCCGCCGCCCACCCGGGTGGGCGAGCGACGGCGTCGGGGAACGGGGACGTGCCTACGCGCCGAAGCCCGGGACCATCTTGAGGACGGGCACGAGCACCGCGCACGAGACCGCCATCGTGAACACGTACGCGATGAACGGGTGGAAGTCCTTCGGCAGCGCGCGGGCGAGGATCTCCCCGAGCTTCGGGCAGATGAGCGCGCCGAGAACGCCGGCCGAGACCACGACGAGCGGCGAGGAGCCGAACGTCACCACGAGCGCGGGCGCGACCGACACGATCGGGATGAAGGTCGGGTAGAAGCCGTCGCGCTCCCACGCCGAGCGGAACAGCAGCACCCCGAGCACCGCCGAGATGAACTGGGCCGTGATCACGCCAGGCAGCAGGCCGCTGCCGTAGACCGGGGAGGCCGGGTTGAGGCAGAACTCGAGGACGACGCCGGCGAGCAGGCCGAGCGAGGCCCACTCGTTGCCGTAGAACTGCGGCTCGGTGAAGTCGGCGAGTGCGCGCCGCAGGACCCTGCCCGGCGTGCGGAACGTCGGGTTCGGGGCCGGGGCCTCCTCGGGGTCCTGCCCGGTCGGGCCGTCATCGGCGGGCAGCGTCATCCACGGGAGGACCCGGCAGACCGCGAACGCGATGAGCCCGCCGATGCACATGCCGAGCACGTTGCCGACGACGGACGGCAGCTCGAGCGGGATGCACACGTAGTCGACCACGACGATGGAGATGGGCGTGGTCAAGGCGGCTCCGAGCACGGCGGCCGTGAGGGCCGTGGCCCACCCGCGGCCGTAGACGAGCACGACCGCGGAGGACACGGACACGAACGTGACGAACGTGGGCTGCCAGACGAACTCGTCGGTGATCGTCCACTGCCAGCCGACGTTCGCGAGGACGAGCGAGATCCAGGACGCGGCGAGGACCCAGCCGATCAGTCCGTTGCCGTACGTGATCGGGATGCCGGCCGCTCGCCTGCCCGCCCGCAGCAGGCCCCACGCGACGAGCACGCCGAGCGTCATGCCGATGCCGGCGAGCGAGCTCTTGTAGAACTGGGCCTCGTTGGTGTCGCCGACCAGCCACATGAGCCAGTTCAGCGGCGTCGACAGGTCGCTCGCCCACTCGGTGTGGGCCGGCCAGGACGACAGCGCCGTGACCCGGCTGAGCCCCCACATCGCGAGGGCGACGAGCCCGAGGAAGGCCGCGCCCGTTCCCCAGAGGGTCGCCTGGCGGGAGGCGGACAACGGCTCCGTGCCCGGGTGGGCCGGGGCGCGGTTCACCGGGCGATCTCCGTGCCGTCGTACCCGAGCAGTGGGTCGTAGAGGTCGGTGCGGCGATCGCGCGGCAGGTCGTTCAGCTGGTTCCAGATGAGGCCGGAGCGGGACTCCATGAGGTCGAGGTCCGCGTACAGCGTGGTCTCCTCGGTGGGGCTGGCGACCTCCCCGACCGGCCAGCCGTTGATCCCGGTGATGAGCGAGCAGCCGAGGAACGTCGCGCCCTTCTCGCTGCCCACCCGGTCCGCGGCCACGATCGGCACGCCGTTGCTGTGCGACGCGGCCATCGTCAGGTAGCTCGCCATCGCCTTGCCGGTCGCGTCGAACAGCGGCGGGGGCGTCCACACCCAGTTGTTCACCGAGCAGATGACGTCCGCGCCCTGGGCGGCGAGGATGCGGGCGACCTCCGGGAACCAGATGTCCCAGCACACGAGCAGCCCGATCCGGCCGATCGGGGTCGGGAACACGGGGTAGCCCTCGTTGCCCGGCTCGAACACGAGCTTCTCCCGGTTCCACAGGTGGGTCTTGCGGTAGCGGCCGATGTAGCCGTCCGGGCCGATGAGGACGGCCGTGTCGAACATGTCGACGCCGTCGACCTCGGGGATGCCCGCGACGAGGTAGATCCCCCGCGCGGCGGCGACCTCCGCCCATGCGCGGCAGGTCGGGCCGTCCGGGACCTCCTCGGCGTGGGCGTAGGCCTCCTCGCGGTTGTCGAACGAGTAGCCGGTGTTCGCGAGCTCGGGCAGGACGATGAGGTTCGCGCCGTTGTCGGCCGCCTCGTTGACGAGCTCGATGCCGCGGGCGACGTTGGCGTCCTTGTTCTCCAGCCCGACCTGCGGGTCGAACTGGATGGCAGCAGCCTTGACGGCGCTCATCGGCGGGACGGGGGTCGGGTCGTTCGTGGGGGTGTCAGCCATGACGTCTCCTTGCGGTCGGTGGTGCGAACTGATGGGGGTGGTGGTCGGTGGGGGAGGCGGCCGGGAAGTGCGTGGCGGCGAGGTCGAGGAGGTCCGCGTCGCGCCCCGGTGCGGCCACGAGCTGAAGGCCGACGGGCAGGCCGGACACCCGCCCGGCCGGGACGCTGATGGCGGGCCAGCCGAGGACGCTCCACGGCGTGGTGAGGCTGAGCAGCGCGGTGCGTGTCGGCCGGGTCTGCCCGCCGATCCGAACCTCCTCGTCGCCCAGGAGCGGGGCCGTGACCGGCGTCGTGGGCAGGGCGAGGACGTCGACCGAGTCGAACAGGGGCAGGAGCCGGGCACGGAGCCGCTCCAGGTCGTCCCTGGCTCGCACGTACTCCCACGCGCGCACGTCGCCGGCGGCCTCGAGCCGCTCGCGGACGTCGGGCTGGAAGAGTTCGGGTGCCGACGCCAGTCGGTCCTCGTGCAGGGCGCGCGCCTCGCCGCCCTGGATCCGGCGGTAGATCTCGTGCGTCTCCTCGATCTCGGGGAGGGCGATCCGTGTGGGGGACAGGCGGTCGACGGCCCCGGCGACGACGGAGTGGACATCGGCGTCCACGGGGAGCCCCGGTCCCAGGTCGACGCGTGCCACCCGGGTGAGCGGCGCGCGTGAGGCTGCGTCGTCGTCGGGGTGGAGGACCCGCCACGCGGCACGGATCGTGCGGGGGTCGCTCGCCATGAGGCCGAGGGTGTCGAACGTGGGGGAGAGCGGGAAGACGCCGTCGAGCGGGAGGGCGCCGAACGTCGGCTTGAACCCGTGGACGCCGCAGAGCGCCGCGGGGATGCGTGCGGACCCGCCGGTGTCGGTCCCGAGGGCGAAGGGCACGATGCCTGCGGCCAGTGCCGCGGCGCTGCCGGCGCTCGACCCGCCCGTGATCCGTCCGAGGTCGTGGGGGTTGTGCGCCGGCCCGTTCGCCGAGCTCGCGCCGGTCGGCCCGTACGCGAACTCGTGGGTCGTCGTCTTGCCGACGAGGACCGCCCCGGCGTCCTCCAGGAGCTCGATGCAGCTCGCGCTCCGCGTGGGGACGTGGCCGGCGAAGTGCCGCGAGCCCTAGGACGTCGCGATGTCCGCGGTGTCGATGGTGTCCTTCGCGGCGAACGACATGCCGTCGAGCGGCAGCGTGGCCCTGTCGCGGCAATCCGCGGTACCGGC
Source organism: Actinomycetales bacterium JB111 (assembly GCA_900163555.1). Classification (GTDB taxonomy): domain Bacteria; phylum Actinomycetota; class Actinomycetes; order Actinomycetales; family Actinomycetaceae; genus JB111. The sequence continues at coordinate 64,929 of FUHX01000067.1, read as the reverse complement.
GTGGGGCGGGGGATCCACGATCGTCACGAACGCCCCGAGATCCGCGCGTTCGCGCGCCAGCGCGACGCTGTGTGCTGCTTTGCTCGGTCCACTCTGGCCCGGCGTGTGATCCACGTTTGCCCAATCGATTACGCAGTGGTTGGGGACCACAGAATCGCAGGTTCGTCGCGATGTCAAGATCGGGCGCTCGAGGCGCGCTGTGGATGCGACCGGTGGCGACCCCCGGATGCGCCAAGATGGAGTCATGCAGAGACGTGTCCAGTCCCGGGTGACCCTGCGCGACGTCGCGAGGGCCGCGGGCGTGAGCGTCCCGACCGTCTCGCGCGTCCTGCACCCGAGGCCGGGCGGGCGACCCGCCGCGAGCATCGCGAACGCCGACCGGATCCGCGAGATCGCCAAGAAGCTCAACTATGTCCCCGACATCGCGGCCTCGTCGTTGCGCACGGGCGTGAACCGGGACCTCGCGGTCATCGTGCCGCGCCTGTCGGACCTCGTGCTGGCGACGATCTACGAGGGCATCCAGGAGCGGGCCGGGGAGAGCGGCTACACCACCTTCGTCGCGAACAGCCGGGACGAGGCCGACCTCCGGCGTGAGCTGACGGCCAACGCGATCGACCGCAGGGTGGCCGGCCTCATCTTCGGGGACGCGACGATCAGCCCGGCCTTCCTCAACTCCCTCGCAGGGAACGGCACCCCTTTCGTCACCGTCAGCCGCCGGTCCGGCGGGCACCCCGGCGCCTGGCTCGACGACCGCCTCGGGGGCGCCCTCGTGGCCGACCACTTCCACGCGCTGGGGCACACCGAGGTCGCCGTCATCGGCGGCACGAACTTCTCGAGCACCGGGGTAGACCGGGCGACGGGCTTTCTTCAGCGCATGGCCGAGCACGGGATCGAGGTCGGGCCCGAGAGGCACATCATCAGCGGCTTCGACGCCGCCGCCGGCGAGAAGGCGATGAGCGCCCTCCTGGGATCGGGCAGCGCGCCGACCGCCGTGTTCGCCGTCAACGACTTCACCGCGATCGGCGCCATGGGGGCCGCGCGCTCCCGGGGCCTCGTGATCGGCGACGACATCGCGATCGCCGGATACAACGACACCTCTCTCGCGGCCTACCTCCCCGTGCCGCTGACGACCGTGCGGTCGCCGATGCACGAGATGGGCCGGGCCGCTGCCGACCTCATGATCCGCACCATCGACGGCGAGGAGTCCGGGTCGGTGACGTTCGATCCGACGCTCGTCGAGCGCGCGTCGACCCTCGGCTCCGGCTCGTCGGCCTGATCAGCGGGCCGTTCGCGCGGCGGGACTGCGGGCGGGCTCGTGCGACGGGCCGGCGCGGGAGTGGTTGCCCGAACGACCTCAGGCGTCGAGGAGCGCGCGGAGCACCCGCGCCACACCGTTCTCGTCGTTGGTCGGGGCGACGAACCGCGCGACGTCCTTGACCTCCGGCTCGGCGTTGCCGATCGCGAAGGACATGCCGACGGACTGGAGCATCGTCAGGTCGTTGTGGTGGTCGCCGAACGCGGCGCACTCCTCGGGCGCGATGCCGAGATCGCTGATCACCCGGCGCAGCGAGGCGCCCTTGGACGTACCGGTGCGCATGACGTCGATCCAGTTCTCGGCCGAGCGGACCGTATCCGCCTCGAGTCCGAGGGCGGCGATCGCCGGGTACGTGACCTCCGTGGCGGGCCGCTCGGACCAGACGGCGATCTTCACGACGTCGTGGGGGAGGGCCGTGAGGTCGTCGGTCTCCGCCACGTTCGGGTTGTAGCGGGTGACGAACTCGAGGAACAGCTCGTCCGTGCTCTCGACGTACGCCTGGTGCGGCGTCGCGGCGAGCAGGCCGACGTTGTGTCCCGCGGCGCGGAGCTCGCGGACGGTCTCGGTGACCGCGGCCAGGACGGAGGCGTCGACGGCCTCGGCGCGGACGACGTTCTCGCCGTCCCAGACCGCGGCGCCGTTCTCGGACAGGATCATGATGCGGTCGACGACCGGCTCCATCGTCGCCACGATCGCGTTGCGCTGGCGGCCCGACGCCGCGCACAGCACGATGCCGCGGTCGAGCAGCTCCCGGGCGACCGGCCAGAACTCCGGCGCCACGGAGTGGTCGGACCGGGCGAGGGTGCCGTCCATGTCGAGCGCGACGAAGCGCAGACGGCGCGCCTCCTCGACCGGCGGAAGGTCGAGCGAGGACGTGTCGAGGGCAGGCAGGCTGTCGGAGGAGGCAGTGGGGGTCACGGCTCCATTGTCCCAAGCCAATCGGAACGGAACCTGTCCGATTGGGTGATAGTCGTCGTCGTGGGCCGGCGACTACCTCACAGATGGGGGCGGGTCACCGACGGGAAAACCTGTTGACCCGGCTCGGTACCCGCCCGAGCATGACGCCATGATCGTCACCTCTCAGGACATCGACCCTGCCGCGGTGCTGGACCTCGTCGTGCGGCACCAGCAGTCTCCGCGGACCGCCTGCGCGTACCTCGGCACGGAGCGCTCCGACATCCAGGACGACCTCGAGAGCCTGGACCAGCACTGGCTCCAGACGGTCCGCGTGTCCGTCGTGGACAGCCGGGTGGTCGGCGCGGCCGCCGTCGAGTGGGACGAGGACATGGATCGCTCGTGGATCTACGGCCCCTGGGTGGAGGAGACCCACTGGCGCGAGGAGGCTCCCGGCCTCCTGGGCGCGGTGGCGGAGCAGGCGCCGGTGGCCGGACACGAGCTGTTCGCGTCGGTCGACCACCCGGGGATGGCTTGGCTCGCGGAGGAGTGCGGGTGGCGGCCCGGGGCGGTGACGTACGAGTACGCCCGTACGACGGCGGCGGCCGACGCTCTTGAGGCGACTGGTGCGCCCAGGGCGGCCGACGCTCCCGGGGAGACAGGCGCGCCCGATGCGACCGACTCGCCTCTCGGCCCCGACCTCCGGTGGGCGGCTCCCGCCGACCTGCCCGCGATCCGCGCCCTCCACGACGCCGAGTTCCCCGACACGTACGCGCGTGCCGAGGAGCTGGTCGCCGAGGACGGGAGCTACAGGACCGTCGTGCTCGCCGCGGACGGCGACGTCGTCGGCTATGCGACGGCGCGGACGCAGGGCGACGACGCCGTCTACCTCGACTTCCTCGCCGTGCGGCAGGACGTGCGCCGGACGGGCGCGGGCCGCCGTCTCCTCGACGGAGTGCAGCGCGGATTCGGTCGGCCGCGCATGACCCTGTCCGTCGACGAGAACCGCTCCGGGTCCCGCGAGTTCTTCGCCGGCGCCGGCTTCGCCGTCGCCGCTGCCACCCGGCCCTACCGACCCTGACCGCGCCGGGCCCTGACATCGGGTCCCGACCTCGGTCCTCGCCCCGGCGGGCCGGGGTCCCGCGGGCCGGGGTCCCGCGGGCCCGGGTCCCGCGGGCCGGCCGCCCAGGAGTGAACGCACTAGGGAGCGAACGCACCACGGGCGGCGAGGGGAGCTGACCTGGCCCCACCTCGCCGCCCGTGTCGGCGTCCACCTGCCGGCCGCGCGCCGGCCACCGAAGCGACCGGCCGCGTACCGACTACATCGCCCGCAGCATGCTGCGCCTGAGCGCCCAGGTGCCGAGCGCGAGGGCGACCACCGCGAAGGCGGCGAGCACCCCGAGCATCGGCAGGATGTCGGTCAGCGTGCCGTCGTGCCGCACGATCGAGGCGAAGGCGTCGTAGGCCCAGGCGTGCGGCGTGACGTGGGCGATCTGCCGCATGGTGTCGGAGAAGATCTCCAGCGGCGCCATGCCGCCGCCGATGCCGGCGAGCACGAGGCCGAGGCCGACCCCGACGCCCACCGCGGCGCCCTCGTTGTCGAGCAGCGCGCCGAGGAGCATCCCCACGCCTGCCGCGACGAGCGCGAACACGGCGAGCACGAGCGCCGAGAGCCAGATGTTGCCCCAGCCGACCGAGAACAGCAGAGAGCTCGCCACCATGATGTACACGCCCTGGAACAGGGCGATCACCCAGCGACCGAGCGAGAGGCCGGCCATCATCTGCGCGGAGCCGATCGGCGCGGCCATCGACCGGGCCGTCACGCCCTCGCGCCTCGCCGCGATGAGCGAGCTCGAGTTCGCGAGCGAGGTGAGGAAGACGAACAGCAGCAGCTGGGACGCGGCGCCGACCTCGAACTGGCCGACCCCGGAGAATTCTTGCGCGATCGCGTCCACGTCGGTCACCGTGACGGTGGTGGCCGGCACCGACTGCCGGGCCGCATCGAGGGCGTCCGGGACCGCTCCCGCGTCCGCCCCGGCACCGACGAGCGCGTCCGCCTCCGCGCGGCCCAGGGAGAGGACCTCGATCGCGGAGGTCACGCGCTGCTGGACCGCGGGCCCGTTCTGCGAGCTGCTGGCGATCATCTCGACCGAGACGGCCTGTCCGTCGTCGTAGGCGGCGGCCTCGTCGTCGGTGATGAACAACCCGACGTCGCTGCTGCCGCGAGCGACCTGGTTGCGGACGTAGTCGGCTTCCGAGACGGTGACCTCGAGGTCCTGGGCCTCCAGGGCCGCGACCGTGTCGTCCCGCAGGTCGCTGTCCGCGCCCGCCAGAGAGACGTTGCCGCCGCCTCCGCCGCCGCCGAACTGCAGGCCGAGGACGGCCACGAGGATGAGTGGGAAGATGAAGACGAAGAAGATGTTCGAGGTGTCGCGGACGAAGCGGAGGAGCTCCGTGCGCGCGATCGTGACGATGGCCCTCACAGTGCGGTCCCCCTGTCCGGGATGAGCCGGGAGATCGCCCCGACGACGAGCGCGAACCCGAGCATCGTGGCGACCGGGACGGCGATGTCGCCGAGCGACCCGCCCCCGGCGGTGATCCCGAGCCCGCGGATGAACGCGGTGATCGGGTTGAGGTCGAGGATGCGTCCCGCGATGCCGGAGACGGCCATCGGGAAGAACGCCCCGCCGGCGATGCCGAACACCATCGCGGAGATGGTCTGGGCGATGCTCGCCTGCTCGGAGGTCCGCGCGATGCGGATGATGAGCATGCCGAGAGACGTCGCGGCCAGCACGACGGCGGCGATCAGGCAGGCGATGAGCGCCGGGTTGCCGAAGTCCACCCCGAACAGCAGGCCACCGACGGTGAGCAGGATCGCCGTGGCGACGAAGCCGAGGATTGCGCTGACGAGCACCTTCGCGCCCGAGATCTGCCAGGTGGGCATCGGCATGGACCGCAGCCGCGCGAGCGTCCCCTGCTCCCGCTCGGTGACGAGCGCGAGCACGCCGAAGCCGGTCGTGAACAGGAGGAACAGGCCGGCCTGGCCCGCCACGAGCGAGCCGGAGGCGTCCAGCTGCTCGACGGACACGGTGCCCTCGGTCAGCGAGACCGCGGGCTCGGCGGTCACGACCGACTGGACGACCGAGCCGATCTGCTCCGGCGCGACGCCGACCTGCAGGCCCGCCCGTGCGGCCACCGATCCGGCGTCCATCCGCTGCACGATGCTCGTGACGATCGAGACGACGATGTCGGACTCCAGCCCGCTGCCGTCGCCCTCCACGACCGCGACGTCGGCCTGGTCGCCGGAGGCGACCGCGTCCCCGAACCCGTCGGGGACGATGAGCGCGACCGTGGCCGTGCCGTCCTCGGCCCGGGAGCGGGCGGTCTCGGCGTCGACCTCGTCCACCGTGATGTCGAGACCCTCGGTCTCTCCGAGCGCGGAGACGAGCCCTGCGGCCGTCTCGTCGCCCTCCGGCACGGTGGCGGCGATCGTGATCGGCTCGAGCTCGACGTCGTCCTCGGAGGAGGGGATGACGAAGTTGAGGACCGTCATCAGGGCCAGCGGCACGATGACCGCGAAGATGATGACGGACTTGTCCCGTAGTCGTTGGCGCAGGTCGAACTGCGCCATGGTCCACATGTGTCCCATGTCAGTCCCTCAGGGCCTTCCCCGTGAGGTGCAGGAACACGGACTCCAGGTCCGGTCGCGTGATCTCCACGTCCGCAAGGCTCACCCCTGCGGAGGTGGCCGTCGTGACGACCTCGGCGACCGTCGTCGGGGCGTCCTTCACGTCGAGGCGCAGCTCGCGCCGCTCGACCTCCACCTGGGTGACGGCCTCGATGCCGCCCAGCGCGGTGGCCGCGGCGTCCAGGTCGCCCGAGCCGCGCAGCAGGATCTTGTCCACGCCACCGACGATCCGGATGAGCTCGTCCTGGGTCCCCTCCGCCTGGATCTTCCCGGAGTCGATGATGCCGATCCGGTCGCAGAGGCGCTCGGCCTCCTCCATGTAGTGGGTCGTGTACAGGACGGCCATGCCCTCGGTGGACAGTCGCTCGACGGACTCGAGGATCGAGTTGCGGGACTGCGGGTCCACGCCGACGGTCGGCTCGTCGAGGATGAGGAGCTGCGGACGGTGCAGGAGGCCGACGCCGATGTTCAGCCGGCGCTTCATGCCGCCGGAGTACTTCTTCGTCTGCTCCTTGGCGCGGTCGGCGAGCCCGATGAGCTCGAGGATCTCGTCGATGCGGCTCTTCAGGTCGGACCGGTCCATGCCCTGCAGGCGGCCGAAGTAGCTGAGGTTCTCCCGCGCGTTGAGCTCCGGGTAGATCGCCAGGTCCTGGGGGACCAGGCCGATGTGGCGCTTGGGACCGATCGAGGACGCCGTGATGCGCTCCCCGACGACCGTGATCGTGCCCGAGGTTGCCGGGATGAGCCCCGCGACCATCGAGATCGTCGTCGTCTTGCCCGCGCCGTTGGGTCCGAGCAGCCCGTAGGTCTCGCCCTGCTCGATGCGGAAGCTCACGCCGTCCACCGCGGTGAAGTCGCCGAAGGTCCGCACGACCTGGTCGACCGAGAGAACGTCACCCCCGTGCTTGGTGCGTGCACCGGCTCGTTCGTCGATCTGCGTCATCGTCACTCTCCTCGGAGTCTGGGTGGGACGCGTCAACCGTAGGAGGAGCCCCGCGCCGCGGTCTCTGACATTTGTCCTGCATCCGCCCGCGAGTTGTCAGGACTCCGCCCCACTCCCTCCCACAGACTCCTGTGAGGTAGGAAGGGAGCGGGCGAGGGAGGAATTCGCAGTTCCTACGTCGCGCCCTCCGTTCCTCCCTCGCGTGGAGAAGTGGAGAAACAGGTCCGACGGCGGCGCGCCGGGCCGGGCTGGTACCCGGTCCGCGGCCGGGGCCGCCACAATAGGGGGGTGCCGACCTTCTCCTTCCGCCCCGCGAACGGCGACGGTCCTGCCCGCCGGCCCTTTGGGGCTTCGGGCGACGCGCTGCCGCGGACCGCGGTCGTCTCCGACACCCTGAGCGACCTCACCGACCTTGCGTTGCCGCTGGACATCCCCGGCGCCGAGGAGGCCCGCGCCCGCCGCGACCGCGTGCTCACCGAGCTCGAGGTCCGCCTCGTGCCCCGGCTCGAGGAGGCCGACGCGCCGGCCATCGTCGTCCTCGGAGGCTCCTCCGGCGCCGGCAAGTCGACGCTCATCAACTCCCTCGTCGGCTCCGAGATCTCCAGGGCAGGCGTGCTGCGCCCGACCACCCGCGAGGCCGTCCTCGCCGTGCACCCCGACGACGCCGCCTCGCTCGCCGACAACCCGATCCGCTCCCTCGCGCGCATCCACCCGATCGACACGGTCCCGCGGGGGGTCGCCGTCCTCGACGCCCCGGACCTCGACTCGGTCGACGCCCGTAACCGCCGGCTCTCCGCCCGCCTCGTGGAGACCGCGGACCTGTGGATCTTCGTCACCACGCCGGTCCGCTACGGCGACGAGCTGCCGTGGTCCGCGCTCACCGTGGCTCACGAACGCGGGGTGACGATCGGCGTCGTCCTCAACCGCGCGGGGGACTCCGCCCGCACGGCCGTCCACCGCGACCTGACCCGCCGGCTCCAGTCGCTCGGCGCCGCGGACGCCCCGATCTTCGTTGTCCCGGACGCCGGTCCCCACTCCGGACCGCTGCCCCCCGAGCAGGTCGCGGAACTTTCCTCCTGGCTGCGGCTCATCGCCTCGACCCGCGCCGGGTCGACGCTCCGCCGGCACGCCACCCGCACCACGTGGGCAGCGCTGCGCGAGGACCTCCTCGTCATTGCCGACGCCGCGGACCGCCAGGTCTCCCGTCTCGAGGAGCTCACCGCGCTCGTCGACGCCGCCGCGGCAGAGCCGGTCGCCCGCCTCCGCCGCGCGCTCGCAGCCCACTCGCTCACCGACGGCTCGCCGACCACCCGGTGGCTCGCCCTGGCCTCCACCGGAGGCCCCCTGTCCGACGTCGCCGCTCGCCCCGGGAGGATCCGTCCCGGCCGCGCTGCGCGCCGTCGGGAGCGCCGCGAGGCGGCGCTCGCCGTGCTCGCGGAGGTGACCGGCCCGGTCCGGGAGGCGATCCGTTCCGCCGTCCGCGAGGCAGACGCCGAGATCGGCCGCCGCTGGGCGGCCGGAGGCGGCCCCGCCTCGCTCGCCGACCAGCGCGCGCACCGTGCCCGCGGGCCGGAGGCCGTCGCCGACCGTGCCGTCGGCGACTGGCGCGCCCGGGTGGAGTCGTCGGTCGAGGGGGCGCTGAGCTCCCCGGAGGGCCGTGCGGCCGCCGAGGCGCTGGGCGCCGACGGCGTGGCCGCCCTCGTCGGCGCGGGCGGCGCCGGACTGGCCGGCCCGGCCGCCGCGGTCCGTGGCATGCTGCGGGGCGACGCCGCACGCCTGCTGTCGGACGCGACGAACGCACTCGTCGACGTCGCGGAGCGCGCCGTGCACGACATCTCCCGTCCCTACCTTGACGCCCTCGCCGACCTGGGTGTCGAGCCCGGCACCGGCCTGCGCCTCCGCGCCGGTGAGCTCAAGGAGTTCACGTGACCCAGTTCGAGAGCACCGAAACGGTCGGCGCCGCCCTGCGCGAGCGCATCACCGACCTGACCGAGGCCGTGGCCTCGGCGGGCGACCGCATCGACCAGGCCGTGGCCGCACGCACGCAGGAGGACGCCGCCGAGCTCCTCGACCGACTCGAGCTGGGCGTCGACCACGCGGTGGTCGCGCTCGTCGGTGGCACGGGGTCCGGGAAGTCCTCGATGTTCAACCAGATCTCCAGCCTCGAGGTGGCGGAGGTCGGCCCGCTGCGGCCCACCACGGAGAAGCCGACGGCCTGCGTGTGGGGGCCGGACGCGACCGGCCTGCTCGACTTTCTCGGCGTCCCCGACGAGCGGCGCGTGACCCGCGAGTCGCTCCTCGACGCCGGCGACGAGGAGCTCCTGCACGGCCTCGTCCTCCTGGACCTCCCGGACCACGACTCCCGGTCCGCGGCCAACCAGCGGATCGTCGAGCGCATGCTGCCGCTCGTCGACGTCCTCGTGTGGGTCGTCGACCCCCAGAAGTACGCGGACCATGTCCTGCACGACAACTACCTCACGCACCTGCGCGGGCGCGAGGAGCACATGCTCGTCATCGTCAACCAGGTCGACACCCTGCGTGAGGAGGACGTCGAGACGGTCGTCGCGGACGTCCGGCAGGTGCTGCACGACGACGGACTGACCGGCGTGGAGATCCTCACCGCCTCGGCGCTGACCGGCGATGGGATCCCGGACATCCGCGAATTCCTGGCGCGTGCGCTCGTGCGCCCCACGACCTCCGCGGCGACCCTCGACGCCGGCATCGACCGTCTGAGGGCCGGCCTCGCCGACACGGTCGCTGACCGCGAGATCACGCTGCCGGACGACCGCGAGGTCGGCGAGCACCTGGCCCACGCCGTCGGCGCGGCCGCGGCGGTGAACTCCGTCGCGACGGCGATCCGCACCTCGGGCGCGCCCGCCCGGCCCTCGGAGGTGCCGGAGAGCTCGGTCGAGCCCGTCCGCGCCGACTGGCTCGCCGAGAGCACGGCGGGACTGCCGACGCGCTGGGAGCGCGCCGTCGTGGAGGCCGCCACGCCGACCCCCGAGCTGACCGGCCACGTCAACGCCGCGGCCCGCTCGGTCCCGCTTCCCGAGGTCCGCGTGGCGGCGTCGCGCAGCCTGCGCGTGTGGGGGATCCTCGCGATCGTCCTCGGCGTCGCGCTCGCGGCGGTGGGCGTCGTCGTCGGAGACCTGCTCGTCACCCGGTGGGCGTGGATCGGGGCCGGTGCGGTCGTGGCGATCGCCGGGATCGTGCTCGTCGCGATGGCGCCCCGCGCGCGTGAGCGCGCGGCGAGAGAGCGATCCGAGGCCTACGGCAGGGCGCTGGACTCGGCACTGCACGAGGTGGCGGCCACCCACCTGCGCCGGCCGGTCGAGCCCGTGCTCGCCGAGCACGAGGCGCTGCGCTCCGTCGTCGCCTGACTCCTGCGCGGGGGAGCCCGTTGCGGGCCCGGCCCTCTTCTCGCACCCCTCTCGTCAGCACGTCCTCCACACCCCGCCCGACGCCGTCGCGTCCACAGGCGACCGTCTCGCCCGGGCGGACGGTCGCCCGAAGACCGCAGCGTGGTCCCGTGCCGGCACGGGGCCGGCGGCGAAGGAGCACACCATGACGAACGAGATTCAGCTGACGGTCCGGGGTCACGCGGCGGGGGACGCCGTCCTGCGCTGGACGGACTCCGGGGTCGCCTGGACGACCTTCCGGGTCGGGTCGACACCCCGGCGTTTCGACCCGTCGGCGGGGGACTGGAAGGACGGCGCCACCCAGTGGTTCACCGTCAAGGTCTTCGGCCGCACGGCCCGCCAGGTGGGGGAGTCGGTGAAGAAGGGCAACCCCATCCTCGTGCGCGGGCACCTCATCACCGAGGAGTGGGTGACCAAGGACGGCGAGTCCCGCACGAGCCTGGTCATCCAGGCGGACTCCGTGGCGTTCGAGATCTCCCGCGGGATCACGACCTACACGCGCGTCGACCCGACGAACGCGCCGAACTCCCTGGCGGCCCCGGCGTCGGGACCCGCGGCCGGGACCGGCGAGGCGGGCCAGACCGGCGAGGTGGACGGCGCAGCGGAGGACGGATCCTCCGACGCGAGTGACGAGGGTGGGACGGGCGGGTCGCACTTCCGGCTCACGGTCCCGTCGCCGGAGACGGAGGACGAGTACGCGCCGACCGTGGCGTGAGCGGACTCGCGCGCCGGTGACGGTGCTCCGGCCTCGCCACCGGCGCGCGGCCACGTAGTCTGGGGTGCGTATGCCGGGCGGACGTCCGGCCCCCACCACCTCGAGCAGCACAGGGAGACGCGTGGCCGAGTACATCTACTCCATGGTCCGGGCCCGGAAGGCCCACGGAGACAAGCTCATCCTCGACGACGTGACGATGGCGTTCCTGCCGGGCGCCAAGATCGGCATGGTCGGCCCGAACGGTGCCGGTAAGTCCACCATCCTCAAGATCATGGCCGGGCTGGACACGCCGTCGAACGGCGACGCCGTCCTCACCCCCGGGTACAGCGTCGGCATCCTGCTGCAGGAGCCGCCGCTGAACGAGGAGAAGACGGTCCTCGGCAACGTCCAGGAGGGCGTCGGCGAGATCCTCGGCAAGGTCGAGCGGTTCAACGAGATCGGCAACGAGATGGCCGAGCCGGACGCCGACTTCGACGCCCTCATGGAGGAGATGGGCAAGCTCCAGACCGAGATCGACGCGGCGAACGCCTGGGACATCGACTCCCAGCTCGCGCAGGCGATGGACGCCCTGCGGTGCCCGCCGCCGGACGCCCCGGTCACGAACCTCTCCGGCGGTGAGCGCCGCCGCGTCGCGCTGTGCAAGCTGCTCCTGGAGAAGCCGGACCTCCTGCTCCTCGACGAGCCCACGAACCACCTGGACGCCGAGTCCGTGCTCTGGCTCGAGCAGCACCTCGCGAAGTACCCCGGCGCCGTCATCGCCGTCACCCACGACCGCTACTTCCTCGACCACGTCGCGGAGTGGATCGCAGAGGTCGACCGCGGCCGCCTCTACCCGTACGAGGGCAACTACTCCACGTACCTCGAGAAGAAGCGCGAGCGCCTCGAGGTCCAGGGCAAGAAGGACGCCAAGCTGGCCAAGCGCCTGAGCGACGAGCTCGAGTGGGTGCGGTCCAACGCCAAGGGCCGTCAGGCCAAGTCCAAGGCCCGCCTCGCCCGCTACGAGGAGATGGCGGCGGAGGCCGAGCGCACGAGGAAGCTGGACTTCGAGGAGATCCAGATCCCGCCGGGGCCTCGCCTGGGCAACGTGGTCATCGAGGCCAAGGACCTCGTCAAGGGCTTCGGCGACCGCGTGCTCATCGACGGGCTGTCCTTCAGCCTGCCGCGCAACGGCATCGTCGGCGTCATCGGCCCGAACGGCGTCGGCAAGACGACCCTGTTCAAGACGATCGTCGGCCTCGAGCCGCTCGACGGCGGCGACCTCAAGGTCGGCGAGACCGTCAAGATCAGCTACGTCGACCAGTCGCGTGGCGGCATCGACCCGGAGAAGTCGCTGTGGGAGGTCGTCTCCGACGGGTTGGACTACATCCAGGTCGGCGCGGTCGAGATGCCGTCGCGCGCGTACGTCTCCGCGTTCGGCTTCAAGGGTCCGGACCAGCAGAAGAAGGCCGGCGTGCTCTCGGGCGGTGAGCGCAACCGCCTGAACCTCGCGCTCACGCTCAAGCAGGGCGGCAACCTCCTCCTGCTCGACGAGCCGACCAACGACCTCGACGTCGAGACCCTCGGCTCGCTGGAGAACGCCCTGCTGGAGTTCCCGGGCTGCGCCGTCGTCGTCACGCACGACCGGTGGTTCCTCGACCGCGTCGCCACCCACATCCTCGCGTGGGAGGGCACGGAGGAGAACCCGGCGTCCTGGTACTGGTTCGAGGGGAACTTCGAGTCCTACGAGGCCAACAAGATCGAGCGGCTCGGCCCGGAGGCGGCACGACCGACCTCGCAGGCCTACCGCAAGCTCACCCGCGACTGATCGCGGGTCGGCGTGCGCGCGGCGGGAGCCCTCCCGCCGCGCGCACGCCGTACATATCTCTGCGGCGGTGCCCGGTCGGCCCGCACGCATCTCCGCGACGAAGGAGAGGGCACATGCCACGGATGACGATCCCTGTCCACATGCGCTGGTCGGACATCGACGGCTACCGCCACGTCAACAACGCCCGCATGTTCACCCTCCTGGAGGAGGCGCGCATCGCCGCGTTCTGGGACTCCGTCCCGGGCCTCGACGACACCGCCTCCGCCCGCGCGCACGCCGACAGCCACGAGACGGGCCGGCACGACGGGACGGCGCCGGCCGCGCAGGCGGCCGACGGCCCTGACGCACCCGACGACGGAGCCACGCCCGACGACGGACGTCCCGGCACCAAGGTGCTGGCCACCGGCCCGGGCTCCGGCACGAACACCTTCATCGCCCGGCAGGAGATCGAGTACCTCGCGCCGGTGTCGTACACGCTGCAGCCCCTGCAGGTGCAGATGTGGATCTCCTACCTCGGCGGCGCGTCGATCGACGTCTGCTACGAGATCCCGGGCCCGGACGGCTCGCCCGCGGTGCGCGCGATGTCCACGCTCGTCCTCATCGACGAGTCCACCGGCCGCCCGCGGCGCATGTCGGCCGACGAGCGCGTCGTCTGGGAGGGGTACATGGACGACCCGATCCCGTTCCGTCGCCGCGACCGGGCGGGGACCGCGGGCGACGGCGCCTGACCCGACCGCACCCCGGCGCCGCTCCTACCGCAGCGAGGGTCGCTTCCAGGTCTCGTCGGTCCCCGTCCCGGCCACCTCATTCGGCCCGTCGGGCACGCGGAGCATCCCCTCCTGGGCGATGGTGGCCACGTGCCGGCCGGCCCGGTCGAACACCGTGGCGGAACCGAGGGCGCGCCCACCCTGGGCGCTGGGGGAGCGCTGGTCGAACAGCAGCCAGTCGTCCACCCTCAGCTCGCGGTGCCACCACATCGAGTGGTCGAGCGACGCCATCGACATCCCCTTCGTCCGCCAGGACAGCCCGAGCCGCCGGAGCGCGGGCTCGAGCATGACCTGGTCGCACGCGTAGGCGAGCAGCGCCCGGTGGATGAGCTGGCTGGTGCCCTCGGGCAGCGGGGAGCGCGCCCGCATCCACAACATCTGGTGATCGTTCCGCTCCGGGTCCGGGCCCACGTAGAGGGAGCGGCCGACGTGCCGGATGTCGAAGGCGGCGGTCGACGACATGAACTTCGCGACGGGGTGGTCGAGCGACTCGAAGAGGTCGATCGCGCTCGGCAGGTCCTCGGGCGCCGGGGCGTCGGGCGCCGCGAGCGCGTGCTCGCCGCCGGGCTGATCCACCTGGTAGGAGGAGATGAACGACAGGATCGGCTTCTCCGACTGGAAGGCGTGGGTGCGCCGCGTGGAGAACGACCGGCCGTCGTGCAGGCGCTCGACCGCGAGGGTGACGCCGTCCGCCGTCGACCCGGGGCGCAGGAAGTAGCCGTGCACGGAGTGCAGCTGGCGCGCCCCGCCGTCGTCGGGCCCGGGACCCGGGAGGGTGTCGTCCGCCGCCACGAGGGCCTGCGCGAGCACCTGGCCGCCGTAGATGCGGCCCGAGAGCTGGGGGAGCGAGACGCCCGCGAACGTGTCCTCGCCGGTCCGCGTGAGCCGCAGGGAGTCGAGGATGAGCCGCATCTGCTCCGAGGAGCTGGACGGCATCGCGATCTCGCCGGTGGTGGGTGCATTCATGGTCGCGGCTCCAGGGTGTTGATCATGGCGTCCGCGGCGCGGACGAGGTAGTCCCACAGCGCCTGCTCGATCTCCGGGGCGAGACCGGCCTCGTCGACGGCGACCCGCATGTGCTGAAGCCACCGGTCCCGGGCGTCGGGGGTGATGCGGAACTTCGCGTGCCGCATGCGCAGGCGCGGGTGCCCGCGCAGCTCGGAGTAGGTGAACGGGCCGCCCCAGTACTGCTCGAGGAACATCCGCAGCCGGTCCTCGCCGCCCGCGAAGTCGTCCTCGTACATGGGGGCCAGCACCTCGTCCTCGCGCACGCCCTGATAGAAGCGGTGCGTGAGCCGGTCGAACATCTCGTGCCCGCCCATGGCCTCGAACTGGGCGGCGCGCCTGGCCGCGAGGTCGGTGTCGTCGTTCGCTGTCACCCGCCCATTGTCGCGCGTGCGACGCTTGCGGAAGAACGGCATAGCCTAACGGGAGCGAACCGATCTCTCTGGCAGGATCGGGCCTGCACGACCGAGCACCCGCGGCCGCCCCGGCCGACGTCTTTCGAAGGAGCGCAATGGCGGACGCCGACAACGACGCGGCACCCTCCGAGGCCCTCGCGCGCCTCGCCGGGATGAAGGGTGTGTCGACCGAGTTCTGGGACTTCCATGGCCGGCACCGCGTCACCTCGGCGGCGACGATCCGCGCGGCGCTCGGCGCCCTCGGCGTCCCGGCCGCCACCGAGGAGGAGGTCGCCGACTCCATCGAGGAGCACGAGCTCGCCCCGTGGCGCGAGGTCCTCCCGGACTCGGTCGTCGTCGCCCGCGGCCGCGAGTCCCGGGTACCGGTCTCGGTCCCGCTCGGCACGCAGGTGACCGTCCACGTGGACCTCGAGGACGGCGGGCGCTGGGAGCTCTCGGGCGCCGCCGAGCCGCCCGAGATGCGGCCCGTCGACGGCGTCCAGACCTCGCGCCTGGAGTACCTCCTTCCCGCGGACCTCCCGCTCGGCTGGCACGAGATCGTCGTCGAGTCGTCGAGCTTCCGGCCGCGGCGCGCGCCGCTCGCCGTCACGCCCGCCCGGCTGGAGGCCCCGTTCCCCGACGACGGCCGCGGCTGGGGCATGGCCGTCCAGCTGTACTCGGTGCGCTCGCAGCGCTCCTGGGGCCTCGGCGACGCCGCGGACCTCGCCGAGCTGTCCGCCCTCGCGGGCGACCTCGGCGCCGACTTCGTGCTCGTCAACCCGCTGCACGCCGCCCAGCCGGTGGGCCCGATGAGCCCGTCGCCCTACCTCCCGCTCACGCGCCGCTTCGTCAACCCGATCTACCTGCGGCCCGAGGAGATCCACGAGGCCACCTACCTCTCCGGCCCGGAGCGCTCGCTCGTCCAGTGGGCCGCCGACGAGGTCCGGCACCTCAACACGACGAACGAGCCCCTGGACCGGGACGCCGTGTGGGCGGCGAAGCTCCAGGCGCTCGAGGTCATCTTCGCCGCGGGCCGCAGCGCCACGCGCCAGCGGGCCTTCGAGCGCTTCCGCGACGAGGAGGGCGAGGGCCTGGAGGACTTCGCGGTCTGGTGCGCGCTGTACGAGGACCAGCTCGGCGAGCCGTGGCCGGTCGAGCTCACCGACCCCGCGAGCCCCCAGGTGGCGCTCAAGCGCGCCGAGCTCGCGCCCCGGGTCGAGTTCTTCGCCTGGCTGCAGTGGGTGATCGACGAGCAGCTCGCCACCGCGCAGCGCGCCGCCAAGGAGTCGGGGATGGCACTGGGGATCATGCACGACCTCGCGGTCGGCGTGGACCCCCAGGGCGCCGAGCGCTGGTCCGGCCAGGAGGTCTTCGCGGCCGGCATCGAGGTGGGCGCGCCGCCGGACATGTACAACCAGCAGGGCCAGAACTGGTCCCAGCCGCCGTGGCGGCCGGACGCGCTCGCCCGCACGGCGTACGCGCCGCTTCGGCAGATGCTCCGCACGGTGCTCCGACACGCCGGGGCGATCCGCATCGACCACGTGATCGGCCTGTTCCGCCTGTGGTGGATCCCGGTCGGGTCTCCCGCGGACCAGGGCACCTACGTGCGCTACGACCACGACGCCATGGTCGGCGTCCTCCTGCTCGAGGCGCACCGCGCGGGCGCCACCGTCATCGGCGAGGACCTGGGGACCGTGGAGCCGTGGGTCCGCGACTACCTCGCCGAGCGCGGCGTCGCCGGCACCCAGGTCTTCTGGTTCGAGAAGGACGACGACGGCGGGCCGAAGCGCCCGGAGAACTACCGCCACCAGGCGCTCGCGACCGTCGACACGCACGACCTGCCGCCGGTGGCCGGTTACCTGGCGGACGAGCACGTGGACCTGCGCGAGAAGCTCGGCCTGCTCGTGGAGCCGGTGGAGAAGGTCCGCGCGGAGTCCGCGCTCGAGCGCCGGCGCGCGATCGACCGCCTGCGCGAGTACGGGCTGGTGGGCGGCGACCCCTCCGAGCGGGAGGTCCTCGAGGCGCTGCACGCCTACATCGCGATGACGCCCAGCTCGCTGGTCGGCGTCTCCCTCGTGGACGCGGTGGGGGAGCGACGCACGCAGAACCAGCCCGGCACCGACCAGGAGTACCCCAACTGGCGCATCCCGCTCGCGGACGGGACGGAGCAGGTCGTCCTCCTCGACGACCTGCACGACCACCCGCGCGTGCGCTCCCTGGTCTCCACGGTCAACCGGGCGATGGGTCGCCGGGCCGACTGACGGCCCCTCCCGCACGACTTCCGGTCACCCCGAACGTCACGAACGCCCGACGCCGGTGCCCGCCTCGCACGAGGCGGGCACCGGCGTCGGAGGTCATGCGGGCGAAGGCCCCGGGCGGTCAGCCCTGGGCATCGACCTGCTGGGCGCGCACCGAGCGCTCGGCGGCGTCGAGCCGCTCCGCGACGAGGCGGCGGAGCGCGGCGGGCGCCTCGGTGTGGGACTCGAGCCAGCCGCGGGTGGCGGCGACGACGTCGACACCTGCCTCGGCCTCGCGGCCGGCCAGGGCGGCCGGGTAGGCGAGGGTGACGATGTTCTGCGCCATCTCGTTCGTCTGCTCGGCCCACACGCGCGTGAGCGAGTCGAGGTAGCGCTCGACGTACGGGGCGAGGAGGGACACGTCCCGCACGTCGGCGAAGCCGGTCGCCGCGTACCGCTGCTGCGTGTTCGGCAGCCCGGCGCGCTCGACCACGTTCTCCCACACCCAGGCCTTGGCCTCGGGGGTCGGGCGGGCGGCGCGCACCCACGTGGCGTACTCCCGGCCCGTCGCGGACGGGTCGGCCGCGAGCTCGGCCTCGATGTCCTCCTCGGACACGGCGCCCGCGAGGGCGAGCCCGCGCAGGACCTCCCACCGCTGCTGGGCGTCGACGTCCTGGCCGACCAGCGGCGCGGAGCCGTCGATCCAGCCGCGGACCGTGGCGATCTGCTCGTCGGTGACCGCGAGCTGCGCGGCCGCCCGGGAGAGCTGCAGCTGGGCGTCGGACCCGCCCTCGGCGGCCGACGCGAGCGCGATGAGCGTGTCCGCGACGGCGGGACGCACCTGGTCACGGATCGCCGGGTCCGCGTACCGCTCGACGGCGGTACGCACGTTCGCGAGCAGCACGCGCATGGCGGTGGGCTGCTTCTCCGACTCGAGCGCGCGCACGGCGAGGTCGAGGTAGCGGCTGGCGGGCCACTGGCCGTCGCGGGTCATGTCCCAGGCCGAGGCCAGGACGAGCGTGCGCGGCAGCGGGTCGACGAAGCGCGCGACGTGCTTCGTCGCCGTGGCCAGCGAGCGGGGGTCCAGACGCACCTTCGCGTACGCCATGTCCTCGTCGTTGACGAGGAGGATGTGCGGCCAGGGGCGGCCGGCAAGGGCGGGCAGCTCGGTGAGCTCGCCGTCGATGTCGACCTCCTCGGACCACGTGCGGGTGACGATGCCGTCGTCGGCCAGGTCGTAGCCGGCGACCGCGAGGCGGTGCGGGCGCTGGACCGGGTGCTCGGCCGGCACGGACTGGCGCACGGCGAGCCGCTTGATGGTCTCGGTGCCGTCCTCCGCCGTCGTGGTCTCGACCTCGGGCGTCAGGGTCGTGACGCCGGCGGACTCCAGCCACAGGGTCGACCAGGAGGTCAGGTCGCGGCCGGAGGCGGCCTCGAGCTCGACGAGCAGGTCCCTCAGCTCCGTGTTGCCGAACGCGTGCTTCGCGAAGTACTGGCGCAGGCCGGCGAGAAACTGCTCCTTGCCCACGAACGCGACGAGCTGCGTGAGCACCGAGGAGCCCTTGGCGTAGGTGATGCCGTCGAAGTTCACCTCGACGTCCTCGAGGTCCTCGATGCGCGCCACGATGGGGTGCGTCGTGGGCAGCTGGTCCTGGTCGTACGCCCAGGACTTCTCGAGCGAGGAGAAGGTGACCCACGCGTCCTCGATGCCGAGGCCGTCGGCGGCAGCCAGGTGGGAGGCGTACTCGGCGAACGACTCGTTCAGCCACAGGTCGTTCCACCAGCGCATGGTCACGAGGTCGCCGAACCACATGTGGGCGAGCTCGTGGAGGATCGTGATGACCCGGCGCTCGCGGATCGCGCCCGAGACGGGGCCACGGAACACGTAGTTCTCGAGGTAGGTGACGAGCCCGACGTTCTCCATCGCGCCCGCGTTGAACTCCGGCACGAAGACCTGGTCGTACTTGTCGAACGGGTAGGGGCGGTCGAAGGACTCCTCGTAGAACGCGAAGCCCGCGCGCGTGACGCCGAAGATCGCCTCGGCGTCGAGGTGCTCGGCGAGCGAGGCGCGGGCGTAGACGCCGAGAGGGATGGTCCGGCCGTCGCGGGAGGTCAGCTCGCCGGTCGTGCCGGCGTAGGGGCCCGCGACGATGGCGGTGAGGTAGGTGGAGATCCGGGCCGTCGGCTCGAACGTCCAGGTCCGCGAGCCGTCGCCGTCGTCGACCCGCGCGGCGGCCTGGTTGGAGAAGACCGTCCAGTCCTCGGGGGCGGCGACCACGAACGAGAACTCCGCCTTGAGGTCCGGCTGCTCGAAGCACGCGAACACGCGGCGCGCGTCCGCCACCTCGAACTGCGAGTACAGGTAGACGCGCTCGTCGATCGGGTCGACGAAGCGGTGCAGGCCCTCGCCCGTGGTCATGTAGGCGCCGTCGGCGACGATGCGCAGCTCGTTGGACTCCTGGAGTCCCGTGAGCGGGATGCGGCTGTCCAAGAAGATCGCGGGGTCGAGCTCCTCGCCGTTGAGCACGATCTGGTGCACCTGCGGTGCGATGAGGTCGACGAACGTGTCGGCGCCGGGCCTGGCGGTGAACGCGATCGTCGTCGTCGTCCCGAAGATCTCGGGGCCGCGGGTGAGGTCGAGGTCAACCCGGTAGCTCTGCGTGGCGATCGCGGACGCGCGCTCGGCGGCCTCCGCTCGGGTGAGGTTCTCTGCGGGCACCTGTGCTCCTGGGATCGACGTCGTTCGGTGCCGGCCCGGGGCCGGCGGGGCGCGGGAGCGCCGAGGGGCAGCGTAGTCGTCGTGTCGATTTCCCGTGCCATCCCCGACTTCACGCGCTCGCGTGTGACGATGAGGGTATGACTGCTTCCACCGATCTTCCCAAGGACGTCGACCTCTGGTTCGACCCCCACTGCCCGTGGGCGTGGATGACCTCCCGGTGGCTCACGGAGGTCGCCGAGGCCCGCGGACTCACCCTCAACCTGCACTTCATGTCTCTCAACGCCATCAACGAGGGACGCGAGGTGCCGGAGCGCTACCGCGCCAAGATCGACGCCCAGCTCGCCGGTGCGCGCATCTTCCAGGCCGCGTCCGAGCGCCTGACGAACGAGCAGTTCGCCGACCTGTACACGGCGGTCGGCACGCAGTTTCACCCGGGCGGCCGCGCGGCCGAGGGCGCCACCGTCATCGCCGAGGCGATCGAGCAGCTCGGGCTGCCGGCCGACCTCCTCGACGCCGCCGAGGACGCCTCCCTCGACGAGCGTGCCCGCGAGGGCACCGCCAAGGCGCAGGAGCTCGTGGGCGACGACGTCGGCGTCCCCGTCATCCGGTACAACGGCAACGCGTTCTTCGGCCCCGTCGTCACCCCGGCCCCGACCGGCGACGACGCCCTGCGACTCTGGGACGGCTTCGCCCTCGTGCTGTCCGTCCCCGGCGTGTACGAGATCAAGCGGACCCGGACGTCCGGCCCCATCTTCTGACCCGGCCCCGTGCCCCTGGAGTGACCATGAGAATCCCCCGTAGCGTCGTCGTCGGATCGTCGGCCCTGCTCGTGGCGGCCCTTGCCGCCTGCGGCCCCGTCGAGAGCCTCGACGACGAGTCGGAGACCCCCGCGGTCGTCGAGTCGCCGAGCGCGTCCGACGACGAGAGCCCCACGGCCGAGGAGTCCGAGACCGAGACCGAGTCCGAGACGGCCACGGACGAGGCCGAGGACGAGACGACCGAGGCCCCCACGGGCGGCGGCGCCGCCGGCGACATCCCGACCGACGACGTCGAGGAGGAGCCGTCCGAGCCGGCCGACGACGCCGAGGAGCCGTCGTCCGAGGCCTCCCCGCCGACCGGCGGGCAGACCGTCTCCGCCGACAGCACGGCCGGCCCCGTCTCCTACACGCTGCCCGACGGCTGGAACGACCTGTCGTTCGCGTACGAGGGGCACCCGACGATCACGCTGGCCGCGGCGCCCGTGGACACCGCCGCGAACGGCACCCAGTTCACGGCCACCGTCATCCAGGGCGGGGCCAGCTCGTTCGAGGCCTACCGCGCGGCGCTCGAGGAGCAGGCACCCGCGGGCGCCGAGATGTCGGCCGCCGACCCGCTGACAGTCGACGGCCAGAGCGTGCAGGGACTGCGTGTCGTCACCCAGAGCCCGGAGGGCGAGTTCGTCCAGTACACCTATCCGGTGTTCCGCTCCGGCTACCAGTGGGAGATCCAGTTCGCGGTCGACCCGGCGGACGAGTCCGCCGCGCTGCCGGGGCTCCGCGCCGTCGGCGAGTCGATCACGTTCGGCTGACCGGGCCGAACGACCCGCGGCCCTCACCGGCCGCATCGCAGGACCTCGCTCGGTCCGCACCCGCCACGCGGGGGCGGACCGAGTCTGCGTTTCGGGCGACGTGCTGCCAGGCTTGTCGCCATGCAGACGCCGCGCCGACCGCACTCCCTCGCCGCCCTCGGCCTCGCCGCCGCGCTCCTCGCGGGATGCGGCGGGTCCGGGGACTCCGACGAGACCGGGACGCCGGGCGGGGAGTCGGCGACCGACGCCGCCACGGGGTCCGGGGGCCAGGGCGCGGAGTCGCCGTCCGAGTCCGGGTCCGACGGCGCCGAGTCGCCCTCCGGCGAGCCCTGGGCCGACCCGGATCCGAGCCTGCCGACCGTCTCCCTCACGGTGCCGGACGGCTGGGACGACATCACCGAGTTCGTCACCACGGCGCCCCCGGAGGGATCGGCCGTCGAGGCCTACGGCAGCCCCGACGACGAGTACGCGTCCTCCGCGATCGTCGTCTCGATCCCGGCGTCGTTCGTCGAGGGACGCCCCTACCTGCAGATGGTCGAGGAGGAGGGTGGCTCCGGTGCGGAGTACACCGAGACGGCGCCCCAGGCGGTCGCGGGTGTGACGATCGTCCCGCTGGAGACCCAGGTCGACCTCGGCGGTGTGACCGGTACCCAACGCGTGTACCCGATCCCGTTGCTGGACGGCGGCCTGGTGGAGGTTACGCTGACGACACCGACCGACTCGCTCGCCGAGACGGAGCCGGTGTGGGCCGAGATCCTGGCCTCCATCGCCCTGTCCTGACGGGGGTCGGCGGCGCAGGGGGGAAGATCTACCCGCCTGCACGCGTGCTCGCGCACCTCGATATTTGGCAGGCTTCTACACGTGCGTACACCTCACATCACCGGTCGGACCGCCGCCATCGCGGCCATCGCGCTGGGCGCTGGCCTCTCCCTCGCCGCCTGCGGCGAGGACGACGGGCCCGTCGCGCCCCCGGCCAACGAGACGACCGACAACGAGACGGACACCACCGACACCGAGACCGACTCGGAGTCGACGGAGACCGACACCGAGGCCGAGTCCGACGACTCGACCGGCACGGACACCGAGACCGACTCCGACTCGACCGAGACCGACTCCGAGTCGACCGACGGGGCCGACTCCGACGCCAGCGGCGACATCGTCACATTCGACGTCCCGGACGGCTGGGAGGACATCTCGTCCTTCAGCAACCTGGACTCGACCCCCGGCATCGACGAGGGCCACCAGTACGGCGTCCAGGAGGGCACCTTCGCTCGCAACGTGACGATCATCGTCTACCCGCCGAGCCCGGGCGCCCCGGACGACTACCTCGAGCGTCTCGGCACGAACCCGCAGATCGACACGAGCACCTACGAGGAGCTCCCGGCGGTCGAGATCGACGGCCAGGAGGTCGTCGGCTACAACTCGGAGACCGACTACGGCCAGGGCCTCGTGCGCCAGCAGGCCTACGGCTTCCCGATCGACTCCGGCCAGTACGTCGAGATCGTCTTCTCCGACGCCCCGGACGCGTTCGACAGCCACCAGGGCGAGTTCGACGAGATCCTCGGCTCCATCTCGGTCAGCTGACCCACAGGAACGAACCCGGCCCCCGGGCCGCACGACGACGGCGCCGCCTCCTACCGAGGCGGCGCCGTCGTCGTGCGTGGGGTCGGTGCCTGACGCCCGGACCGGGCGTTCGGGGCCGGACGCGCGCGGCCTGAGGCCGCGCGACCGACGTCGGGTGACCAGGGACGGGCCGGCACGCCGAGGCGTGCCGGCCCGCCTGTCGATCACCAGATGGCGACGCGCTCCTCCGGGGCGCGGTAGGCGCCGTCGTCGGGCGTGACGCCGAAGGCGTCGTGGAAGGCGGCGAGGTTGCTCGCCGTGACCCGGCACCGGAACTCCTCGGGGGAGTGCGGGTCCGTGGCCATCTGCGTGCGCAGGGCCTCGTCGCGGCTCTTCCCGCGCCAGACGCGCGCCCAGCCGGTGAAGAACCGCTGGAGGCCCGTGAGGCCGTCGATCACCGGGGCGGCCCTCACGCCGTCGATGCCCTTCTTGCGCAGGGCGATGTCGTACGCCTTGAGGGCGATCGTCAGCCCGCCGAGGTCGCCGATGTTCTCGCCGACCGTGAGCGCGCCGTTGACCGTGTGCGCGGCGTCGTCGCCGAGCTGGGTCGGGACGAGGCCGTCGTACTGCGCGATCAGGGCGTTGGCCCGCTCCATGAACCGCTCGCGGTCCTCGTCCGTCCACCAGTTCTCGAGCCGGCCGTCGGGGCCGAACTTCGAGCCCTGGTCGTCGAAGCCGTGCCCGATCTCGTGGCCGATGACCGCGCCGATGCCGCCGTAGTTGAAGGCGTCGTCGGTCTCCGGATCGAAGAACGGCGGCTGGAGGATGGCGGCCGGGAAGACGATCTCGTTCCAGACGGGGTTGAAGTAGGCGTTGACCGTCTGCGGGGTCATGTGCCACTCGCGACGGTCCACGTCGGTGCCGTAGCGGGCCATCTCGAAGTCCCACCAGAACGACCGCCCGGCCCGGATGGTGCCGACGAGGTCGGACGTGACGACCAGGTCGGTCGAGTCCTTCCAGATCTCCGGATAGCCGACCTTCGGGTTGAAGGCCCGGAGCTTGACGATCGCCTTCGCCCGGGTCTCCTCGCCCATCCAGTCCAGGGAGGAGATCGACGCGTCATAGGCCTCGACGAGGTTCGCGACGAGCACGTCCATCTCCGCCTTGTGCCCCGGCGGGAAGTGGCGGGCGACGTACAGGCGGCCGACGTCCTCGCCGAGGAGGGACTCCACGAGCGTGACGCCGCGCCGCCAGCGCTCGCGGTTCTCGGTGGCGCCCGTGAGCGTGCGGCCGGCGAAGTCGAAGCGCTCGTCGACGAAGGCCTCCGACAGGTACGGGGCGCGGGCGGCGGCCGCGTGGAAGGACAGCCACAGGCGGAGGTCCTCGACCGGCGTCTCGGCCCACACCTGGGCCGCGCCGACGAGCGCCGACGGCGTGGCGACGAGCAGGTCGACGTCGCCCGGCGGCAGGGCGAGCCCGGCCGCGTAGCGGTCCCAGTGAAGGCCCGGGGCGCTCGCGACGAACTGAGAGAACGTCATCGGGTTGTCGATCTGCTCGGCCTCGCGCAGCCGCACGTTGTCCCAGTGGTGGGCGGCGATGCGGGTCTCGAGGTCGAGGACGCGGCGTGCCGCGTCCGTGGCCGCGTCGCCCTCGACGACGCCGGCGAGGGTGAGCAGGCGCGCCACGTGGCCCTCGTAGGCCTCGCGGACGGGGGCGAGCTCGTCCTGGCGGTAGTACGCCTCGTCGGGCAGGCCGATGCCGTCCTGGGCGAACCACACGAGGTAGTCCGGGGTGGAGATGCCGGGGGAGACGTCGATGCCGACGAGCCCGCCGACGCCGGCGCGCTGGAGCTCGCCCATCACCTGGGCGAGGGCCGCGTGGTCGGCGGCCTCGGCGATCGGGCGGAGATCGGCCTGGAGCGGCGCGGTCCCGGCCTCCTCGATCGCGGCGGTGTCCATGTAGGCCGCGTAGAGGGTGCCGATCTTGCGGGCGGCGACCGCCTCGGCGTCGTCGCCGCTCGGGGCGCTCTCGCCGAGCTCGGTGATGATGCCCCGGACCCGTTCCTCGGACAGGTCGCGCAGGTCGATGAACGCGCCGATGCGCGACCGGTCGTCGGGGATCGGGGTCTCGGCGAGCCATCGGCCGTTGACGTGGCCGAACAGGTCGTCCTGGGGGCGGATGGTCGCGTCCACGTAGGACGCGTAGTCGGTCGGGGATGTCGAGCGTTCACCTGTCATGCTTTCCAGCCTAGGTGGGAGGCGGGCGTGCCACACTTGCCGCATGCGCGTCCACATCGCCAGCGACCACGCAGGCTTCGAGCTCAAGTCCGTCCTGTCCGCCCACCTGGCCGAGGCCGGGCACGAGGTGATCGACCACGGGGCGGAGGTGTACGACGCCGACGACGACTACCCCTCGTTCTGCATCGCGGCCGGCGAGGCCGTCGTCGCCGACCCGGGCTCGCTCGGCGTCGTCATCGGCGGCTCCGGCAACGGCGAGCAGATCGCCGCGAACAAGGTCGACGGCGTGCGTGCCGGCCTGGCCTGGAACATCGAGACCGCGCAGCTGACCAGGCAGCACAACGACGCCAACGTGGTCGGCGTGGGTGCCCGCATGCACAGCCAGGAGGAGGCGCTCGCGATCGTCGACGCGTTCCTCGCCGAGCCGTTCTCCGGCGGCGCGCGCCACCAGCGGCGCATCGACCAGCTGGCCGACTACGAGAAGCAGCGCTGAGCGCTACCGACCACGCGCGGGCCGCCACGGATGATCCGTGGCGGCCCGCGCGTCTGTGTGGGTGCCGGGTGTCGGGTGCCTCAGACGCGCCGCGCCGAGCCACGCACGCTCAGCGCCGCGCACAGGGCCGCGAGCGGGACGACGGCGAAGGCGAGCGGCCCGGTGAGAACGGCGGCCGCGCCGACGGCCGGCCCCTGGACGAGCCAGGCCAGGGAGAAGGTCGAGGGCTCCGACCCCCGCGAGGCCATGGCCTGGGCGCGGGCGCGCTCGGCCTGCTCGCCCGGCTCGAACAGCATCTTTTGCCACATCACGCTCGCCCCGTAGTTGCCGACGGCCGCGATCGTCCACCAGGTGCCGCCGGCGACCAGGGCCGCGGGCCACGACATGGGCTCGTCGAGGGCGGCGGTGATGCCGAGACCGGCGGCGAGGCCGACGACCGGCGCGAGCGCGGAGGAGACGGCCGCACCCGCGGCCACCCCCACGCGCGCCGAACGGCGCGTGGCGCCGCGGGCGACGGTCACGGAGATCGCGGTGACGACGAGCGAGCCGACCGCGACCGCGACGACGAGCAGGAGGTGGGCGACGGCGTCGGACAGGACGACGGCCGCGACCAGTCCGATCACGAGCGGGGCCAGGGCGACCAGGAGCGTGACCGTCGACCGGCGGCGGGCCGCCGCCGCGACGGCGGTCAGCTCGGAGCGGACGTCGACGTGCTCGTGCGGGACCGAGTCGTCGCAGTGGGCGCAGGCCGAGCCGTGCGCGCTGGGCGTGGAGGGGCTGGGCGTGGGGGTGAGGGGGGAGGACATGATGCCTGAGATGATAGGGAACATGACCGCCCATCCGCCTCCCGACGGCCCCAGCGCACTGGCCGAGCTCGTGCTCGAGATCGCCGAGCAGGTGCCGGAGGGGCGCGCGACCACGTACGGCCTGGTGGCCGAGGCCGTGCGCGAGCACACGGGCCGGGGCAGCGCGCGGTACGTCGGGACCGTCATGTCGCGCCACGGGCACGGCGTGCCCTGGTGGCGGGTCGTCCGCGCCGACGGAACACTGCCGCGGCACCTGCGCACCGACGCGTCGCGCCGGTACCGCGCCGAGGGCACGCCGATGGAGCCTCTCGCCCCGACGATGGTCGACCTGCGCCGGGCCCTGTGGGACGCCCCGGCGGCCTGGCGCGCGCCGAGCGGATCGGTGGGGCATGCCTGAGGGGCACTCGATCCGGCGCCTCGCCACCCTGCTCGACCGCCTCTTCACGGGCCGGACCGTCGGCGCGTCCTCCCCGCAGGGCCGGTTCTCCGCGGGCGCCGCGGCGATCGACGGCTGGACCGTCACAGGCACGGACGCGCACGGCAAGCACCTGTTCATCGAGCTGGAGCCGCCCGGCGGCGGCGAACCGCGATTCGTGCACATCCACCTCGGCCTGTACGGGGCCTGGTCCTTCGCGACCGCCGACGGCGGAACCCCCCACGCGATCGGCGCGCCCCGCGTGCCCGGGCCCGGGACCCCCGCGAGCGGGGACCGCGAGGGATCGCCGCTGGCCGGGAGCCCCGTCGGCCGCGGGCGGGTGTCGTCGTCGCAGAACGCGGAGGACTACATCACGCTCGTCGCGGGAGGGACCGAGGACGGGCAGTTCGTGCCGCCCGAGCCCCGGCCGACCGTGCGGCTCCGGCTGACGACCGACTCCGTCGCCGCGGATCTCACCGGGCCCGCGCGCTGCGACCTCATCGACCTCGGCCAGAAGGACGCGGTGCACGGCCGGCTCGGGCCGGACCCGCTGCGGGCGGCCGATGCCCGGGCGGACGGTGCGGACGACGACGGCGCGGGCCCCGACGTCGAGGGCGAGTCGCCCGGCGCGGACGTCGAGCGCTTCGTCGCGGCCGTGCGGAGGACGAGGCGGTCCATCGGCGAGCTGCTCATGGACCAGTCCGTCATCGCGGGCGTCGGCAACATCTACCGCGCCGAGGCGCTGTTCCGCGCCCGGATCCACCCGCGCACCGAGGGGCGCGCGGTCAGCGTCAAGCGCCTGCACGCGATGTGGGACGACATCGGTGAGCTCCTGCGCTCCGGCGTCGAGCTCGGCGTCATCCTCACCACCCTGACGGAGGACCGGCCGGGCCCGGCGCCCGAGACGTGGGCGAGGGCCGCCGAGCGGGCCACCGAGGAGGAGGCGGACTACCGCTGGTACGTCTACCACCGGGCGGGCCGGCGCTGTCACGTGTGCGGCGGGACGGTCTCGGGCGGGGTGATGGCGGCGCGCACGGTCTTCTGGTGCGCGACCTGCCAGAAGAAGCTCCGCGCCCGCTGATCGCGGTGCGTGCGGCCGTGCCGGGCACGGCCGGGGCCGGGCTACGCTGCCGCGTGGCAGACACGGTGTGTCCGGCGCCACCGCTTACGGCCGGTCCGCACCGCCCGCCGTGACGAGACGTCAATGGCGACCAGCGCACACACGGGAGCACGTCAGTGACCGAGAACCCCCGCATCATCGCCGGAATCGGCGTCGGCTCGCGCGGAGTCGTCGCGCCCGTCGCCACGGTGAGCCCGCCGCCCGCCGTCCCGGCGGACGAACCCGCCCCCGACGACGTTGCCGCCGCCCAGGGCGCCCTCACCGACGCCCTCGCGGCCGTCCGTGAGGACCTGCTTGCCCGCGCCGACGCCGCGGCGGAGCCGACCCTCGGCGAGGTCCTCGCCGCCGCCGCCCAGATGGCCGGCGACCCGGCGCTCGCCCAGCGCGCCGGCGCCCTCATCGCCGACGGGTCCGGGCCGGCCACCGCGATCGACGCCGCCGTCGAGGAGTTCGCGGCGACCTTCGAGGCCATCGGCGGCCCCATGGCCGAGCGCGTGACCGACCTGAGGTCGGTGCGCGACCGGGTCGTCGCCCGCCTCACCGGGCAGAGCGAGCCCGGGGTCGAGCTACGGGAGCCGAGCGTCGTCGTCGCGCGGGACCTCTCGCCGGCGGACACCTCGGCTCTCGACCTGGCGCTCGTGGTCGGCATCGTCACCGAGGAGGGCGGGCCGACCTCGCACACGGCGATCATCGCCGGGCAGCTCGGCCTGCCGTGCGTCGTCCGGGCCGAGGGGGCGACCGGACTGGCCGACGGCACGATCGTGGCCGTCGACTCGGCGTCGGGGCGGGTCGTCGTCTCGCCGGACGAGGCCACGGTGGCGGCGCTGGAGCGACGCGGTGAGGCGCTCGCGGCGCTCGCCGAGGACACCGCCGACGGGGCGACCGCGGACGGCCACGGCGTCGACCTGCTCGTCAACATCGGCACCGTCGCGGACGCCGAGCGGTCCGCCCAGGTCCCCTCGCAGGGCGTGGGGCTGTTCCGCACCGAGGTGCTGTTCCTCGAGGCGACGACCGCTCCCACGGTCGAGGAGCAGGCGGAGGCGTACGAGCGGGTGCTGCGCGCGTTCGCGGGACGCAAGGTCGTCGTGCGGACCCTCGACGCCGGCGCGGACAAGCCGCTCGCGTTCGCCCAGCAGGACGGCGAGGAGAACCCGGCGCTCGGCGTGCGCGGCTACCGGCTCGTGCGCACCCTCCCGGACCTGCTCGCCGACCAGCTCGCCGCGCTCGCCCTCGCGAAGGAGCGCGCGGGGGAGGATGGCGCGACGCTGTGGGTGATGGCGCCGATGGTGTCGACGCCCGCCGAGGCCGCGGACTTCGCCGCGGCCGCCCGGTCGGCCGGTCTTGCGACGCCGGGCGTCATGGTCGAGGTGCCGGCCGCCGCGCTGCGCGCCGACCGAGTCCTTGCGGAGGTCGACTTCGTCTCGCTCGGTACGAACGACCTCGCGCAGTACACGATGGCCTCCGACCGGCTCCTCGGCTCGCTCGCCGACCTGCTGGACCGGTGGCAGCCCGCCGTCCTCGAGCTCGTCGCGCGCACCGCGGCCGCGGGCACCGCCGCGGGCAGGCCCGTCGGCGTGTGCGGCGAGTCCGCGGGCGACCCGCTCATGGCGCTCGTGCTCACCGGCATGGGCGTGACGAGCCTGTCGATGTCGGACGGCTCCCTGCCGGAGGTCCGGTTCGCCCTGCGCTCCCACACGCTCGACACCTGCGAGCAGATGGCCGCCGCGGCGCTCGCGGCGCCGGACGGGGGCTCGGCCCGGGCGGCCGTCATCGAGCTCCTGGACGACGAGGCGAAGGCGGTTCTCGCGGCGGAGTGAGGGCGGCCGCCGTCGGGTGATTCGCGCGGCGTGCAGGTGTGGTGGGCCGGTTCCCCTGGCGGGGAACCGGCCCGTCGAGTGTCCGGGCCCCGGTGGCAACGCGGGCCCGCGGTGACTGGCTCCAGGTCGTCGTGAGCACCGGGCTTCCTGCGGTCGGGTCTCCGACTCCGCTGCGCGGAACCTGCGTCGGCACCCAAAGACATCATGTCGAATCCTGTGCTCGGGCAGGCGGACTGTGAGACCGACTTTCCGTTGCAAATACCAGGATTGGTGGTCCAGAGTTCCCTCAAATCGACCTCTTGACCATGCGGCTGGATGAGGTCTAGCATCCGATTCATCATGATGACTCGTCGATGAAGGGAGTCGCAGATGTCCGGACGTCGAGAAGGCGCCCGTACGCCGTCGTTCAAGTACGCGGCGGTTCGTGACGCCCTCGCCGAACGCATCCGCTCGCTCGACCCCGGCACGATGCTTCCGCCGGAGGCGAGCCTGTGCCGCGAGTACGGCGTCAGTCGGATCACCCTCCGCAAGGCCGTCGACCACCTGGTCGAGCGGGGCGTGCTCGTCCGCGAGCAGGGGCGGGGCACGTTCACCTCCGAACCGACGTTCGAGCACAAGAACCGCGAGAGCTTCGTCCAGGAGATCCCGGGCTTCTACGCGGACATGACGCGTCGAGGCTTCGTCGTCGGGACCACCGTGCTCCAGCAGCGCCTGGTTCCGGCCCCGACGACCGTCGGGCAGGAGCTGCGGCTGATGGCCGGCGAGCGCGTGGTCGAGATCGAACGCCTGCGGACGGTCGACGGTGCGGTCAACCACCTCGTGCGGACCTACCTGCCTGCGCGACTGTTCCGCGACGTCGTGGATCTCGATCTCGACAACGCCTCGCTGTACGACCACATCAGGACGACCTACGGCACGACCATGCATCGAGCGCGGTTCGTCACCGAGGTGCAGGTCGCCGACGAGGCCAAGGCGGAGATCCTCGGCGTCGAGGTCGGTAGCCCTCTGCTCGTCGTCCACAGCACCGTCCGCGACGAGGCCGGTGAGCCGGTCGTGTGCGGTACGTCGTGGCTGCTGCCCGAGAACAACCAGGTGGAGTTCGAGGTCGTCGCGACGCCCCCGAGCCAGAACGCGGAAGGACTGTAGATGAGCGCTGTCGACCAGATCATCGACCAGGGGGTCATGTGGAACGTGTCTGCCGAGTCATGGCAGGAGCTGACCCTCGGTGTGGGGCAGCGCCTGATCGAGCTCGGCCTGTGCGACGAGCGCTATCCGGACGCGATGGTGCAGAACGTCGTGAAGAACGGGCCCTATCTCGTCATCGCGCCCGGTCTCGCGCTTCTGCACGCGCGGCCGGACGAGGGGGCGACCAAGAACGGTCTTGTCATGGGGACTTCGGCGAACTCGATCGAGTTCGGTCACTCGACCAACGACCCGGTCACGCTCTTCATCGGGCTCACCGCGACCGGCGACATGGAGCACCTCGACATGCTCCAGGAGGTCGCCCAGATGCTCGCCGCCCCAGGCGCACTCGACGGACTCCGCTCAGCGACGAGCGAGTCCGACTTCGTGGCGAAGCTTCGCGCTCTCGCCTGACAGGGTCCGGGCGACGACGCCCGGGCCGACCTCCGAAAGGACAGGAACGAACACTATGTCCAGAGAAATCCTGGTCATCTGCGGTACCGGAATGGGCAGTTCGATGATCCTCAAGATGATGGTGGATCAAGTGGTCGCCGAGAACGGTCTCGACTGCCGCGTGTCGTCGGACATGGCCGCATCCACGGCGCAGTCCACCGCTGACATCCTCGTCGCAGGAAGCGACCTTGCACCGACCTTGGACGGTTCGCGAGCCCGAGTCGTCGGCATCACCAACATCATGGACAAGAAGGAGATCCTCGCGGGGATCTCCGACGCACTCAGCTCGCTCGAGCAGGCCTGAGGCGGAGAAAGGTTCGAAGGTGAACTGACATGACATTCCTCAACTTCCTCGCGACCGAGGTTCTCGCCGAGCCGGCGATCCTCGTCGGACTCTTCGCTCTCGTCGGGCTGCTCCTCCAGCGCAAGGCGATCCCCGACGTGTTCACCGGAACAGTCAAGACGATCGTCGGAATGCTGATCTTCAGCATCGGAGCGGGGGCGGCCGTCGGGTCGCTCGACGCGTTCCAGCAGCTGTTCACCGAAGGCTTCGGCGTGCAGGGAGTTGTCCCGCTGTCCGAGGGGGTGACCGGACTCGCCCTGCAGGAGTACGGCAGCCAGATCGCGATCATCATGGTGTACGGACTCGTGGTGAACCTGCTCTTCGCAGCGATCACGCCGATGAAATACGTCTTCCTCACCGGGCAGCACAATCTCTTCTTCGCCGCGGTGCTCACGCTCGTGCTCAACTCGGCCGGGCTCGGCCGCACCCACGCGATTCTCCTCGGCGGTGTGCTCCTCGGATTCTTCGCCGCGTTCTTCCCCTGGCTCGGGCGCAAGGGCATCAAGGCGATCACCGGCAGCAACGACATCGGCATCGGCCACTACGACACGATCGGATACGCGATCTCCTCATGGCTCGGGTCGAAGATCGGCGACGCTTCGCGCAGCACCGAGTCGCTCAAGCTGCCGAAGGGTCTGAGCTTCTTCCGCGACTACGTCGCCGCCATCGCGCTCACGATGCTCGTCTTCTACTACGTCGCCACGCTCGCGGCCGGACCGACGTTCGCCCAGGAGGTCGCCGGTGACATGCACTGGCTCGTCTTCCCGTTCATGCAGGCACTGATCTTCGCCGGCGCGGTGTACGTCATCATCACCGGCATCCGCATGCTCCTCGGAGAGATCGTCCCGGCGTTCCTGGGTATCTCGTCGAAGCTCGTCAAGGGCGTCAAGCCCGCGCTCGACTGCCCGGCCGTCTTCCCGTACGCGCCCACCGCCGTCGTGCTCGGGTTCCTGGTCGCCTACGGTGCGGGCCTGCTCATGATGGGCGTCTACATCGCCCTCGGATGGGTCGTCATCATTCCGGTGGCGATCCCGTACTTCTTCATCGGCGGTACCGCGGCGGTGTTCGGGAACGCGACGGGCGGCTGGAAGGGGGCCGTAGTCGGCTCCGCGGTCGTCGGTGCACTCATCTCGCTGGGCCCCCAGCTCATCTACCCGATCCTCGACAACGTCGGCCTGCCCGGTTCATCGTTCCCGGAGACCGACTTCACGGCGGTCGGCCTCCCGCTCTACTACCTCTTCGAGCTCGGCGAATGGGTGGGCACGGTCGGCGCCGTCGCGGCGATCGCGGCGATCGCCGCGGTGGTGTTCATCGTGTCCCGGCGCGAGCGTCGTGCGGAGTCCGAAGCGGTGGCGGAGTCGACGGCAGGTGCATCCAACGATGGCTGAGCACGACGACGGTATCGACGCGCACACGTTGGCTCGGCTGGAGAAGAGAATCCTCGACGCGGTCCTGGCCGCCGGCGCGGGGCACCCGGGCGGATCGCTGTCCGCCGTCGGGATCCTCGGCGACATCCTCCTCAAGCAGGGGCGGTTCCGTCCCGAGGATCAGGTGCAGGACTGGTTCGTCCTCGCGAAGGGGCATGCCGCCCCGGCGCTCTACTCCGTCCTGGTGGAGCTCGGGTGGTTCGACGAGTCCGAGCTCGCGACGTACAAGCATCTTGGCTCGCGACTGCAGGGTCACCCCGACCGGCGCAAGCTGCCCGGTGTCCAGGTGACCACCGGACACCTCGGGCAGGGACTCTCGGTGGCGGTCGGCCTCGCGATCGCGGAGAGACGTGCGGGTTCCGACCGGCATGTGTGGGCGGTCCTGGGCGACGGTGACCTCCACGAGGGACAGACCTGGGAGGCGCTCATGTCCGCGAGTCACTACGGACTGGGAAACCTGACGGCAGTCGTCGACGCCAACGGTCTCAGCCAGCACGGCGCGGTCTCCTCGGTCATGTCGACCGAGCCCGTCGCCGAGCGGTTGCGGGCCTTCGGCTGGAACGTTGCGGAGGTCGACGGTCACGACCGGGCGTCGGTCGCCACCGCCCTCGCCGAGGCGCGAGCGGCTGACGGTCCGGCGGCGATCGTCGCGCGCACCGTCAAGGGGCACGGCGTCTCCTTCATGGAGGGCGATCCGTTGTGGCACTCCCGCGCGCTCGACGCGGACGAGCATGCCGCGGCACTGGCCGAGATCGACGCGAGAGCGGGGGCAGCATGAGCGAGGAGATGCGCGCACCGCGCGAGGTCATCGGGACGACGCTCGCCGAGATCGCGGAGGAGGACCCGAGGCTTGTCGTCCTGGACGCCGACCTCGCGCGATCCACCCGGCTCGACGCGTTCGAGGCCTCCCACCCCGAGAGCTTCTACCAGATGGGGGTCGCCGAGCAGAACAGCATCGGCGTCGCCACGGGGATGTCGATCGCGGGCCTTCGACCTGTCTTCGCGTCGATGGCGATGTTCAGCCTCGGCCTTCCCTGGACCCAGCTGCGGCAGGCCTGCTACTCGGGGGCCTCCATCACCGTGATCGGCACCCACCCGGGTCTCGACGTCGGCCCCGACGGCGGGACCCACCAGATGTTCGAGGACCTCGCGCTCGCGCGCGTCATCCCGGAGATGACCGTGCTCGCGCCGTGCGACGGCGCGGAGACCGCGGCCGCGATCCGCTGGTCGGTCGCCACGGGAGGGGTGAACTACATCCGGATCGCGCGTCAGCCCGTGCCCGAGCTGCACGACGACGGTTCGGATTTCGTCCCCGGTACGGCCGAGCGACTGGGGGAGGGGCGGGAGATCCTCCTTGTCGCCGAGGGATCGATGGTGAGCGTCGCGCGAGACGTTGCGACAAGTCTGACGCCCGCCGGGATCGGGGCGAGCGTCGTCAACGTCCGATCCGTCAAGCCGCTCGATCCCACGATCCGCGAGTGGGCGGAGGACTCCGCCCTCGTGGTGTCCGTCGAGAACCACTCGGTGCTCGGCGGGCTCGGTTCGGCGGTGGCTGAGCTCCTCGGGGGCGGCGTTCCGCTCGTCCGCATCGGGGTGCCGGACACGATGGGTTCGTCGGCATCGGCGGACGAGCTGCGCGCGTCGATGGGGCTCGACGCCGAGGGTGTCACGCGCCAGGTCCTCGCCGCCTGGCGGACGGTCAGCCCCGCGCCGGCCGGCTGACCCGATAACCACGGACGCGGCGGGCCGGTTCCCTCTCGGGGAACCGGCCCGCCGCGCGTCGTCGAACGACCGGACGTCAGATGTAGATCGCCGGGTCCAGCCACTTCTCCGGCTCGGGGACCGGTCCGGGACGATTGATCTCGCGGGCAGGCACACCCACCGCGGAGGTGTCCGGGGAGACGTCCTTGACGACGACCGCGTTCGCGCCGATCCGGGAGTCCGCCCCGAGCGTGACGGGACCGAGGACCTTCGCGCCGGCGCCGATCGTCACGCGGTCACCCACGGTGGGGTGCCGCTTGCCGGTGCTCATCGAGACGCCGCCGAGGGTGGTGCCGTGGAAGATCACGACGTCCTCGCCGACCTCCGCCGTCTCGCCGATGACCACGCCCATGCCGTGGTCGATGAACATGCGCCGGCCGATCACCGCGCCGGGGTGGATCTCGATGCCCGTGAGCGCGCGGGCCGCCTGCGAGATCAGGCGCGCGGGCAGCCGCAGCCGCCCGCGCACCTTGGAGCTGTTCCACATCCGGTGTGCGACCCGGTGCACCCACAGCGCGTGCACGCCCGGGTAGGCGAGCGCGACCTCCCACTTGGAGCGCGCCGCCGGGTCCCGTCGCTGAGCGGCCTCGAGATCCTCGAGGATGAGGGCGAGGATCGGCACACCAGAGTCGTGCACGTCAGTCGACCAGGCCCTCGAACAGCGGGGTCGACTGGTAGCGCTCGCCGAGGTCCGGGAGCACGGCGACGATGAGCTTGCCCGCGTTCTCCGGGCGCTTCGCGAGCTGGACCGCCGCGGCGATCGCGGCACCGGAGGAGATCCCGACGAGCAGGCCCTCCTGGGTGGCGGCCTTGCGGGCCCACTCGATCGACGTCGGGGCGTTGATGTCGATGACCTCGTTGTAGATCGAGGTGTCCAGCACCTCCGGGACGAAGTTCGCGCCGAGGCCCTGGATCTTGTGCGGTCCGGGCTTGCCGCCGTTGAGGATCGGGGACTCCTCGGGCTCGACCGCCACGATCGTCACGTCCGGCTTCTGCTCGCGCAGGTACTGGCCGGCGCCCGTGATGGTGCCGCCGGTGCCGATGCCGGAGACGAGGATGTCGACGGCGCCGTCCGTGTCGTTCCAGATCTCAGGGCCGGTCGTGGCGCGGTGGATCGCGGAGTTGGCCTCGTTGGCGAACTGGCGGGCGAGGACGGCGCCGGGGCGCTCCTCGGCGATCGCGTTGGCGGCCTCGACGGCGCCGGACATGCCACCAGGTCCGGGCGTGAGGACGAGCTCGGCGCCGAAGGCGCGCAGCAGGGCGCGGCGCTCCTTGGACATGGTCTCGGGCATCGTGAGCACGACGTTGTAGCCGCGGGCGGCGCCGACCATCGCCAGGGCGATGCCGGTGTTGCCGCTGGTGGCCTCGACGATCGTGCCGCCGGCGGGGAGCTGGCCCGACTTCTCGGCCGCGTCCACGATGGCCACGCCGATGCGGTCCTTCACCGAGTTCGCGGGGTTGAAGTGCTCGAGCTTGACGACCACGGTGGCGCCGGCGCCCTCCGTGATGCGGTTGAGGCGGACGAGCGGGGTGCGGCCGACGGCCTGGGTGACGTCGTCGAAAATCTGAGACATGGGAGTTCCTTCGGAATCGTGAGGGTGGGAGCGCTCGGGGCCGGCGCGGATGTGCCGGTGGTTCTGCCGGTGGCGGTGCGTGCGTCGTGCACGACCGGTGCGGCGGGTCGGGGAGTCGGGTGGCGCGAAGGCGCGTGGTGGGCCCGACGCCCTAGCGACAGCCGCCCTCGGTGCAGTAGGAGAAGTGGTGGGGTCGGCTCAGCGACGCCAGGTCGTCTCGCACCGTTCTTCGCCTCCCTCCGTCGCGGGCGCTCGGCCCAGATTGAATGGTCAACAAATCCAGGGTAGTCCACCGTCCCCGGCTCCGGGCGGGAGTTCGGGCGGCCGTCTCAGCACCCGAAAGGGCACGGATTCCCGTCGATGCCCGACGTCGTGGCGACGCGGGCGCACCGGGCTCAGTCCGTCTCGGGTGAGTCCGGCGTGCGGGGGGCCGCCCCCGTCGCCGGGCGCCTCGATCCGGTGCCCGGTCCGCGGGTCGTGAGGTCCGACGTCGGGTCGGTGCCGTCCGCGAGGCTGCCGAGCTCGGCGTCCTCGATGCGCGCCACGGGGCGCGCCCGCTCGGCCACCGTGTTGAGGAGTGCCGCGGCCGTGGCCGCGTCGTCGACCGTGACGACCTGGACCCGGCCGCCGGTGCGCTCGACCCGGATCGCCTCGCCCGCGCGCGTGACCAGCCCGACGACGCCGGTGCCGACCTGCGTCCGCAGCCCCCACCCGCCGAAGTCCCACAGGCCGCTCACCTCGGTGACGTCCGCGCGCACGATCTCGTCCGCGCGGGAGCTCAACATCGTGAACCCGAGGAAGGAGCGGGCCGTGAGCCCGCGGGAGTCGACCGTGACGCGAAAGTAGACGAAGCCGAGGAACAGTGCGATGAGGGCGACCGCGAGGACGACCGCGATGAGCGGCTCGCCGACGACCGCGACGAGCACCGCCGTGCCGAGCACCACGACGAGAAACCCGATCAGCACCGGCATCGGCAGGCCGGTGTACTTCGCCCAGGCCGCCCGCTGGGTGGGGGAGAGGTCGGCGCGCGGGGCGTCGGCCGGCACGGGTTCGGTCGCGCGGACGATCGGGTCGTCCCCCGCGGCGGCTCCCGCCGCGACACCGACGACGAGGGCCGCCACGACCACGAGGAGGAGGAGGGCGCCGGGGTCGCCGGGCGGATCCGTGAGGTTCGCCTGCGTGATCGCCACGAGGATGCCGGCCATCATGAACCCGGCTCCGGCCGAGAGACCGATGAGCATGCGCCGGGTCGCCGACTGGCGGCCGAGGAGGACGGCGAGCGGGCAGCAGATGACCAGCGTCAGGCCCGTCAGCAGGGCGCCGAACAGGATGATCTCGCTGCGTGGGCCGAATCCGTCGGCCCCGTCCGGACCCCAGTGCGTGACGACCTGCTCGGGCAGCGACGAGTACTGGCTGAGGAACCACAGCCATGCGGCGGCCGTGGTCGCGACCGGGAGGGCCACGCCGAGGATCCAGGCGCGGCCCCGGTGGGGCAGGGGGGTCTTCGTGCGCGGTGCTGCTGCGTCGGTCATGAGTTCTCCCTGGCGGTGAGCAGGTGGACGACGGTGCTGAGGGGGACGCCCCCGGCGGCGGCGGCGCGGCGGACCTCGTCGATGGCCGACAGGAGCGCGGGGTCGGGGCGGGGATGGTCCTTGCGGACGACCGCCCCGCGGCCGCGGCGCAGCTCGAGGAAACCCTCGTCGCGCAGGTCCTGGTAGGCGTGGAGGACGGTGTGCTGGTTGATCTCCAGGCTGGCCGCGAGGTCCTTGGCCGACGGGAGTCGCTCGCCCGCGGCCAGCGAGCCGGTGAGGATGGCGTCGCGGATCTGCGCGGTCACCTGCGCGAAGAGGGGCTCCGCGGATGAGGTGTCGACGACCACGCGCATGGCCCAATCCTATAGTTCTAGGAGAACTAGAACAAGACGACCGTCGAGACACCTCGAATCGCGACGGTCGACGCGGCATAACGCCTCACCTCGAGGTGTCTCGACGAGGGGTGGGGCGCATGCGGCGAGGTGTCGGTCAGACCTCGAGCTCGTGCGGGCCGATCTCGGTGAGCCGCCCCTCGCCGGCCGTCAGCTCGGCCACGCGGGTGGCGAGGGCGGCGACGTCGGGGCTCGCCACGTCGATCCGGACGCCGTCCGGCAACCAGGCGACGTCGAGGACCTCGGCGAGCGACGACGTCGGGCCGGACCGGAGCTCCGACTCGAGGCGCGCGCCCGCGGCGTGCGAGGCGGTGACCGCGCACGCGGTCAGCGTGCGGACCCGGACCGTCGGCAGCTCGGTGAGTGCCTGCCCGACCGCGTCCCCGTACGCGCGGACCAGGCCGCCCGTGCCGAGGAGGGTGCCCCCGAAGTAGCGGATGACGACGGCCGCCACGTGGCCGAGCCCCGCGCCGGTCAGCCGGTCGAGCATGGGGC
The DNA here is from genome assembly GCA_900163555.1 of Actinomycetales bacterium JB111. Classification (GTDB taxonomy): domain Bacteria; phylum Actinomycetota; class Actinomycetes; order Actinomycetales; family Actinomycetaceae; genus JB111. The sequence continues at coordinate 25,851 of FUHX01000067.1, read as the reverse complement.
GGCCGGCGGTGCCGGAGGGTTCGCCGTCGTCGGAGGAGTGCAGGACGTCGGGGCCGCCGGTGCCGGGGAGGACCCACGCGGTGCAGTGGTGCCGCGCCTGCGGGTGGGCGGCGCGGGCCTCGGTCGCCAGCTCGCGTGCTTCGTCCTCGGAGTCGGCCCGGGCGACGACGGCGATGAACCGGGAGCGCTTCTCGACCAGCTCGGTCTCCACCCGCGCGCCCGGCGCGGGCCGCAGCGCCTCCGACTCACTCATCCGGCCAGTGTGCCGTGCCGACCAGGAAGGATGCCGCGGCTGCTCGCGAGCGATCTCACACGGAATGTGGCGCGAGGGGTTGGCGCAGGAGTGCCGGACTCTGGCATTGTGGGGTGTCGTTGATCGTCCAACCCCCATGAAAGGAGCGGCAGGGCCATGGCAGTTCCGAAGCGCAAGATGTCCCGCAGCAACACCCGCTCTCGCCGGTCCCAGTGGAAGGCTGAGCTCACCGAGCTCGTCACCGTCCGCGTCAAGGGTCGCGAGATCAAGGTTCCCCGTCGTCTGGCGAAGGCTTACCAGAAGGGCCTCGTCGACGCCGAGTGACACACAGTCCTCGACAGCCCCGCATCCGTTCGGATGCGGGGCTTCGTCGTTCCTGGCGCGTGTATCGTGGCGGAACTTCGTGGAGCGGGGAGTGAGGGGTGACCTCCCCACCTCCACGGACCAGGGGGCGCCGCTTCGGCGGGCACGATATCGACGATGATGTCGGTGGGAGCCCCGTCAGGTGCCCCGTGTGGACGCCTGGGAGGTGACGGAATGTCGGAAGCGCCCGAGACGATGGTCCGGATCACCGGATCGCCTCGGCGGTACGACTGGGGCTCGCTCGACCGACTCCCCGACTTCCTGGGAGCTGCGCCCGACGGCCGGCCCCTGGCCGAGGTCTGGTTCGGCGTTCACCCTGAGGGACCCGCGAGCCTGGCCTCGGGCGAAGACGAGGATGCCCGGCGAACCCTCCTGAGCGACCACATCGTGTCGGACCCGATGCGCACGCTGGGCCCGGACGTCGTCGGGCGGTACGGCGAGCAGCTGCCGTACCTGCTCAAGCTGATCGCCCCCGACCGCGCGCTCTCCCTCCAGGTGCACCCGGACCTCGACCGCGCCCGCGACGGCTACCTCGCGGAGGAGGCCGCGGGGATCCCGCGCGGGGCGTTCGAGCGCAACTACCCGGACTCCAACCACAAGCCCGAGCTCGTCTACGCGCTGGAGACCTTCGAGGCCGTCTGCGGCTTCCGTGCGCCGCGTCGTGCCCTCGAGGTCATCGCGGACCTGGACTGCGAGGTCACGGACGCGATGGCGGAGTCGCTGCGGGGAGACCCGTCCGCGAACGGCGTGCGCGCCGTGGTGGAGAACCTGCTCGGCACGGACACGCGGCCGACCCCGGACCAGGTGGCCGCCGTCGCCGAGGCCTGCGCGCGCCGGCTGGAGTCCGGCCGGTCGCCCTCCCCGCGCATCGATCGCATCGTCGGCAAGTTGGCGACCGAGCACCCGGGAGACCCGGGGATCGTCGTCGTGCTTCTGCTCAACCCGGTGACCCTGCAGCCCGGGGAGGCCATGTTCGCGCCGGCCGGGACGGTCCACGCCTATCTCTCGGGGCTCGCGGTGGAGATCATGGCGTCCTCGGACAACGTGCTGCGGGCGGGCCTGACGTCCAAGCACATCGACGTCCCCGAGGTCCTCGAGACCCTCGACTACGTCGCCGCGCCCCCCGTGCGCATCGCGCCGGAGCACGTGAGTGAGGCCGTGGCCGTGTTCTACGCGCCCGTCGACGACTTCGAGCTCGCCGTCGTCACGCCCGCCGCCGTGGGCGAGGGCGGGGCGCTCGTCCCCGGCCGTGGCCCGCGCGTCCTGCTCGCCATCGACGGCGAGGTCTCGGTCCGCATCGACGGCACGACGGCGACGCTTGCCCGAGGCGAGGCGGCGTTCGTCTCGGGGGAGTGCGGACCGGTGACCGCCTTCGGTGAGGGTCGGTTCGTGCAGGCGGACGTGCCGTAGCGATCGTTCAGCAGTTTGCCGACCGACGAGCAAGGCCCGGAATCGATGTGATTCCGGGCCTTGTGCCGTGGAGCGGGTGACGGGAATCGAACCCGCGCCATCTGCTTGGAAGGCAGAAGCTCTACCATTGAGCTACACCCGCGAGAGCCGACGAAGCCGTCGGTCGCGGCGTTCAGGTTAGCAAGGATGCGCGGCAGGATCCGACCCGGGCGCGCAAGTCGTGACGGGCATCTCTTCGTGCCTGAATCCGGGCGGCGGCGTCGCCGGTTCTGCGTACTGTTGGCCCTGGCCGATCGCGGGGGGATCCCCGCGGGCGGTCGATCCGGGCCGCCGCGTGCGGCCTCGGGGTGTGGCGCAGGTGGTAGCGCGTCCGCTTTGGGAGCGGAAGGCCGTGGGTTCGAGTCCCGCCACCCCGACTCCCGTCCCGGGTCGCGACATCACCACGGTGCCGCGGCCCGGGACTTTGTCGTTGCGGCATGCGCCGGAGTCGACCCCGGGGCGGTTAGTGGCGCATTCTTGGTGGCATTCGTGCCGGTTGCCGCCCTTTCGTGGGGAAGGACGTCCGACGACGACGCCCCCGGGCTCGCGTCGATCGCGATCCGGGGGCGTGTCTGCTCGTGGTGTGGCGCTCAGCGCGGCTCGTAGGAGAGGCAGTCCGCCTCGACCCCGCCGACCCGGATGAAGTCGGCCGAGCACTCCAGGTCCTGGTTGAACCTGCAGCTGCTGCGCTGGCAGGCGCCGACCTTCGCGATCACCTTGTCCAGTCCGCCCTTGACGTTGAGCGGGACGAACGTGGCGCACTGGGCGTCCTGGCCGACCGTCACGGCGTAGGCCGTGCAGCCGTCGTGGTTGTAGGAGCATCCCTCGACGGAACACTCGCTGACCCTGGGCATCTCGAGAACGGACATGATCTTCTCCCTCGCTCCGTCTGCCGCCTCCGCGGCGATAGAACAAAAGTAGAGCGCATTTCCTTCTCCGTCTAGAAAGGTCAGGCAACCCTAATGCCGTGACCATTTCGCGCCCGATTCCATTTACATTCAACGTGCATTTCGAAATGGTCGCCGTTTTGTAAACCGACCACGTTGCGTAAGTCGGGGTGTGCGCCGGTGAGGTGGCGGGGAGCCTCGTGCCGTCGTCGGACGGGTGGGGCGCGCGGTGGGACGCCGTGCGGCGGGCGCGCGAGGTGTGGTGGGGATGACGTCTTGAACCCCGCCCTCGGACGCCGTCGGGGTGCGCGTGTGCCGTAGGATCGTGCGGATAGTGCGTGCCCGCGCCCGAGAAGTGTGCGGCGCGAGGCATCGCCCCACCGGGCCCGGCCGCGGTCACTCGTGTGCTCGGTCCGATCCGAAGACATCAACGAGTTGGAGTAACCCGCAGTGAAGACGGACGTGGAGAACCTCGAGGCCACCCGTGCCAAGCTGACCGTCACGGTCCCGTACGAGGAGCTCCGGTCGGCGATCGACTCCGCCTACACCACGGTCGCCAATCAGGTGAACATCCCCGGCTTCCGCAAGGGCAAGGTCCCGGCGCGGATCATCGACCAGCGCGTCGGCCGTGGCGCCGTGATCGACCAGGCGATCAACAGCCAGCTGGACACCCTGTACCGCAGCGCGGTCGAGGAGGCCGGCGTCAGCCCGCTCGGTCGCCCCGAGGTCGAGGTCAGCGAGGTTCCCGCGCTGACCGGCCCGCTCGGCGGCCAGCTGGTCTTCGTGGCCACCGTGGACGTGCGCCCCGAGATCGAGCTGCCCGACTTCTCCGCGATCACCGTGGAGGTCGCCGACTCCGCCGTGAGCGACGAGGACGTCGAGGAGCGCCTGACCGGGCTCCGCGAGCGTTTCGGTACGCTGACCGGCGTCGAGCGCGCCGCTGAGACCGGTGACTTCGTCACGCTCGACCTCAGCGCCACGATCGACGGCGAGGAGGTCGACTCCGTCTCCGGCATCTCCTACGAGATCGGCTCGGGCAACATGCTCCCCGGCCAGGACGACGCACTCGTCGGCCTGTCCGCCGGCGAGACCGGGACGTTCACCACCACGCTCGCCGGCGGCGAGCACGCGGGCAAGGAGGCCGAGGTCACCGTGACCCCGTCCGCCGTGAAGGTCCGCGAGCTGCCCGAGGCGGACGACGACTTCGCCCAGCTGGCCTCCGAGTTCGACACGCTCGAGGAGCTCCGCTCCGACCTGCGTGACCAGATCGCGAAGGACCGTGGCTCCAACCAGGCCGTCGAGGCCCGCGACCAGCTGCTCGCGCACCTCAAGGAGACCATTGAGGTCCCGATCCCGTCGGGCGTCGTGGACGCGGAGATCGCGCGCCACCTCGAGGCAGAGGGCAAGGAGCCGGGCGACGCGCACGGCGAGGAGATCCGCGGCGAGACCGAGGACCTCCTGCGCGACCAGATCATCCTCGACACGCTCTCGGACAAGATCCAGGTCCAGGTCGACCAGAACGAGCTTCTCGAGTTCCTCGTCCAGCAGGCCCAGCAGTACGGCATGGAGCCCAACGCCTTCATCCAGGCCGCCGGCCAGACCGGCCAGCTGCCGGCCTTCATGGGCGAGGTCGCGCGCAACAAGTCCCTCGCGGTCGCCCTGCGCGACGTCACCGTCAAGGACGCCTCCGGCAACGTGCTCGACCTGAGCGAGTACATCGGCTCCGCCGACGGCGACATCGACGAGACCGGGGAGTCCGCGGACAGCGCCGACTCCGGCGACTCGGCGGACTCCGCCGACAGTGCAGAGTCTGCCGACTCCGCCGACAGTGCCGACTCTGCCGACAGCGCGGACTCGGCGGACAGCGCCGACTCGCCCGACGAGGCCGAGGAGAAGGCTCCGGCCAAGAAGCCGGCCGCGAAGAAGCCTGCTGCGAAGAAGCCCGCCGTCAAGAAGCCGGCTGCGAAGGAGCCGGCTGACGAGAAGGCTCCGGCCAAGAAGCCGGCCGCGAAGAAGCCCGCGGCCAAGAAGCCCGCGGCCAAGAAGCCGGCCGCGGACGAGTCGACCGAGGCCTGATCCACCCGGCGTCGCCGCGGCCCTGCCACGGACCGACGCCGACGCACGACCGCCCGGGGCGGCCGATCCGAACGGGTCGGCCGCCCCGCGGCGTCGGCGCCCACCGACCCGTCCGCAGCCTCCGGGTGCGCCGACAGCGAAACAGCACCCGCGTGGGGCAGGAACGGCGCCACCGCGCAGTTAGGGTCAAAGGCAACCGGACAATCCGAACCCCTTGTCGCCATGTGTCGGCGTCGAGGCCACAACCTTCAACGAAGGAGCTGCACGTGAGCGACCCGATCGCGCGGGCCGAGGCATCTGGACTCGGTCTCAACGACAGCATCTACAACCGCCTGCTCCAGGAGCGCATCATCTGGCTCGGCTCCGAGGTGCGCGACGAGAACGCGAACGCCATCTGCGCGCAGATGCTCCTGCTGGCGGCCGAGGACCCGGACAAGGACATCTTCCTGTACATCAACAGCCCCGGCGGCTCCATCACCGCGGGCATGGCCATCTACGACACGATGCAGTACGTCAAGCCCGACGTCGCCACCGTGGCGATGGGACTGGCCGCGTCGATGGGACAGTTCCTGCTCTCGTCCGGCACCCCCGGCAAGCGCTTCGCGACCCCGCACGCCCGCGTCATGATGCACCAGCCCTCGGGCGGCATCGGCGGCACGGCGTCGGAGATCAAGATCAACGCCGAGCTGATCCTGCACATGAAGAAGGTCCTCGCCGGACTGACGGCCGAGCAGACGGGCCAGCCGCTGGAGCGCATCAACTCGGACGCCGACCGCGACCGCTGGTTCACCGCCGAGGAGGCCCTCGAGTACGGCTTCATCGACCACGTCGTCCAGCACGCCGCGTCCGTCACCGGTAATGGCGGCACGGCCTCCGGCGACGACTCGTCCGCCGACAAGGCCTGAGCCCCGCGACCATCGATTAGGAGTCGACATGAATTTCTCCCCCATGGGCCGCGCCGGTTTCCAGCCGAACGCCTCCGGCCCGCAGGTCCCGGGCGGCGTCGCGCCGGTGGGCCCCTCGTCGCGGTACATCCTCCCGCAGTTCGAGGAGCGGACCGCTTACGGTTACAAGCGTCAGGACCCGTACGCCAAGCTCTTCGAGGACCGCATCATCTTCCTCGGTGTGCAGGTGGATGACGCGTCCGCCGACGACGTCATGGCCCAGCTGCTCGTGCTCGAGTCGCAGGACCCCGACGGCGTGATCACCATGTACATCAACAGCCCCGGCGGCTCGTTCACGGCGCTCACGGCGATCTACGACACGATGCAGTACATCAAACCGGAGATCCAGACGGTCTGCCTCGGCCAGGCGGCCTCGGCCGCAGCGGTGCTGCTCGCCGCGGGCTCCCCGGGCCGCCGCCTGGCGCTGCCGAACGCCCGCGTGATGATCCACCAGCCGGCCCTCGAGGGTGGCGGGTACGCGCAGGCCTCGGACATCGAGATCCACGCCAACGAGGTCCAGCGCATGCGTTCCTGGCTCGAGGCCACCCTCGCCCACCACACGGGCAAGGACCTCGAGACGGTCAGCAGGGACATCGAGCGCGACAAGATCCTCACGGCCGCCGACGCCCTGGAGTACGGGATCGTCGACCAGGTGCTCGAGTCGCGCAAGAACGTCACGGCGCCCACGCTCGAGAGCTGATCGGCCCGGTTCGACGACTCGCCCCCGGCCACCAGGCCGGGGGCGAGCCCGTCCCCGACGGCGACGACCCGGCCCGGCCGGTCGCCGTCGGCGGGCGTGACCCGTCCCCGTGGGCGACGTGATGCGCGACGCGCCACGGGGCGCGCCGGGACTTTGCAGATGCCCGATCGGTGGAGCGTGTGCGAAGGTTGGTGGAGGCCCGCCCCCGCGGGCCTCGGCAGGAAGCGCGACGAGGAGGAGACATGGTTCGGACGGGACCCGCGACGGCGGACCTCCTCACGTGTTCGTTCTGCGGCAAGAGCCAGAAGCAGGTCAAGAAGCTCATCGGCGGCCCCGGCGTCTACATCTGCGACGAGTGCGTCGAGCTGTGCAACGAGATCATCGACGAGGAGCTGGCCGAGCTCGGTGAGTCCGAGCTGCGCGAGCTGCCGAAGCCGCGCGAGATCAACGACTTCCTCGACGAGTTCGTCGTGGGGCAGGACGTGGCCAAGCGCGCGCTCGCCGTGGCCGTGTACAACCACTACAAGCGCGTGCGCGCCGCCGAGGAGAAGAAGACCCCGGACTCGGTCGACATCCAGAAGTCCAACATCCTCATGATCGGCCCGACCGGCACGGGCAAGACCTACCTCGCGCAGTCCCTCGCGCGGATGCTCGACGTCCCCTTCGCGATCGCCGACGCGACCGCGCTCACGGAGGCCGGCTACGTCGGCGAGGACGTCGAGAACATCCTGCTCAAGCTCATCCAGGCGGCCGACTTCGACACGAAGAAGGCCGAGACCGGCATCATCTACATCGACGAGATCGACAAGGTGGCCCGCAAGGCGGAGAACCCCTCGATCACGCGCGACGTCTCCGGCGAGGGCGTCCAGCAGGCCCTGCTGAAGATCATCGAGGGGACCCAGGCCGCGGTCCCGCCGCAGGGCGGCCGCAAGCACCCCCACCAGGAGTTCCTGCAGATCGACACGACGAACGTGCTGTTCATCGTCGCCGGCGCCTTCGCGGGACTCGAGGACATCGTCTCCTCGCGCGTGGGGCGGCACGGCATCGGCTTCGGCGCCTCGCTCAAGGGCGCGGAGTCCGAGGCGGACCTGCTCGGCGAGGTCTCCCCGGAGGACCTGCACAAGTTCGGACTCATCCCGGAGCTCGTCGGCCGGCTGCCCATCGTCGCCACCGTCAACGCGCTCGAGAAGTCCGACCTCATCACGATCCTCACCGAGCCGCGCAACGCACTCATCAAGCAGTACCAGAAGATGTTCGAGCTGGACGACGTCGTGCTCGAGCTGACCGACGACGCCGTCGAGGCGATCGCCGAGCTCGCCCTCGAGCGGGGCACCGGCGCGCGCGGGCTGCGCGCCATCATGGAGCAGACCCTCAGGGAGTCGATGTTCGACATCCCGTCCCGGGACGACGTCGAGAAGGTCGTCGTCACCGGCGAGTCGGTGCGCAGCGGGCAGATGCCCACGATCGTCGTGCGGTCGAAGTCCCGCCGGCGCCAGCAGCGCTCCGCCTGAGCCGTCGAGCTCGCGCGCGGGTGTGCGTGGGCGGCTCGCGCGCCCGGACGCTCGCCCTCGGCCGCGCCCCGCTGGTCTACCGTGCTGCCATGACCGACGCCTCGAGTACCGAGCCGGCCGGGGTTCCGGAGGAACTGCGCGCCGCTCGCAAGACCATCGACAACATCGATGCGGCCCTCATCCACCTGCTGGCCGAGCGTTTTCGGTGCACGCAGGCCGTGGGCCGTCTCAAGGCCGAGCGCGGGCTCGCGCCGTCGGACCCGGGGCGCGAGGAGCGGCAGGTCGAACGCCTGCGTGCCAAGGCCGAGGAGGCCGGCCTGGACCCGGTGTTCGCGAAGAAGTTCCTCGACTTCATCATCGCCGAGGTCATCCGCCACCACGAGTCCATCGCGGAGCAGCACCGCGCCGAGTGAGTGGCGGCGGAACTCGTGGCGTCGACGGGTGAGGATGCGAGCGGGGCGGAGACCGTGCACGAGCAAGGGCCGCACCGCCGTTACGCTCGTCCCATGCTTCCCATCAAGGTCCGCTTCGCCACCTGGTTCTCCGTCACCATGCTCGTCGTCGGGGTGCTGCTCTCCGTCTCGGGCGTCCTGACCGAGCGGTACATCTCCCTCTTCCCGGGCATCGTCCTGGTGCTGGTCGGCGTGCTGTCGATGATCAACCCGGCGTACGTGGTCGAGGCACACGAGGTGCAGGTGCGCAACATGCTCGGCATGACCCTCAAGCGACTCCCGCTGCGCGGTCCGCTGGACCTGCGGGTCGACGAGAAGGCCGTGTGGTTCGTCCCGACCGGGAAGCGCGTGATGGGCAACTTCGGCCTCGACAAGGCGGGCATCAAGCAGGTCAGTGAGTTCGTCGCATCCGGCCAGGCGAACGCCGGCCAGCCCGGTCCTGGGCAGGCGCCGTTCGCCCAGCAGCAGCCGCAGGCACCCCAGCCGCAGGCGTGGGACCCGCAGCAGGGTCAGCCGGGCCAGCAGCCGCAGGCACCCCAGCCGCAGGCGTGGGACCCGCAGCAGCCCCAGCAGGGCCAGCAGCCTCCCCACCCCCAGCAGCCTGGTCAGAACCCGTACGGCCGGTAGAGAAGCTCAGTCCTCGTACTCCACCACGTTGAGCGGATCGCCGGAGACGGCGTCGATCGTCACGCGGGTCCGTGTGCGGTCGTCCCGCTCGACGACGACGGTCACCATCGGGGAGCCGAGCCCCTCGGGGATCCCGACGCGCACGACCCGCCCGTCCTCGATCCCGAGCGCGATCTGGGCGGCCTCACCTGCGGTGAGCTCCCACTGCGCGAGGACGTCGGCGGGCACGTCCGCGGGGGTGGCTGCTGTCAGAGGGCCCCGGGGCGGCTCGCCGATGCCGGCGAAGGCGACAGGGTCGATCGCCGTTCCGTCGGACATGCCGACCAGCCACTCGGCCTCCTGCATCTCGCCGAACTCGCCCTCGTCCATCGAGTCGTCGGAGTAGTAGACGCGGATCATCTCCGGGTGCAGCGCGACCGGAAGACCGTCCGGCTCGGCGGCCAGGGCGTCCGCCTCCAGCTGCTGGACCTCGGCGAGGCTCAGGCCCTCGCTGCCGAGCATGTGCAGGGCCTCGCCCGGGTGCCAGTCGATGGAGTCGAACGCGTCCTCGGGCAGCCCGAGGACGTCGTCGGAGGTCGGCAGCGGGTCGGCCTGGCTGCCGCCCTGACCGCCGGACGTACCGCCGCCCTGACCGCCGGGGATCGGGTCCCCGGCGCACGCGGCCAGGAGCAGGCTCGTGGCCAGGAGTCCGACGGCGGCGGTCGTCGGGGGACGGAGTCGGGCCCGCGTGGCGGGCGTCGTTGCGGGGTCGATGTGGGGGCTCATGACCGCAACCTACGAAAGGGTGCGCCGTCGTCGGGAGAGTGCGGGGTACCCCTGCCCGCGCACCGTCCCGGACGCCCCCAGAGGACGGACGTGGCCCCGGGGCGGATCGCCCCGGGGCCACGCGTCTGCCGGCGGCTCTCAGCCCGCGTAGATGCCCTCGATGTCCGAGGTGAAGTCCCGCAGCACGGCCGTGCGCTTCACCTTCGACGACGGCGTGAGGTAGCCGTTGTCCTCCGTGAAGTCGGTGGCGAGGATCGTAAACTTGCGGATCGACTCGGCGCGGCTGACCGCCCGGTTGGTGCGTGCGACGGCGGCCTCCATCGCCTCGGCCACCTTCGGGTCCTTCGCAGCCTCCGCGACCGACATCGCCGGCAGCGAGTGGTTCTCCAGCCACTGCGGCAGCATCTCGGCGTCGAGGGTGATGAGCGCGCCGATGAACGGCTTGCCCTCGCCCACCACGACCACCTGGGAGACGATCGGGTGGCCGCGCAGGCGGTCCTCGAGAATCGCGGGCGCCACGTTCTTCCCGCCCGCCGTCACGATGATCTCCTTGGCGCGGCCCGTGATCGTCAGGTAGCCGTCGGAGTCGAGCGAGCCGAGGTCGCCGGTGCGGAACCAGCCGTCCTCGGCGAAGACCTCGGCCGTCGCGTCCGGGTTGCCGTAGTAGCCGCGGAAGACGTGGGGACCAGAGATCTCGATCTCGCCGGAGTCGGCCACCCGCACGGAGGTGCCGGGGTAGGCCGGGCCCACCGTGCCGATCTTGATGCGGCCGGGCAGGTTCACCGACGTCGGGGCGCCGGACTCGGTCAGGCCGTAGCCCTCGAGGACCACGAGACCCATGCCGCGGAAGAAATGGCCGAGCCGCGCACCGAGCGGGCCGCCGCCGGAGACCGCGTAGCGGAGCTGACCGCCCATGATCTCGCGCAGCGTCGAGAAGACGAGGCGGTCCGCGACCTTGAGCTGCGCCCTGAGCGCGGCGCCGACGCCCTGCGGCGACTCCTCCGCGCGCGAGGCCCTCTCGGCGACCTTGGCGGCCCAGCGGAAGATGCGGCGCTTGACGGGGGACGCGGAGGCCTTCGCGTCGGCCGAGTTGTAGACCTTCTCGAAGACGCGCGGGACCGCGAGGAGGAAGGTCGGGCGGAAGCTCTGCAGGTTCGGGACGAGCTGCTTGATGTCCGGGCTGTGGCCGAGGACGGCACCCGAGTGCACCACGAGGACCTCGACGAACCGGCCGAAGACGTGCGCGAGCGGGATGAACAGCAGCGTCCGGCTCCCGTCCGTGGCGACGACGTCGCGGAGGTTCGGGTCCGCCACGCCGTTGACGACGAGCGCCACGAAGTTGCCGTGCGTGAGCTCGACGCCCTTGGGCCGGCCGGTCGTCCCGGACGTGTAGATGATCGTGGCGAGGTCGGCGCCGGTGATCGCGTCCCGGCGGGCGGCGACGTCGGAGTCGGTCACGTCCTTACCGCGGCGGACGAGCTCGTCGATCGCGCCGTCGTCGATCGCCAGGGTCTCCCGCAGCTGCAGGGGCTCGAAACCCTCGGTCGCGAGCCCCGCGGCCTCCTCGATCACGGCCGCGCGCTCCGGGCCGTCCACGAACGCGAGCGTGATCCCGGCGTTGGAAAGGATCCACTCGGCCTGCTCGGCCGAGGACGTCTCGTAGATCGGCACGGGGACGGCGCCGACGTACCAGGCCGCGAAGTCCAGCAGCGTCCACTCGTACCGGGTCGGGGACATGATCGCCACCCGGTCACCCACCTGCACGCCGCTGCCGATCAGGCCCTTGGCGACCGTCAGCACCTCCGCCTCGAAATCGGTCGCGGTCGTCGGCGCCCAGCCGTCGTCCGCGCCGGACCGGCGCTCGATGAGCGTGCCCGAGGGCGCGGAGGAGACCCGCTTGAGCAGCAGGTCGGGGATCGACGTCGACTCGTCGAAGTCTCCTCGGCCCTCGGTGTGGGAGGTGGGTCGGGTCATTGCGTCCTCCGGGGAACGACGTCGATGGCGTGCGGGCGGTGCGCGATCGGATGGGTGGGTGGTCGGGGGAGTGTCCTGTGGCGCCCGCCACCGGCGGACACCACAGGGTCGAGCGTACGCGTCAGTCGAGGGAGCCGAGCTCGTGCGCGGTGACCGACAGGGACTCGGCCTCGCCGCCGTCGACGAACTCGATCTCGGCCCGCGACTTCGTCGCCTGGGCGAGGTCCGAGGCGACCGCCCGGACGAAGGCCAGGCCCGACGTCGGGACGGAGAGCGTGACCGACGTGAAGGGCACCTTCTGGGAGACCTTCGCCTCCGACTTCACCTTCCGCAGCGCGGCCAGCGCATGACCGGCCGCGACGACGAGGGCCGGGTCCGCGTCGCCGGAGGCCGCGCGCAGGTCGTCGCCGGACGGCCAGTCGGCCGAGTGGACGGATTCGGTGCGGTACCAGGACCAGACCTCGTCGGTCGCGAAAGGCAGGAACGGCGCGAGCAGGCGGACGTAGGTGTCCACGGCGAGCGCGAGCGCGGCGCGCGCGGACCCGGCGTCCGCCTCGCTCGAGACGCCCTCGCGGTTGTAGGCGCGCTCCTTGACGAGCTCGAGGTAGTCGTCGCAGAACGTCCAGAACGAGGACTCCGTGGCCTCCAGGGCGCGCGCGTAGTCGTAGCCCTCGAGCGCCGTCGTCGCCTGGCCGACGACGCGGGCGAGGCTCGCGAGCATCGCCTTGTCGACGTCGTGGGTCACCCGGGCCGGGTCCAGCTCCAGGGGAGCGTCGCCGCCCATCGTCAGGGCGAACTTCGAGGCGTTGAGGACCTTGATCGCCAGGCGTCGGCCGATCTTCATCTGCTGGACCTCGAACGCCGTGTCGACGCCGAGCTTCGCGGACGAGGCCCAGTAGCGCACCGCGTCCGAGCCGTGCTCCTCGAGCAGGCCGATCGGCGTGACCACGTTGCCCTTGGACTTCGACATCTTCTTGCGGTCCGGGTCGAGGATCCAGCCGGAGATCGCGGCGTTCGACCACGGCAGCGAGTCGAACTCGTGGTGGGCGCGGGCGATCGACGAGAACAGCCAGGTGCGGATGATGTCGTGGCCCTGCGGGCGCAGGTCCATCGGGAAGACGCGGGAGAACAGGTCCGCGTCGTCGAGCCAGCCGCCGACGATGAGCGGGGTCAGCGAGCTGGTCGCCCACGTGTCGAGGATGTCCGGCTCGCCGACGAAGCCGCCGGGCACACCGCGCTGGGACTCGTCGTACCCGGGCGCCGCGTCGGAGGACGGGTCGACCGGGAGGCTCGCCTCGTCCGGGACGATCGGCGAGTCGAAGACGGTCTCGCCGTTCTCGTCCACCGGGTACCACAGGGGGATCGGCACGCCGAAGAACCGCTGGCGGCTGACCAGCCAGTCCGTGTTCAGGCCCTCCACCCAGTTCTCGTAGCGCGAGTTCATGAAGGCCGGGTGGAAGGAGAGCTCGCGGCCGCGGGCGACGAGGTTGGCGCGCAGGTCCTCGCCGTTGTCGTCCGTGAACGCCCGGCCGCCGTTGCGGAGGTACCACTGTCGGGAGGTGACGATCTCGAGCGGCTTGTCGCCGCGCTCGTAGAAGTTCGCCTTGCGCTGGGTGGGCGTGGGGTCCTCGAGGAGCTCGCCGGACTCGCGCAGCGCGGCGACCATGCCCTCGCGGGCGGAGAAGGCGGTCTTGCCGGCGAGCGACTGCTCGTACAGCTCCGCGCCCTTCCCGCTCAGCCACTCGGGGACGCCGCGCAGCAGGCGGCCGTCGCGGCCGATGATCGCGCGGGTGTCCAGGTCGAGCTCGCGCCACCACTGGACGTCCGTGAGGTCGCCGAAGGTGCAGCACATCGCGATGCCGGAGCCCTTGTCGGCCTCTGCCGCCGGGTGGGCGAGGACCGGGATCTCGACGCCGAACAGGGGGCTCGTGACCGTCTTGCCGAACAGGAAGCGGTACCGCTCGTCGTCGGGGTGGGCGATGAGCGCGACGCAGGCCGCGAGCAGCTCGGGGCGCGTCGTCTCGATGACGACGTCGCCGCCGTCGGCCGTGTGGAAGGCGATCTTGTGGTAGTGCCCGGGGTAGTCGCGCGCCTCGAGCTCCGCCTGGGCGACGGCCGTCTGGAACGTGATGTCCCACAGGCCGGGGGCCTCCTGCTGGTAGGCCTCGCCGCGGGCGAGGTTGCGCAGGAACGCGGCCTGGGAGACCTTCTGCGCGGTCGCGCCGATGGTCTGGTAGGTCTGCTTCCAGTCCACGGACAGCCCGAGGCGGCGGAAGACGTGCTCGAACGCGACCTCGTCCTCGGCGGCGAGGGTGAGGCAGAGCTCGACGAAGTTCTTGCGGCTGATCGGCACCTGGTCCGCGGCGCGGATCGACTTGCCCTCGCCGCCGGAGTGCGGGGGAGTGAAGTCCGGGTCGTACGGCAACGACGGGTCGCAGCGCACGCCGTAGTAGTTCTGGACGCGGCGCTCGGTCGGCAGGCCGTTGTCGTCCCAGCCCATCGGGTAGAACACGGACCTGCCGCGCATGCGCTGGTAGCGCGCGATGACGTCCGTCTGCGTGTAGCTGAAGACGTGACCGACGTGGAGCGACCCGGACGCCGTGGGCGGCGGGGTGTCGATCGAGTAGACGTTCTCGCGCGGGGTGGTGCGGTCGAAGTCGTTCGTGCCGAGCTCGGCCCAGCGGGCGTCGTGCCGCTCCTCCAGGCCGTCCGCGCTCACCCGGTCCGGCACGGTGGGTGCTGGGAGGGAGACGGCCGACGGCGTGGTGGAGGAGTCGCTCATGGTGCCCGATTGTTTCATGCGCCCGCGGGGCCCTTTGGCCCCTTCCGCGTGACGTCGGGCCGATCTCACAGGGTTCGGTCGGAGGAACCCTCGGCCTGGGAGTCGATCGTGCGGGCGAGCTCGCGCACGAGCTCACTCATGCCGTTGTAGCCCATGGCCGGACCCGCGGCCAGCAGGCCGTCGGCGCCGAGCACGACGGCGGACGGGGCGCCGACCATCCCGAGCCGGCGGTACGCGCCGCCGCGGTCCCCGGACGTCACGGAGACCGTCACGCGGGGCAGGCGCTCGCGCCACGACGGCAGGGCGGCCTCGACGTACTCCCGGTCGCGGCCGAGCCTCGGGATGCGTATGAGCATGTGTGCGCCGGCCTTCGTGAGCTCGCGCAGGTCGCGGCTGGCGCCGTCGATGACGACCGCTCCGGCGGGCACGGGGCGGCGCAGGTAGGGGTGGGCGTCGAGGTCGGGCGGGCGCCGCTCGCCCTCGCCCGGCCAGAAGAAGGCGAACAGGGCGGGGATCGCGAGGACGCCGGCGATCGCCGGGTGGAGGTCGCGGGCGGGGAAGAACCCGTCGATGCCGCCGGCGATCGTCACCCCCGAGGCGACGACGAGCGCGAGGTTGAGCGCGAGGTGTGCGGGGCCGACCGGCCGGGTGTCGTCGGCGCCGAAGCAGTGGCAGCGCAGGGCCTCCGGAGAGCGCCACGCGCGCCAGGCGACGACCAGATAGGTGACCGAGAGGGCGAGGGCGGCCAGGCCCGCGGCGGCGAGGAAGAGCCCGGGGAGGGCGATGAGGGCGAGGGCGAGGAGGATCTCGGCGCACGCGTGGGCGCGGATGACGGCCACCGAGCGCAGCCGCGGCGGGAGGCCGAGGGCGGCCATGTGCTCGGGGTCGGGCGTCCGCGCCAGCTTGCCGATCCCGGCGGCGAGCAGCACGACGGCCACGCCGATCGTGGCCACGCCGTACGCGAAGGTCGTCATGTGAGGACGGTAGGCGTCGTCGTCGGGGCGGGGAAGGTGGACCGCTCCCCGTCCCCGTCCGCGTCGTCATCCGTGAGGTAGGAACGGAGCGCCCGAGGGAGGAACTCGCAGTTCCTACGTCGCGGGTTCCGTTCCTACCTCACCGGAAAAGTGGGGGTGGAGACGGGCGGGGAGTGGCTGGGGAGGGCCGGCGTCAGTGGTCCGGGCCGAGGATGCGCATGAGGAGGCCGCGCAGCTGCTCCTGCTCGTCGGCGTCCAGCGGCGCCAGCATGCGGGCACCGAGAACGGAGCGGCCCGCAAGGATCGCGTCGGCCGCCTCGCGGCCGGCGTCGGTCGGCACCACGAGGATCGAGCGTCGGTCCGTGGGGCTCGGGGCCCGCTCGACCAGGCCCTTGGCCTGGAGGGAGTCGACGACCTCGGTCGCGGACCGGGGCGCGATGCGCAGCCGCTCGGCGATGTCCGAGAGGCGGGCGGCGCCGTCGTGGTCGATGGCGGCCCGAAGGGCGCGGAACTCGTGCGGGGACTGGCCCCACGGCTCGAGCGAGGCCATCCACTCCCGGCGCATGTGGCGGGCCGCGGCCATGATGAGCTCGTACGTCTCCGCGCGCGTGCCGAGCGTGTGGTTGCGGGCGGGGTCCGGCTGCGCGGGGATGCGGGAGTCGGGCATGGGAATACTCTAGCCGCGCTCGACGTTAGCCTCATTGTGAGGTAACCTCAGCAATGAGCGAAGGCGAGCACGACGCCACGGCCGGACCAGATGGACAACCAGACGGACCCCCGGACGGATCCGCGGGCGCGCTCGCCGACAGCCTCCCCACGACTTCTGAAAGCTTTCGTCCTACACGAAGGAGGCGGTGCGCAATGTCAGCACCCCAGAACCTCTCCTCAGCCACGTCACACCACTCCGCGGACGGCTCCGCGGGCCGCTCCGGTCGCACCGGACCAGGCGGCCCGGGCGGCCCGGGCGGCCCCGGATCCCCGGGCGGCCCCGGCGGCCGTGTCGCCCAGCTCGACCCGGCCGACAAGGCCCAGCTCCAGGAGCACCCCGTGAGCCTGCGCCGCATCGGCGCGCTGTTCAGCCCGCATCGCGGCCCGCTCGCGTTCGTCCTGGTGCTCATCGTCGCGACGTCGATCATCGGCCTCGCCACCCCCTTCATCACCAAGCACCTCATCGACGAGGCGATCCCGAACCACGACGTCCCGCTCCTGCTCGCGCTGGTCGGCGGCCTCCTGGCCGTCACCGTGCTCACTTCGGTCTTCGGGGTGCTGCAGACCTGGCAGGCGACGACGGTCGGGCAGCGCATCATGCACGGCCTGCGCACGAACGTGTTCACGCACCTGCAGCGCCAGTCCGTCGACTTCTTCACCCGCACCCGTGGCGGGGAGGTGCAGGCGCGACTGACCCAGGACATCCAGGGCATGCAGTCCGTCGTCACCTCGACCGCCACGTCGGTCGCCTCGAACATCACGACGGCGATCGGCACCGCGGTCGCCATGGTCGCCCTGTCCTGGCAGCTGTCGCTGCTCTCGCTCGCGGTCCTGCCGCCGGCCATCTGGCTCACCCGCCGGGTCGCCCGCGTGCGCCGCGAGATCACCACGAGGCGCCAGCGGGCGATGGCCAACCTCCAGGGTCAGGTCGAGGAGTCGCTGTCCGTCAGCGGCGCGATGCTCGGCAAGATCCTCGGCAGCACCCAGGCCTCCGCGCGGACGTTCACCGAGACCTCCCGCGAGCTCGCGGACCTCGAGGTGCGCAGCCAGCTCGCCGGCCGCTGGCGCATGGCGACGATGAGCATCGTCTTCGCCGCCATCCCGGCGCTCATCTACCTGATCGCCGGCCTCCCGGCCACGTCCGAGGGCATCACGATCGGAACGCTCGTCGCCTTCACCGCCCTGCAGTCCCAGCTCTTCCGCCCGCTCATGGGCGTGCTCAACGTGGGCGTCGACGTCTACACCTCGCTCGCCCTGTTCAGCCGCGTGTTCGAGTACCTCGACCTGGTGGTCGAGATCGACGACCCGGCCGAGCCGGTCGCGATCGAGCCCGACGACGTCTCGGGTCACGTCCGGTTCGAGAACGTCACGTACACCTACCCCGGCGGGGAGACCCCCGCGCTCGACGGGATCGACATCGACGTGCCGGCGGGCGGCTCGCTCGCCCTCGTCGGCCACACCGGCTCGGGCAAGTCCACGATGGCGTCCCTGGTCGCCCGGCTCGCCGACCCGACCTCCGGGCGCGTGACCATCGACGGTGTCGACCTGCGCGACATGACGCTGGAGGACCTCAGCTCGATCGTCGGCGTCGTCTCCCAGGAGACCTACCTCCTGCACACGACGATCCGGGAGAACCTCCGCTTCGCCCGGCCCGACGCCACCGACGAGGAGATCGAGGCCGCGGCGCGAGCCGCCCAGGTCCACGACCTCATCGCCGACCTGCCCGACGGGTACGACACGGTCGTCGGCGCGCGCGGCCACCGGTTCTCCGGCGGCGAGAAGCAGCGCATCGCGATCGCCCGCACGATCCTGCGGGACCCGCGCGTCCTCGTCCTCGACGAGGCGACCTCCGCCCTCGACAACACCACCGAGCGCGCGGTCCAGGCCGCGCTCGACGACCTGGCCCGCGGCCGCACGACCCTCACGATCGCCCACCGCCTGTCGACGATCGCATCCGCCGACCAGATCGTCGTCCTCGACCACGGCCGGATCGCCGAGCGGGGCACCCACGCCGAGCTGACGGCGGCCGGCGGCACCTACGCCGCCCTCGCCGGCCGGCAGCAGCTCACCCCCGCCTGAGACGGACCCGCCTGAGTCCGCCCCCGACGGCGATGCCCGCCCCGGTGCACCGTTCCCGGCCACGTGTAGTGTCCGGACGACGGTGAGCCGGGGCGCCGCTGCGCCCGCGGGAACGTGAGCGAGGAAGAGGCGTGGGCATGACTGGTGGGAACGTCGTCGTCGTGGGATCGGTGAACGCCGATCTCGTGCTGTCCATGGACACCCTGCCGCAGCCGGGGGAGACCCTCGCGGCCACGGGCATCGAGAACCTCATCGGCGGGAAGGGCGCCAACCAGGCGACGGCGGCCGCGCGTCTCGGCGCGTCGGTCCAGTTCGTCGGCCGCACCGGCCTGGACGAGCCCGGCGAGCGGGCCCGCCGGACGCTGGCGGCCGCGGGCGTCGGCATCGACCACGTGGTGGCGGAGTCGTCCGTACCGACCGGCCAGGCCATCGTCATGGTCGACGGGTCGGGCGAGAACTCGATCGTCGTCGTCGGCGGGGCGAACGCGGCCATGACGGCGGCGGACGTCCAGCGGGCCGCGGAGGTGATCGCCGCGGCCGACGTCGTGGTCTGCCAGCTGGAGGTGCCGCAGGCGGTCGTGGCCGCGGCCTTCGCGGCGGCGCAGGGGACGACCATCCTCAACGCCGCGCCCGCGTCGACCGTGTCCCCGGAGGTTCTCGCCCGCACCGACGTCCTCGTGGTCAACGAGATCGAGTACGGGATGCTCGGCGGCGACGCGACCTTCGGCTCGGACTCGGCCGACCTGCCGGCCACGGTCGTCCTCACGCTCGGCGGCACGGGCGCGCGCGTGCTCGCCCGCGGCGCGGACCCGGTGGACGTGTCGGCGCCGCGCGTCGAGGTCGTGGACACCACCGGCGCGGGGGACACGTTCGTCGGCGCGCTCGCCGAGGCCCTCGCGCGCGGGGAGTCGACGGAGGCGGCGGTGCGGCGCGCGGTCGCTGCCGGCGCGGTGTCCGTCGGCGCGCTCGGGGCGACGGTCGGGATGCCGACGGCCGACCAGGTGGACGCCCTCCTGGACGACTGACGGCGGACGACTGACGACTGACGGCCCGCGGGCCCAGGCCCGCGAGGCCGGGGTCAGTCCCCGGACAGCTCCTCGTTGCGGGCCATGACGGCACGCGCGCCGCGGACGACCGCGGTGGAGAAACCGGCCTCGTCGAGCGCGACCATGCCGGCGACCGTCGTGCCGCCGGGGGAGCACACGCGGTCGACGAGGTCCTGCGGGCTGACCCCCTCGGCGAAGAGGTCCCGCGCGAGCGTGCCGGAGCCGGCCACGGCCTGCGCCGCGATCCGCACCGACTGGGCCTTCGGCAGCCCGGCCGCCACGCCGGCGCGGGCGAGGGAGTCGATGAACTCGAACACGAACGCGGGGGAGGATCCGGCCAGTGCCGTGAACGCCCCGAAGTGCTTCTCCTCCAGGCGCTCGGCCGTCCCGACCGCCTCGAACAGCTCGACGACGGCGTCCACGTGTGCGTCCGTCGACGCGTCGTTCCCGCACACCGCGGCCGCGCCGACGCCCACCTGGGCGGCGACGTTCGGCATGACCCGCACGGCCGGGTGGCCGTCGGGCAGCGCGGCGTCGATCGTCGCGAGCGAGATGCCGGCGGCGATCGACACGACCGGCACGCCGACCTCTGCCAGCGCCTCGCGGGCAGCGGACAGCACGGAGACGATCACGTGCGGCTTGACGGCAAGGACGACGAGGCCCTCCCCGCCCACCTCGCGGACGAGCGCGCTCGCGTCGGCCACGGCGCTCCCACCTACGGAGCGGGCGAGCGCGTCTGCCGCGTCGGCGTTGATGTCGGTGACCAGCACGTCGGCGTCCGCGCGCCTCGCGGCCACGCCCTTCGCGATGGCGGAGGCCATCGCCCCAGAGCCGATGAAGCCGATGCGCATGGTGCGGACCCTTCCGTGTGGTGCCTGCGGGACGCAGGCCGTGCGTGCCGTGGATCGTGCCGGCCGTGGCCGACTGGCCACGTGCGGACCATGATGGTCCCATGACGACCGACCCGACCCCAGCCGCATCCACGCCCGACGACGCCCCCCGCGCCCTCGTGACGGGCGCGTCCACCGGTATCGGACGGGCGACCGTCCGGCGCCTCGTCCGTGCGGGCTACCGCGTGCTCGCCTCGGCGCGCCGGGAGGACCGCCTTGCGGCGCTCGCCGAGGAGACGGCGTGCGACACGTTCGCCGCGGACCTGACGAACGACGCGCAGGTCGCGGCGCTCGCGGACCACGCCCGGTCGCTCGGACCGCTGAAGTCGCTCGTCCACATCGCCGGCGGCGCCATCGGCGCGGACCGGGTCGAGGACGGACGGGCCGAGGACTGGTCGCGGATGTACGACATCAACGTGCTCTCCACGCTCCGGCTCACCCAGGCGCTGCTCGGCCACCTGCGGGCCGACGGTGGCGGCGACATCCTCGTGCTCACCTCGACGGCGGCGATCGCCCCCTACCCGGGCGGTGCCGGGTACACGGCCGCCAAGCACGCCGAGCGGATGATCCCGGCGACGCTCCGCCTGGAGCTGGTGGGGGAGCCGATCCGGGTCATCGAGATCCGGCCGGGCCTGGTGGAGACCGAGGAGTTCTCCCTCAACCGCTACCGCGGCGACGCCGAGGCGGCGGCGGAGGTGTACGCCGGCGTGGCCGAACCGCTGACCGCGGACGACTGCGCCGAGGTCATCACGTTCTCCCTCACGCTGCCGGACCACGTGAACCTCGACGAGGTCGTGATCAGGCCGCGCGCCCAGGCCTCCAACACGGTCGTCCACCGCGAGAGGTAGGCCCGGACGGCTCCCCGGTCGGTGCCCCGACCGGGGTCTGCTAGCTGCTCGGGACTGTGTCGCTCGCGGGTTCGTCGCCCGCGGCGGCAGAGGGCTCGACGACGTTGACGACCTCACCCGTGGCGGAGTCGATGGCGACGCGGACGACGGAGCCGTCCTCCTGCCGGACGACGACGAACATGAGGGGCGACGGGTCGGCCGAGGGGCGGATCGTGAGCACCTCGCCGGGGGCGATCGGCAGGGCGATCTCGGTGGCCTCCTCGATCGAGACCTGCCAGGACTCGAGGAACTCGATCTCCTCGTCCGTGAAGCCGCCGCTGTCGTCGAGCGGGTTCGAGGACGACGTCCGGAGAGTCTCCATGTCGTCCTCGAACGAGGCGAAGGTCAGCTGCCCGTCGCCCACCGCGTAGGCGTCCCACTCCTCGTTGTACAGGGCTCCCGGCTCGAACATGATCACGAGCTCGGGAGCCGGGTCCACGTTGTCCAGGGTGCTGGCCTGGAGGTGGCGGACGTCCTCGAGCGTGAGGCCGACGACGTCGTCGGGAATGGAGAGGATGTCGGCGTCGATGCTCTGCAGGACGTCGGCGTCGTAGGCGAGCCCCTCGTCCGTCGTCGGGATCTCGGTGTCGGGACCCGCGGTCCCGCCGCCGCCACCACCGCCGGGGGCGACGGGGTCCTGGCCGGAGCACGCCCCGACGCCGAGGGCGAGCACCGCGAGGAGGGCGGGGGCGGCGATGCGGCGGCGGACGAGCCGGTTGGTCGAGTCTGTGCGAGAGGTCATGGCGTGACGCTGTCCGCGATCAGGCGAGCGTGCCGGTGACGGCGGAGTCGGCCTCGCCGCCGGGCAGCGGGTCCTCGCAGCTGCACGGCGGGGGAACCTCGGAGTCCTCGTCCGAGTCGTAGCGGTCGTCAGCGTCGTCGTCCGGGTACTGCTCGTCCTCGATGATGCCCCCGGACGTGCCGTCGTCGACGCTCACCACGTTGATCGGCTCGCCGGTGACGGAGTCGATGGCGACGCGGGCCATGGTCCCGTCCTCCTGTCGGATGACCACGAGCACGACCGTCGCGGCGTCGTCGGGGGGCAGGATCGCGAGGATCTCGCCGGGCGCGAGGGGGAGCGCCGTCTCGGCGGCCTGCTCGACCGACACCTGCCAGACGTCCAGGACCTCGAACGCCTCCTGGTCCTCCGCGTCGCGGACGTCGAGCGAGAAGGTCTCCTCGTCGAGGAGCGTCGCCATGTCGCTGTCGAACGTCGCGCTCGTCATGAACCCGTCGCCGAGCGCCCAGGTCTCCCACTCGGAGTCGTACTCGTCGAAGGGCTCGATCCCGACGACGAGCTCGGGCGTCGGCACCAGGTTGTCGAGCGTGCTGGCCTGCAGCATGCGGACGTCCTCGAGCGTGAGGCCGGCGGTGTCGTCGGAGAATCGCTCGATCTCGTCGTCGACGCTCTGCAGGGTCTCGGCGTCGTACGCGAGGCCCTCGTCCGTCGTCGGGAGGTCGATCCCGGGACCGTCGGGGGAGCCCTGGCCGTGCGGGTCGAGCGGCGGGATCGGGTCCTGGCCGGCGCACGCCCCGAGACCGAGGGCGAGGACGGCGAGCAGGGCGGGGGCGAGGATTCCGCGGCGTCGGGCAACGCGGCCGGCTGCGGTGGCGGGGGCGGGGCCGTTGGTGGTCATGAGGCGACGTTAGGGGCGGGATCCCGTGCCGTCGATGGGCCGGGGTACCCCCGGGAGTTCTCACGGGGGAAGGCCTCCCCACCCCGGTGCGACGGGGGTGGGGAGGCCTTCGGTGGTCCGCCTGCGGTCAGTCGTTGCGGCGGACCTGCTCGCGCAGCACCCGGCGCTGGAGGGGGCGGCACGCCTCCGCTGCCGCGAGAGACAGCACGAGCCCGAGGACGATCGTCCCGCCGAGGACCATCGGGCCGGACGCGCTCGACTCGGAGACTGAGAAGAACGGCGAGGCGAGCAGCGCCCCGACGGCCACGGAGATCGCGAGCGTGACCACGAGGGGCACGAGCACCTGGTGGCGTCGGATCGCGGCGAAGACCCCGCGGGGGGTGCCGGCCCGGTCGAGGGCGACGGACTCCTCGGCGCGGTCCACCACGGTCGATGCCTGGTTGATGAGCGTGGACGTGGCGGCGACGACGAGGCCGACCGCGAGGGTGATCGTCACCCCGGCCTGGGTGTCCGCCATGAGGATGCGGTCGGAGGCGAACTCGCTGCTCATGCCGGTCGGCTGGATCGTCGCGAAGGTGGCGATCATCGCGAGCAGGGCGACGCCGGAGACGTTGCGCCACGCGGCGCGCGGGTCGTCCACGATGCGCCGCGCCGCCAGCAGTCGCGGCACGCTGGACGTGGCGGCCAGCGGCCGGGCGATGAGCTGCAGGACCCATGGGCCCACGAGGTTCAGCGCGCCGATGACGAGCATCATCATGCCGAACAGCAGGCCGTACCCGATGAGCTCGGAGCTCTCGATGATGTCGAGGAACGAGTTGGCGAGCAGGGCGAAGATGCCGACCACCACGAGGATCAGCACGAGGCGCCAGGCCTTGAGGCGGGGCGGCACCTGGTTCGCGGCCACTCCGAGCGGGCTGATCCGCACGCGCCGCAGGCCGACGATCGTCGAGAGAACGGCGAGCAGGAGGAGCACGAGGACCGCGAGGGCGACGAGCCACCACGGCGCGAGCATCTCGCCGGCGCCGATCCGCACGCCCTGGAACGACATCGCCGTCCAGAGCGGGAGCGTGAGGAGCCACAGGCCGAGGCCGATGAGCGAGCCGACGACGGCCTGCACGGCCGTCTCGACGATGGAGAGCCGGACGACCTGCGAACCCGTCATGCCGATGAGGCGGAGGGCGGCGAGCCGACGGGACCGGCCGCGCGCGCCGAGGCGGGCCGCGGCCGCGCCGAGGCCGAGCACGGGGACCACGAGCAGCGCGCAGGCGATCGCGGCGAGCACGACGTACATCGTGAGCTGGGACTGGAAGTACTCGGGCGGCATCTGAAGCGCCTCCAGGACCGCCTGCGGCTGGTCGTTCATGCGCGAGACGAACATCCAGGTGCCGCCGACGACCGTGAGGGTGAGCAGCGAGCTGACGGCGAACGCGACGACGGCGAGGACGTCGAGCGTCGCACCGCCCTTGCCGCCGCGCATGCGGGACATCGCGAGCCGGGGCGCGAGGGCCATCGTGGTGCTCATCGCGTCTCCGCCAGGGTCCGGTCGGAGTGGATCATGGCGTCGCGCAGCTCGACGAGGCGCTCGCACCAACCGGCCACGTTGGTGTCGTGGGTGACGACGACGAGGGTCGTCCCGGTCATGCGCGTGGTCGTGGTGAGCAGCTGCATGACCTCGTGTCCCGTGGCCTGGTCGAGGGCGCCGGTCGGCTCGTCCGCGAACACCACCTGCGGGTTGTGCACGAGGGCGCGGGCGACGGCCACGCGCTGCGCCTGGCCGCCCGACATCTCGCCGGGGCGGCGTCGGGCGGCGTGCCCGATACCGAGGCGGTCGAGCCAGCCGTCCGCGGACCGCAGCGCCTGGTGGCGGCCGGTCCCGTTCAGCATGAGGGGCAGGGCGACGTTCTCGCGGGCGGACAGCTCGGGGATGAGCTGGCCGTCCTGGAACACGAACCCGAGCATCTGGCGGCGCAGGCGCGAGCGCGCGGCGTCGGACATCGCGGAGACGAGGTTCCCGCCGAGCCGCACCTCGCCCGAGTCCGGCACGCGGATGCCGGCGAGGCAGTGCAGCAGAGTGGTCTTCCCGGAGCCGGAGGGGCCCATGATCGCGACCGACTGCCCGGAGGGGATGTCCACAGAGGCGCCGGCGAGGGCCCGGACCTGGCCGTAGGTGACGGTGAGCGAGCTGGCGGCGAGGTCTGCCGCGGATGCCTGTTGTGTCATGTCCTCTACTTCACTCCGGCGGCGCCGGTTCGCCCATGGTGCCCGGTTCCGAGCTGGGGTGGTGCTGGCACCACCTTCTGCCCCGGTGCGCGCGCTCGGCGGCCGGCGGCGGCGCGCACGTGGCTACCGTAGGCCCGTGCGACGAACCGGCGAGAACGAGCGGCGCGCCCGGAAACTGTTCTGGGCGCAGGTCGCCCTCGGCGTGCTGGCCGGCCTCGTCATCACCTCCGGCTCGTACATCCTGGCGGCAGGCCCGGAGTTCCTGTCGTGGCTCGTCGCCTTCGACCTGGTCTGCGTGGTCGGCACGGTGGTCGGCCTGAGGGCCCTCGAGCGGCGCAAGCCGATCGCGGAGGACATGCCGGACGTGCCCGGGTGGGCGCGGCGCGTGGAGGAGATGCGTGCCTCGAGGCGCGAGATCGTCGGCGCGTTCGAGGTCGAGCGCCGCCGGATCGAGCGCGACCTGCACGACGGCGCCCAGCAGCACATCGTCACCGGCTCCATGAAGCTCGGCGAGGCCGCGATGGCCCTCGAGGAGGAGATCGCGCGGGCGTCGTCGTCGGGGGAAGGCGGCCCGACGGCGGACGCGGGCCCCAGGAGGGCGGGTCCGGCCGGTCAGGGGCCGGGTGG
>FUHX01000070.1 GCA_900163555.1 Actinomycetales bacterium JB111 | reverse complement strand
CAGCCCCACACCCAGCCCCGCGAGGTAGGAACGGAACCCGCGACGTCGGAACTCGGAGTTCCTACGTCGCACGTTCCGTTCCTACGTCACCGAAGGATGTGAGCCGGCGCGGGCACGCCCGGCCCCGCCCGTCCCCGTCTGCCACGCTCGGGCTCGTCCGGGCACAAAAAAGTCCTGGGCCGCGACATCGTTGTCACGATGTCGCGGCCCAGGACCGCTGGAGCGGGTGACGGGAATCGAACCCGCGCTGTCAGCTTGGGAAGCTGAAGTTCTACCATTGAACTACACCCGCGTATGTGCCGGAGCGCGGACCACTATACCTGCCCGGGCGACCCGCCCGAACCGACCGGAGGACCGTGCCGAGACTCGTCGTCGCCGCCGCCATCGTGGACCGTTCCGAGGCGGGAGATCGCCTGCTCTGCGCCCGCCGCTCCGCCCCGCCGAGGTTCGCCGGGCGCTTCGAGCTCCCCGGCGGGAAGGTCGAACCGGGCGAGGACCCGGTCGACGCCCTGCACCGCGAGATCGCCGAGGAGCTGGGCGTGCGCATCGAGGTCGGCGCGCTGCTCCCAGGCCCGCTGGACGGCGACTGGCCCATCGTCGACGACATGACGATGCGGGTGTGGTGGGCCCACCTGGTCACCGGCACGCCGCGCCCGCTCGAGGACCACGACGAGCTGCGGTGGGAGACGGCCACCGACCTGACCGGCCTGGACTGGCTGGACGCCGACGTCCCGATCGCCGCCGCGCTCGCGCGAGACCTGACCGCGGGGAAACCCCGCGCCTGACCCCCGGGGACGAGACGGGACCAGGCTTTCGCCCACCAGTTGCCTGCCGGGCCCGCCGGCTCCCTACTCGGCTCGTCGACTCCCTGTCAGCCCCTCCGGCTCGCGGCCCGGCCCGCCGGCACTTGCCCGGCTCGCCGGCTACTTGCCCAGTTCGTCGACGGGCGGCGGCGTCATCAGCTGCACGCATGCGAGCGACGCCCCGGGGAACCGGTTGCCGCACGTGCTGCCGAACTGCTCGTAGTCGGTCCGGCCGGGGGACTCGACGAACAGCTCGTCGCACGCGGCGGCGTCCCCCTCGTCGCACTGCGCCCACAGCCGGTCCAGGGGCATCCAGTCGCCGTAGGTGTGCGGTCGCCTGGGACCGATGAGCAGGACGGAGACGACCGTGACGACCACGACCGCCACCAGGCAGATCGCCGCCACGACGGCGGTCACCCGCCTGCGACGGCGCGAGAGCTCGGC
The DNA here is from genome assembly GCA_900163555.1 of Actinomycetales bacterium JB111. Taxonomy (GTDB): domain Bacteria; phylum Actinomycetota; class Actinomycetes; order Actinomycetales; family Actinomycetaceae; genus JB111. The sequence goes on along the minus strand of FUHX01000070.1, from coordinate 26,585 downwards.
GTCCTCGGTGGCCGATCGTCCCGGGGCCGGGCGGCCCTGATCGCCGCCGGCACCGGTGCCGGCCCCGGCGCCACCGTCCAGCCCGGCGGCGCGCGCCTGCGCGACCTCGTCCTCGGTCATCGACGCTCCTCGCTCGTCCCCGGGCCCAACCTACCGTCGGACGAGGCCAAGCCCACAGGACCGGATCGAGCCGACGGATTCCGCAAGTACGTCATTTCGTGCCATGATCCCCTCTATGCCTCGCATCATGGGAAGTTCACTCGCCGAGCACCGCGAGCTCACTCGACGAGCGCTCTTCGCGTCCCTCGACCGCCTCATGCGTGCGCGCGGCTTCGACTCCGTGTCGCTCGCGGACATCGCCCAGGACGCCGGGGTGGGCCGCACGTCGGTCTACAACCACTTCGCCGACAAGGAGGCCCTCCTCCTCGGCTACATCGAGCAGGAGACCGCCGACTTCGTCGCGGACCTGACCGGCCAGCTCGACGGCATCGACGACCCGGTCGAGCAGCTGCGCATCTACGTGCGCCACCAGCTCCAGCTCGACCTCGCCTACCACTCCGCCCCCGGCCCCGCGCTGAAGGAGATCGTCTCCCGCGACGCCGCGGCGAACCTTCGCGCGCACGTCTCGCGGGTCGAGGGCCTGCTGCGCGGGATCCTCGCGGCCGTCCACGAGCGCGGCTTCTCCGACGAGACCGACTTCAACGTCACCGTCCAGCTGGTCCACGCCTGCCTCTCCGGCCGCCGCCTGCCCACGGACCCGGCCGAGCGCGAGCGCTTCATCACCGCCACGCAGGAGTTCGTCCTCCGGGCGGTCGGCGCGCCGCCCACCGCCCGGCCCGACGTCGAAGCCTCCGTCGCGTAGGTCGCTCACGGCTCCCCCGGTCCGGACGGGCGGGGCGCGCCCCGCCGGCACTCACCAGTTCTGGCCGCCGCCGTAGCCCCCGCCGCTGCGCTGCTCCTGGTCCCGCTGGTCCTGCTCGGCCTCGCGGTTGCGGCTCTGCAGCTCCTCCTCCTGGGGAGTCAGCGAGGTCGTTTCCTCCTCGTCGCCGCCGTCACCGGATTCCGACTCGCTCTCGTCCTCGCCGGACTGCTGCTCCTGCTCCTGGGCCTCGCGGTTCTCCTCCATCCGCTGCTCCTGGCGCTCCTGGATCTCGTCGTTCGGGTTCTGCTGCTCGTCCTGCCCGTCGCCCGACTCCTGGTCGCTGGACTCCTGCTCGCCGGACTGTTGCTCGCTGGACTCCTCCTCCCCACCGTCGCCGTCGGTCGGCGGCTCGGACTCGGACTCGGTCGGAGACTCGGGCTGGTCCTCCGACTCGGACTCCGACTGGGACTCCGGGGGCTCCGGCAGGTCCGGGGGCTCGGTGGTGCACGCCCCGAGCGCCTCGAGCGCATCGGTGAGGTGGACCGTCACCTGGTCATAGTCCTGCTGCTCGGCGGAGTCCACCGCAAGCGTCTCGTGCGAGAGCGAGAGGTTCCGGCGCACGAGGCACTCGGGCAGGTCCGGGTCGACCTCGCCATCCTCGTCGGTCGTCCCCTCCGGCACGAGCGCGAGCGCGCGAGTGAGCTCGGTGACCGCGACGCCGGGCTGGTCGGCCAGCAGTGCCGAGGTCCCGCCGTTGTAGACGGAGACCCACGTGGCCGGCCCGAACCGGGTGTCGTCGGCGAGCGCCGCGAACCCCTCGATCGCGCCCGCGGGGTCGTCCGAGGCCTGGTCGCGGTGCCGGTCGTCGGCGAAGGCGAGCCCAAGGAGGAACGGGCCGCCGATCAGGCCGAGCGCGACGAGCGGCGACGACCACGCGAGCAGCCGTCGTCGGGTGGCGAGCCGGTCCGGCATCGCCGGGAGCACACGGCGGTCCCGCGGCGCTGCCGGCTTCCTACCCTCCGGCGGGGTCGTGTTCTCGGTCATCTCGTCCCTCCTGCGGACTGCCCGCCGATGCCCGCCGGCGTCCGCGGCCCCGCGTCCTCACCTGTCGAGGTCCCACGGTCCTGCCGACCGGTCGTCATGGTCGCGCGCACGCGCGTGGCGATCGCGAACGCCTCCCAGGCCATCAGCGCGGCGAGGACGTACATCGCCGGCCACCAGGCGTCCCGGTAGACGTCGACGCGCTGCCGGCCGTCCTCCCGGGCGATCTCCTCGATGTCGATGCTGCCGACGAGCTCCTCGAGCCCGCCGGGCTCGACCCGGTGCTCGAAGGGGACGCCCAGCTGGTCGGCCACGCCCAGCAGGTTCGCCTCGTCGTAGCGGGAGACGGCCGGCTCTCCCGTGGAGTCGTCCATGATCAGCGGCGACGTCGTCCCCGGACCCGTGCGGTCGGTGCCGTCGTAGCTGCGCATCGTGCCGCCCTCGGAGGTGCCGTAGCCGAGCACCGCGCCGGCGTCCACGAGGCCGGCGGAGTCCGTCCACGCGCCGGGGGCCTCCTGGCCGGTCGTGTCCCCGGAGGTGTTCTCGCCGTCGGAGAACATGAACACGAGCCGGACGTTCCCGGGGTTCGCCTCCTGCGCGCGGGCGAGCGCCTCGGCGAGCGCCTGGCGGGGGCGGTCGATGGACGACCCGCCGGAGTAGTAGGTGACCTCCTGGCGCAGCGTGTCCACCCAGCTGCGCACGGCCCGGCCGTCGGAGGTCAGGGGCAGCTCCGAGGTGGCCTGGGAGTCGAATGCGATGATGGAGAACCGGGCGCCCGGCATGTCCTCGACGATCTCGGCCATGTCGGCGCGCACCCCGGCGAGGCGGGGATCCTCGCCGTCGTAGTCCTCCGCCGCCATGGAACCCGTCCGGTCGACGACGAAGAACACGTCCGCGTTCGTGCCCACCTCGGTCTCGGCCGCCGGCAGCGCGGGCGCCACCATGACGGTCGCGAGGCAGAGCACCATCAGCGCGCGACGCACCCAGTCCCACTCGGTGTTGTCGGAGGACTTCCGCGACCGCCACAGGCCGTGCGCGCACAGCGCGAGCAGCGGCAGCACGATCAGCAGGACGAGCCACCAGTCCCATGCCCATCGAAGGATCATGCGCGCACCCTCCAGACCACGAGGAGGAAGGCGGCCATGCCGCCGACCGCCCAGGGGAGCCAGCGGTCGGGTCGGTCCGTGACGACGACCGTGACGTCGTCGGACAGCTCCGCGGCCTGCTCGGCCTCGACCTGGTCGACGATCGCCGGGACCGCGCCGGGGTCACCGAGCTCGTAGAAGACGCCGTCGTGCTCCTCGACCACCTGCCGGTACTCCTGGCCCGAGGTGGAGCTGTACCCGTAGGAGGCGTACAGCCCGTGGACCGTGATGTTGCGGTCCTCGGCGAGCTGCGCCGCCTCGGGCAGCGTGTAGGCGGGCTCGCCGGCCACCTCGTTGTCGGTGGCGAGGATGATCGAGCGCGAGCGCTCGGTGTCCTCGAGGTCGAAGCTGTTGACGCAGTTCGCGAGCCCGTCGCCGATGAGCGAGGAGGACATCGAGGAGGCCGTGGTCGTCCCGCGCATGTAGGCGTCGATCGCCTCCCAGTCCGTGTTGCTCCAGTCGAGGTAGGAGCCGAGGACCTCCGCGCCGTGGGTGAGCTCCTCCTCGACGAGCGCGTAGTCGTCGGTGAGCGGGAAGACCACGCGGGTGGTCGAGTTCCAGATGTTCAGGCCGATGCGCTCGCCGTCGAAGGACTCCACGATCGCGCGGAACTCGTCGAGGATCTCGGCGTCGAACTCGATCATCGAGCCGGACACGTCGAGGCACAGGACGATGTCCCGGTTCGTGAGCTCCTCATGCACGACGTCCCGGTCGACCGGCCGGGCGGCGAGCGCGCCGCCGGCGATCGTCGTCAGGCCGAGGAGCGCGGCGGCCCCGGCGAGCAGGAGCCTCATGAGCCGCATGCGGCTGCGGTAGCGCGGCAGCGTCCGGATGAACTCGGAGTTCGCGACCCACGTGACGTCGGTCGGCCGCCTGCGGGACCGCGCGAAGAACCACCCCGCGATACCGCCCGCGACCACCACGAGCGAGACGAGGATCCATACCCAGGGAGTCACCATGTCGTGATCACCTCCACCGCGTTGTCGCGCGCGGCGACGGCCTGCGCGTCGGACCGGTAGGCAAAGCTGGGCTCCTCCCAGTGGCCGAGCAGGCCGCCGATCCGGGAGGTCCGGTCGTAGGCCGCGACGTCCCGCACGGTCCAGGACGAGACGTCCCGGCCGATGCGCTCGGAGATGAACTCGCGCACCGTGGCGGCGAGCTTGAGGTGCAGCCCGCGCAGGTCGATCTCACCGGCCTCGTACGCCGCGTAGTGGCGCGCAACGGTGGACAGGTAGCCCTGGCGCATGGCGTCGGCCATCGGCACGAGGCTCGCGGCCCGGCGCCTGTCCCGCGCGAGGGACGTCATCCACAGGACGACGGCGAGCCAGGCCACCGCGGCCACGACCAGGACCGCGCCGACGACGACCACCCACACGGGCAGGCTCTGCATCGGGGCGAGCTCGGCGAGGTCGAGGATGAGATCGTCATCGGGCTGCACGGCGGGCCCTCCCCAGCAGGTCGAGCAGGGCCGAGACGACCTGGTCCTCGCTCGAGGCGTGGACGTGGTGGACGCCCCTGCGGCGCAGCAGGTCGGTCGCGTCGCTGGCGCGCCGGGCGGCCACCTGGTTGGCCTGGTTCGCGAGGATCTCGTCCGAGCGGAGGAACGCCGGCAGCCGGTGCCACTCCTCGACGTCGGCGGACGGGCCGAGCCCGGGTGCGGTCGGCAGCGCGTCGCCGACCCGGACCACGAGCACCTCGTGCCGGGTCCGCAGGCGCCGCAGCGAGTCCTCGTGCTCCGGCCCGGGACGGACCTCGTCGGTGATGAGGATGACGAGCGAGCGGCTGACGAACCCGGTGAGCACGCGGTCCATCACGCGCCCGACGTCGGAGCGCGGCGCGTCGAGCGTGAGGAGGCCGTCGACGAGGCTGAGGATCGCCTCGAGGTGCGCCGTGCCGTGGCGGGCGGGCCGCTGCTCCATGCGCTCGGAGTCGCCGGCGACGAGGCCGACGAGGTCGCCGCGGGCGCGCGCCACGTACGCGATGAGGTCGGCGGCGAACATCGCGACGTCCTTCTTGGACGACCCGGACGCGCTGGTGGCGACCATGGACACGCCCGTGTCGAAGGCGAGGATCGTCGACAGGTTCGACTCGCGCACGAACCGGCGGATGATCGGCACGCCCGCGCGGGCGGAGGACTTCCAGTCGATGTCCGAGACGTCGTCGCCGGGGTGGTACTCCACCTGGTCGTCGAAGTCCTGGCCGTGCCCGGAGAAGATCGAGCGGTGCCGCCCGTCCAGCAGGCCGGAGGCCCGCCGGATGGTCGGCAGCTCGAGCCGCGCGCGGATCTGCTCGAGTCGGGAGACGGATGCTGGCATCGCGGCCCTACGGGGTCGGGACGGCCGCGAAGACGGCGTCGATGAGCGCCTCCGGCGCCACGTTCTTCGCCAGGGCGTCGTAGGTCCGCACGAGCCGGTGGCGGAGCACCGCGTGCCGGAGCACCTTGACGTCGTCGGGCACGACGTAGCTGCGCCCCTCCTGCAGGGCCACCGCCTGTGCGACCTGCAGCAGCGCGATGCCACCACGCGGCGAGGCGCCGACGCGCACGTGGTCCGTGAAGCCCGGCAGGGGGCGGGGGCCGCCGCCGCGCGTGGTGTTGATGAGCGCGACGATGTACTGCTTGATCGACATGTCGACGTACACGCGGCGCGTGAGGTCCTGGAGGATCTCGACCTGCTCCAGCGAGATCGGGCTCTTCTCGATCGGCGCGTGCAGCGTGCCGGCCGCGATCCCGGAGAGGATCTCGACCTCCTGGGTCGGCTTCGGGTAGGTGAGGACCTCCTTGAGCAGGAACCGGTCCATCTGGGCCTCGGGGAGGACGTACGTGCCCTCCTCCTCGATGGGGTTCTGCGTCGCGAGGACCATGAAGGGCTTCGGCAGCGGGTAGATCGTGCCGCCGATGGAGGTCTGCCGCTCCTGCATCGCCTCGAGCATCGCGGACTGCGTCTTCGCGGACGAGCGGTTGATCTCGTCGAGGAGCACGAGGTTCGCGTGCACCGGCCCGAGCTGGGTGGTGAACTCGCCGGTGCCGTAGTTGTAGATCTGCGTGCCCACGATGTCGTTGGGCATGAGGTCGGGCGTGCACTGGATGCGGTGGAACGACCCGGACACGGCGGAGGCCAGCGTCTGCGCGGCGGTCGTCTTCGCGAGCCCGGGCACCGACTCGAGGAGGATGTGCCCGCCGGCCATGAGGCTCGACAGCAGGGCACGCCGGAGGTCCTCCTGCCCGACGACGCGACTGTTGAAGACGTCCGTGACCTGCCGGACGAGGTCGCCGGCCAGGCGCACCTCGTCGTCCTTGATCCTCTTGACGCGAGTCTTGGCCGGCGCCGCCGCCTGTCCCTGAACCTCGGACACGGTCTTCCCCTTTAGGTCGCTGACGCCACAGGTATCCCGTGGCACAGCGAGACTACTAAGCGACGGACGGCGTCACAGGACGCGCGCACGGGCAGTGCTTCCCACCACCGGTGGCGGCGGTCCCGTGGCCGCTCGATCCCGCGGCCGACGTACCCTTGACGGTGTGCCGAGCCGTCGTTCCTCCTCCGGCACCCCTGTGCGCATCCTGATATGGACGGCTACCGCCCTCGCGGTCGTCGTCGCGCTGATCGTCTCGATGGTCGCCTCGGGTGCGGCCGACGCTCCCCTTCTTGCCGACCCGGGCGTCGCCGTGCGCTGGGGCCTGCCCGCCGCCACGATCCTCGCGCACCTGTGCGCGACCGTCGCCGTGGGCTGCTTCGCGGTCGCCGCGACCGTCCTGGTCGTCCCCGCGACCGCGCGCGCCAGGCGGCTGAGCGTCCACGAGCGCGCCGACCTCGCCGCCCTCGCCCCCGCGTCGTCGCGCGAGAGGTCGGGCGGGTCCACCTCCGCCCCGACGACGGCGCCCGCCACCGCGTCCGGGAACCGGACCGCGGCGGGGCACGGGACGCGCGGCGCGCGTCGCCGCGAGGCGAGGCCGCCGACGAAGGCGTGGACCGCCGTCGTGCGGGTGGGTGCGGTGGCCGCCGCCCTGTGGGGGCCGGCCGCGGTCGCCCAGCTCCTGCTCACGCACCTGTCGGTCATCGGCGACTCGGTGAGCCCGGAGATGTACGGCTCCGCCCTGTGGCAGTTCGTCTCCGAGATCGAGCTCGGCACGACGCTGACGTTCGCGGCGATCCTCGCCCTCGGCGTCGGGATCGCGGGCGTCGCCACGACGACCGCGAACGGGGCCGCCTGGACCGCCGTCCTCGGGATCGTCGCGCTGCTCCCGCCCGCGTTCACGGGCCACGCGGCCGGCGCCGCGAACCACGAGGTCGCGGTCTCCGGCATGTGGCTGCACCTCGGCGGCGTCGTGCTGTGGATGGGCGGGCTCGCGGGCGTTCTCGTCGCGTCCGGCCACCTGAGCACCGCCTCCCTCGCGGCGGCCGCCCGCCGGTACTCGGGCATCGCGTCCTGGGCCGCGTTGATCGTCGTGTTCTCCGGCATCCAGAGCGCGGACCTGCGCATCAACGACCTCGGCGAGCTGTTCACGACCGCCTGGGGCGGACTGCTGACCGCCAAGATCGTCGGCACGGGCCTCCTGCTGCTGGCGGGCGCCTGGCACCGCGCCCGCACCCTGCGGATGCTCGACGACGGCGTCCGGTCGGCCTTCGCCCGCCTCGCGGTCGCGGAGATGGTCGTCATGGGCGCGGTCATGGGCGTCGCCACCGCCCTCGGGTCCTCCGCGCCGCCGGTGCCGATCGAGCCGCCGCCGGACCCGACCCCGACCTACACGGTCACCAACTCCCCCGTCCCGCCGTACCCGTCGGTGAGCTCGTACCTCACGCAGTGGCGGCCGGACTCGCTGTTCCTCTTCCTCACGATCGCCGGGATCCTGGCGTACACGCTGTGGCTCGTCCGGCTGCGGCGCCGCGGCGACTCGTGGCCGGTCGGCCGCGCGGTGGCCTGGTACGCGGGGATGCTGCTGTTCGGGTACCTCACCTGCGGCGGCCCCACGATCTACGGCGAGATCCTGTTCAGCGCCCACATGATGATGCACATGTCGCTGGCGATGGTCGTCCCGATCCTCATCGCGCTCGCGGCGCCCGTCACCCTCGCGCTGCGCGCCCTGCCGATCCGGATGGACGGGTCGATGGGTCCGCGAGAGTGGCTGCTCGCCGTCGTCAGCTCGAGGTGGGTGGCCGCGTTCTCCCACCCGGTCTTCGCGGGCGTGAACTTCACCGGCTCGCTCTTCGTCTTCTACTTCACGCCGCTGTTCCAGCTCGCGCTGTCGACCCACCTGGGCCACATCCTCATGGTCCTGCACTTCTCGCTGGCGGGCTACGCGTTCGTCAACGCGCTGATCGGCGTGGACCCGGGCCCGAAGCGGCTGGCGCACCCGTTCCGGCTGGTGCTGCTCATCGCGACCATGGCGTCGCACGCGTTCTTCGCGATCGCGGTCATGCAGTCGAGCACGCTCCTCGCGGCGGACTACTTCGGCTGGCTCGGCCTCCCGTGGGGCGTAGACGCGATGGCCGACCAGGAGGCCGGCGGCGCACTGACGTGGGGCATCGGCGAGCTGCCGACGCTCGCGCTCGCGATCGGGGTGGCGATCTCGTGGAGCACGTCCGAGAAGAAGGAGGCCAAGCGCGTGGACCGGCGCGCGGACGCCGACGACGACGCCGAGCTCAGGGCCTACAACGAGATGCTCGCCGCGCAGGCGAAGGCGGCCGAGGCCGGCAGGCTTGCCCGGGGCGGGCGGTAGAGGCCGGGGTGCCGGGCGCGCGGTGACGCCCTTCATCGTCGGGCGAAGGTCGACGTCGGGTGCCCTTCCTCGTCGGACGAAGGTCGACGTCGGGGCAGTCAGTGGCACGATTCCGGCGCCGAGCGCGCCAGTAACCGCCCTTTCGTGGGCGGAACGGCCGATCGGGCGGGAGCGGTCGGGCTCGCTGGGTCAGCGGCGGAGGTCGACGCCCGGCCCGTCGCCGCCGGACCCCTCGCTGTCCGTCCCGTCCTCGTCGGTCTCGCGGGTGCTCTGGCCGGTGGACTTGTCCCCGACGCTCGCTGGGTCCGACTCCTCGCCCTCATCGCCGGACCCCGGGGGATCGTCGGCGGCGTCGTCGTCCGTGGTCGGGTCGTCGTCGCCCGGGTCGGTCGCCTCGCCGTCGCCCGACCCGCCCCGGTCCTGGCCGAGGCCGGTGACCGGCCCGTCGGATCCGCGCTCGTCCACCTGGCCGCTCGGCGACTCGCTGGGCGACTCGGGGTCCGCCGGCACCTGCGCGTCGAGCGGCACGTTGCGGCCCTCGATCGTCACCCGGATGCCGTCGGACTGGACCCGCGCCTCGGTGACCTCCACGTTCGGCGGCAGGTTCTCGAGGTCGACGTAGTGGTCGACCGGGATGCGCGACCCGACGACGGGGAGCTCGGAGATCTCGGTCGAGACCCCCGCGACCGTCCCCCGCCCCAGGTGGATGTGGATGCCGCGGCCGTCGTCCGTCGGCGCGACCTCGGCGATCACGTGCACGGTGCCGGTGAGGATCTCGGTCTCGATCACGAGGTCGTTGCCCTCGATGTCGGCGGAGAGCGTCCTCGGGCCGAGGATCGGGATATCGAAGCTGGTCGCGGCGACCTGCTCCTGGATGAGCGCGAGCGGCACCGTCGCGGAGGCGTCGAGCCGGGCGGCCTCGCGCGGCGCGCGGATCGCGACCCCCTCGGCGCGACCGGTGACGTCCATGAGCTCCAGGCCGTCCAGCGCGATCCGGTCGGCCTCGAAGTCGACCCGGTCGATGCGGCCGGAGATCACCTGCGACAGGAAGGGGAATCCGTCGATCTCGACCTCCCCGCCGTCCATCTCGTCGGTGAGCTCCGTCAGTGCGTCGAGCACCTCGCCGCGGGCGCGCACGAGCGCCCAGCGGTCGGCGATGAGCAGGCCCACCACGAGCACGAGCGCCGCGACGACGAGCGTGACGCCCCAGCGTCGTGCCCCGTTCGCCCCGGACCGGGTCCACCACCGGAGCGTGCGCTCCCGGAGCCGCTGCACCGTGGGGGCGAAGCCCTTGCCGGCGGATGTCTCCGCGTCACCGTCGGGCTCGGCGTCGGTGTCGCCGTCCATGCCCGCGTCGTCCGTGGTCTCGCCGCCCGTCGCCTTCGCAGCCACCTCCGGCACCCGCACGGTGGGGGCCGCGTCGTTCGCCTCCGCCTCCGGGTCGGCGAGCGCCCGCGTGCCGGCGGGAAGGATCACCGGCGGGGTCGGGTCGTCGGAGGTGTGCTCCCCGACGACGACCGGCAGGTCCGACACGTCCTCAACGCGGTCGGCCGTGGTCGCCACCGCGTCCTCGGCCGCGAGATCCTCCGCATTCGTGTCGCCACCGGCGCCGGCGTCGCCGTCGGGATCGGCGGTGTCGGTGTCCGAACCGCCGACGCCAACCTCGCGGTCGGCGTCGCCGTCGGCCTCAGTGTCAAGAGTGGCGTCATCGTCAGGGGTGGCGTCGTCGTCGGCCGCATCGTCGCCGCCGACGTCACCGTCTACCGCCGGCTCGACCGCGTCGTCCGCCTCAGGCCCGCGGGCGGTCTCGCCCACGAGGCCGTGCTCGGAGGTGGGGTCGTCGGGCTCGGGGCGAGCCCCGTCGTCGGGGGAATGGTCCCCGACCGGCGGGAGTGGACGATCCGCGTCGTCGCGCGCGGGCGGATCGTCCTGGTCGTCTGGCTGCACGGACCAAGCCTAGGATGCCCGCCACACTCCCCCGGGGAGAGTCCTCCCCTTCTATAGACTGCCGAGCAACGCGCGCGATGGAGGGACGGTCTTGACCGGCACTGACGACACCACGAACCCGTTTGGGGAGGCCGCCGACCCGGCGACCCCGCTCACCCGACTGCAGGAGCTGGCGGAGCACCACCCCGAGACCCGGGCGGTGATCGCGGCGAACCCGTCCACCTACCCCGGACTGCTGGAGTGGCTGAGCGAGCTCGGCGACCCGGAGATCGACGGCGCCATCGCGGCCCGTCGGGCCCGGACGGCCGGCGTCGACCCCTCCGCCCCGTCCGAGGCGCCGGTCCGTCGCCCCACGGCCGAGCGCTTCGCCGGCGCGGGTGCCGGCGCGGCCGCCAGCCAGCGTCCCGCGGAGACCACGGCCGAGACGCCCGCGACCCGGGCCGCCGGCCCCGCGCGACCGGTCACGCCGACCGACGGCTCCGCGATCGTCACCCGCACGCCCGACGCACCGCCGAACGAGGTCCAGCCCGAGCGTCGCTCGACGCCGTGGGCTGGCATCCTGGCTGTCGCCGCGGCCCTCGTTGTGCTCGTGCTCGGCGGCGTCTGGATCTTCAACCTGCCCGGCGGGGACGACGAGACCACGAACGCCGGCGCGACCGACCCGGCGTTCCCCCCGCTCGAGGAGGACCCCGACGAGTCCGGGAGCGACGCACCCGCCCCCGCCGACACGGACGAGCTCGCGGACGCCATCTCCGCGCTCGAGGCGGTCCCCTCCTCCTCCAACTGCGAGGACACGGGCCCGGACATCGAGGCGATCACGCAGTTCGCGGCCGCCGCGGCGCCCGAGGGCACGTGGGGCGACCCGGCGCACGGCGACCTCGTCATCGACACGCTGAAGGACCTCAAGGACGAATGCGGGCGCGAGCACGCGCAGGCCGTCGTCGACCAGATCATCGGCGAGCCGAACACGAACGCCGCGCTCCGCAACGCCATCCAGTCCGACATGAGCTGGCTCGAGATCCCCGAGATCCCGGCCGACGCGCAGCAGATGCCCGGGTTCGCGGTCGCGGGGGCGAACATGGCCTGCGTGCTGTCGGGCAGCGACGTCGTCTGCACGGTGGTCGGGCACAACCTCGACACGCCCGAGGGCTGCCTCCCCGGCGGAATCAGCCTCGAGATCGACTCCTCCGGTGCGGCGGCGGTCAACTGCAACCGCTCCGCCAACGCCGACCCCCTGCTGTCCGACGGGCAGTCCGCCTACAACGGCGAGCTCGCGTGCACGGTCGAGGGGACCGAGGTCAACTGCTGGAGCACCGAGTCGGGTGAGGGCTTCCGCCTCGGCCCGAGCACGCTCGAGCTGTACTGAGCCACTGACTGAACTGAGCCGCCCGGCGGGCGGGCGTGATCGCCCGCCGGGCGGCTCTGTTCGTCGGTCGCCGTCGGGCGGTCCTCGGCATTTCGTGATGCGATAGGGCCGTGACCTCCGATGACGCAACGACCACGCCGTTCCACTCGCTCGACAGCTACATCGCGCTCCCGCGGCTCGGCGGGCTGACGCTCAGCCCGGACGGCGCCCGCGCGGTCACGGCCGTGACGACGCTCGAGAAGGACACCACCTACCGGACCGCCCTGTGGTCGGTGGACCCCGCCGGCTCCGCGCCGGCGCGACGGCTCACCCGCGGGACGACCGGCGAGTCCTCGGCCACGTTCTCCTCGACCGGCGACCTGTACTTCACGGCCTCCCGGCCGGACGCCGACGACGAGGACGGCAAGCGCAGCCGCCTCTGGGCGCTGCGCGGCGGCGCCGAGGCCGAGGTCGTCGCCGACCACCCCGGCGGCATCGAGGGCGTCATCGCCGCAAGGGACGCGGAGACGATCATCGTGCGCGCCTCGGTCCTGCCGGGGTCGACGTCGCTGACGTCCGACCGCGACCGCCGCAAGGAGCGCACCGACAAGAAGGTCGCCGCGATCCTGCACGACTCCTACCCCGTGCGGTTCTGGGACCACGACCTCGGCCCCGCGGCGCCGCACCTCTACCGGCTGGAGCCGGCGACGGACAGCGGCCTGGCCGCCGGTCCCGAGGCCGCCGCGTCCAGCACCGGTAGCGCGTCCGACGAGCAGGAGAGCGCGGAGTGGGACGGCGCGGGCACCCTCGTCGACCTCACCCCCGACGCCGAGCTCGCGCTGCGCGAGGTCGCGACCCACATCACCGACGACGGCGCCACGATCGTCACCGGGTGGCAGATCCCGGCGAGCCGCGGAACCGTCATCGGCGGCGTCGCCGCGATCGACACCGCGACCGGCGAGCGCCGCTGGATCGTCGAACCCACCGAGGAGCTCGAGGCGGCCGTCGTCGCGCTGACGCCGGACGGCACCAGCGCGGTGATCTCCCTCGAGGAGCCGTCGACCCCGGAGCAGCCCGAAATCGTGACGCTCGTGCTCGTCGACCTCGCCACCGGCTCGCGCCGGACGATCGCCGAGGGCTGGGACCGATGGATCTCCGAGGCCGCCGTGCTCCCGGACGGCACCGGCATGCTCGCGATCGCCGACGACCGCGGCCGCGCGCCCGTCTTCCACGTCCCGTTCGACGGCGGCGAGGTCACCCGCCTCACCGGCGACGGCGCCTTCTCCTCGCTCCGCATCGCACCGGACGGCACGTTCGCGATCGCCCAGCGCGCGAGCTACGCCGCCCCCAACGCGCCCGTCCGCATCGACCTGTCGGTCCTGGCCGAGCCCGCCCTCGGCGGCGCCGAGACCACCGAGATCCCCTCCCCCGCCCCGGCGCCGGCCCTGCCCGGGACGCTCACAGAGGTCGAGACCACCGCCGACGACGGGACCCCGCTCCGCGGGTTCCTCGCCATGCCGGAGAACGCGACCGCCGACAACCCGGCGCCGCTCCTGCTGTGGGTGCACGGCGGACCCGTGAGCTCGTGGAACACCTGGTCGTGGCGCTGGTGCCCGTGGCTGGCGGTCGCCGAGGGCTACGCCGTGCTGCTCCCGGACCCGGCGTTGTCCACCGGCTACGGCTGGGACTTCATCAAGCGCGGCTGGGGTCGCTGGGGCGCCGAGCCCTTCACGGACGTCATGGCCGTCCTCGACGCGGCCGAGGAGCTCCCGGAGATCGACGCCTCGCGCACGGCCGCGATGGGCGGCTCGTTCGGGGGCTACATGGCGAACTGGATCGCGGGCCACACCGACCGCTTCAAGGCCATCGTCACGCACGCGTCGCTGTGGAACCTGGAGACGTTCAACGGCGCGACCGACGCCGCCTGGTACTGGGAGCGGGAGATGACGCCCCAGATGCGCAAGGCCTACTCGCCGCACCACGCGATCGCCGACATCTCCACCCCGATGCTCGTCATCCACGGGGACAAGGACTACCGCGTGCCGATCGGCGAGGGACTGTCGTTGTGGCGCGCGCTCGTGGCCGACTCGGCCCTGGCGGCCGACTCCGAGGGTCGGACGCCGCACCGCTTCCTGTACTTCCCGGACGAGAACCACTGGATCCTCACGCCGCAGCACGCCAAGGTCTGGTACCAGGTGGTGCTCGGCTACCTGGCGGAGCACGTGCTCGGCGAGGAGCCCCGCGAGCTCCCCGACGTCCTCGGGTAGCCGGGTGCCGGCGGGTGCCGGACGGACTCCCCCGAGCCGGCGCCGCCTCCCCCGTTCGTCGAAAGGGCGGTTACTGGCACGTTCTGCGCGCAGAACCTGCCAGTAACCGCCCTTTCGTGGCGCATCCGGGCGGATGTCGGCTCGCACCGGCCCCCGCCGGCGCGGCCGCACCCGATCACGCCACGGCGAACCAGTTGCCATATGCAGCGCATATGGGAGCGGCCCAGGATTAGTATTTGTCCTCTATCTGTGTCGCGGGCCATAGTCGAGCCAGCGCCCCGCCGGCGGTCACTGTCGATCTCCGCGGACGAGCGCAGTCCCGACAACGACGTGGAGACTGACATGGACCGCCCCCTTCCCACCCGCGCACACCTCGCCCGACGCACCCGATCGCTCGCCGTCGGCGCGGCGGCGGCCACCGTCCTCGCCGCCTGCTCCGGCGGCATCGGCGGAGGAGGAGGCGGGGACGACGACGGCTCGGGCGGCGTCGTCACCATCGGCTACGTCTCCCCCCAGACCGGCGCCCTGTCCGCGTTCGGCGAGGCAGACACGTTCGTGCTGGACCAGATGGAGGAGTACTACGCCGAGAACGGCATCACGGTCGGCGGCGAGCAGCTCGACGTCGAGATCGTCGTCCGTGACACGCAGTCCGACGCCGACCGCGCCGCTGACGTCACCGCCGAACTGATCCTCGAGGAGGAGGCGGACGTCATCCTCGTGTCCTCCACGCCGGAGACCGTCAACCCTGCGTCCGACCAGTGCGAGGCGAACGGGGTGGTCTGCATCTCGACCGTCGCCCCGTGGCAGGCCTACTACTTCGGTCGCGGCGCGACCGAGGACCAGCCGTTCGAGTGGACCTACCACTTCTTCTGGGGCACGGAGCAGCTGCAGGAGGTTTACCAGGACATCTGGACGCAGGCCGCGCCGGACGCGACGACCGTCGCCGAGCTCTTCCCGAACGACTCCGACGGCAACGCATGGGCCGACCCGGACACCGGCTTCGCGCCGTTCATCGAGGCGGGCGGCTACGAGGAGATCGCGCCGGGCACCTACCCCAACGGCACGACCGACTTCTCCGCGCAGATCTCGCAGTACCGCGATGCCGACGCCGAGATCCTCGTGGGTGTCCCGATCCCGCCCGACTTCACGACGTTCTGGAACCAGGCCATCCAGCAGGGCTACCGGCCGACGGTCGCGACGATCGCCAAGGCGGTGCTCTTCCCGTCCGCGGTCGAGGCCCTCGGGGACAACGCCGAGAACATCTCCACCGAGGTGTGGTGGTCCCCCTCGCACCCGTTCAGCAGCTCGCTCACCGGGCAGTCGGCCGCCGAGCTGGCCGACGCGTACGAGGAGTCCACCGGCAGCCAGTGGACCCAGCCCCTCGGCTTCGTCCACGCGCTGTTCGAGGTGGCGACCGCCGCGCTCGAGGCGGCCGACTCCCTGGACGACCCGGCCAACCTCCGCGACGCCCTCGCCGAGCTGTCGGTCGACACGATCGCCGGCCCCGTCGACTGGACGTCCGGTCCCGTGCCGAACGTCGCGCTCACCCCGCTCGTCGGCGGCCAGTGGCGCTCGAACGACTCCGGCGGGTACGACCTCGTCATCGTCTCCAACTCGATCGCTCCGGACATCCCGACGGCCGGTGAGCCCGAGCCGATCGAGTGGGACGAGAGTTGACGGCCGCCACCCCGCTGGTCCGCATCGAGGAGCTCTCGCACAGCTTCGGCCGGCTGCGCGTGCTGTCGAAGCTCTCGCTCCAGATCGACGAGGGCGAGCTGGTCGGCGTGATCGGCCCGAACGGCGCGGGGAAGTCGACGCTGCTCTCGCTCATCAGCGGCTCGCTGGTGCCGACGATCGGCTCCGTCTCCCTCGCCGGGGAGGACATCACCCGGCGGCCGGCGCACTGGCGGGCACGGCACGGCGTGGCCCTCAGCCACCAGGTGCCGCGTCCCTTCGGCGGCATGTCGGTCCTGGAGAACGTCCTCGTCTCGGCCTCCCTGGCGGGCGGTCGCCGCGGGCGGGCCGCCGCCGACGCCGCCATGACGGCGCTCGAACGCACGCACCTGGCGGGCCGGGCGAACGAGTCCGCAGGCGCGCTGCGGCTCCTCGACCTCAAACGGCTCGAGGTCGCCCGCGCACTCGCCGCCGATCCGCGGCTCCTCCTGCTCGACGAGATCGCCGGCGGACTGACCGAGGCCGAGCTGCCGGAGATCATCGACCTCGTCCGCGAGGTCCACGCCGCCGGCACCACGATCGTCTGGATCGAGCATGTCGTCCACGCGCTGACCGCCGTCGCCACCAGGCTCGTGTGCCTGACCTACGGCGAGCTCATCGCCGACGGGACTCCGGACGAGGTCCTCGCGAACCCGGCCGTGCGCAGCGTCTACCTCGGCCTCGACCCCGAAGTCGAGACCCCGCCCGACGACGACGCGAGGGAGGGGCTGCATGCTTGAGATCTCCGGGCTCACCGCAGGCTACGGCCAGATGACGGCCCTCCGCGACGTCTCCCTCACCCTCGGGGCCGGCGAGGTTCTGGCTGTCATCGGCGCCAACGGCGCCGGCAAGTCCACGCTCCTGAAGACTATCTCGGGACTTCTCGTCCCGTCGTCGGGGACGATCCGGCTCGGGGGTGAGGACATCACCCGCCTTCCCGCGTACGTGCGCGCACGGCGCGGTATCGCGCTCGTCCCCGAGGGGCGCAAGCTGTTCCGCTCGCTCACGGTGGAGGAGAACCTCAAGGTGCCGGCGTCCGCGGGTCGCGCCGGGACCTGGACGCTCGAGTCCGTCTACGAGCTGCTCCCACTGCTGTCGGACCGGCGGGCGCGCATCGCGGGCGACCTGTCCGGCGGCGAGCAACAGGCCACCGCGATCGGGCGTGCGCTGCTCGCGAACCCGGACGTGCTCCTGCTGGACGAGGTCAGCCTCGGGCTCGCCCCCGCCGTCGTGGCGCAGGTGTACGAGGTGGTGCCCCGCATCCTCGCCGAGGGCACGGCCGTGCTCCTCGTCGAGCAGGACGTCCACCAGGCCATGCGGATGTCGACCTCGGTGCACTGCCTCCTGCAGGGGCGCACGTCGCTGACCGGCTCCGACCTGTCCGCCGAGGAGGTATCCCGTGCGTACTTCGGGTACTAGGAGGCCGCGATGAACGTGGTGGAGGCGATCGTCCAGGGCATGCTCCTGGGCGGCCAGTACGCGCTGTTCGCCGCCGGCCTGTCGCTCATGTTCGGCGTCATGCGGATCGTCAACCTCGCCCACGGTGACGTGGCGGTGGTCGCCGGCTACGGCGCGATCGTCGTGATCAGCGCCTGGGTCGTCAGCCCGCTCGTGGCCCTCGTGGTCGTGGTGCCCGTGGTCGCCGCGGCCGGCTTCCTCCTGCAGAGGTTCGTCCTCCAGCACACGCTCGGCCCACCGCTCCCCTCGCTCCTGGTGACCTTCGGGCTGTCGATCATCCTGCAGAACGCGCTCCTGCTCGGCTTCTCCGCCAACGACCGGCGCATCACGATGGGCAGGTGGGACACCGCGTCGATCCGGCTCGGCCCCCTCTCGATCGGCGTCATGCCGCTCGCCGTCTTCGTGCTCGCCGTCGTCGCGCTGCTCGTGCTCGGCTGGGTCATCTCGCGCACCCAGTACGGCCGGCTCGTGCGGGCCGTCAGCGATGACCCGGAGACCGTCCAGACCAGCGGTGTCGACCCGCGGACGATCTACGCCGTCGCCGCGGCCATCGCGTTCGGCCTCGTCGCGGTGGCCGGCATCGCCAACGGCATGCGGACGTCGTTCAGCCCCACGGCCGGGTCCCTGCTGCTGATCTTCGCGTTCGAGGCCGTCATCATCGGTGGGCTCGGCTCCCTGCGCGGCACCCTCGTCGGCGCGGTCCTCCTCGGCGTCTCGCAGACGGTCGGCGGCATCTTCTTCCCGACCCAGCAGGTCCTCATCGGGCACCTCGTCTTCCTCCTGGTCCTCGTCGTCCGGCCGCAGGGACTCTTCCGACAAGGAGCACTCGCATGAGCACGACCGTCCCGACGCCGACCGTCGAGGACGGAGGAGCCGCTGCGCCCGCGCAGTCCAGGTACCGCCTGCGTCGCTGGACGCCGAGCTCGATCGCGGGCACCGCCGTCGTCGGGGTGGCCGTCCTGCTCCTGGCCTACCTGCCGTACGTCGTCGGGATCTCGACCACCTACGTCCTCATCGACCTGTTCATCTTCATGATCCTGGCGATGATGTGGAACCTGCTCGCCGGCTACGGCGGCATGGTGTCGATCGGGCAGCAGGCCTACATCGGGCTCGGGGCGTACGGGATGGTGACGATCGCCGACCTGGTGGGCGTCTCCCCGATGCTCGCGGTGCCGGTCGTAGCGCTGCTCTGCGGCGTCGCGGCGATCCCGATCTCGTACCTCACGTTCCGGCTCGTGGGTGGGTACTTCGCCGTGGGCACGTGGGTGGTCGCGGAGGTCGTGCGGCTGATCGTCTCGCAGGTCAGGGCCGTCGGCGCCGGGTCCGGCATCTCCCTGTCCGCCCTGTCCGGCGTGGACCGCACGCTGCGGATCGCGAGCGTGTACTGGTACGCGCTCGGCGTCACCGTGCTGCTGCTCGTGGGAATGGTGCTGTTCGTCCGCTCCCGCCACGGCCTCGCCCTGTCGGCCGTGAGGGACAACGAGATCGCTGCCGCCGGGTCGGGAGTCGGCGTCACGGCCGCGAAGCGGGTCGTGTTCGTCGCCGCGGCGATCGGCACGGGTGCGGCCGGAGCGCTGATCCCGATGGCGACGCTGCGGGTCCAGCCGGACTCCGTGTTCAACGTCCAGTGGGCGGCATTCATGATCTTCATCGTCGTCATCGGTGGTCTCGGCACGATCGAGGGACCGTTCATCGGCTCGGTCATCTTCTTCACACTGCGGGAGGCGCTGGCCGACTACGGGGCGCTGTACCTCATCGTGCTCGGCGCGGTCGGCGTGGCCTTCGTGCTGTTCGCGCGGGGCGGCGTCTGGGGGTTGGTATCCCGCGGGCGACCACTCCATCTCTTCCCCGTGGGACATCACGTGCGCTGAGCTCGGCGACGCTGACCGGGCTCTACCGAGCCGGCGCCCCCGCCTCCGCTCGTCGAGAGGGCGGTTAGTGGCAGGTTCCGCGCGCGGAACCTGCCAGTAACCGTCCTTTCGTGGCGCATCCGGGCCGACGATCGTGGCGCATCCGGGCCGACGATCGGCCCCCACCCCTTGCGTCGGCACACAGACGTGTCCTACTGTATTAATCACCTAATACAACGACACGGCGAGGAGCCCGTGCACTTCGACAACGATTCACCCATCTGGCTGCAGCTCGTGGCCGAGTTCTCCCGGCGCATCGTGACGGGCGAGTGGCCGGCCGGCGGGCGACTGCCGGGAGTGCGCGAGCTCGCCGTCGAACTCGGCGTCAACCCGAACACGGTGCAGCGGGCACTCGCCGACATGGACCGGGGCGGACTCGTCCGCTCCGAACGCACCACGGGTCGCTTCGTCACGGACGACCGCTCCCTCATCGACGACGTCCAGATCGGTCTCGCCACCCAGGCGGCCGACTCCTTCGTCGAGAAGGCGGCCGGACTCGGCATGACGCCGCAGCAGGCCCGCGATCTCATCACGAACAGGTGGACCTCGAATGACCACGACAACGACGGATCTCGGTGACTCCCCGATGACGACCCACGACGAGGCCGGCTCCCTCATCTCGGTGAGCGGTCTGACCAAGACCTACGGCGCCACGCGCGCCCTCGACGGCCTCGACCTCGACCTGTCCGCAGGCCAGATCGTCGGGCTGCTCGGGGAGAACGGCTGCGGAAAGACGACCCTGCTCAAGGTGCTGGCCGGCGTCCTCGTCGACTACTCCGGGCAGGTCCAGGTCGCCGGGCACGCCCCCGGCCCCGAGTCCAAGGCGGCCGTCTCCTTCCTCCCGGACGTCAGCTTCCTGCCCGACTCGGCGAGGGTGAGCTTCTGCCTCGACCTCTACGCCGACTTCTTCCCCGACTTCCGGCGGGAGCGGGCGAGCGACCTCATCGGCTTCTTCGGCCTGCCCGAGTCCATGCGGCTCAAGGCGATGTCGAAGGGCATGCGCGAGAAGGTCCAGATCGCCCTGGCGATGGCCCGTGAGGCCGAGGTCTACCTCCTGGACGAGCCGATCTCCGGGGTCGACCCGGCCGCCCGGCAGACGATCCTCGACGGCATCACCCGCACCTTCGACGAGGACTCGCTCCTGCTCATCTCCACCCATCTGGTCCACGACCTGGAGCCCCTGCTCGACGCCGCAGTCATGATGCGCGCCGGCAAGGTGCTGCTGTCCGGCCAGGCAGACGACCTGCGCGAGGAACACGGCGCCGGTCTCGACTCGATCTTCCGCGAGGTGTACCGATGACCACCACACTGCTCCGCCACGAATGGCTCCGCACGCGCGGGATGCTGCTGACGATCGCCGCGCTCGCCCTCGCCGTGTCCGTCCTCGGCTCCGGGCTCGCGGCGCTCCGCGTCCCTCTCGTCTCCCAGACGACCGGGCTGCTGTCCCTCGTCGCGATCATCGTTCTCGTCCCGGTCGTGCAGGTCGCCCTGACGGTCGACTACTGGCGCTCCAGCTACGGGCGCATCGGCTACTTCACGCAGACCCTGCCGATCCCGGGGCAGGTGATCTTCCGGGCGAAGCTCCTCTGGTCGTGGATCGCGACGGCCGGGTCCCTCGTGGTGGCCGTCGCCCTCGCGATCATCGCCTGGCCCGGCGTCGCCCGCGGCCTCGGCCTCGGCCCCGTCAACCCGTTCGCGGCCATCGGCGACCTGTTCGCCTCGGTCACGCAGTACATGTCGATGTGGCAGTACGTGGCGCTCCTCGTCGTCGGGCTGGCGATCGCGGTGTTCAACTGGCCCGTCCAGTACTACGCGGCCGCGACGATCGGCTCCGAGGAGCCGCGCAACCGGTTCGGGGGCGGAGGGGTCGTCATCGCGTGGGTGGTCCTGTACGTCATCACGCAGGCGGTCGCGATGGTGGCCATCATCGCCATCCCGTTCGGCATCGGGCTCACGGACGCGGGCGGGGTCGGCCTGGTCGGCTTCTCGCCGGTCCAGGACCTCTTCGGTGGCGGGAGCTCGGACATCGTGCCGATCGGGTTCGTGCCCGCGATCCTGCTCGTGTCTGTCGTCCTTCTCTGGCGCACGGCTCGCTCGTGGCGCCGCGGGGTCTCGCTCGTCTGACCCCTCCGCGCAAGCCCGCCGACCAACAGCGAGACACCTCGGTTCGCGACGGACTCTTGAGGATTCCTTCGCGAACCGAGGTGTCTCGATGAGGGGTGGAGCCCTCAGGCCCAGACGAGCGCGACCGACGGGTCCTCGAGCACGGTCGCCACGTCGCGCAGCACGTAGGACCCGAGCGCGCCGTCGACCAGGCGGTGGTCGAAGCTCAGCGCGAGCTGCGTGATCCACCGGACCTGGATCTCGCCGTCGTGCACCCACGGCTGCTGCCGCACGGCGCCGAACGCGAGGATCGCCGACTCGCCGGGGTTGAGGATCGGCGTGCCCGTGTCGATGCCGAAGGCGCCGACGTTCGTGATGGTGATCGTTCCGTCGGCCATCTGCGCGGGCTGCGTCTTGCCGGCGCGCGCGGTCGAGGTGAGCTCGCCGAGCTGCTCGGCCAGCTCCTTGAGGTTCAGCCGGTGCGCGTCCTTGATGTTCGGCACCACGAGGCCGCGCGGCGTGGCCGCGGCGATGCCGAGGTTCACGTAGTGCTTGTAGACGATCTCGTTCGTCTCGTCGTCCCAGGAGGCGTTGATCTCCGGGTGCCGGTTGACGGCGAGCAGCAGCGCGCGCATCGCGACGAGCAGGGGCGTGACGTGCAGGCCGGAGAACTCGCGGTCCGCCTTCAGCCGCGTCACGAGCTCCATCGTGCGCGTGACGTCGACCGTCTGGAACTCGGTGACGTGCGGTGCGGTGAACGCCGAGTGGACCATGGCCTCGGCCGTGCGGCGGCGCACCGACCTGGCCGGCACGCGCGTGCGGCGCCCGTCTGGCGACACGGAGCCGCCCTCGAGCCAGGGCTCCTCCTCGGTCCAGTTCGCCAGCAGCTGCACGTCGGACCGCTCGTGGTGCGCCACGACGTCCTCGCGCGTGACGATCCCGCCCGGCCCCGTGCCCACCACGGAGTCGATGTCGATCCCGAGGTCCTTGGCCAGCCGGCGCACCGGCGGCTTCGCCCGGGTCCGTCCCCCGCCCGACGACGGCGCACCGGCCCCTGGACCGGTCGCCGGGGTCTCGGCGCGGGTCTGGCCCGCGGGCGCCACGGAGGCGACCGTCGCGCCGGCGAGGCTGCCCGCGGCGGGCAGCCGGGTCCCGCCCGGGGCTGGACGGGCGAGGAGGGTGGCCGTCGCGTCCGACGCAAGCCCCGCGCCCGACGACGGGGCGGCCTGCGCACCGGCGGTCGCCGGCCGGGGTGCCGGCGCGGGCCTCGGGGCGGTGGCCGGAGTGGCGGTCCCCTGCGCGGCGGCGCCCTGCGCCGAGGGCGCCGGGGCGGCGGCCCTGCGTGGCCGGCGCTGCACCTGGCCGGGCTTCGTCCCGTACCCGACCAGGACGGCACCGGACGAGTCGTCCTCGGTCTCGTCCGCCGTCGTCGGGGCGGGATCGGCCGGGGTGTCGGGCTCGTCGGGGCGCGTGTCGATCGTGATGATCGGCGCGCCGACCTCGACGGTCGACCCCTCCTCGACCAGGAGACCGGTGACGATGCCGGCGAACGGGCTCGGGAGCTCCACCACGGACTTCTCGGTCTCGATCTCGCAGAGGTTGTCGTTGACCTCGATGCGCTGGCCGACGGTCACGGCCCAGGCGACGATCTCGGCCTCGGTCAGGCCCTCGCCGACGTCGGGCAGGCGAAAGGTCTGGTGGCGCGGGTCGCTCATCGGATCTCCTTGAGACGTGGTCACTCAGGCGGCGAGCGAACGCTCGACCGCTTCGAGGATACGGTCGAGCGAGGGCAGGTAGACGGACTCATGCACGGAGGCCGGGTAGGGCGTGTGGTAGCCGCCGACCCGGAGCACCGGAGCCTCGAGGGCGTAGAAGCAGCGCTCGGAGACGGCGGCGGCCAGCTCGGCGCCCGGCCCGAAGAACGTGGGCGCCTCGTGGACGACCACGAGCCGGCCCGTGCGGTGCACCGAGGCGACGACGGCGTCGACGTCCATCGGGGAGATCGAGCGCAGGTCGATGACCTCGACGCTGGAGCCGTCCTGCTGGGCGACGTCGGCCGCCTGGAGGGAGACCTTCACGCCCGGGCCGTAGGTCGCGATCGTGACGTCCGTGCCGGGGCGGACCACGCGGGCGGCGTGCAGGTCCCGGGTGAGGGCGTCGTCGTCGACGGGCGTGGGCTCGTCGAGCTCGACCGGGCCCTTCTCCCAGTACCGGGACTTCGGCTCGAGGAAGAGCACCGGGTCCGGGGAGGCGATGGCCTGCTGGATCATCGAGTACCCGTCGGCCGCGGTGGCCGGGGTGACGACGCGAATCCCGGCGGTGTGTGCGAACAGCGCCTCTGGGGACTCGCTGTGGTGCTCGATCGCGCCGATGTGGCCGCCGTACGGGACCCGGATGACGACCGGCATCTGCACCTGCCCCTGGGTGCGGTAGGTGAGCTTCGCGAGCTGGGTGGTGATCTGGTTGTAGGAGGGGAAGATGAACCCGTCGAACTGGATCTCCACGACCGGCCGGTAGCCGGCGAGGGCGAGGCCGACGGCCGTGCCGACGATGCCGGACTCGCCGAGCGGCGTGTCGACCACGCGGTCCTCGCCGAACTCGGCCTGCAGGCCGTCGGTCACGCGGAAGACTCCGCCGAGCGGGCCGACGTCCTCGCCCATGACGAGGACCTTGTCGTCCCGGCTCATCGCGGCCCGCAGGCCGGCGTTGATGGCGCGGGCCAGCGGCAGGTTCGTGGCGGTCGCCGCGGGGGCGGGGTGCATCAACGGGCCTCCTGGTCGGTGGTCTCGGTGTCGGCGAAGCCGGACTCGAACTCGATCATGGCCGCGCGGTCGGCCTCGACCTGCTGGTGCGGCAGGGAGTACACGTGGTCGAAGATCTCGGCGACCGGGCCGGGCGTGAGCGCGAGGCAGAACTCGCGGCCCGCGCGGGCGACCTCGGCGGCGTCGGCCTCCACGCCCTGGAAGAAGTCCTCGTCCGCGGCGCCGGTGGCGACCAGGTGGAGGCGCAGGCGCTCGATCGGGTCCTTCTGGCGCCACGACTCCTCCTCCTCGGAGGTGCGGTAGCGGGTGGGGTCGTCGGAGGTCGTGTGGGCGCCCATCCGGTAGGTGACCGCCTCGATGAGGGTGGGGCCCTCGCCTGCCCGCGCGCGGCGCATGGCCTCGGCGGTGACCGCGTAGGTGGCGATGACGTCGTTGCCGTCGACGCGCACGGCGGGAATGCCGACCCCGGGGCCGCGACGGGCGATCGGTACCCGGCTCTGGGTGGCCGTGGGGACGGAGATCGCCCAGGAGTTGTTCTGGCAGATGAAGACGACCGGGGCGTTGTTCGAGGCGGCGAAGACCAGGGACTCGTTGAAGTCGCCCTGCGAGGTGGAGCCGTCGCCGTGGTAGACGGCGACCGCGCGGTCGGCGTCCGTCCCGGTGCCGACGCGGCCGTCCCGCTGGATGCCCATCGCGTAGCCGACGGCGTGCAGCGTGTGGGCGCTGATGACGAAGGTCTGCACGGCGAGGTTGTGGGCGAACGGGTCCCAGCCGCCGTGCGAGACGCCGCGCATGACCGGGAGGAGGTCGGTCAGCGGCAGCCCGCGCACCTGCGCGACGCCGTGCTCGCGGTACGAGGGGAAGACCATGTCGTCGGCGGTGTACGCGTGGGCGGAGCCGACCTGTGCGGCCTCCTGGCCGAGGCTCGGCGCCCACAGTCCCAGCTCGCCCTGACGCTGGAGGCGGGTGGCCTCCTGGTCGAAGGTGCGGGTGATGACCATGTCGCGGTACATCGCGCGGAGGCGGTCGTCGTCGAGCTCGGCGGCGATGGGGCCGTAGAACGGGTGGCTCGAGCGCTCGCCGGTGGGACCGAGCAGCTGGACCGGGGTGTCGTCCGGGTGCAGCGAGGCGCCGGTCGGGTACGGGGCGTTCGTGGCAAGCACGGCGGTGTCGCCTGCCGGGGTGGATGCGGTCGGTGCGGTCACCTGGTCCTCCTTCGTCGGCCGGGTGGTGGCCCGGGTCGGAGGCGACTGCCCGGGCCGGCCACGTGATCGACGCGACCGGCCGTCCGGCCCCGCGTGGTCGACGCCGGAACCGCTGCGGGACCCGCGTGGTCGACGCGGGGCCCGACGGGCGTCTCGCGGATCGCGCGGGACGGCCCTGACAGCTACCTACAGTCTCGTAGGCTACACAGGTGTAGGTTACGGCGCGAGCGGACGCGCCCGTGGCGCGGGTCACCGCGCGGGGCGGGTCGGCCGGGTCGGCCTACGCTCGGAATCGGTCGGCGGGCGCGAGGTGGGCCCCGGGGCTCGAGGGATCCGCCCAGTCGCCGGCGACGGCGACCTCGGCGGGGCGAACCGACCTCTCCTGGTCGAGCCGGACGTTCGACCGGCCCGCCGGGGGTGCTCAATCCTCTTGCGGGAGGGCGCGAGCACTGCCACCGTATGGTTGAGGTACCCAGAACTGTCGCTACCTCCCATCGACGCGAAGGACGTCCGACGTGAAACGGATACTCGCCGCCACTGCAATCACGCTTGCTCTGGCAATAGCGACTCCCGCCTCGACGGACGGCCGCAGAACAGAACCCGTCACCATCGAGACCGTGTACGCGGAATCGGTATCGGGTGGTCTTACTTCCTCGGTCGAATTCACTTTCGACGAGCCCACCGTGCTCGACGACGCACTCCTCGCCCAACTCACGGGCGAGCTGGAGGGCTACACCCTTCATGTGGCGTTCGACTCCGAGGGTCAGGAAGTGTACGGGGACGACAGATCCAGCGTTCGATGAGCTGAGGCTGTCAGCCGCCAGGGCCAGTTGCCCATCTTTATCCGCTGCATAAGTGCAACGCCGAAGCCCACACCACTCCCGGGTCCACCGTGCGGCCCGAGTACGACCACCCGAGAGTTCAACGGAGCTTTCGACAACCTCCAAGCAATCATGGAAGCGGTGACCTGGACAGTGAATGAGTTCGACGAGAGGGTCCTGCACCTCATGCAGGAGATTTACCGAGACACGAACATCTCAATATTAGACGTAAACTGGCTCTTCACGAACGAGGGTGTAGTCGAGGTCTGAAACCGCCGGCTTCGAGCAGA
>FUHX01000068.1 GCA_900163555.1 Actinomycetales bacterium JB111 | reverse complement strand
TTGACTTCCTCTCCGCCCTGAAGGACGGGGATTCCTACTGCGGGCCGTCATGCGGCGGCCTCGCTTCGGTGGGTTCCTGCTTCATCCCCGACAGCGCACGCGAGCGTGCGTCTCACACCGGGTCCACAGGCGTTTAGGGTCTCCGCCAGTCCGGCGGCGACCATGATGTTCACGGCGGCGTTGTAGTCCCGGTCCAGCCGGGTCTG
Source organism: Actinomycetales bacterium JB111 (assembly GCA_900163555.1). Taxonomy (GTDB): domain Bacteria; phylum Actinomycetota; class Actinomycetes; order Actinomycetales; family Actinomycetaceae; genus JB111. The sequence continues at coordinate 1,603 of FUHX01000068.1, read as the reverse complement.
ACAGCCTCCACAGGTCCACTCCCGGATCGAGAGCGGCTTCTTTCCTCCGGGGGTTCCGCACACCGAGCAGGTCTGGGTTGTGGGTTCCCACTGTCCGATCCGCAATACGGTTCGGCCTTGGCTCTCGGCCTTCTCGGTGATGAGTCGGATCAGATTCCCCAGTCCTGCATCGTGGACGGACTTCGCCAGCCGGGTGCGGCCCATGCCGACGAGGAAGAGTGTTTCGAGCACCAGCACGTCATGGTTAGTGACCAGACGGCGGGCGAGTTTGTGGTGATGGTCAGCGCGGAGATCACGCACCTTGCGGTGGGTGCGGGCAACCTTGATCCGCGCCTTGGTCCGGTTGGCGCTGCCCTTCTCCTTGCGGGAGAGTGCCCGTTGCTGGCGGGACAATCTCCGCTGGGCCGCACGCAGGTGCTTGGGATTGGTGACCTTCTCCCGTGTGGTCCCACCCGCCTCCGGGTCGATGGAGACGACGGCAGCGAGGTCGGTGAGCCCGAGGTCGAGAGCAGCCACCTTCACCGCAGGCACAGCCTCGCGGGTGGGTTCGTCCACGACGAACGAGACCCAGTAGGTGCCGTCCGGTTCGAGGACCACGGTCACCGAGGACGGGGCTGACGGCAGGTCGCGGGAGCGCGCGAACCGCACATCTCCGATCTTCGGTAGCCGAACCTTGCCCCACCTCGACCCGTTGGTGTCGAGCACCTTGAACCGGGCGTTGGCCGTGGACCTTGCGGCCTGGCGGTGGGAGCGCCGCTTCCGCGACGGCATACCCATCCTCCGGCCCTTCCGCTTCCCGGTGTGGGAGTCGAAGAAGTTGCGATAGGCGCGAGATGCGTCATCGACGGCCTGCTGCAACGGCACCGCCGACACCTCACCCAACCATGCTCGCTCGGGAGTCTGCTTCGCCAGCGTCGTCACCAGGCGCGCGGTCTCCGCGAAGGACACGTCCTTGTGCAGTCCGGCCCGGTAGAGGCGTTGGCGTTCAATCACGAAGTCGTTGAACACCACACGGCAAGACCCGAAGGTGCGTGCCAGCATCCGCACCTGCCCGCCTGTGGGGTAGGCGCGGTACCGATACCGCTTCAACGCCATGCCCTGATGCTACCTGATCTACACTTGGTTTTCATGGGTCAGAAGATGGACGTTCGTACTGGTAGGCATGTGGTTCACGCCTTGCACGCACACTTGGTCTTCGTCACGAAGTTCCGGCACGCGGTGTTCACGAACGCACACCTGACCCGACTGGAGGCGATCTTCCGCGACGTGTGTGCCGACTTCGAGTGCGAACTGGCGGAGTTCAACGGTGAAGCCAACCACGTGCACCTGCTGGTGAACTTTCCGCCCAAGGTCGCCGTCTCGCATCTCGTCAACAGCCTCAAAGGGGTGTCCAGCCGGTACATGCGCCGGGAGTTCCCAGAACTGGAGCAGCACTACTGGCGTGCGAAGCGGCTCTGGTCTGGCTCCTACTTCGCTGGATCGGTCGGCGGGGCACCGATCTCCGTGTTGAAGCAGTACATCGAGAACCAGACCCGCCCCACCTGAGCCCCGGCGATTCACCTCCGCCCTGAAGGACGGAGCACTCTCGTCTAGTCCTGGTAGC
>FUHX01000072.1 GCA_900163555.1 Actinomycetales bacterium JB111 | reverse complement strand
TCCTCGCTACGTCAACAACATGCCCGAAGTGTCACCAACCTCCTGGCCGAGTACAGCTAGACCGCCTCGCGGAGGGTGACCTCGAGCGCGTCCAGACCCGCCTCGAGGTCGCCCTCATCGATCGTCAGCGGCGGCGAGAGCCTGATGGTGCGCCCGTGCGTGTCCTTCGCGAGCACGCCGGCGGACGCCAGGCGCACGCACAGCTCGTGCCCGTCGATCGCCGCCTCCTCGGGCAGGTCGATCCCCGCCCACAGGCCGGCCCTGCGCACGCCCCCGAGCAGCCCGTCGCCCAGCATGGCCGACAGCCGCTCGCCCAGCCGCTCGCCGAGCGCGGCGGCCCGGGCCAGGAGCGTGCCGTCGCGCAGCAGGTCGACGACCGCGAGGCCGACCGCGCATGCGAGCGGGTTCCCGCCGAACGTGGATCCGTGGGTCCCCGGGGTCAGGACCCCGAGCACGTCCCCCCGCCCGACGACGGCGCTCACCGGCACGATGCCGCCGCCCAGGGCCTTGCCGAGGGTCGTGAGGTCGGCGCGCACGCCCGCCGCGTCCTGGGCGAGCAGGTGCCCCGTGCGACCGAGGCCGGACTGGATCTCGTCGAGGATCAGGAGCGCGCCCCGCTCGGACGTGATCCGGCGGGCCTCGACCAGGTACCCGTCCGGCGGGACGACGACGCCGGCCTCGCCCTGGACCGGCTCGAGCAGGACCGCCACCGTCCGGTCGCCGACCGCGGCGTCGAGCGCCGCGGCGTCCCCGTACGGGACGCTGCGGAAGCCGGGCGTGTACGGGCCGTAGCCCTCGCGGGCGAGCGGGTCGTCGGAGAAGGAGACGATCGTCGTCGTGCGGCCGTGGAAGTTGCCCTGCGCGACCACGATCTCGCCGCCGTCGGACGGGAAGTCGCGCGTGGCGTGGGCCCACTTGCGGGCGACCTTGACGGCCGACTCGACCGCCTCGGCGCCGGTGTTCATCGGCAGCATCATCTCGGTGCGGGTGAGGTCGGTCAGCGCGGCGGCGAAGGGGACGAGCAGGTGGTGGCCGAAGGCCCGGGAGGTGAGCGTGACGCGGTCCAGCTGCGCGCGCGCCGCGGCGAGCAGGGCCGGGTGGCGGTGCCCGAAGTTGAGCGCCGAGTACCCGGCGAGGAAGTCGAGGTAGGACGTGCCGTCGTCGGCGGTGACCCGGGCGCCCTCCGCGTGGGCGATCGTCACGTCCAGCGGGGCGTAGTTGCGGGCGAGCGGGCCGTCGTGGGTCATCTCTCGTGGGCCTCGGAGCCGACCAACCCGTCCGCCTGCGCCTGTGAGACGACCGCCTCGGACGGCGTCGCGACGTCCTCCACGGGCTCCAGCAGAGCGGCCTCCACCTCGAGGAGCTCCATCCCGCGCACGAGCAGGGGCGGGGAGATCGCGGGCATCGGCCTGCCGATCGACGCGAGAGCCTCGGGGTCCGCGCCGGCCCAGTCGTACGTGAGCCGGACGGCCGTGCGGGTGCCGACCGAGCCGACCGGCCGGAGGTCGTAGCGCCAGGTCCAGCCGAGGCTCCGCTCGGCGGTGTTGACCTCCCAGGCGATCGTCCGCCGGGGGGTGAAGGAGATGACGGTGTTCACCACCACGTACCGATCGGACGCCTCCGGTCCGCGCTGCATGTCCATCTCGAAGGTGTCGCCGAGGCCGAAGACCGGCCGCAGCTGCCGCGCGCCGCGGACCATCTCGCTGGCATCGGCCGCCGCGTGCAGGGCGGGGGTGGACAGGACGCGCCAGACGGCGTCGACGGGCGCATCAAGGACCCGGTCGATCACGACCTGCGTCTCGGTGACGCTGACATTCGCGCTCATGCATCTGCCCCCAGATTCATTGTGTCGCTCCGTTGCGGCACACCACGAGCCTGCCACAGGGTGTGGTGTAACGCACGCATGTCTCGCGGGCGGTGCCCGGATCACGCGAAAGTGCAGGTCGGGGCCGGTCTGCGGGGTGGTGGGCGGCCGGGGGAGGGGCGCGCGGTCGCGATACCCTAGGAGGCGCTGTTCCCGCCTTCGTAGCTCAGGGGATAGAGCACCGCTCTCCTAAAGCGGGTGTCGGCGGTTCGAATCCGCCCGAGGGCACATCACTGCACGTCATGGCACGACGTCGGACGCCGGCTCGGGCGCGTCCGTCGCCGGGCGGACGGACCCCCGGACGGCAACCCACGCACCGACCAGGATGATGAGCCCGGCGACCGCGACGAGCAGCCGGAAGTCCACCGCGGCGACGAGCGCGGCGCCCGCCATGACGGCGGCCGTCTGCGGCACGTTGATCGCCATGTTCGAGGCCGCGCCGGTGCGTCCCTGCAGGCGCGGCGGCGTGAGGGTCTGGCGCATCGTCACGTAGGCCACGAGGATCCACGGGACGGCCACGCCGCCGACGACCGAGAGCGCCACCGTGAGCGCAAGACCGACGGGTCGCGGCGTCATGGCGCAGGCGAGCATCCCGCCGAACGCGGCGGCAAGCCCGACGAGCCCGAGAGCGACCGTGCGGCGCTCGCCGAGCGACCGGATCACGCGCGCGGCCGTCGCCCCGCCGGCGACCGAGCCGACGCCCTGGATCGTCACGATGACGCCGAGGGCGGCCGCGGGCAGGCCGAGGATGTCGTCGATGAGCGGGAAGACGAGCACGTTGGTGATGCCGGTGGCCCCGAACGCGACGGCGATCGCGATCGTGAGCGCCCCGAGCGGCGGCGTGGCGCGCAGGTGCCGGAAGCCGGCGAAGATCTGCTTCAGGTACCGGCCCTCGCGGGGGTCGGGCTCCGACTCGACGACGCGCAGGCCGCCGAGCAGCACGGCCGCGCAGACGAACGCGGCGGCGGTGACGAGGATGACGATCTCCGGCCCGACGAGCACGAACGCGGCCGTGCCGGCGAGCGGGGCGAGCAGGCGGAAGGCCTGGTCGATCGTGCTGAGCAGGCCGTTGCCGGCGGCGAGCTCGTCGTCGTCGAGGAGGTCGCGCACCAGGCCGCTCTGCGCGCCGGCGATGAGGTAGCCGATCGCGCCGTAGGCGACCATGACGCCGTAGACGATCCACACGTCCCCCGGGTCGCCCACGAGCAGGAGCAGGCCGAGCACCGGGAGAATCGCCGCGCAGGCGATGATGAGCAGGAGGCGCCGGGAGTACCGGTCGGCGATGTCGCCGAGCACGGGGGCGAGGACGGCTGGCAGGCCGAGGGCGGCGAACACGCCCGCGGCCGCGGCGTCGGAGCCGGTGAGCTCCTTCATCCACACGGCGACCACGAGGAAGAGGGCGCTGTCGGCGAGGTTGATGCAGACCCACGCGGCGGCCAGGAGCCGGAAGGCGGGCTTGCGCAGGGGCCCGGAGGCCGTGCGTCGTCGGACGCTCATCTCTCTTCCCCGTCGGACGGGGCGTGCTGGTCGGACGGGGCATGCCGGCCGGTCGTCGGGCCGGGGTCGATCGTGGCGCCCGGGCCGGACGGGGCGGGGGAGTCGGAGGGCGCGTCGTCGAGGTGGAGGGCGCTCGCGTACCGCATGCGGCGCGCGCCGGCCGGGCGCCGGGCGGGGTCGGTGCGGCGGTCGTCGTACTCGTCGACGAGCCGAAGGATGCGGCGCGAGAGGTCGCGGGCCTCGTCCGGGGTGAGCCACACGCCGGACGTGCTGATCATGGTGGCGTCGACCCAGTCCTGCGGTTCGTCGACCGAGCGGTCGATCGCGGCGTGGGCGGCGTCAAGGTTGTGCGCGAGCTGGGTACGCGCGAGCTCGACGACGGCGGTCATGGAGCCCGGCACGTCGTGCGACCCGCGCGACGTGATGTTCGTGGACACCAGCCGCCAGGGCTTGTTCCGCCCGACCCGCCCGGCGCGCTCGACGTACCCGTACTTCTCGAGCTGGCGCAGGTGGAACGAGCAGCTCGCGACCGACTCGCCCACGCGCCGGGCGCAGTCGGTCGCTGTGGCCTCGCCGAGATCGCGCAGCTCCTCGATGAGCCGCAGCCGGATCGGGTGGGCCAGTGCCCGCAGCCGCGCCGGGTCGTCGAGGCGGGGGAGGTCGGGGCGGGGTCGGTCGTCGTCGGGCATGGCGTGAACCTACATGTGCAAGGAATCTTGCGCAAGACTTCTTGAACATTCGTGGTCGTGCCGTCTGCGTCGGCCGGTGGGGGATCGGTGAGCGGGTGTCGGGCCGCGCGTCCGGCCCCCCCGTCGTCGGGCTCCCCGTCCTCCCCGGGGAGACCTGCGACACGTTCGAACGTCCGACTTGCGGAGGATGACCTTCCGGGTGCACTATATCTGCAGACGGAGCGTGACGCCTGCCCCCCCTGCGCGTCACGCTCCGTTCTTCATGTCCGAGTGAGCGCGACGACGCGAGATTGCCCCGGGACACCCCCGAGGATTCCGGCGGGAACGCCGCCCGGCGACCTACCCTGGGTCAATGACCCCCCCGCCGATCCCGCCGTTGCGCCGCGGCCGCGAAACCGACCGTCGGCGAGAGCACGCGACCGACGCCTCGGGCGCCGAACCTCGCCGCCGGTGGACGTGGCCCGGAACCCGTTCCCCCGAGCAGTCGCTCCCCGACGAGACGGCACCCGCCGACGACGTCCCGCCCGCCCCCGACGAGGCCGAGGCCTCCTCGCCGCGGTCCCGCTCCGGGCTGGTCGCCGCGGCCGTGGAGGACTGGATCGCCGAGCTCACCGCGCTCGGCGCCGACGGGACCGGCACCGACGACGACCTCGGGGAGGCGATCCTCGACCTGACGAGCGCGCACCCCGGCGGCATCGCGCAGCTCTACGCGGGTCGGCCCACCCGGCTCAAGAACCTCGTGCGCGAGACCCACGCCTCCGCGCAGGCCCACCGGGCCGCCCGCGCCGTGCGCGCGCGAGCCGAGGACCTCGCCCAGCGTTTCGGCGTCGCCCCCACCTACCTGGCGACCGGGATCGCGACCTGGTCCGCGCTGCCCCCGCCCGTGTACTCCGACGGCGAGCTCGAGCCCGGGGTCGACCCGGCCGACGCCCCCGAGGTGCGCGGCCCGGCCGAGCCGCCGCTCGTCACGACGATCCGGACGCCCGTGTTCCTCCGCGGCATCCGCCTCCAGCCGGTGACCGCCGACGGCGAGGTTGAGTTCACGCTCGAGCGCACCATCGAGCTCAACCCGGTCCTCGCCCGCGCGCTCGTCCAGGCCGGGATGCCGGAGTCCGACGTCGAGTCGCTGGCGTTCTCCGGCTCCGCGTCCGAGCAGCGGGCCGCGCTCCACCGGGTCGCGGCCCGGGCCGGCGAGTTCCTGCCGGGCCTGGACGTGCTCGAACGGGTCGTCGTCGGGACGTTCCTGCACCCGGGCGAGCTCGCCGTGGAGGACTTGCGCACGATGGTCCCGCACCTGGCGCACTCCGAGGTGGTCGCGGCGCTCGCCGGCGACCAGCCCGCGCGCGACGTCCTCGGGATCGACCTCCCGGAGGGTGACGAGGAGGACCCGGACCCGGACGTCGAGCGGGCGGTCGGTGACCTCGAGGTCGCCGGCGAGCGGGCCCTCGACCTCGTCGGCCGCGGTCGCCACTTCCTCGTCGACACCCCGCCCGGGGCCGACGACATCGGCGTGGCAGCCGCGATCCTCGCCCGCGCGGCCGCCGACGGCCGGACCGTCACCTACGTGCCCGGCGACCGCCGCACGGGCCGGTCGACTGTCGCATACCTGCACGGGCTCGGGCTCGGGGAGCTCGTCCTCGACCTGCGCTCCGACGGCGGCTGGCGGGAGGATGCCTCGAAGTCCATCCGCCGAGGCATGGAGGCGCCCGCCGTCCGCGTCGACGAGACGGCCGTCGCCCAGACCCGCCGGGCGCTGCGGGCGCAGCGGTCCATCGTCCGGGCGCAGCTCGGCTCGCTGCACAACCGCCACGAGGGCTGGGGCGTGTCAGTCTTCGACGCACTGCAGGCACTCGCCCGGCTGACGTCCCAGACCCCCGGCCCGCGCACGGCCGCCCGGATCTCCGGGGAGCCGCTGCGCGCGCTGCGCGGCGAGGCCCGGATGTCGGCGGCCGCGCGGCTCGCCCGGGCGGCCGCGCTCGGGGCGTTCGTCCTCGAGCCGGGCTCCACCCCCTGGTACGGCGCGCGCCTGACGACGAACGCCGAGGCTGCGGACGCCCTCGAGCGGGTCCAGCGACTCGACGACCTCGAGCTGCCGGCGGTCGCCGACCTCGTGGAGACCACCGGGAACCAGACCGGCCTGCACGAGGCGGGCACGCTGCGCGAGTGGCGCGAACAGCTGACGATGCTCGACGGCATCGCGGACGCGCTCGACGTCTTCCTGCCCCAGATCTTCGAGCACTCCGCCGCGGACATGGTGGCCGCCACGGCGCCCCGGCAGGACCGCAGGAGCCAGGAGATCGAGATGTCCGGTGCCACCAGGCGCCGGCTCGTCCGTCAGGCCCGCGACCTCGTGCGACCGGGCCGCTCCGTCGTCGACCTGCACGGGGAGCTCCTGCGCGTGCAGGATCAGCGGGAGATCTGGCAGCGGCACTCCCGCGGAGGCAGCTGGCCCAAGCTCCCGGACGGACTGTCCGACATCCGCGAGCTCGAGCGCGAGACCACCGAGGACGTGGGCAGGCTTGACCTGGTGCTCGGCTCCGGGATCGGCCGGCCCGCCCTCGAGGACCTCCCGCTGCCCGAGCTGAGGGAGACGGTCGCCGCGCTCGCCGCCGACACCACGGCCCTGCGGACGCTGCCGGAGCGGACGCGACTGGTCGAGGAGCTGCGCGCCGACGGCCTCGGCGACCTCCTCGACGACCTCTCCGCCCGTCGGGTCGGTGACGACCTCGTGGGCCCGGAGCTCGACCTCGCCTGGTGGAGCTCTGTGCTCGAGCAGGTGCTCGCGGACGAGTCCGCACTCAGCGACCGCGACCCGCTCGCGCTGGCCCACGAGCTCGACGAGCTCGAGCGCCTGGAGGCGGCGCAGCGCGAGACCCTGGTCCCCGCGGTCCGCGCGGCCGTGGCCGACCGGCTCCGTGCGGCCGTGCGCACGCACCGCACGCAGGCGGCCCACCTGTGGCAGCAGCTCGCGGACGACCGGGGCGCCACCATTGCCCGGGCGCTCGCCGAGCACCCCGACGTCGCTCCGACGATCCGCCCGGTCCGTGCCGCCGCACCCCTGCTCGCGTCCCAGATCCTCAACCCCGGCGACCCGGTGGATCTCGCGGTCCTGCACGGGGTGGAGCACCTGCCGCTCGCCCAGCTGATCTCGATCCTCGGGCGCGCCCGCCAGGTCGTCGTCATCGGCGACGTGCGCCGCGACCCGTCCGGCGCGGCGCGCGCGCTCGCGGAGGTCCTGCCGGCCGTGAGTCTGCCGGCCGTGCGCGGCCCCCTCGTGCCCGGGGCCGCCCGGATCCTCGCGGCCCACGGGTACGCCGACACGGTCGCGCCCGTGCCCGCCGCCCGCGCGGACGAGGGGGTCGTGCTCGACCTCGTCGACGGCTTCGGGACCCCGGCGCCCGGGCTCGAGATCGTCGAGTCCGTCGACTCCGAGGTCCGCCGCGTGGTGGAGGTCGTCCGCGCCGAGGTGCACGGGGACTCCGGCCGCTCGATCGCGGTCGTCACCCCGTCGGTCACGCACGCGAGCCGGGTGCGGGACGCGCTCGCCAAGGCCGCAGCCACCGACCCGGCGCTCGAGGCCGCGCACGACGCGCGACTCGTCGAGCCGCTCATCGCCACCGACCTCTCCGACGCCGCGGGCCTGCGACGGGACGTGCTCGTGTTCTCGGTGGGCTTCGGGGCCAACGCCCACGGTCGGTTCGCCCATCGCTTCGGCGACCTCTCCTCCGACGACGGCCGTACCCGGATGGCGACCGCCCTCGCGCTGCCCCGGCACCGGCTCGTGGTCGTCTCGACGATCGCGCCAGGGTCGATCGACCGCGGACGGATCCACCACGAGGGTGCGCACATGTTGGCCGACCTGCTCGACCTCGCGTCGGGCACCGACCCGTTCGCCGAGGGAGCGTACGGCCGGCCGGGCGAGGACGAGGGGGCGGACGATGCACCGGCGCGCGTCGCAACCGCCGACGACCAGTCGGGCCACGACGGCGCTCCGGCGCACGACGTTCCCGCCGGCGAGGTCGAGCCGAACCCGGCCGACGAGACCGAACCGGCCCCGGTCGGGGAGAGCGAGTCTGCCGAGCAGGACGCCGCCGCCGATGGGACCGGTACGTACGGGGCCGGCGATCCGGCCGAGGCGCAGAGCGACGCCGAGGCGGAGGGCGATGTCGCGCGCGACGGCCTGAGCGAGACCGAGGACGAGTTCGAGCCCGTCGACGGGTCCGAGGGCGCGGCCGAGCCGCTCCCTGCGGCGACGTCGGACGAGGCGCTCGCCGTGTTCGAGGGCGAGTCCGCGGGCGATGTCGAGCCGGTGGCAACCGCCGAGCACGAGGCCGCCGTGGAGGAGCCGACGGGCGACGTGGAGCCACCGCACTGGCTGCGCGGCGTCGACGCCGGTCCGGCGGCGCCGGCTTCCCAAGCCGCGCACGAGGCGGACGGGTCTGCCAGGGACGACATCGTCGCCGACCTCGTGGACCGGCTGCGGAACCTCGGCCTGATCGTGGAGGAGGACGTCCACGGCGCGGTCGACGTCCCGATCGCCCTCGCGCACCCGGACCTTCCGGACACCCGGCTGGTCGCGGTGCTCACGGATGCGGGGGAGGACGCCGGCGAGCGGAGTCTCCGGCGACGGCTCGACCGGGCCGCCGTCCTGGCCAGGGCGGGCTGGCGCGTGGAGCGGACGTTCACGGTCGCGCTGTTCCTGGACCCGCAGGCGGAGGCCGACCGCATCCACCGGGTCGTGCTCGACGAGGTGGCCGCCCGGAGGAACGGGCGATGACGAAGCGGCGCCGGCGCGTCATCGCGCTGTCCGACGCGGACCGGCGCCGCCTCGAGTCCGGAGAGCTGAGCCGACCCGAGGACGCCCTCGCCAAGCGCGAGCCGTCGGACGACGTGACCGCACGGCCCTCGACGTCGGCGGGACGCGCCCCCGGCGCGGCTCGGCCTGCTCCTCACGGCCGGCCCCGGCGCGACCCGGACGACGAACGGATCCTGGCCGACGTCCCGCCCCACTTCGGCCCGCTCTGAGAGTTGCGCCCGTGCCCGGACGCGACGACGGCGGCGAACCCATCGGGTTCGCCGCCGTCGCGGTGCGGCGCGGCTGCGTCAGGCGTTGCGGGTCTGGAGCAGGTCGCGGATCTCGGTGAGGACCTTGACGTCGTCGGCCAGCTCGGCCTCCTCCTCCTCGCCGGACTTCCGACGCTCGGCGAGCTTGTTCATCGGCATGACGACGAAGAAGTACAGCGCAGCGGCGACGAGCAGGAAGTTGACGAGCGCGGTGACGATCGTTCCCGGGGCGATCGTCGAGCCGTTGACGGTGAACTGCGCGATCGTGTCGAAGTTCGGCTGACCGAAGATCGCGGCGATCAGCGGCAGGAGCACGTTCTCGGTGATGGCGGTGACGATCGGCGTGAACGCGCCGCCGATGATGATGCCGACAGCCATGTCGATCGCGTTGCCGCGGGAGATGAACTCCTTGAATCCGTTGAGCACGAGCGGGCCTCCTGATTGTGATGCGAATGCGTGAATGTCGACGGCCCCCCCAAGTGACCCCTCAGTCGGGGCCCCGAATCACACTCAGTGGTGACCAGGCGCTGGAGCCAATGATGACGGTAGCGGTGTCAGGCGGCGAGGAGAGGTAGATCTGCGTGAAGTCTCTCTCGGTGCCGCCGATCAGGCCGCCGCTCTCGGGCTCGACCACGCCGAGGACGAGGACGTCCTCCGCGACCGTCCGGGCGCCTCCGCCGTCCGGTTCCGGCGCTACGAGCGTGACCCGGGCACCCGCGCGGGCGAGCTCCGCGCTGCCGTCGTCGGCCAGGCGGGCGGTCACCACGACCTCGCCCTCGTCCGCGGGCGTGGCCAGCGCCGTCTCCGCGAGCATGCCGGGGATCAGGACCGCCCCGTCGGGTAGGCCCACCGCGAGGCGACGTCCGATCACCGACTCCGCGTCCGTCACCACGTCGCCGGGAACTGCCTCGGGCGGCAGCGGCTGCTCGCGCAGGTCGCCCGCCTCGATCACGTGACCCGCGGGCAGGGCGGAGTCCGCGGCGACGACGGACGTCGTCTCCGGGGGAGGGGGCCGCAGCTCGCCGAGCGCCACGGAGGCCGCCACGGCAAGGGCCAGGGCGGCGATGGCGTGTCGCCACCGCCAGGCGCCCCGGCGCAGGCGCACCGGCCAGCGCCGCGAGGGAGGGGGTGCGGCTCGAGTCATGGCCGCGACGCTACGGCCGCGGACCCGGCCGGGCCGGGGCGGGGACGGACCGCTGTGGAGGGTCCGGCGTCGGGCGGGGTGTGGACGCGCGCCGGGCGCCCCGGAAGGCGTGCGCGACCCGGCCGGCGGCCGGGTGAGGCTACGCCGCGGAGGTCGAGGAGGAACCGCTCGAGGAACTCGACGAGGTGGAGGAGGTCGACGAGCTCGAGCTGCTCGTGCTCGACGAGTCCGAGGAGCCGGACGACGAGTCGGAGCTCGACGACGTCGAGGCCGCCGCCGTGGAGGCGCTCGAGCCGGAGCGGGAGTCGGTCCGGTAGAAGCCGGAGCCCTTGAAGACCACGCCGACGGAGTTGAACAGCTTGCGCAGCGCGCCGCCGCACTCCGGGCAGATCGTCAGCGAGTCGTCCGAGAACGACTGCTTCGCCTCGAACTGGTGGTTGCACACGGTGCAGCGGTAGGCGTACGTCGGCACCTGGGTCCTCCGGTCTCGTGGGGCCGTTAGCAGTCGGCCCTTCCGAGTGCCAATGGTAGCCCTGCGACCCGACCCGCGCAGTGACGTGCGTCGCGGAGTCGATCCGGCGGATACGCTCACCCCGTGGCAGCTCGATCCTCGCAGGCACCCTGGCGCAAGGTCCTCATCTCGCTCCTGGCCGTCCTGCTCGTCCTCGGCGTGGCGCTCGCCGGCGTCATCACCTTCCTCGTGCGTCGGCCGCTGCCCGATCACGGCGGCGAGCAGGTCCTGCCGGGCCTCGCCGCCGACGTCGAGGTCATCCGTGACGACCTCGGCGTGCCCCACATCTACGCGAGCTCGGATACGGACCTCATGGCCGCGCTCGGCTACGTCCACGCCCAGGACCGGTTCTTCGAGATGGACTACCGCAGGCACGTGACGGCCGGCCGCCTCTCCGAGCTCGTCGGGGACGTGCCGGAGGCGGTCGAGGCGGACTCCGTGGTCCGCACGCTCGGGTGGCGGCGGGTCGCGGAGGAGGAGTGGGACCTCCTCGGCGAGGAGGCGCAGTCCCTCTACGAGGCCTACGCGGACGGCGTCAACGCCTACATCTCCGACCGCGAGGCGTCCCGTCTCGGACTCGAGTACACGGTGCTCTCGCTCCAGGTCGACGTCGGCGACATCGAGCCGTGGACGCCCGTCGACTCGCTCGCCTGGCTGAAGGCCATGGCGTGGGACCTGCGCGGCAATTTCGACGCGGAGGTCGCTCGGTCGGCGGCCCTGCGGCCCATGTTCGGCGACGTCGAGGTCGTCGAGTCCCTGTTCCCGCCGTTCCCCGAGGACCTCAACACCCCGATCCTCCCGGCCGCTCCGGGCGGCCAGGAGGCCGCCTCGGACGGACCCGCCCCCGACGACGACGCCTCCGCGGACGGGGAGTCCGCCACGGACGACGCGACCGGCGGTGGGTCGGCCGGCGGCGAGACGGACGCAGGTAGCGACGTGGGAACGGGCGGCGACGCGAGCGCCGCGGGCGAGGCGCCCGCGGGAGACGTGAGCGCCGCGGGCGAGGCCCCCGAGGGAGACGTGAGCGCCGGCGTCGGGGGCTCCGGCGCGGCCACCGGGCTCGCCGCGAGCGAGACCCTGGACGCGCTCGCCGGGGCGGCCGACTCCCTCGACGCGGTGCCGGTCCTGCTCGGGCGCGGCGACGGCGTCGGGTCGAACTCGTTCGTGGTCTCGGGCGAGCACACGGACACCGGCGAGCCGATCTTGGCCAACGACCCGCACCTCGCGCTCGACCAGCCGAACATCTGGTTCCAGGTGGGACTGCACTGCGTGGAGCTCACCGCGGACTGCACCTTCGACGTCACCGGTTTCTCGTTCGCGGGACTGCCCGGCGTGGTCATCGGGCACAACGACGCGCTCGCGTGGGGGCTGACGAACCTCGGGGCGGACGTCACCGACCTGACGCTGGAGCGCGTGTTCTCCGACGGCACCTACCTGCGTGGTGAGGAGCGGCTGCCGCTCGAGCGGCGCGTGGAGACGATCCTCGTCAACGGCGCCGACCCCATCAACCTCGAGGTCCTCTCGACCGAGGCCGGCCCGATCGTGTCCGAGGTCCTCACGGACACGCGATCCGCGGCGACCGTGCCGGTCCCGGAGGGGTCGCCCGAGGCCCGCTTCGAGGGGTACTCGGTCGCCCTGCAGTGGACCGCGCTGACGCCCGGCCGCACCGGCGAGGCGATCTTTGCGCTCAACAGGGCGCGCACCGCCGACGACGTCGCGGACGCCGCGGCGATCTTCGAGGTCCCGAGCCAGAACATCGTCTTTGCGACGACGGACGGCGACATCGGCTACCAGGCGCCCGGGCGCATCCCGATCCGCGCCGACGTGGAGGACGGCCCCCTGCCGTCCGACGGGTCGTGGCCCCGTCCGGGCTGGGACGAGCGGTACGCGTGGCAGGGCTACGTGGACCCGGCGGACATGCCGGCGGCGCTTAACCCCGACGAGGGATTCATCGTTGCCGCGAACCAGTCGGTGCTGCCGAACGGGGCGGAGCCGTTCCTCACCGCCGACTTCGACCCCGGCTACCGCGCCGAGCGGATCCGGGGCCTCGTCGAGGAGCGCATCGCCTCGGGCGAGCCGGTCACGGTCGCCTCGGCGGGCGAGATCATGATGGACGACGCCAGCGCCTTCGGCGAGACGGTCGTCCCGTACCTGCTGGACGTCGACATCGACGACCCGTTCATCGCGGAGGCGGTCGACCTGCTCGAGCAGTGGGCGGAGGACGGCTTCGACGCGGGCGCCGACTCCGCCGGGGCGGCGTACTTCTACGCCGTGTGGGGCGACCTCCTCGACATGACGTTCGGGGACGAGATCCCCGAGGGGCAGTCCCTCGACGGCGGGGCCCGTTGGTTGCAGGTGGTCACCGCCCTGCTCGAGGACCCGGACAACCCCCGGTGGGACGACCGGACCACCGTCAACGTGGTCGAGTCCCGGGACGAGATCCTGCGCCAGGCCCTCACCGTCGGGCGGTACCAGCTGACGGCCCGACTCGGGAAGAACCCGGCCGACTGGCGCTGGGGCGACCTGCACACCTTCGCGCCGCAGCACCCCGTGCTCGGCGGGGACGGCATCCCGTCGCTTGTGCGGAACTACGTGAACCCGGACCCGCAGCCCGCCGGCGGCGGTACCTCGCTCGTCAACGCCCTCGGCTTCGACACCTCGGCCCGGGACGAGTACGGCCGGCCGAACTACGAGGTGACGACGGGGCCGTCGATGCGGATGGTCGTCGATCTGTCGGACTTCGACCGCTCGACCTGGGTGACGTCGTCGGGAACGAGCGGGCACCCGGCCTCGGGGCACTACACCGACCAGCAGGAGGCGTGGCTGGCGGGCGACTCCTTCCCCTGGGCGTTCAGCCGCGCGGCCGTCGAGGCCGCCGGCGAGGACACGATGACCCTCACCGCCAGGCGCGACTGAGGGCGCCGAGCGGACCCGCGCGCGGGGTGCGGACGACACCGGCCCACGGGGCGGCCCGAGGCGTCCGTCCCGCGGCGGTCAGTCCGTGGGCACCGGGTCGAGGCGGAGGACGCCGCTCGGCCGGACGACCCCGGTGACGGCGACGTCCTGGTCGCCGTGGGGGAGGGCTGTCTCCTCGAGGAACTCGTCGTCGAACACGACGGACCACACCGGGACCCCCGGCGGCAGGAGCTTGAGCATGCGGTCGTACCAGCCGCCGCCCTGGCCGAGGCGGTTGCCGAGATGGTCGACCAGGAGTGCGGGCGCGATGACGACGTCGGCCTTCGCGATCTCCTCGGAGGGCAGGATCTCGCCGGAGGGCTCCGCCGGGCGGCCGGGCGCCCGCTCCGCGAGGTCGTCGGTGCCCTTGTACTCGCCCCAGTCGCGGGCCAGGCCCGGACCGAGCACAGGGAGGAGGACGCGGATGCCGGACTCGCTCAGGCGCTCGATCGTCGGCAGAGAGCCGGGTTCCGTGGGCCGGGAGACGTAGATGGCCACGGTCCGGGCGTCGTCGATGAGCGGGATGACCTGCCGGGCGATCTGCTCGGCGACCGAGGCCAGCTCGGCCGGCTGCCGACGCGCCCGCCGCTCGCGGACTGCGACGCGGAGAACCTGCTTGGCATCGTCCACCTCGAGGTGGTCGACACTGGGAAGGTCGAGAATGCGTCGGTGCATGGTCACCATTGTGCCAAATCTTCGACTAGGGCGGGTGGCGGTCCACAGCGTTCTGCCGGTCGTTCGCCCCCCGGCGCGTACCCTCGCGCCATGGTGGTGCGACTCGACCTTCCTCACCTCGCCTACGGCGATCTCGAGGTCCGCCCGCTCCGGCGGGGGGACCGGGAGGCGTGGGGCGCCCTCCAGGTGGACAACGACGCCTGGCTGCGGCCGTGGTTGGCGACCTCTCCGGAGCCTGGCCGTCCGCTGTCCTTCCGCGAGCAGCTGGCGTCCGTGCGTCGCGCCGCGAGGGACGGCGCCGGCCTGACTCTTGTCGTCGAGAACGAGGGGCGGCTCGTCGGGTCCGTCGCCGCCCACAGCCTCGCCTACGGGCCGTTGTGGACGGCGTCGCTCGGGTACTGGGTGGCGGAGGGGTCGGCCGGCCGCGGTATCGCCCCGACGGCCGTCGCCATGCTCATGGACCACCTGCTCGACGACGTCGGGATCCACCGGATCGAGGTCGAGATCCGGCCCGAGAACGAACGCAGCATCCGGGTGGCCGAGAAGCTCGGTCTCGTCGAGGAGGGCCGGCGCCGGGGCCTGATGTACGTGGACGGGATGTGGCGCGACCACCGCTCGTTCGCGCACGTCCTCGGGGACCTGGGGCGGGGGCCGGGCGCGGTCCTGCGCCACGTCACCGGGCGCTGAACGAGGGCCGCTCCGGGACGCGAGACTCCCGTCCGCCGGAACGACCGCGAGCGGTGACCAGGCCGGGAAGGCAGGGTCACCGCTCGCGGGTGAGGCGGTCGGCCAGGGGGCCGTCGGGCGTCGGGGCGCCCGGGTGGGGTCAGTTCATCGTGCCCGTGATCTCACCCTCGAACTCGTTGCCGTTGCGCTCGCCGGCGTCGTCGCGCGCCTCGAAGTCGGCCTCGATCGTGTAGGCCTCGCCCGGCTGGTGGAGCATGACCTCGGCGACCGAGTAGGACTCGCCGGTGCCGAGGGTGTAGACGTCCTCGCCGAGCGAGTCGCTGTTCACGCCGTTGTCGTTGACGCCGACGGACTCCATGAGCGTGGAGTCGGCGACCGACGGCTGCTGCATGAAGGGCCAGGAGTCGTAGTTGAGGCCGACCTCGACCAGGCCGTAGCTCAGGTTGACGGGCTCGCCGTTGTTGGTGACGACGTAGTTGATGACGACGACCGGGTCGCCCTCGGAGACGATCGGCTCGTCGGTGTCCGGGTCGGCCCAGATCGAGCTGCGGGTCGCGACGTCGGTGGTGACCTCGAAGGCCTCGACCGTGACGTCGCCGAGCTCGATCGTGCCGAGGGACTCGCCGTCGGTCGTGATCGGGTTCGCCCACGGGGCGGCGCCGTCGGCGCTCGCACCCGCGTCGTCCGAGCCTGCGTCGTCCGCACCGGCGTCGTCGGACTCCGTCTCCGCGTCGTCCGAATCGGTCTCGTCGGCGTCGTCCGAGGTGGTCTCCTCGGGAGCCTCCTCCGACTCGGTCTCCTCCGGCTCCGGGGCAGGCTCGGTCTGGGTGTCGCCGCCCTCGGGGGTTGCCGGGTCCTCCTCGCCACCGCAGGCGGCGAGGGTGAGGATCGAGGCGACGGCGATGGCGACGGGCGCGGCGGCCCTACGGGTGGTCAGGCGCATGGATGGATCTCCTAGATATGTGTGGCCCCCCGGTGACGGCCCTGGGGCAGTCATGGACACCGCGCGTGCGAATCGGAGCGGTTCCTGGGATCGGTCGGACACAGCCTATGGTGATTCCGGGGTGACCCGGGTGGGGTATATGGGTAGTTCTCGCCACGATTCGGTCAAAGATGGCCGACATGTGCGCGCGCCTCCCCGATTCGACGATCGTCCGCATTTAGCGTGGGATTCGTGAATCTTCAGGGATATGTCCTCGCGGCAGCGGTGGTCATGCTCCTGGTGTACGCACTGCCTGCCCTGGCGGACCGGCGCAGGCTCATGGCCGCTTCCCGGCTCGAGGACCGGCACTCGGACCGCCTGAGGGTTCTGGCGACCGTCGGGGACGGCGGCCGCCGCGGCCGGGACCTGCCCGGCCATCTCGACAGGGACGCCGACACGGTCGCCGGTCGTCCCACCGCACCCGCCCTTCTGCCCATCGGACCGGAGCAACGAGCCATGAGCACGATCTCTCCCCGCCTCTCCGAGCCGGCTCGCCGTGCGCGCGACCTCGCGCACTCGCGGTCCCAGCGCGCGGCGCGCATGTCGCGGCGCAACTCCGCCCGCCGCCGTCGCCTCATGTACCAGGTGGCGCTCGGTCTCCTCACGATCGGCGGATGGGTCGCCGTGGGCTCGCTCGGCTGGAACGTCGCGGCCGGGATCGTGCCGACCGTGCTGCTCGCCGGCGTCATCGCCCTGTCCGTGCGCGCCTCGATCGAGGCACGCACGCTCAACCGCATCGACGTGGCCGAGATCCGTCGGATCGAGGGCGAGCTCCGGCAGCTCTCCCGTCGCCCGAAGGACCGTGCCGCCGCCGACGACGCCCACCAGGGTGCGGACGAGGCCGCCCCTGCCGGGGTGGGCGAGACGCGGACGGCCGACGACGTCGTCGGGCGGTCCTCGCGGCCGGCGGACGCCGGGTCGCGGACGTGGGCGACCGTGGCGGGCGAGCGGATCACGGCACCGGTCGAGGAGCCGCCCGCGCGCGAGATCGTCCGCAACGACGTGCCGGACGCGTGGACGCCGGTGCCCGTGCCCTCCTCGCGGTGGGCCGAGGCCGAGCGGAACGCCCCGCGCGGCACGACCCCGCGCGTGACAACGCCCGCCTACGAGGCGCCCGAGGCGCCGAGCGCGCGTGTGCCGCTGCGGCCGTCGAGGCCGAGCTACTCGGGTGCGGTCGTGGCCGGTTCCGGCGCGGACGCCCCGCCGATCGGTGCCCCGAGCGCGCCGCTGCTGGACCTGGACGCGGCGCTCGAGCGTCGCCGGGCGCGCGGCGCCTGAGCGCGGTTCCGGGCGCCCGGTCCGGGCCTGCGAGCATGACGCAGGACACCCGACGAGGGTGTGAACGGCCCGGATCCCGGTGCTAAAGTTGTGTCCGCTCGCCGGGAGACCGGCGGCATGGGGCTATGGCGCAGTTGGTAGCGCGTCTCGTTCGCAATGAGAAGGTCGGGGGTTCGAATCCCCCTAGCTCCACCCGAGAGTCTCGTGAGACCGTGACTCGTGAAGAAGGGCCCGCCGGAAGGCGGGCCCTTGTTCGTTGTCGTGAGCCCGTCAGGGAGCCCATCGGAGAGTTCGACGGCGAGGAGCTCGGGAGCCGCGTTCCCCTTCTCCTGTCGTGCGGGGTCGACGTCGGCCAGGGCGGGACGCTCGTCGGAGAACGCCTCCCCGATCGACTCCTCGACGACGTCGGGCCGCTCCACGGGGCAGCCGCGATGCCGATCTGCTCAGCCGACGCCGCGAGGTTGGGGACGCCGACCTCGATTCCGTGGATCCGCGTGGCGATCGCCAGGAGCGGGACGCGGCTCTGAATCACGTCGAACAGGCCGTCGATGCTCCGGGATCACCCCGTTCTGCATGAGATAGGTAGGTACCTGTTGACATGGGGTCATGCCCGACTCTACTGTGTAGGTACCTACTCATATTAGAACCAGTGGAGGACCAGATGCGTAGCGAAAGTGAGCGCGGCAACGAGCCGCGAGAGATGAATGTGCCGCCGGTCGGGCCGCACCCTGGCCGCCCCGACGGCGCCCCCGACGGGCCGCCCGAGGCGGCTGAGCCGCGTGCGGGTCGCCCGGAGGCGAGGCCGTACGAACCCGTCGGCGGGCCCGGCGACCGGCCGCTCCGACCCGGCGGACCCGGGGACTGGCCGTTCGGCCCCGAGGGAGGGGCGGATGGTCCCGGAGACGGTGACCGGGGAGCCCGCGGCCGCCGAGGCGGCAGGATGGGGCAGGGCGGGCCGTTCGGGGGGCCCGGTGGTCCGTTCGGGGAGCCTGGCGGTCCGTTCGGGGGGCCGTGGCACGGTCCCGGCCCTCACGGCGGTCCCCACCGCGGTCCGCGGGGCGAGGGCCCGCTCGGCCCGCGCGGGATGCGTCTGCCCGAGTTAGAGGACGACGAGTTCCGTCTCGGTGGCCGCCTCGCCTACCTCATGGTCCTCATGCGTCGGGGACGTCCGGGCCGCGACCCGGTGGGACGCCGTGGCCGCGGGGGGCCGAAGGGCGAGAGTCAGGGCCGCGTGCTGAAGCTGCTCGCCATGCACTCGCCCGTCTCGCAGAAGGAGCTCGCCTATGTCCTTGGCATCCGTTCGCAGTCGGCCGCGGAGGTCGTGGCGAAGCTCGAGCGGGCGGAGCTCGTGACGCGACGGCCCGACGACACCGATCGCCGGACGAGCCTGGTCGAGCTGACGGCTGCCGGCCGTGAGGAGGTCGACCGCTTGTCCATCGACTCCGAGGTCGACCCGTTCGCCCCGCTCTCCGACGCCGAGAAGCAGCAGCTCGCCGACCTGCTCGACCAGGTGATCACGGGCCTCGAGGGTGGGCTCCCGGACGGGCCCGACCCCCGGCTGGCGAGGTTCAAGGACCTCGCGTACGGCGCGTCGCCGACCGACGAGGATGGTGAACCGTTCCCCGGCGCGCCTGGGCTCGATGACGGAGGTGGTGCCCACGGGACGGACGAGGGTGCCGTGTAGCGGCGTTCTCCGCGATCGGGCGCGCCCCGATCCTCGCGTGGGCCGTCGCCCTCCGGGGCGGTGGCCCCGCGTCCGGTCGGACGTGGGGCCGACCGGGCGTGTCGCTCTGGCGGATTCAGGTACTGGCGGGACCGCGGGACGACGGCCGCTCCTCCTCAGAGAGTCGGGCCGCTGGACGAGCCTGCTGGGAGGCGGGGTAGGGCCGAAGCTCCGCATCCGGGAGGATCGTGGGCATGACTCACTGCTCCGTCCGGGCCGCGACGGCGGCGGACCGTGGGCTGCTCGCACGGGCGACCCTGGAGAACCTGAACTGGAACGGCCCGCGCTTCACGATGCGCGAGGTCGAGGAGAACCCGCGGCTTCGCCACTACTACGACGGCTGGCCGGGCGGCGACGACCTCGGTCTCGTCGCCGAGGACGCCGAGGGGGTGGTCGTGGGGGTGGTCTGGCTGCGTTTCTTCACCGCCGAGGACCCCGGGTACGGCTTCGTCGCGGACACCGTCCCGGAGCTGAGCATCTGGGTTCTCGCCGAGCGCCGAGGGGCGGGTATCGGCGGGCTGCTCCTGTGCCGAGTCGTCGATGCGGCCCGGTCCCGAGGCGTCGCCGCGATCAGCCTCTCGGTCGAGGACGGCAACCCGGCTGCACGGCTCTACGCCCGGCACGGCTTCCGGCCCGCCCCGGACGGCGCGCAGGGCTGCCTTCTGGAGCTGTGAGTCGTCGGCTCGGTCGCGGCTTGGCGCGTCGCCCGCGCATGTGTCCCATCATGCCCACCGCCTTGCCGGAATACCCTTGAGGGGTATACGTTCTCCTGTGTAGAGATACCCTAGTGGGGTACCGAGACGAGGGAGAACACCTGATGGCTGCGAACGAGTACAAGGTGACGGGCATGACCTGCGGGCACTGCGAGATGTCGGTCCGTGAGGAGGTCGGCGAGATCCCCGGCGTCACCGACATCCAGGTCAGCGCCCAGACCGGCCGGCTCGTGGTGACCGGGTCCGGCGACGTGGACGACGCCTCGGTCCTCGCCGCCGTCGAGGAGGCCGGCTACTCGGCGGTGCGGGTCTGATGAAGGCGCCCGCGCGGCTCGCGCTCTACGGCGCGGGGCTGGCGGTGGCGTTCGGCGCGGCCTACGGCCTCGCCGGTGTCCTCGTGCCCGACGACGTCGTCGCCGCCTGGGTGGAGCAGAACGAGGAGACCGGGCACGGCGACGACCACGGGTCGGCGCCCGACGGCACCTCCGAGCTCTCGCCCGACGCCGGAGCCTGAGCCTGAGCACCATGGCACGTCACGACGCGAGAGGAGAAGGACGATCATGAGCACCTCGGCCCCGCCCACGGGCGGACCGGCGATCGAGCTGGAGATCGGCGGGATGACCTGCGCCTCCTGCGCGAACCGGATCGAGAGGAAGCTGAACAAGCTCGACGGCGTGACCGCGACGGTCAACTACGCGACCGAGAAGGCGACGGTCTCCGTGCCTGACGGGTACGACCCCGCCCAACTCGTTGCGGAGGTCGAGAAGACCGGATACACGGCCGCCCTGCCGAGGCCGAACCGCCCCGCGGGCAAGGCGGAGGAGGACGGGCCGACCGCGCAGGACCTCGAGCTCACCTCGCTGCGCCACCGGCTCGTCGGCTCCGTCGTGCTCACCGTCCCGGTCATCGCGATGTCGATGATCCCGGCCCTGCAGTTCACGTACTGGCAGTGGCTGTCGCTCACGCTCGCCGCGCCGGTGATCGTCTGGGGCGCGTGGCCGTTCCACAAGGCCGCCTGGACGAACCTGCGCCACGGCTCCGCCACGATGGACACGCTCATCTCCATGGGCACGTCCGTCGCGCTGCTCTGGTCGCTGTACGCGCTGTTCCTCGGTAGCGCCGGGGTGCCCGGCATGACCCACCCCTTCGAGCTGACGATCGCCCCGTCTGACGGCGCGGCGAACATCTACCTCGAGGTCGGCGCCGGCGTCACGATGTTCATCCTCGCCGGCCGCTACTTCGAGAAGCGCTCCAAGCGCCAGGCCGGTGCCGCGCTCCGCGCCCTGCTCGAGCTCGGCGCGAAGGAGGTCGCGGTGCTGCGCGACGGCGTCGAGACGAGGATCCCCACCGACGACCTCCAGGTCGGCGATCAGTTCATCGTCCGCCCGGGCGAGAAGATCGCGACCGATGGCGTCGTCGTCTCCGGCACCTCCGCCGTCGACGCCTCGATGCTCACCGGCGAGTCCGTCCCCGTCGAGGTCCGCGAGGGCGACGCGGTCACCGGCGCCACCGTCAACTCGGGCGGCCGGCTCGTCGTACGCGCGACCCGGGTCGGGTCCGACACCCAACTCGCCCAGATGGCGAGGCTCGTCGAGGATGCGCAGACCGGCAAGGCCGAGGTCCAGCGCCTCGCGGACCGGATCTCCGGCGTCTTCGTGCCGATCGTCATCGCCGTCGCGGTGGCCACGCTCGGCGCGTGGCTCGGCGCCGGGTTCCCGGCAACCGCCGGATTCACCGCCGCGGTCGCGGTCCTCGTCATCGCCTGCCCCTGCGCGCTCGGCCTGGCGACCCCGACGGCGCTGCTCGTCGGCACCGGCCGCGGCGCCCAGATGGGCATCCTCATCAAGGGCCCCGAGGTCCTCGAGTCCACCCGCACGGTCGACACGGTCGTGCTCGACAAGACCGGGACCGTCACGAGCGGCGCGATGACTCTCGTCGACGTCGTGGCGGAGCCCGGTGTCGAGCGGGCGGACATCCTCCGCCTCGCCGGCGCCCTGGAGGACGCCTCCGAGCACCCGATCGCCCGGGCGATCGCGAAGGGAGCCACCGAGGAGGTCGGCGGGCTGCCGCCCCCGGAGGACTTCGCGAACGTCGAGGGCAAGGGCGTGCAGGGGGTCGTCGACGGCGTCGCCGTGGTGGTCGGCCGCGAGTCGCTGCTCGCCGACTGGTCGCAGGAGCTGTCGCCCGAGGTCGCGGCCGCCAAGTCGCGCGCCGAGGGCGAGGGCACGACCGTCGTCGCCGTCGGGTGGGACGGTCGGGCCCGGGGCATCCTCCTGGTCGCCGACACCGTCCGGCCCACGAGTGCCGAGGCCGTCGCCGGGCTGAAGGACCTGGGGCTCACCCCGATCCTCCTCACCGGCGACAACGAGGCGGTCGCCCGCCGGATCGCGCGCGAGGTCGGCATCGACCAGGTGATCGCCGAGGTGCTGCCGACCGACAAGGTCGACGTCGTCACCCGCCTCCAGTCCGAGGGCAAGGTCGTGGCCATGGTCGGCGACGGCGTCAACGACGCCCCCGCCCTCGCGCAGGCCGATCTCGGCCTGGCCATGGGGACCGGCACCGACGTCGCGATCGAGGCCTCCGACCTCACGCTCGTGCGGGGCGACCTCCGCGCGGCCGTCGACGCGATCCGGCTGTCGCGCCGGACGCTCGGCACGATCAGGACGAACCTGTTCTGGGCCTTCGCCTACAACGTCGCGGCCATCCCGGTCGCCGCGCTCGGCATGCTCAACCCGATGCTCGCTGGGGCGGCGATGGCGTTCTCCAGCGTCTTCGTCGTCGGCAACAGCCTGCGCCTGCGCGGCTTCCGGAGCGTCACCAAGGCATAGAGGAGACGAGCGATGACCAGTCCGGACGCGCACGAGCATCACGCGCACGAGCACCACGGGCACGACGGCGACACGCACGCCGGTCACGACGTGCACGCGGGTCACGACGCGCATGCGGGGCACGACATGCACGGCGGGCACGCCGGCCACGGTGACCATGTCGGCCAGTTCCGCCGCCTGTTCTGGATCAACCTCGTCATCGCGATCCCGGTCGTCGTGCTCTCCCCGATGTTCGCGATGCTCATCGGCTACGACGTGCCGGACTGGACGCGGTGGGTCGCCGCGGTCCTCGGCACGGTCATGTACGTGTGGGGCGGCCGGCCGTTCCTCACCGCCGCCCGCGACGAGCTGACCGCCCGCACGCCGGGGATGATGCTGCTCATCGCCCTCGCGATCACGGTCGCGTTCGTCGCGTCGTGGGCGGCGACACTCGGGCTCGTCGACCACGAGCTCGAGTTCTGGTGGGAGCTGGCACTCCTCATCGTCATCATGCTGCTCGGTCACTGGATCGAGATGCGTTCGCTCGCGCAGACCACCTCGGCGCTGGACTCCCTGGCCGCGCTGCTCCCGGACACCGCGGAGCGGGTCGAGGGCGATGAGGTCGTGACGGTCGCTCCCGGCGATCTCGCCGTGGGCGACGTCGTGATCGTCCGCCCGGGCGGCAGCGTCCCGTCGGACGGAACCATCGTCGACGGCCGGGCGGACATGGACGAGTCCATGATCACCGGGGAGTCGCGGGCGGTCGCCCGCGGTGAGGACGACCCCGTCACCGCCGGCACGGTCGCGACGGACTCCGGCCTGCGCGTGCGCATCACCGCCACCGGCGACGACACGACCCTCGCGGGCATCAACCGCCTCGTCGCCGAGGCGCAGAGCTCCTCCTCGCGCGCCCAGCGGATCGCCGACCGGGCGGCCGCCTGGCTGTTCTGGTTCGCGCTCGGGGCCGCGCTGACAACGGCGATCGTGTGGACCGCGGTCGGGACACCCGACTCCGCCGTGGTCCGGGTGGTCACCGTCCTCGTCATCGCCTGCCCCCACGCGCTCGGCCTGGCGATCCCGCTCGTCGTCTCCATCGCGACCGAGCGCGCCGCCCGCGGTGGCATCCTCGTCAAGGACCGCCTTGCGCTCGAGTCCATGCGTCAGGTCGACGCGGTGCTGTTCGACAAGACCGGGACGCTCACCACGGGTGAGCCGACCGTCGTCGGGGTCGAGGCGTCGTCGGGTACGGACGCGGACGCGGTCCTGGCGCTCGCGGCCGCCGCGGAGGCCGACAGCGAGCACCCGCTCGCGAAGGCGATCGTCGCCGCCGCGGCGGAGCGTGACCTGCGGATCGAGCGGGCCGGCGGATTCCACTCGTCGCCGGCCGTCGGCGTCACCGCGACGGTCGCGGGTGCCGAGATCCGGGTGGGCGGGCCGCGCCTGCTGGAGGAGACCGCACAGTCGGAGATCGAGGCCGCGGAGCACTGGCGCGCCGAGGGGGCGATCATCCTGCACGTCCTCCGGGACGGCGTCGTCATCGGTGGCCTGAAGCTCGCCGACGACATCCGCCCGGAGTCGCGGGGCGCCGTCGACGCGCTGCACCGCCTGGGGGTCGAGGTCGTCATGATCACGGGCGACGCGGAGGCGGTCGCGCGCGAGGTCGGACAGGAGCTAGGCATCGACCGCGTGTTCGCGGGCGTGCGGCCCGAGGACAAGTCCGCGAAGGTCGCCGAGCTGCGGGCGGAGGGCAAGAAGGTCGCGATGGTCGGCGACGGCGTCAACGACGCACCGGCGCTCGCGCAGGCCGACGTCGGCATCGCCATCGGTGCCGGAACGGACGTCGCGATCGCCTCGGCCGGCGTCGTCCTCGCCAGCTCCGACCCGCGGTCGGTGCTCTCGGTCATCGACCTGTCGCGGGCGGCCTACCGCAAGATGAGGCAGAACCTGTGGTGGGCGGCCGGCTACAACCTCGTGTCCGTCCCGCTCGCGGCCGGCGTGCTCGCGCCGATCGGGTTCGTCCTGCCGATGTCCGTCGGCGCGATCCTCATGTCGCTCTCCACGATCGTGGTCGCGCTCAACGCCCAGCTGCTTCGCCGGCTGGACCTGCGGCCCGGCGCGAATCCGCGCTAGCCGGGGCAGCGCTCGAACACATACTCAGACGAGCCCGGGGTCGACAGGCCCACATCTCGTCGCACCGCCTGCGGCGGGAGAACGCCGGACTCGCACAGCTCGCCGAACTCGGCCACGCCCGTGTACTCGACATCGAGCACGACCCCGTAGGCCGCGAGGTAGTCGGCGCACTCGTCGAAGACACCGCACTCCTCGGTGACCGCGAAGTCGAAGCCGGCCGCCGCACCGGCGTCGGCGAGCTCGGGCGCGTTCTTCTGCCCGGCCGCGAGCCCGGCACCGTGCGCGGCCTCGATAAGCAGGCGCGCCAGCGCGAGGTTGTCGTCAGGCGTGAGCAGCCCCTCGGAGCGGAGGAAGGAATCGAGGTTGTCGTACTCGACCGCCTCGTAGCCGGCGTCCGCACACCCCTCGACGACGGCGATCAACCGGCCGGCGATAGCCTCCCGGTTCACCTCGATCGAGGTGTCCAGGAGGAACTCGTCGGGCCAGTCGGGGTCGGCAACGGGGCCGTCGTCGCCGGTCAGGAGGAGGTCGCCCCAGTCCTCGGACTCGCCCGGCTGGGACTGGAAGCCGTTGACGTAGCAGACGCCGTAGGCGCCGTCGGCGGGCTCCGCAGTGCTGTCGCGCACCACGATCTCCGTGCCGTCCGGCGGGTCGTACGGGCCACCGAGCTGGTAGTCGAAGCCGCCCGACGGCGGGGGCGCGAACGACGCGCCGTCGGACGCTGCGGCGGGGGAGGGGGCCCGCCCGGGCGAGGCGTCGTCGTCGGGGGACGAGCACCCGGCCGCGACCAGGGCGAGGAGGGGCCCGAGGGCGAGGACCGCGGGACGCTGCACGGCACCGAGGCTAGTCGAGGCGCCCCGGTGGGCGACGGGAGCCCGCCGTCGCCGACGAACCCTGGAAGGATGGCGGCGATGGAACCGAACAGCGTCTCCCCGGTCCGGTGGGCCGAGTCCGTCTCCGCGAGCGAGTTCACCGGGCTCAGCGAGATCGAGGACCGGGTCCTCGCCGCCGGCATCCCCGGCGGGCCGGAGCGACGCGGCCGCGGACTCGGCATCGGCGGCGTGATCCTCGTGATCGTCCTCCTGCTCGTCCCGATCGCCGGCCTGGTCGCCTTCATCGAGTCGGCCACGTTCGTCCAGGACGGCGTCGTCCGCATCTTCGGCATCGACCTGGACACGGACGTCCGCCTCTGGATGGGCGCGGTGTGCTTCTCCGTCGCGGCCCTCGAGGCGCTCGTCCTCCTGGCCTGGGGGCTGCGGGGTCGCGATCGGGGGCGGGAGAGCTTCCCCATGGGTCTCCCGGTCGGGATCGGCATCCTCGCCGTGCTCGCGCTGTGGCAGATCGTGCAGCGGCGCCACGTCTACCTGCCCGACGGGTTCGACGCGCGGATCGCGCCGATCGTCGTCGCGCTCGTGCTGGCCATTGCCGCGGGGGCCGTCGGCATGCTCGTGGCGGGCCGCGCCGTGACGCCCCCCGAGGAACCCGTGGGGCCGCCCGTCTCGCGCGCCGCGATCAGCGCGCTGTCCCCGGGGGAGATGACGGCGCTGCTCGACTCGCGCGCGTACCTGCTCCAGGTTCTCCGGCGCCGGGGGATCGTCGACCACAACGTCGAGGTCGCTGCCCTCGACCGCCGGCCGCTCGGGTCCTGGGAGTAGGGGACCCGGTCAGACCCCCGGGCGCACCGACAGGTCCGTGATGAGGCCGTCGCTCGGCAGGTCGAGCGCCGTGAGGATCGTGCTCGCCACGGTGTCCGGGTCGATGTACTTCGCGGGGTCGTAGTCCTTGCCCTCCTGCTCGTGGACCCGCGCCTGCATCGGCGTGGCCGTCCGGCCCGGGTAGATCGACGTGACCCGCACGCCGTTCGGCGACTCCTCGGCGCGCAGCGAGTCTGCGACCGCGCGCAGCGCGTGCTTCGAGGCGGCGTACGCCGACCACCCGGGGTTCGCGTGCAGGCCTGCGCCGGAGTTGACGAACACGACGGCGCCGCGGGCCGCCCGCAGCGCGGGCAGCGCCAGGCGGGTCAGCTCGGTCGGGGCGGCGACGTTCACCGCGAGCTGCCGCTCGAGCAGGCCGACCGGGAGGTCTGCCACGTTCCCGAGGTCGACGACGCCGGCGACGTGCACGAGGGAGTCGAGCCGCTCCGGCAGGCGGCCGCCCAGCGCCGCCTCGATCCCGCTCGGGCGATCGAGGTCGGCGACCAGCACGCGCGAACCGGGCAGCAGTTCCTCGAGCTCGTCGGCGCGCTCGGCGCTGCGGGCGACGAGGACGAGGTCGTCGCCGCGGTCGAGAAGTCGGTGGCCGAGGGTGAGGCCGATGCCGGAGCCGGCGCCGGTGATGAGGTGGGTAGCCATGGCCCTACTCTCGCAGGTCCGGCCCCGTGCGGCCGACCGTGCCGGTCAGGCGCAGCCGCCCAGCACGGCGAGGACGTACGGGACGTGCACGAGCGCGGCCACGAGGGCGAGGGCGGACAGGCCGACGGCGATCAGGCCCGCCGACAGTGCCCCGGCCGCCCCCGACGACGGCTGGACGATCTCCCGAATCCGATGCGGTCCGTTCGCGTGGAGGGCCGCGGCGAACCCCGGTGCGTCGGAGGCGTCCCGGTCGCCGAGCGCGAGGAGGGCCCCGACCAGGGCGGGCGTGCCGGCCGCGGCCCGCGCGCGCTTGTCGGCGGCGATCTCGACGTAGTGGGGGAGCGAGTCGGCGATCGACCGC
Organism: Actinomycetales bacterium JB111; assembly: GCA_900163555.1. GTDB lineage: Bacteria > Actinomycetota > Actinomycetes > Actinomycetales > Actinomycetaceae > JB111. Next base: position 43,996 of record FUHX01000072.1, on the reverse strand, counting down.
ACGAGGGGGATCCACCGCAGGTAGGCGGCGACCGACTCGACGAGCGCGAGGATCGCGTGGTGGTGCTCCTCGACGTGCGCGCGTTCGTGAGCGATGACGGCCGACAGCTCGTCGTCGGTGAGCCGATCGAGAGCCGCGGTCGAGACGACGATGCCGCCGTGCCGACCCGGCAACGCCATCGCCACGGGGTGGTCGGACTCGATGACCGAGACCGGGTGGCCGGCAATGGTCCGCGTTCGAGCGCACGCGCGCAGCGACCTCGCTGCCGCGCGGGACCGCCGGGCGCGGCGCACGAGCGCGCCGAGCGCTCCGATCCCCAGGCCGACGACGAGCACCACGGGGACGAGAAGGAGCAGCAGGGAGGGGACGGCCGTGTCGGTGGTGCCGATGGCGAGGGGGTTGGCGGCCACCAGGCAGCGCTGGCAGACGAGGGCGGCCGACTCCGGGATGAGGGCGGGGCCGGAGCCGGACCACGCCAGCATCGGGCCGATCGCGAGCACCGCGCCGAGCCAGATCGCAATGACGGCCGGCAGGAGGAGGACCGTGGCGCGCGGGATCCGCATGAGCGCAGGCGCCGCGCTGCGCAGCAGCCACGGACCAGCCAACGCGAGCACGACCGCGCCGAGCAGGAGCGTGACGCTGATGAGCCCCGCCGTCATGTCCGGCCCCGGTCGTTGCGGCGGTCGAGGTACTCGCGCAACAGCTCGAGATCGTCCTTTGGCATGGCATCGACGAACGAGAGGATCGACGCCGCCCGGTCACCGCTGGACCGCAGGATCTGCCCCATGAGGTCGGCCGTGTACTCGTGACGGTTCTGCCGTGCCGAGTACGTCGTCGAATGCTTCGCGCGGCTCGACGTCACGAGGTTCTTGCGGTCGAGGTTTGCCAGGACGGTCGCGATCGTCGTGTACGCGGGCTCGGTCGCGAGCCGGGAGATGACCTCCCGGATGGTCGACGGCCCGTGCTCCCACAGCACGTCCATCACGCGCGCCTCGAGCGTGCCAAGGCGGGGGATCTCGCCGTGCGTGGCCTGCTCCGGGCTCATCTGACGACCCCCGCGTCGGTCGCGCCGACCGCATCGGCGGTTCCGGACGGGCGGACCGGGCACTCCACCTGGCCGCGCAGGCGCGCGACGAGCGCGACCGAGGTGAGGACGAGTGCCGCGACGGCGAGCAGCGGCTGGAGCGGCGCGAACCAGGAGACGGCGCCCGCGTAGCCGAGGGCGAGGAGGGCGATCTTGTTGCACACCGGGCACCCCACGGCGAACCAGGTCAGGAGCCCCCCGGCCACGCCGAGCCTGCCTCGGTCCTTGGCGGGGGCCGGCCTGCCGGTCGGAGCGACATAGGTGGCGATGAGCAGCCCCGTGAGCGCCGACGTCAGCAGCCACACCGGGTAGCTCCACCAGGTCGGCGGGATGTCCCGGCCGAAGATCGGGTTCGGAATGAGGGCGGTCGCGATCCCGATGGTCAGAGCGACGAGGAGTGCGGCAGCGGCCGCGACAGTGATCTGCCGGGCGCGCCAGTGGCGGAGCGCGCCCACCGCCGCGCCGAGTGCGCGGGGCCGCGTCTCCGGGCGCTGGAGGGCGGAGGTGTTCACCCGGCCATCGTGGCACAGGTCGACTATCCGCGATAGTCGACTATCTGGCATAGTCGTCCGGAGCTCACCCCCACCCCGATCACCCAGGGAGACACGCCTGTGCCCGAGAAGTCCACGAAGGTCGAGGTCCCGAAGTGGCTCGTCCCGGCCCTGGTCGTTGCGATCGCCGCCCTTCTCATTGCGTTCATCGTGCAGTCGAGCCGGGGGGATTCCTCCGCCGACGACGCGCCCGCGGAGAGCCCCACCGCGACGGACGAGGCCCAGGTCCCCGACGCACCGGACGCCCCCGACGCACCGGACGAGGTGCAGGACGTGACACCCCAGGACCTCACGAGCGTCGAGCGTCGGTCCGAGGACGACCGGCTTGCCGTGGGGCCCGTCGACGCCCCGGTCGCGCTCGTCGTCTTCTCCGACTTCCAGTGCCAGTACTGCGCCAGGTGGAGCGATCAGACGCTCCCCGTGCTCATGGAGCGGGTGGACGCGGGAGAGCTGCGGATCGAGTTCCGTGACGTCAACATCTTCGGCGAGCCGTCCGAACGCGCGGCCCGCGCGGTCTACGCGGCGGCCGAGCAGGGCGCGTTCCTCGAGTACCACGAGGCCCTCTTCCCCGACGGCGGAACCCGCTCCGAGGGCGAGCTGACCGACGAGGCGCTGGTCGCCCTCGCGACCGAGCTCGGTCTGGACGCCGACCGGTTCGCGGCGGACATGGCCTCGGAGTCCACCGCGCAGCAGGTGGCGGCGAACCAGCAGCTCGGCATCGACCTCGGCGCCTACTCCACCCCGTCCTTCCTCCTGGCCGGGCAGCCGATCGTCGGCGCGCAGCCCACGGACACGTTCGTCGACGCCTTCGAGGCGGCGCTCGCGCAGGTCGGCTGACCCATGGACATCGGCCTGATCGCCGCGTTCGTCGGCGGGATCCTCGCGCTGCTCAGCCCGTGCGCGGCCCTGCTCATGCCCGCGTTCTTCGCCTCCACCGTGGGTACGGGCCCGCGGCTCTTCCTGCACGGCGCGGTCTTCTTCGCCGGCCTCCTGCTCGTCCTCGTCCCGCTCGGGGTGGGCGCGGGAGCGCTCGGCGCCCTGTTCGTCACCCACCGCGACGTCATCGTCCTCGTGGCGTCGATCGTCCTCATCGTCCTCGGCATCGCCCAGGCGCTCGGGTTCGGGTTCGACCCCTCGCGGCTCGTCCCCGGCGAGGACCTCCACTCCCGCGCGCACACCCGCACCGGCCTGGTGAAGACCCTCCTGCTCGGCGCGGCCAGCGGCGTCGCCGGGTTCTGCGCCGGACCCATCCTCGGGGCCGTCCTCACCCTCGCCGCCGCCCGTGGCGAGGTCGTCGAGGCCGGACTCCTGCTGGCTGTCTACGGCGCCGGCATGGTCGTGCCGCTCATCGCGATCGCGTTCGCGTGGCGCCGCATGGGCGCCACCGCCCGACGACGACTGCGCGGCCGGTCCTTCACCCTCCTCGGGCGGGACCTCCACACGACGTCCGTGATCACGGGACTGCTCATCGTCATCGTCGGGGTGGTCTTCCTCCTCACCAACGGGCTGGTCGGCACCCCCGAGGTCGTCCCGCTCGGCGCGCAGGCCTGGCTCCAGACCCAGGCGGGTCGGCTCGCGAACCCGGTCGTCGACGTCGTGGCGGTCGTCCTGGTCACGGGCCTCGTCCTGCTGTGGTGGTACCGGCGTCAGGGCCGGGCGACCCGCGTGGCCGAGGCGGACACCTCGACCGACGAGCTGCCGGCCGGACCGCTCCCCGAGCAGCCGACGTTCGGGTCCGAGGGGAACTGATGCGCGCCCGGTGGGCGGCCGCCGTCATCGCCGCCCTCGTCCTTGTCGCCTGCGGGTCCGAGCCGGAGGTGGACCGGGAGCCGCGGTCGGCGGCGCACGCGCCCGCGGAGGTCGACACCGAGGGGCTGCGGATGCCGCTCATCCTCGGCGACGCCGTGCTGCACGACCCCGGCTGGTCCTCCGCGCCGCAGGAGCACGACGGCGTCTACCTCGCCCCCGCGACCGGGTCCGGGACGCTCGAGTTCCGCGCCGTCGACTCGGACGGCGAGGCTCTCTGGACGGCCGAGCGACCGCTCAGCTGCACCGGCTTCACGGTCTCGACCGGACCCGACGGCGAGCCGATCGCCGTCCTCACCGACACCGGGACGACCGACGACACGTTCGCCGGCGTCACGGCCACCGCCTACGACCTGGTCACCGGCGCCGAGGTGTGGGGGCCGGTCGACGTGCCCGGCCCCTACCAGGGACCGGGCCTCGTGTTCGCGGCGCCACCGGAGGGGCCCATGGGGGACACCGGCCGGCGCACCGCCCTCGACCCGCGCACGGGCGACCCCTCGGTCACCGAGGGCGAGGACGACGTCGACCGGGTGATCGGCGAGTACGGCGGCATCGTGCTCACCGTCGCGGGAGAGACCCTGGGCGGGGCCGAGGCCGCGACCGGCGAGGTGCTGTGGGAGGTGCCCATGGCGGAGCACGGCTGGGACCCGGACCGCCTCGTGGCCGCCTTCGACCCGTCGCCCGGCGGCGACCTCGCGCTGCTCGCGGCCCCCGATGGCGCCGGCCCGCTCGTCGACGTCACCGACGGAACGGTCGTGGCCGACGGCGTGCGCGACGCCGTGCTCGACCTTGCGACGGGCGCGGTGGTCGTGGTCGACGCCGAGGGTATGCGCGCCGTCGGCGCGGACGGGCAGACGATGTGGGCCCAGTCCGTCGACCCGGAGGTCGATCTCGTGTCCGCCGGCGGGGTCCTCCTGTACGTCCGCGACGGCGACTCCCTCCGCGTGCACAACGTGATGACCGGACAGGTGGCCCAGGGGTACGACCCTGCCGCCACCGGCCCGATCGTCGTCCCCGAGCTTCTGCGCCGCACCGGCGACGGGATCGTCGTGCACGACGGCCGCTACCTCGTGGCGTCGTTCGGGGAGGTCGCGCCCGGGAGCCCCGGCACGTAGGCGGCGGCGGGCGGCACCCGCCGATGGTGGCCGCCCGCCCCTAGAGCTCGTCGTACGGCACGTCCGGGTCCGCCAGCCGGGCCGGGTCGACGACCCGGCGCTCGGTGATCACGGGCCTGATCGCGTCCACGACGTCCCACACGTTGACGTTCATCGCAGCCACGACGTGCCTCGCGTCGTCGAGCCAGAACGCGACGAACTCGCGAGCGCCGAGATCCCCTCGGACGACCACGTTCTCCTCGTGCCCGGCGGCGTGGCCGACGTACTCGCAGCCCAGGTCGTACTGGTCGGAGAAGAAGTAGGGCAGGTTCGTGAACGGGGTGTCTGTGCCGAGCAGGGAGGCCGCCGCGGCGGCCGGCTGGTTGAGCGCGGTGGCCCAGTGCTCCACCCGGATCCGCCGGCCGAGGACCGGGTGGTCGTGGTTGGCGATGTCGCCGACCGCCCAGATGTCCGGGTCGCTGGTTCGCAGGGTCTGATCGACGAGCACCCCGTCGTCGACGGCGAGGCCCGCGGACTGTACGAGCTCCGTCATCGGCGTGACGCCGATCCCGACGACGACCGCGTCGGCGTCGATCGTTTCGCCGCCCGCCAGGCGCACGCCCGTGGCGCGGCCGCCCTCGATGACGATCTCGTCGACCTCCACGCCCGTGCGCAGGTCGACCCCGTGGGCGCGGTGCAGGTCGGCGAAGACCTGCGCCACCCGGTTCCCGAGGATCCGCCCGAGCGGCACGTCCGCGCGCTCGAGGACCGTCACCTCGGTCCCGGCGTTCCGGGCCGCGGCCGCCACCTCGAGGCCGATCCATCCACCGCCGACGACGACCAGCCGCCTGCCCTCGCCGAAAGCGGCGGCGATGGCGTCGGCGTCCTCGACGGTCCGCAGGTAGAGGACGTTGTCGGCGCTCACGCCCGGCAGCCGGCGCACGGTCGACCCGGTCGCGAGGACGAGCCTGTTGTACGGCAGCGACGTGCCGTCGTCGAGGGCGACCGTGTGCGCGGAGGGGTCGATCGCGGTGGCCGTGACCCCGGTGCGCAGGGTGACGTCGTGCGCGCGGTACCACTCGGCGGGATGCACGGTCGCGTCGTCGAGGGTCTTGGTGCCGGCGAGGTACTCCTTCGAGATCGGCGGCCGCTCGTACGGCAGATGGTTCTCGGCCGCGACGATCGTGATCGTCCCCGTGTGCCCGTTCTCGCGCAGCGCCTCGGCCGTCTTCGCTGCCGCGAGGCCGCCGCCGATGATGACGATGTCCGATGGGGTGCTCATGCCGATCGCCTCGATCCGTCGTGGGCGCGTGGGGACGAGCGCCCGGTTCGACCAGTGTGCCCCCGATCCGGGTGGGCGGGCAGGGGCCGGCGAGTCAGACCCGGCCGATGCCGAGCTCGTCGCGTTCGGCGCGGACGTCTGCCACGAGGTCGGCGACCTGCCGCTCGAGGACTTCCGCCGGCACGCCGAGCTCGCGGCCGAGCACCTCGGCGACCTTGGGGGCGACGCGTGCGGCCGCCTCCGACTGGAGGTAGCGGACCGGCATGCGGCGCACGAGGATGTCCGCGACCGTGGTGGCTCCCTCGTGGCGGATCGCGTGGACCACCTCGGCCCACACGTAGGGCAGCTCCTCGACGAGGCGCTCTGCGAGCGCGGGGTCCTCGACGACGAGGTCGTCGATGAACCGCGACTCGGCGCCGTAGCGCCCTCCGAGGTGGCCGAATCGACCGCCCGTGGCCTCGACCGCCTGGGCGTCGAAACCGGCTCCGCCGAGGAGGGGGAGGTCCTTGGTGCGGGCCCGGCGTCGGACCTTCAGGAGCGAGCACGCGCGGTCCACGGCGATCTCGGCCATCGTGCGCGCCACCGTGAGCTTGCCGCCCGCGACCGTCACCATGCGTCCGTGCACCGTCACCTCGTGCTCGCGGCTCAGCTCGGCCGTGTCGCTTCCGCCGGTGTCGATGAGCGGGCGGAGCCCGGCCCAGGTGCCGGTGATGTCGTCGAGCGTGAGGTCGGTGATCAGCGCGGCGTTCATCGAGTCGATGAGGACCTGCGCCTCCTGTCGCGTGCAGCGCGGAGTGTCGAGGTCGTCGTCGTAGGGACTGTCAGTCGTCCCGATGTAGCAATGGTCGCCCCAACGAACCACGAAGCCCTTGCCACCCTTGCCACGGGCGTTGCCGATCATCGGGAACGTGAGTGTGGACTGACTGCGAACCTTCTCCCACGGAACAACAACGTGCACGCCCTTCGCGGGACGGATCCGACTGTCGTGGGTGGGCTCGCCGAGCGTGGCCACCTGGTCGCTCCACACTCCGGCGGCGTTGATCACCAGGGTGCTCTCGACGGTGACATCGCGGGAGGTTCCGTCAGGATCCGTCACCCGGACAATCGACGCGCAGTGCGAGCCTCGATCGTCGAGCGAGACGACCTCGGCGTGATTGAGCACCACTGCGCCGAGGGACGCCGCCGTACGGGCGACGCCGAGGGTGAGGCGGGCGTCGTCGGTCCGGCAGTCGAAGTACAGCAGGCCGCCCAGGAGCCCCTCCGTGCGGAGGGTGGGGCAGTGCGTGAGCGTCTCGGCGGCGCTGATCCGGCGATGCCGTTGGCCGATACGCCATCCGCCGAGAAGGTCGTACGTCCACAGCGCACCCTGGAGCGCGCGGGCCATCGCCGGCCCGAACACGCCGTCCTCCTTGTAGATCGGGAAGAGGAACGGGAGCCGACTCACCAGGTGCGGGGCGCGCTCGAACATGCGCTGCCGCTCGAGAAGTGAGTGGTAGACGAGCCGGAACTCCTTCTGCTCCACGTACCGCAGGCCGCCGTGGATCATCTTCGACGACGCCGAGGAGGTGCCGGACGCGAAGTCGTCGCGCTCGACGAGCGCCACCGACAACCCACGGGAGACGGCGTCGAGTGCCGCGCTCACGCCGGTGATCCCGCCTCCGACTACGAGGACGTCGAAACGGCCCGAGGTCAGCCTCGTCTCGCTCGCGCGGCGGTCGAGGGTCACCGGCGCCGACTGCCGCTCGGTGATGCGGCGCTGCATCTTGCTCATCACACTCTCCTTCGGGCACGGCGCGATTCCGCGGGGGCACGGCCGTCGTGCGCGTCGTCCGTCATCCTCCCCAGCCTCGCCACCGCGGAGCCAGCGGAGTGACACCACGCGTCACTGCGCTGCGTGCGAGTGCCCGCGGTGAGGACAATGGCGGGATGAATCCCCAGCAGATCCCGGCTGTGCTGCAGAACGCCCTGGTCGTCCTCGAGGCGGTCGGCGAGGCCGGTCCGGCGGGCGAGGACGCCGCCGGGATCGAGCGGCGCACCGGGCTGCACAGGCGGTCCATCTACCGGCACCTCAGCTCGCTCAAGGCCCTCGGGATGGTGTCGGATGCCGCGCGCCGTGCGCACTACCGGCTCGGCCCCGCGATCGCGGCGCTCGCGCAGAACGCGTCCGACCAGCGTGAGTTCCTGCGCCGGGCCCGGCTCTTCTGCGAGGAGCTGGCCGAGCGGACGCACGAGCCCGTGCACGTGACGGTCCCGGACCAGGCCACCGCCGTGACCGTGGCCAGCGCGACGGCGGAGTCCGAGATCTCAGAGAAGTCGCCGCCGATCGTGCTCGGCGCTCGACGTCCCCTGCACGCGAGCGCGAGCGGCAAGGTGTTCCTCGCGTTCAACCCGTCGGCCCTGCAGGCGTACAGCGTGCACGCGATGGAGAGCTTCACCGAGCACACCCTCACGACCATCGACCAGCTCCGTGACGAGTGCCTCGAGGTACGCGAGCAGGGGTATGCCCTGGACCGGCAGGAGCTGCTGCTTGGTGTCACGTGCATCGCCGTCCCCGTCCACGGGGTCAACGGCCGCGCGGTCGGGGCGCTGACGGTCTCCACGAAGAACCCGGTGATGACGGCCGAACGCAGGCGAACCCTTTTGCGGGCCCTGCTGCCGGCGGCACAGGAGTTCACGACCGCGATCGGCGGCAACGCGCCGTAGTCCTCACCCGCCGCTGAGGACGCGGTCGCGCAGATTGACGAATCGCTCGAACAGCGTGCGGGCGAGCTGCGGCGTCCACAGTCCGGTGAAGGCCAGGAAGTCCGCGACCGACAGTCGCTTGCGCATGAGGCGAGCGTGGGTGAACGCGAAGAGCGCCTGCTCGTCCGGGATCCCGGGTTCGACGTCCTCGAACCGCAAGGGGTGCCCCGTGGCGTGCAGCGCCCTGAGGTACTCGAGCGGGTCGGCGAGCAGGGGCGCCAGGCGCGAGCGAGTTCCCGGCCAGTCGTCGACGAGTCGTTGGATGCGATCGAGATTCTCGGCCCAGCCGTCCACCTTGACGGCCACGTCGTTCCAACACTCGTCCGCGACCAGCTCACCGAGCGGCCCGAAAGCCTGCTCGACCTCGGCGCGCACCTCGTTCGGGTCCGGGGCCGTGAGCGTGAGTCCGGCGAGATCGGCCTCGTTGAGCAGGTAGTCGTAGGCGAGGAGGGACAGCGCCGTGGCGAGACCGCACTGCTCGCCGTGATTCCCGATGGGCCGGCCGTCCCGCTCGGCCGTCATGTCGAGTACATGACTGGTGACGTGCTCGAGCCCGGACGCCGGTGCGGACTCTCCGGCGAACGACATGGCGAAGCCCGCTGCGCACAGGGTGAGGGCCATGGCCTCGGCGGTCGTCGTGCCGCCGGTGGTGAAGGCGCTCTCGCGGGCGAGGAAACCCTTGAGGCCGGGAAGAAAGACGCGGCCGGACGTGGGCTCCCAGGTGCCGAGCCCGCACAGAGCCGCCAGGCGGTAGTCGGCGAGCGAGCCCCAGCCGACCCCTGCGTCGCCGACCCCGCCGAGCGCGATGTCCCGGGGAGTCGAGGCGAGGATCTGCGTGTCGAGGATGAGCTCGTCCGGCAGGCGCGACGGGGTCGTCCGCTTGACGCCCCGTGTAGTGACCACGGCCAGCTCGGAGGTGTAGGCGCCCACCGAGTTGGCCGTGGCCACGGCCACGTGGTGCACCGAGAGGAGGTCCGAAGTGTGGGTCGCATGCTTCGCGATGTCCGTGACCGTTCCCGAGCCGACCGAGACCACCGCGTCCCCCTCGGACAGCTGCGCGGACAGGGACGCGACCTCCTCGGCGGTCGTGTGCGCATCGGCGGGAATCGTCACCCGGTGGAGCGGGAGGCCGAGCGCGTCGAGGAGGGCCGCGACCTCCGCCTTGAGGTCCGCCGCCCCGCGCACCATCGGCGTGGCGTCCGCGAACAGCACGACCCGTCGGACGCCGTCGAAGCGGGCGACGGCGGACGGCAGCTCCTCCAGCGCGCCTTCCCCGACGTGGATACGTCGGAGCGACAGGGTGCGATCCCGGCCGCTGGTCCGGCTCACCTCACGGTAGAAGCCGTCGAGGTCGGAGGGGTCGAAGCGGATCTCGCCGCCGAGGGGGTCGAGCACGGTGGTCCTTTCGTGGTGGTCGTGCGGTCGAGCGGTCGTCAGCTGAGGACGGTGCGGCGCCAGCCGAGGTCGCGGGAGACGGCGTCCTGCCACGCCGTCCGGACGAGGTCCGTCGCCTCGGGCGAGGCGGTGGGCACGAGGGTCTCGCCGGCCTCCTGGGTGGCGCTCGCGGCCTCCGGGCTCGCCCAGATCCCGTGCACGATCCCCGCGCACCAGGCCGCGCCGCGAGCGGTGATGAACTCGGCCTGCGCGGCGCGGACCACCGGAATCTGCATGAGATCCGACTGGGCCTGCAGCAGGGTGTTCGACCGCGACAGGCCGCCGTCCGCGTTGATGACCTGCGGTGCCACGCCGGCGGACTCGGCCATCGCCGCGAGGACGTCGGTCACGGTGTGGGCGATGCCGTCGACGGTCGCCCGCACCACGTCGTCCGTCGTGGTACCGCGGTGGAACCCGATCATGAGGCCGCGGGCGTTGCCGTCCCAGTGCGGGGCGGTGAAGCCCGCGAGCGCGGGCACGCAGACGAGCCCCGAGTCCGGGTTGCCCTTCGCGTAGGTGGCGTCCAGACTGGCCGCCTCGTCGAGCAGGCCGAGCGAGATCAGCCAGTCGATGCCGGAGCCCGTCACGAACGAGCCGCCCTCGATGAGGTACGTCGTCGTGCCCCCGGTGGTCCACGCGATGCGGCAGTCGAGGCCGCTGGACGGGACGATCGGCGTGGAGCCGATGTTGAAGTCGATGAAGCTGCCCGTGCCGTGCGTGCACTTGACCGAGCCGGCGGTGAAGCCGCCCTGCCCGAACAGCGCGGACTGCTGGTCACCGAACACGCCGGTCACGGGAAGATCCGCGCCGATGGCCTCGGTCCTGGTGCGCCCGTAGTCGGCGTCCTCGGCGACGATCGCCGGGAGCAGCGAGACGGGAACGTCCAGCTCGTCGAGGAACTCCTCCCACCAGGCGCCGGCCCGCATGTCGGCCATGCCCGACGAACCCGCGTTCGAGGACGAGGTGACGAACTGCCCGGTGAGGTTCCAGGTGATCCACGCGTCGACCGTGCCGGCGAGCAGCTCGCCGGCCTCGGCGCGATGGCGCAGTTCGGGATCGGCGTCGAGCAACGACTGCAGGTGCAGCCCGCAGTTGGCAGAGCCGAGCACGAGACCCGTGACCTCCGCGCTCCTGCGCGCCCAGTCCTCACCGAGCTCCGTGACGGTGTCGGCCGCCCGAGTGTCCTGCCAGCTGATGACGGGCGCGACCGGCTCGCCGGTCGCGCGGTCCCAGAGGACCGTCGTCGTGCGCTGGATCGCCATGCCGAGCGCGGCGATCTCCAGGCCGTCGGCGTTTGCCCGCTCGGCCACCTGGCGGAGGACCGACGCGGACTTCTCCCAGATCTCCGTGGCGTCCTGCTCGACCCTCCCGTCCGGGTGGGTGGTGATGGTGAGTGGTTCCGCGACGCTGGCGACCACGCGGGACCGGTCGTCGAACAGGACGGCTCGTGTGCTCGTGGTGCCCTCGTCGAGAACGAGAACGTGTGTGGTGCCCATGGTGACTCCTGATGGCGTGGGGGGCGGGGAGGGTGGATCACCGCTGTGTGATCGGCCCCTCCGAGGTCGTGTGAGGACATGTTTTGCCGGGGCCCAGTCGGCGGTCAACGAGAGTGACAGGAGGTGTCACTCGCGTTGACGTGACCGCACGACCGCGGGGCAGGGTGGCCCCGAATCGGCACGAGACGCCGACACTCGGCACCCGACACATTGCGACCCAGGAGCGGCAGATGTCCCACGACGTGATCACCCACATTCCAGACGAGGTCCTGGCCGATCTCTCGGTCGACCCGGCCATCCTCGTCAGTGACCCCACCGAGATCCGCGCGATGTCCGCGGACTCCTCGATGCGGAGCAAGAAGGCCGAGGCGAACGACCGGCCGCTGGCGACCGCCGCGATCGTCGTCCGTCCCGTCACCACCGAGCAGGTCTCCCGGGTCCTCGCCTGGGCGACCAAGCACGGCGTCCCGGTGACCCCGCGCGGACTCGGCTCGGGCACGGTCGGCGCCGGGCTACCGATCCGCGGCGGCGTCGTTCTCGACCTCGCCGAGATGGACGAGATCGGCGAGGTCGACGTCACCAACCGGATGGTCACCGTGGGCGCCGGCGTGCGGCTGTCCGACCTCGACGAGGCCATCGCCGAGACCGGGCTGTCGGTCGGGCACTATCCCCAGTCGTTCTCCCTCGCGTCGGTCGGCGGTAGCATCGCGATGCGCGGTTCAGGCACGTTCTCCTCGCTGCACGGGAACATGGACGACCGGGTCGGTGACCTCGAGGTGGTCCTGCCGACCGGCGAGATCGTCACGACCCACTCCATGCCGCGCGCCTCCCTCGGCCCGGACCTCAAGCAACTGTTCGCGGGTTCTGAGGGCATGCTCGGCGTCATCACGAAGGTCACCCTCCGCCTCGTCCCGCTGCCCGTCGCCCGCCGGTTCAACTCGGTGCGCTACGAGACGTTCGAGCAGGCCCTTGAGGCTATGCGCCTCACGCTCGTCGCGGGGGTCCGTCCCGCCGTCGTGCGCATCTACGACCCCGTCGAGGCGTCGGCGAAGCACGCCCAGTTCGCCGAGCAGGAGGGCTGGCTGACGATCCTCGTCTTCGACGGGGACGCCGACCTCGTCGCGACGCAGGAGGAGATCGCCCTGCGGCTCGCGGCGGAGCACGGCGGCACGGTCCTCGGCCCGGAGCCCGCGGTCCACTGGGAGCAGCGACGGTTCAACTGGTCGTGGTTCACGGACGCGGTCGGCCACGAAGGGGGTGCGGCGGAGGCCATCGAGGTGAGCGCCACGTGGTCCGAGCTGCCCGCGCTCTACGAGCGGATGAAGGCCGCCGGCGGCACCGTGATGCCGGAGTTCATGGCCCACGTCAGCCACGTCTACGACCAGGGCGCGGCCCTGTACGCGATCGTGCGCGGCCAGTTCGCCGACGACGCCGAGGCGCTGACCCACTACGACGCCGTGTGGGAGGCCGTCGTCACCGCCGCCCTGGACTCCGGCGCCGTCATGGGTCACCACCACGGGGTCGGCCTGGAGCGCGCGCCCTGGATGGAGCGCGGAATCGGTGCCGGCAGCATGAACCTGCTCCGCAGCCTGAGCAAGGCGCTCGACCCGGCGGGCATCATGAACCCCGGAAAGGCGGGGCTCTGACGGCCGACTTCTGACGCCTGACCGGCCCGGCTCGCACGGGCCCGGGCCGGTCGGCGCCTACCGCAGCAGCCCGAGCTCCCGCGCCTTCGCGACCGCGGCCGTGCGGGAGGAGACTTCGAGCTTCGTGTAGATGTGCACGAGGTGGGACTTCACGGTCGCGTCGCTGATGAACAGCCGCGCGGCGATCGCGCCGTTCGTCGCGCCGTCGGCGACCAGGCGGAGGACCTCGGACTCGCGCGCGCTGAGCTCGGGGCGCGGCGAGCGCATGCGGGCCAGCAGCCGGGAGGCGATTGCCGGGGCCAGGGCCGTCTCGCCCGCGGCCGCCGCCCGGATCGCGGCGACGAGCTCGTCCGGGGCGGAGTCCTTGAGCAGGTAGCCGCTCGCCCCGGCCTCGACAGCTCCCAGGATGTCGCCGTCCGTGTCGTAGTTCGTGAGCACGAGGACCGCCGGCGGCCGGGGGAGGGCGCGGACCGCGCGCGTGGCCTCCGCGCCGGTCCGCAGAGAGCCCGGCACGTCCGCCCGGGCCGCGCCGAACTGCAGGTCCATGAGCACGACGTCGGGGGCCAGGTCCGCAGCCAGCGCGACCGCCTCGTCGGGGGGCGCCGCCTCGCCGATCACCTCGAGGTCGGCCTCCGACGCGAGCATGGCGCCGATGCCGGCGCGGACCACCGGGTGGTCATCGGCGAGGACGATCCGGATCATGGCGTGCCTCCGTCGTCGGGGACCGGCAGGCGGGCGGTGATCGTCGTCCCCTCGCCCGGGGCCGAGCGGATCGTGAGCGTCCCGTCGAGCTGCTCGACGCGCTCGCGCATGGCGGTGAGCCCGAACGAGTCCGCCTCGGGAGAACGCGCGACGGCGGACGAGACGTCGAAGCCGTCGCCGTCGTCGTCGATCGTGAGCGCGACGGACCCGGTCCCGCCCGCCAGGGAGACGGCGATCCGGCCGGCCCGGGCGTGCCGGGTCGCGTTGGACAGCGCCCCCTGGGCGATGCGCAGCAGCGCGGTCTGGGTGCCCATCGGCAGGTCGAGGTCCTCGGCCGTCACCTCGACCGGGACGGCCGCGCGGCCCTCGGTCTCCCGGCCGAGCCTGCGCAGCGCGGCCGCCAGTCCGTCGCTGAGCCGGGTGGGGGTGAGCTCGCGGATGATCTGCCGGGTGTCGGCGAGGCTGTCGGCGGCGGTCTCGCGGGCGAGGCGGACGTAGCCGGCACCGGGCTCGGGCGCGTCCCGCTCGGCGGCGCGCAGGAGCATCTGGATCGAGGACAGGCCCTGGGCGACCGTGTCGTGGATGTCCCGCGCGAGTCGCGCGCGTTCGGCCAGGGCCCCCTGCTCGCGCTCGGTCTCGGCGAGCCGGTCGCGGGTGCGCATGAGCTCGGCCAGCAGGCGCTCGCGCTCCTCGGCCTCCCGGCGCAGGGCCCGGTAGGCGAACCCGATGAGCAGCGCGACGGCCGCGCCGACGAGCGGGCCGATGACCCCGCCGACGCCGAACCCCAGGTGGAGACCGAGCGCCACGATCGCGAACGCCGTGGCGACGACGATCGCGACGATCCCGGCGCCGCCGGGCAGTACGTGGAGGTAGAGGAAGAACAGGGGGAAGACGAGGTAGGCGCCCTCGGGGCTGAGCCAGACGAGCACCGCCCACAGCGCCGTCAGTGCGGCGACCCACCACAGGGCCTGGGGCGAGCGCGTGTCGCGGGTCGGAGTGCCGGCTCGTGAGGCGCCGTCGTGGGGGATGTCGGCGTGCGGGCCGACCGCCCGCGCACCCTCCGTGTGTCCACCGTCCGCCCGACCAGCTGCCGCGCGCGCGAACCACGCGCCGGCCAGGTACACCGCGACGAAGGCGAGCCCCGCGGCGAGCGTCCACCAGGCCGTCGGCGCGCCGACGACGAACGCCCGCAGGACCGCGAAGGCCGCGAGCCCGACGAGCAGGGCGTGGAGGCCGACGCGCAGTCCGGTGAAGACCGGGGCAAGGCTCGAGTGCGGCATGACGTCGGCAGCCTATGCGACCCGGTGCGCGGCCGGCATCAACCGAAAGTTCGACCGCGATTCCCACGATTCGTGCGATGCCCGGGAGGGTGCCGCGGCGGGACGGTTGTCCGGTAGCCGCGCAGGGTGCGCGAGCGGAAAGGTCACCCACGTGTTCGTCGCCTGGCGGGAGCTGCGGTTCGCCCGCGGCCGCTTCCTCCTCATCGGGGCGGTCGTCGCCCTCATCACCGTCCTCGTCGGGTTCCTCACCGGCCTGACCGCGGGCCTCGCCGCCCAGAACGTGTCCGCCGTCCTCGAGCTGCCGGCCGACCGCATCGTCCTGCAGCAGCCCGCGACCGGCACGCCCAGCTTCTCGACCTCCGCCCTGGACGACGACGTCGTCGCGGCCTGGGAGGACGCGCCCGGCGCGGAGTCGGTCACCCCCGTCGGCATCGTCCAGTCCCGCGCGGCCGCCGCCGACGCGGCGGGCGAGGCCACCGGCGTCGCCCTGTTCGGTCTGCCCGCGCACGCCGACGCCAACACCGGCGACGGCGCCGCCAACGCCCTGCTCGACCTCGCCCCGGACCGCGACGACGAGATCGGACTCTCGTCCGGCGCGGCCGACGACCTGGGCGTCGGCGTGGGCGACACCCTCACGATCACCGGGACCGACTACACGGTGGCGTCGATCGGCGACGAGCTCTGGTACAGCCACACGCCCGTCGTCGTCATGAGCCCCGACGCGTGGAGCCGGGCGAGCGAACAGATCGGCGGGACGGGGGACCCGACGGCGCTCGCCGTCACCGGGGACGTCGACTGGGACGCCGTCGCCGCGCAGACCGGCACGGTCGCCGACTCCCCGCTGACGAGCCTCACCGCGCTGGACGCCTTCCGGTCCGAGATCGGCTCGCTCGGCCTCATGATCGCGATGCTCTTCGGGATCTCCGCCCTCGTCGTCGGCGCCTTCTTCACGGTGTGGACGATGCAGCGCGCCGCCGACATCGCCGTGCTCAAGGCCCTCGGCGCCACCACCGGCTCCCTCGTCCGCGACTCCCTCGGCCAGGCGCTCGTCGTCCTGGTCATCGGGATCGGCGCCGGCCTGGCCGTCGTCGTCGGGCTCGGCGCGCTCGCGGGCGGCGCCGTGCCGTTCGTCCTCAGCCCGCTCACGACCCTCGCCCCGGCGGCCGTCATGGCCGCCCTCGGACTCGCGGGCGCCGCGTTCGCCCTGCGCTCCGTCACCTCCGCCGACCCCCTCACCGCACTTGGGAGCAACCGATGATCGACCTCAGCCACGTCACCCTGACCTTCCCCGACGGCGAGAGCCGTATCACCGCGGTCGACGACGTGAGCCTGCGCGGCGAGAACGGCGTGGTCACCGGCATCACGGGGCCGTCCGGCTCCGGGAAGTCCAGCCTCCTCGCTGTCGCCGCGACCCTCATCCGGCCCGACTCCGGCGGCGTCCTCATCGGCGACGGCCCGGACGCGGTCGACGCCGCCCAGCTCACCCGCGCGGAGGCGACCGAGCTGCGCCGGGAGCGGATCGGCATCGTGTTCCAGCAGTCGAACCTGCTCCCCGCGCTCACGGCTCGCGAGCAGCTGCGGGTCATGGCCCACCTCGGCGGCGAGGGCCGCTCCGCCCGGGCCGGGATCGACGAGCGGACCGAGGAGCTGCTCGACGCCGTCGGGCTCGCCGCGCACGCCGACAAGCGGCCGCACCAGCTCTCCGGCGGTCAGCGGCAGCGCGTGGCGATCGCCCGCGGCCTCGTCCACGACCCGGAGGTCCTGCTCGTCGACGAGCCCACGAGCGCGCTGGACCAGGAGCGGGGCGCCGAGATCATGGCGCTCATCGCCCGCCTCACCCACGAGCGCAGGACGGCCACGCTCCTCGTCACCCACGACCTCGTGCACCGCGACGCGCTGGACTCGCTCGTGAGCGTCGTCGACGGGAGGATCGAGGAGGCGCCGGCCATGGCCGCGTAGATTGGGGGCGGACACGGCGGCGACGCGCGGCCGGCGAACGACAAGGAGCCCACCGTGCAGACCCTCGCCATCATCCTCGCCGCCCTCGCGGCGGGCGTCCACGTCTTCATCTTCTACCTGGAGTCGATCGCCTGGGAGAGCCCGCAGGCGCGCGCCACGTTCGGGATCACGTCCGACGCCGAGGCCCGCCACACGAGGTCCCTCGCCTTCAACCAGGGCTTCTACAACCTGTTCCTCGCGATCCTCGCCCTCGTCGGCGCCGTCCTGCTCGTCGCGGAGCACACGGTCCTTGGCGCGAGCCTCGCCCTGGCCGGCACGGGCTGCATGCTCGCCGCCGCGCTCGTCCTGCTGCTCAGCTCCCGCGAGCACCGCGGCGCCGCGATCAAGCAGGGGATCGCGCCGCTGTTCGCGGTGCTCGCGCTCGTGTTCGTGCTCGTCGCCTGAGCGGTCGAGCCGGGTCGGCATGGCCGGCCCGGCGGGGCGACCAGGCGCTTGATCCCTGGGACCGGCCGGTCCAGCCGGGCGGTCCGCGCCGGTCAGGCGGTGGCGTCCTCGCGGCGGGGGAGCACCCAGCCCGGTCGCGGGAAGTGACACGTGTACCCGTTCGGGAACGTCTGCAGGTAGTCCTGGTGCTCGGGCTCGGCCTCCCAGAACGGACCCGCCTCCTCGATCGTGGTGACGGCCGGTCCGGGCCACAGGCCGGAGGCGTCGACGTCGGCGATCGTGTCGCGCGCGACCTCCTCCTGCTCGGGGGAGAGCGGGAAGATCGCCGACCGGTAGCTCGTGCCGACGTCGTTGCCCTGGCGGTTCAGCGTGCTCGGGTCGTGCACCTGGAAGAAGAACTCGAGGATCTCCCGGTAGGAGGTGGCCTCCGGGTCGAAGACGATCTCGAGGGCCTCCGCGTGGCCGGGGTGGTTCCGGTAGGTCGCGTGGTCGTTCTGCCCGCCGGTGTACCCCACGCGGGTGGCGAGGACGCCCGGCCGGGTGCGGACCAGGTCCTCCAGGCCCCAGAAGCAGCCGCCCGCGAGGACGGCGGTCTCGGCGCCGGGGCGTCGGGTGATCTCGCCGGTGTCGTGGATTCCGTGTGCCATGGTGCCTCCGTGCGGTGAGGTCGTGCGGTGAGGTCGTGCCGTGAAGTTGTCCGGCGAAGTCGTGCCGGACCTCGCGCCCGGCGCTCGGGCCGGTCAGCGCCGCGATGGACGCCGTGCATCCCGTGCAACGCCGGGCGGTCCCGATCTGTTTCCATCGTCGCATCCCCCGATCGGCGGATGCGAGGTCCGCCCGCACGGCCGATGTGCGGCGCGCACGGACCGCCAAGACTGGTGGGCATGAGCGACAGCCCCTCGCCCGCCACCACTGCGACGACCAGCTCCGTCGGTGCCACCACCAGCTCCACCTCCGCCGGCACCACCACGGCCGTCGAGGTCGACGGCCTTGCCAAGTCCTACGGGACGAAGGCCGCCGTCAGGGACGTGAGCTTCGCCGTCGAGCAAGGGGAGATCTTCGGCATCCTCGGCCCCAACGGGGCCGGGAAGACCACGACCGTCGAGTCGATCGCCGGGCTGCGGACCGGCGACGCGGGCCGCATCCGCGTCCACGGCATCGACCCCTGGGCCGACCGCGCCGCACTCACGAACGTCCTCGGCATCCAGCTGCAGGAGAGCCGGCTGCAGGCCAAGATCACCGTGCGGGAGGCCCTCGAGCTGTTCTCCGCGTTCTACCCGGACCCGCGCGACTGGCGGGAGGTCGCCGAGCAGGTGGGCCTCGACGACCAGCTCGACCGCCGGTTCAGGACGCTATCCGGCGGCCAGCAGCAGCGGCTGTCCGTCGCGCTCGCCCTCGTCGGGCGTCCGCGCGTGGCAATCCTCGACGAGCTGAGCACGGGGCTCGACCCCCGGGCCCGGCGCGAGGTGTGGTCGATGGTGAGGGGCCTGCGCGACACGGGCGTCACGGTCCTCCTCGTCACACACGCCATGGACGAGGCGCAGGCGCTGTGCGACCGCATCGCGATCATCGTCGACGGCCGGGTCGCCGCCCTCGACACCCCGTCCGGGCTCATCAGCTCCACCGCCGCCGCCACCGTGACCAGCTTCCGCCTGCAGGGGCCGGTCGACCTCGAGTCGTTGCGCGAGCTGCCCGGCGTGCGCTCGGCGCGGTCGGACGCCGGCCGCATCGTCGTCCACGGCGAGGAGGGGACGGCGCTGCGCGTCGTCGCCCACCTGGCCGACGTCGGCCAGACCCCCGAGTCGCTGCGCGTCGAGGACGGCTCGCTCGACTCCGCCTACCTCGACCTGACGAGCGGCGACGACGGGACGGCCGCCGTCGCCGAGCCGGCCACGCCCGGCTCACCCGGAACTGATGGAGACCCCTCATGACCACCGCACCGACGACGGCGCGCGCCGCCTCCCCGGCCGCGCGCGCCGCCTCCCCGTTCCGCGCGATCCTGCGCACCGAGACGCGGCTGTACCTGCGCGAGCCGATGGCCTGGTTCTGGGTCGTCGCCTTCCCCACGGTCCTGCTCGTCATCTTCGGGTTCATCCCGTCGTTCCGGGAGCCCCAGGAGGACCTCGGCGGCCGCGGGATCATCCACCTGTACGTCCCGATCTGCATCCTGCTGGCGATGATCATGGCCTGCAGCCAGACGATGCCCAGCACGATCATCGACTACCGCGCCGGACGGATCCTCCGCCGGCTGCGGACGACGCCCGCCGGCCCTGGCGCGATCATCGGCGCCCAGACCCTCATCTACGGCGTCTCGATCCTTCTCGCCACCGCGCTGTGCCTCACACTCGGTGTCGCCGCGTACGGGGTCGGGCTGCCCGAGAACCTCGTCGGCTGGCTGGTGTCGTTCCTGCTCGCGCTCGCCGCCTCCCTCGCGACGGGCGCTGTCATCGCCGCCCTGTGCCGCACCGTGACGAGCGGCCAGGTCGTCGGCATGCTCGTCATGTTCCCGTCGATGTTCACCGCCGGGGTGTGGCTGCCGGTCCAGGCGATGCCGGACGTCCTGCAGCGGATCGTCCAGCTCACGCCGATGGGTGCGGCCGTGACCGCGATGGACGACGCGGCGGTCGGTGCGTTCCCTGCGGCCGGCGACCTGGCCGTCGTCGCGGTCTGGACGGTCCTCCTCGGGGCGGTCGCCGCGCGGACCTTCCGGTGGGAGTGAGACCCTGGGCGCGATGAGCGAGGGACCGGGCGCGACGGAGGCCCGCTGGCGGAGCCGCTTCACGTGGCTCCCGCTCGTCGTGCTCGGGCTCGCCGCCGCCCTCGCCCTCGCCACCGGCCCGTACACCGGCGCCACCGACTCCCGGTGGCGCCTCGTCACCCAGGTGGTCGTCCTCCTGCTCACCGCCGGCGTCCTCGTCCTGCGCACGACGGCGGACGACCGCGTGCGTTCCGACCCCCGCCTCGGGCGGGGCTACTACGTCCTGCGGACCTGCCTCGCGGTCCTCCTCACGGCGCTCAACCCGCTGTTCTGCGTCTTCGCCTGGGTCGGGTTCATCGACGGGCCCGAGTACCTCTCCGACCGCGGGACCCGGATCGGCCTCGTGGTCACCGCTGCGACGATGGCCTGGGGGCAGGCGGGCGGGGCGCCGGGCGAGAACGTGTTCCGCTGGCTCCTGTTCGGCATCCTGCTGATCGTCAACATGGCGCTCGCTTTCACCATGACCGCGTGGTCGAGACACCTGGCCGACACGAGCGAGTCCCGGGCGCGGGCGATCGCCGAGCTCGAGGCCGTCAACGGCGAACTCGAGCGTGCGGTCGCGGAGAACGCGGCCCTGCGCGACCGCCTCGTCGCGCGCGCCCGCGAGGCCGGGGTCGACGAGGAGCGCCAGCGCCTGGCGCGGGAGATCCACGACGGCATCGCCCAGTCGCTCGCCGGGATCGTCACGCAACTACAGGCGGAGATCGCCGCCACGGGCCCGGGCGGGCGGACCGGTGCCGCCCTCGCCTTGGCCCGGGAGGCGCTGACCGACGCCCGCCGCTCCGTGCTGGACCTGGGGCCCGTGCAGCTGTCCGGCTCCGACCTGCCGACCGCGCTGCGCGCGGAGGCCGAGATGTGGTCGCGGCGCAGCGGCGTGCGGGTCGACGTCCGCGTGGTCGGCGAGGAGGTGGCCCTGCACCAGGAGGTGGAGGCCACCGTGCTGCGGGTCGTGCAGGAGGCGCTCGCGAACTGCCGCAAGCACGCGGCCGCGCGGCGGGTGGGCGTCACGCTGTCCTACGACCAGGACGAGATCATGGTCGACGTGCGCGACGACGGCCGGGGCTTCGACCCCGAGCGGGTGGCCGAGCCGGGGACCTTCGGCCTGCGGGGTATGCGCCAGCGCGCCGAGCGCCTCGCCGGGGTCCTTGAGATCGAGTCCGGGGCCGGCGACGGGACCGCCGTCTCGCTCCGGCTGCCTGCCCTGGAACGGGGGGCCGCATGATCCGCGTGATCGTCGCCGACGACCATCCGGTGGTGCGCGACGGGGTGGCCGGCATGCTCGCCGCGGCCGAGGGGATCGACGTCGTCGGTCAGGCGGCCGACGGACCGGGCGCCGTGGAGGTGGCGGCCTCGACGGACCCGGACGTCGTCGTCCTGGACCTGCGCATGCCCGGCGGGGGCGGGGTGGCCGCGATCGGCGAGCTCCGTCGTCGTCGGATCCGTGCCCGCGTCCTCGTGCTCACGACCTTCGACACGGACCTGGACACAGTCGCGGCCATCGAGGCGGGTGCCACCGGCTACCTGCTCAAGGACGCGCCGGGCGAGGAGCTCGTCGCCGCGGTGCGCGCGACGGCGGCCGGCCAGGCGGTGCTCTCGCCGAGCGTCGCGACCCGCCTCGCCGAGCACGTGCGGTCGCCCGAGCGGGGCGGTGCGCTGTCCGCACGCGAGCGGGAGGTCCTCGTGCTGGTGGCGCGGGGCGGGTCGAACCGGTCGATCGCCGAGGCGCTCTTCGTGTCCGAGGCGACCGTGAAGACCCACCTCGCCCACATCTACGACAAGCTGGGCGTGTCGGACCGCGCGGCGGCGGTCGGGGCCGCGTACCGGACGGGGATCCTGGGCTGACGCTGCTCGTCGGTTGGCGCTGATCCTCGGTCGACCCCGCTCCTTGGCCGACCCCGCTCCTTGGCTGACCCACGTGCGGTCCCACCGGTCGTGACCTTTTCGTTATAGTTCGATGCTCGCGGAGCGACCGCTCCGCCCGAACACCCGACGAACGAGGCGAGGCGCATGGGCATGTTCGTGGACAGCACGGGTCGACTGGCACGCCCGCGCCTGCTCGACCGGTTCCGGCGCCTGCGCCCCGGCGGTATCGCACTCGTGCGGGCCCCGGCCTTCTCGGGAGCCACGGTGCTCGTCGAACAGTGGCTCGAGGGTGAGGGCCTCGCCGGCGACGCGATCTGGTGGACGTCGGGGAGCACGATGCCGCGGCCCGAGGACGCCCCCGGGCCGGACTGCCCGGCCGTCGTCGTCATCCAGGCGTCGGGACGCGCCGGTGACTCCGAGACGGTCCTCGCCTGGCGCGAGCTCGCCCCCCGCGCGATCCTCGTCGTCCGCAACGGACTCGGGTTCTCGCCGCGGGCGCGGGCCGCCGGGATCCGCGCGGACGTCTCCGTCAACGGCCGCGACCTGTTGTTCGACCGGTCGGAGGTCGCCGCGCTGGCCGCGCTGGTCGACCTGGAGCTGCCCGCCGACCAGGTCGAGTCGATCATCGAGGGCTCCGGCGGCTTCGCGACATTCGTCGACGCGGCGATCGCCGGGGCACGCGCGGCGGGTGCGGTGACGCCGGACGTCCTTCGGGCCGCGGGTGACGAGACGATCGGACGGATCGCCGCCGCGGCCTCCGACGGGGTGCTCGTCGAACCCCTGTGGGAGTGCGTCCTGCTCGTCGCCTCCGCCGGCACGCTCTCCGAGCGGGCCGTCACAGCGATCGGCGGGCTGGGCGACAGCTCCGGCGCGGCGATGCGCAGCCTGCGGGACGCCGACCTCGTCCGCGAGGTCGGACCCGGACGGTTCGGCCTCCCGGCCCAGCTCGCCTCGGCGGCGCTGTCCCGACTGGCGTCGGAGGACCGCGCGGCGGAGACCGTGCCGTTCGTCGAGGCGGTCGCCGGCCCGCTCGTCTCGACCGGGCTGCTCGACGAGGTCCTGGGCTGGGCACCCCACGGGACGGAGCTGCGGGCCAGGCTCCTGCAGGAGAACTGGCGCGGCCTCGACGCGTGCCCCGCCGCAGAGATCCGCGCGGAGCTCGCGGAGTCGGCGGAGCGCACCCCCGAGCTTGACCTCGCACGTGCGCGCGCCGTCATCGACACCACCCACGCGGGGCACGGCGGCGCCGTCTCCGCCGCCGACCGGACGCTCGCCGACGCGCTGCTCGCCTCCGTGGGGGAGCGGGGGGACGCGCTCGGGGCGGACGCGCGCTCCGTCCTCGCCGTGACGGAGGGGATCGCCCGGCGGGTGGCTGGGGATCCCGACGCGGCTCTGGCCCGCCACGAGGCCGTCCTGCACGACGCCGTCGACCGTCCGTGGCTTGCGATCGAGTGCAGGGTGCAGGCGGCGCTGAGCACCCTCGAGGCCGGGGACTTCACCCGCACGAAGGAGCACCTCGACTCCGTGCGGGCGGTCGGCGCCGGGACGGCGCACCCCCGGATGGCGCAGATCGCCGGGGACCTGTCCCTCGACCTCCTCGCGATGGGCGTCGAGCGCGAGGGGACCGCGTGGTGGCGCCACGAGGTCGACCTGCCGAGCAGGGCCGTTGGTGTGCCGGACTTCCTGCGGCGGATCCGGACGCTCTCCTCCGCGCTGCACAGGCTCGGCGTCGACGAGGTACGGGCCTGTCTCGACGTCCCGCTCACCGCGCCCGCGGACGACCCGCTCACGCTGGGGCTGTACGAGCTGAGCCTGCGGGCGAGCGCCGCCGTCGTCCTGGGTGGCGGCGAGGGGGCGCTGCGCGAGATCGAGATGGCCGACGCGTGGCTCGCCGACCGGCCGCTGCGGCCCCATCACCGCGAGTTCCTCCGGTTCGCGCGCGTCGAGGCGCTCGCGAGCCTCGGGCGGCACCGCGAGGTCGTCGACATCGCCCGCCCGATCGTCGAGGACCCGTCGTCCCACCTCGTGTTCGCCTTCGTCCTCGCGCGTGCGCTTGTCGCCCTCGACGACGTCGACGGGGCGGAACGGGTGCTCGACGACAGCATGGGTCGCGGCCTGCGGGAGGGGTGGTACGCCGGGCCCGACGCGGTCGCCCGGGCCGTCGTCGCCCACCGTCGGGGTGACGAGGATCAGGCGCGGGCACAGGTCTCGCGGGCGCTCCAGGTCGCCGCTCGCACGGGGGACCTCCTGCCCTTCGCCGGGTACGGCGAGGCCGTTCTGGCCGAGCTCGTGGATCGCGCCGAGGACGTCGCCATCGGCGCCCCCACCGCCCGCGTCGCCCGTCGGCTCGCCGAGTGTCGCCGTCGGCTCCTCTTCGACGACCCGTCCACCACCCTCACCCGGAAGCAGACGGAGCTGCTGGCGGAGCTGACGAGGGTGACCTCGACCCGCGAGCTCTCGCAGAACCTCGGTGTCTCCCCGAACACGGTGAAGTCCCAGCTGCGTCAGATCTACCGGAAGCTCGGCGTCTCCTCGTGGCGCGAGGCGGCCGACGCCGCCAGGGAGATGCCGGACCTCCTGAAGAAGTAGCCTCGCGCTGTTCACATTCTCGCTAGGTGTGCATACGCTTCCGGCACGGCAGTCGACCCTGCCGGGGTCCAACGGAGGGCCCGCCACGAGGGAGTGAGGGAGATCCTCGCCGAGTTCTGATCTCCGGGCCGGGCCGGGCCGGTCCGGGTCGGGGCAGACCGGTGCGGGGTTGGGCCGGCTGGGCAGGGTGGTGCGGCGCGGCGTCAGCGCGCGTTCTCCCGCAGCACCTCCGCCTCGGCCCGGAGGTCGGCCGCCGCCTCGGCTCGGCCGCCGCGCTCGATCTCGTCCGCCGCCGTCAGCCGGTCAGCGATCTCGCGGTCGACGATCCGCGCGAGGTCCGCCTCGTCGAGGAGCAGGCGCTCGACGTCGGCCGAGCCCGCCCCCACGCTCGAGGACTCGAGGGCGCCCGCGACCTGGTGGTCGGCGAGCGGGGTGGCTTCGGCGTTGTCGATCGCGGACATGAGCGAGCGCAGCGCCCGCACCGCGGTGCGGTCCTTCTCGCGCATGGCGGCGGTCAGCCTGCGGCGGAGGCGGTCGCGAAGGGCGCTCGCGGGCGTGGGCGGGAGGTGCTCGGTGCTCATGGTGTCCGGACTGTACGGGCGCGACCCGGCCCGGGCGAGGGTAATAGGGCGACCGGGCGGGGGCGGCGGGATGCCCGGGCCCCCGTTCCGCCGCGACGGGGCACAATGGGTGCGGCCCCGACACGCGGGGGACATCGGAGCGGAGGCGCATGTTCGTCAAGATCTGTGGGCTGGGCACGGTCGAGGACGTGGCCGTGGCGGAGGAGGCCGGCGCGGACGCGATCGGCATCGTGCAGAGCTCCACGAGCCCGCGCGCCGTGGACATACGCCGAGCCCGCCAGCTTGCTGGTGCCGCGCGTCGGGCCGAGACCGTGCTCGTCGTCCACGACGTCACGGTCGACGAGGCGCTCGAGCGTGCGGCCGACATCGGCGTGGACGTACTGCAGATGCACGGGTACGGCGAGGAGGACACGCGCACGGCTGCGACGTACTGGCCGCGCGTGTGGCGAGCCGGGCCCGTCGGCGCCGGGCCCACGAAGATCGGCGCGTGGGGCGAGGAGGTCCTCCTGCTCGACTCCACCACGCCCGGGTCCGGGGAGGTCTGGGACCTCGAGACCCTCGGCAACCCGCCGATCGGCCAATGGATGCTCGCCGGTGGACTCACCCTCGAGAACGTCCGGCCGACGATCGAGACGATCCGCCCCTGGGGCGTCGACGTCTCCAGCGGGGTGGAGTCCTCGCGCGGGGTGAAGGACCACGAGAAGATCCGCCGCTTCGTGGCGGCCGCCCGCGGCTACGGCGTCTAGCTCGCCTCTTCGGCTCTACCTCGCCCTGCTGGGTCCGGCCCGCGCTACCGCTTGACCGGGCGGCTCGCCCGCTCGTACTGCGGCGGCCACAGGTCGGCCGGCCCGCCGAGCGCGTTCGACCATGCGAGCGCCAGGTGCGGGTTGCGCAGCCACGCCCGCGCGGCGAAGATCGCGTCCGCCTGCCCGGCGGCGAGGATGCCCTCCGCCTGCTCGGGCTCGATGATGATGCCGACGGCGGCGACCGGTCCCGCGGCGGCCCGCACGGTCTCGGCCAGGGGCACCTGGTACCCGGGGTGGGCGTCGATGACCTGGTGCGGCACCAGGCCGCCCGAGGAGATGTCGCAGAGGTCCGCTCCGGCCTCCCGCACCCAGGCCGCGGCCTGGGCGACGTCGTCGGCGGTGAGGCCGCCCTCGGCGCCGTCGGTGCCGCTGAAGCGGACGAAGAGGGCGATCGAGTCGCCGACCTCTTTCCGCAGCGCTTCGACCACGGCCACGACGAGCGCGGCGCGTCCATCCGGCGACCCGCCCCAGGCGTCGGTGCGGTGGTTGGTCAGCGGCGAGAGGAACTGGTGGAGGAGGTAACCGTGCGCGGCGTGGACCTCGAGGACGTCGAAGCCGGCGTCGACCGCGCGGCGGGCGGCCGCCACGTGGTCCGCGACGACGGCCGCGATGCCTGCCTCGTCGAGCGCCGTCGGCGCGGGGTAGTCGGCGTAGCCGATCGCCGACGGTCCGACGGTCCGACGGTCGACCAGCCGCCCTCCTCGGGGGGCACGTACCCGGACCGGCCGGAGAACGGCCACCAGGTCGAGGCCTTGCGGCCCGCGTGGGCGAGCTGCATGCCCGCCAGCGCGCCGGCCTCGTGCACGTCCGCCGCGATCTCGGCCCACGCGTCCCGGTGGGCGTCGGACCAGATGCCGGCGTCCCTCGGCGAGATGCGGCCCTCGGGGCTGACGGCCGTCGCCTCGGTCATGACGAGCCCCGCGCCGCCGACGGCGAACTGGCTCAGGTGCCTCGCGTGCCACCGCCCCGGGATGCCGTCCGGCGTGCTGTACATGCACATCGCCGCGACCCACAGGCGGTTGCGGAAGGTGGTCTCCCGAAGGGTCAGCGGTGAGAACAGCAGGGACATGTCGCTCCCGTTCGGTGGGGTCGAGGCCTCGTCGGTGGGGTCGAGACCTCGGGCGCGGGCACGGGCAGGCGATGCGGACCCGCGCCGCACGGTGCAACAGACTTACCCTGTCGCCTGTTCCGCGCGCGAGTCGGCGCCGGACAGATTCCGACGGGCGGCGCGCCCGGGCCGAGACGAGACGGGGGACCGATGGGGGCATCGACGTCGCGGCCGGCGAGCGAGTTCGTGCGAGTCAACGTGTCCCTGGCCGCGGGCCTGCTGGGCAGCGTGGCCGTCGGGGTGGTGCACTTCCTCGCCGGCGGCGCGGAGTTCAAGCGGTCGCTCGGCGGCCTCGGTGAGGCCTTCGTGGACTCGAGCCTCGTCGTCGTCCTCGCCTTCTGGATCGTCTTCGCGTTCACGCACGTCGCCCTCACGCACTCCGTCTACTCGCGCATGACGGTCCCCGAGCTGCGCCGGCACGCCGCGCGGGAGGAGAGGCGCAGGCGGACGTGGTGGCGCTCGCTGCTCGGCGACAACAGCGCGGAGACGTGGGCGGTGCAGGGCGCCCTGCTCGCGTCCCTCCTTGTGCTGACCATCGCGCAGACCGAACGCGCGCGCGAGTCCGGCTGGATCCTCCTGCTCGGGCTGGCCGCCGTCGCCGGTTCGTGGGCGCTGATGGTGTACTCGTTCGCGATCCGGTACGCCCGCCTGGACGCAACCGGCGCCCGGCTCGGCTTCGACCTCGACGGCGAGCCGAGGTTCGGTGACTACCTCACGATGTCCGTGCTCACCTCGACCCTCGTGGGCGCCAATGTCCGCTGCCGCACGAGCGAGGCCTGGTCGGCTCTGCGGACGCACTCGCTGCTGGCCTTCGTGTTCAACACGATCATCGTGGCCATGACGATCAGCCTGCTCATGGGCGGCATCGGGCGCTGAGCCGCCCGGGCGGGCACGGGCCGAGCACCCGTCGAGCACCGGCCTACCGCCGACAGCCGGGCGCCCCGCCGTGCCGGCGGGGCGCCCGGCCCGCCGACCTACTCGATCGGGAGCGAGGCACGGACCGCGAACCCGTCGTCCGGCGTCGGGCCGATGACCACGTCCCCGCCGAGCGCCCGGACGCGGTCCCGGATCCCCTTCAGACCCAGTCCGGCACCCGCCGAGGCGCCGGGCTCCCGCTCGGCCGGACCGTTGACGACCTCGATGTCGAGCGTCGCCGCCGCCCGGATGCGGACGGATACGTGGGCGCCCGGGGCGTGCCGGAGCGCGTTGCTCACCGCCTCCTGGACCACGCGGTACGCCGTGAGCCCGGTCGCGGGCGGGACGTCGGGGACGTCGGTCGGCGCGATCGACAGCTCGATCGGGGTGCCGGAGGACCGGGAAGACTCCACGAGCTCGACGACGTCGTCCAGGCCCGGCTGCGGGGCGAGGTCCGCCTCGTCGTCCCCACGCAGGATGGCGAGGAGGCTGCGCATCTCGGTGAGAGCCGTGCGCGAGGAGTGGGCGATCGAGTCGAACTCGTCCTTGGTCTCCGGCGGCATCCCCGTGATCCGGAAGGGCGCGGTCGTCGCCTGCACGCTGATGACTGACATGGAGTGAGCGACGACGTCGTGCAGCTCCTGGGCGATCCGGTTCCGTTCCTGCAGCTCGCCACGGCGTTCGGACTCCTCCACGCGGGCGGAGCGCTCCTCGGCGAGGTCGTGCCGGCTGCGCACGAGCAGGCCGAGGCCGCTGGCAGCGGCCAGGACGCCCGCGCCGACCGCCGCGCACGCGATCGCGTTGGCCGTGTGGTTGTTCCCCGGGCCCACGACCATGACGGCGATCAGGGAGATCGCCGCCCCCGTGCCCCAGGCCGCCGCGCCCCACCGCCAGCCGTGCACGAGGGCGAGCAGGATGACGGTGAACAGGTGCGTGATCATCGTCGGGACGGGCCACGGCCACGGCGCCGCGGTGGCGCTCGCGAGCACGGCGGTCATCGCCCACGACGCACCGCCGAGAGCGGTCGCGGCAAGCGGGTAGCGGATGGCGAGGACGAGTGCGAGCGATGCCGTGAGGGCGAGCAGCATCGAGTACACGACCCAGACGTGGTGCACGTTCGTGAGGATCGGCCAGGCGATCGCGACCATGGCGACGCCGACGTAGATGGCCGTCAGCCACGCCCAGCCGCGCGCGGTCGGTGCCTTCGCGAGGCTGCTCCCGGAGGTCGTCACGGTGCTCATCGTGCACCACCCCCGTTCCACTCGCGCGGGTCCGTGCCCGGGCCGCCGCCGAGGGCGGCGCGCGTGGCGGCGGCGTCGATGCCGGCGCACATGCGCGCGACCAGCGGCAGGGTGAGCAGGGCGACGAGGCCGAGGCCGACCATCCACAGGTACTCGGCCGTCAGGCTCGCGGCGAACGAGTCCGAGACCCAGCCGTCCGGGAGGGCGGCGAGGATCCACCGGATCCCCGAGTCCCGCTCGCCGGGGATGAAGTGCGCCCACAGCGGCCAGGTCAGGCCGCCGAGGGCGACCCCGATCCAGGTCATCGTCAGCGCCCAGGTCGTCACGCGCAGGGGGAAGGCGATGAGCACCTCGAACGCGAGGTCGAGCCAGCGTCGCGGGTCGGCCATCGTGCGGACCCAGCCCCGCAGGCCGGGGCGGGCGGGCGCGTACTCGGGCTCCGGGAGGACCGCGCCCCAGGCGCGGACGCGGCTGCGCGAGACGCCGGCGAACCAGCCCGCGAGCAGGAGCGCGAGCGGGAGGACGACGACGCCGATCCAGATGATCGCGGTGGAGATCCCGACCACCGCGATCGTGAGCAGGACGACGAAGGCGATGAGCGAGACGAACAGTCCCGGCAGGACGAGGCCGAGGTCCCGCCCGAGGCCGGCGAGGAGGCCGGCGCGGCGGCGGCCCGGGTTCCAGGTGGGTTCGGACATGTGCGAACCTCGCGATCGGTCGGTGTGGGGCACCTCGAGGGAGTCGAGGAGGGCTGTGGCGGACATGGAAACACCATCGGGCGACGGCTGTCGCCCCCGCGTCACCCTGGCGGGTGAACGTTCCCCCTACCGCGGTAGGGACTCCGGCGCGTGGGAGCCGCCCGCTACGGTGGAGGGGTGAGCACAGAGGGAACCGCCAGCATCACCGTGGCCGTCGTCGACGACCAGTCGATGGTGCGCGAGGGGTTCAGCGCCCTGCTCGGGGCGCAGAAGGACATGCGGGTGGTGGGGTCCGCGGCGGACGGCATCGACGCGGTCGACCTCGTGCGCCGCACCGACCCGGACGTCCTCCTCATGGACATCCGCATGCCGAGGATGAACGGCCTGGACGCCACGCGCGCCGTGCTCGGAATGCCGGGGGAGCGGCACCCGCGGATCATCATGCTCACCACCTTCGACGCCGACGAGTACGTCTTCTCCGCCCTCCAGGCCGGCGCGAGCGGCTTCCTCCTCAAGGACGCGACCGCCGAGGAGCTGGCCGGCGCGGTGCGGGTGGTCGCCGACGGCGACGCCCTCCTCTCCCCGTCGATCACCCGCAAGGTCATCGGCGACTACGCGTCCCGACCCGCCTCGCGCCCGGACCCGACCGTCCTGTCGCCGCTGACCGAGCGCGAGCTCGAGGTCATGCGCCTCGTGGCGGGCGGGCGGTCGAACTCGGAGATCGCGGGCGAGCTGTTCCTCGGCGAGCAGACCGTGAAGACCCACGTGTCCCGCATCCTCGCCAAGCTCGGCCTGCGCGACCGGACCCAGATCGTGGTGACGGCGTACGAGTCCGGGCTGGTCGCCGTCGGGCAGTAGCCCGGGACGCGTCTCACGCAGGTCGCGGCTACCGCAGGCCGAGGTGCTCGCGCAGGGTGGGGCCGGCGTAGTCGCGGCGCAGGTGGCCGCGCCGCTGCAGCTCGGGCACCACGTGCTCGACGAACCGGTCGAAGGAGTCCGGGTAGACCGTGGCCATGACGACGAACCCGTCGGCCGCGCCGGTCTCGACGAGACCGCACAGCTCGTCGGCGACCGTCTGCGGCGACCCTGTCGGCAGGGGGCCCAGCTGGCTGATCGCCTGGCGGTCCGCGAGCTGCTGGACCGTGAGCGACTCGCGGCGGCAGGCGCGGATGAGCATGTCCTCGAAGCCGGTGCTGCCCGTCGCGCCGCGGTGCGCCTCGACCGCGTCCGCGCCCGGGGCGTCCGGGTCGAGGTGCTCGGCGTGCAGGAGCCGGGCGAGGTACCGGAGAGTCTCGACCGGGTCGAGGAGGTCGGTCATCCCCGCGAGGTGTGCGGCGGCCGCCGCGTCCGTCGCCGCGGCGACCGGCTGGATCGCAGGGAGCACCTTGAGCCGGTCCGGGTCCCGCCCGGCGGACCGCGCGCGGTCGCGGAGCTCGGTGCGCAGGGCGCGCATGCCGTCGGCGTCGTCGGCCACCACGAACACGACCTCCGCCCAGCGCGCGGCGAACTCCTTGCCGCGCGCGGAGGCGCCGGCCTGCATGAGGACCGGCCGGCCCTGGGGGCTCGCCGGCAGCGAGAGCGGTCCGCGGGAGAGCGGGGTGGTGGGGGCTTCGTCGCTGGTCTCTTCGCTTGAACCGCCTGGCCCGCCGGAGGCGCCTGACCCGCGGGAGGCGACTGACCCGCCTGACCCGCGGGAGGCGCCTGACTCGCCTGGCCCGCCGGAGGCGCCTGGCGCGCCTGCCCCGCGGTCCGGGATCCGGCCCACTCGCGTCGGGTCTGCGAAGACGCCGCCCGCCGCGTCGAGGCGGAGTGCGTCCGGCCGCCACGTGTCCCAGAGGTCGAGGACGGTCTGCACCACGCGGTCGGCGTGGTCGTAGCGGGCGTCCTTCGGCGGAAGCTCCGGCAGCCCGAAGTTGCGCGCCTCCGCGTCCGAGTGGCTCGTGACGATGTTCCACGCCGCCCGTCCGCCGGAGAGGTGGTCGAGGCTGAGCATCGAGCGCGCGATCGCGTACGGCGGCACGAACGTGGTGGAGACGGTGGCGCCCACGCCGATCCGGGTGGTGGCGGCGAGTGCCGCAGAGGCGAGCGTGAGCGGGTCGAGGTGGATCGCGCCCTTGCCGCCCGTCCGCAGGGTCGTGCCGGTGGCGCCGGCGTGGTCCTCCGGTACCGCGAGAGCGTCCGGGAAGAACATCATGTCGAAGCGGCCGCGCTCGAGGGTGCGCGCGAGGTCGGCATAGAAGTCGGCGGAGAGCCAGTTCCCGGCGGCCGCCGGATGGCGCCAGGCGGCCGCGTACCGGCCGGTCGGTGGATTGACGAGAGCGACGAGGTGCACGGGTCT
Organism: Actinomycetales bacterium JB111; assembly: GCA_900163555.1. Classification (GTDB taxonomy): domain Bacteria; phylum Actinomycetota; class Actinomycetes; order Actinomycetales; family Actinomycetaceae; genus JB111. Next base: position 11,579 of record FUHX01000072.1, on the reverse strand, counting down.
CCAGGGGATCGGTGGTGGGGTGGGGAGGGGGCGCGTGGATCTGCGGGCCGCGAGCCGAAAGCCGCGAGTTGGTCAGCCGAAGAGCGCGCCCGGCCCGCGGAGCGTGCCGGCGAGCCAGCTCGCCACGAGCACGGCCCCGACGACGGCGAGGACCGCGGCGAGCATCAGCCAGTCCGCCGCGCGTACCGGGGTGGGGCGCCACGTGGTGCGGGGCGCGAGGCCGAGGCCGCGGGACTCGAGTGCCATCGCCATGCGCTCGCCCTTGCGCAGCGAGACGACGAGCAGCGTGAAGATCATCCCGCCCAGCGCGCGGGGCGAGCGGGGCGGACGGCCGTCGTCGCGCGGGGAGCGGACGGCGTGCGCGTGCCGGATCGTCGAGAACTCGCGCGGCATCTCCTGCAGCATCCGGTATCCGGCGAGCACCGCGTAGGTGACCCGCGCGGGCAGGCGCGCGTTGTGGTGCAGGGACGTCATGAGCGCGACCCCGTCGGTGGACCGGATGAACCCGATGACGAGGACGCCGATGACGAGCGTGCGCATCGCGAGCGCGGCGCCGACCTCGAGCCCCTCGACCGTGATCCGGATCGGCCCGGCGCCCGCGATCTCGCTCCCCGGCCGGGTCATCGCGTTGACGACGAAGATGCCGAACGCCACGAGCACGAACGGGAGGTGCGCGAGCAGCAGCGCGCGGGGCCGGGCTCGGGTCCCGACGGCGACCGCGAGCAGTCCGAGCGCGTACAGCACGGTCGGGGTGAGGGGGTCGAGGAGGAACATCGCCGCGATCGAGACCGCCGTGAGCACGGCGAGCTTGATCGTGGGGTTGCGCCGGGCGAGGGGGCTCACGGGAGCACCTCCCGGTCAAGCGCGTCCAGGACGTGCCTCAGCCGGCCCGGATGGGACCCGACCAGCCAGGTGAGCAGCTCCGGCAGCGCGATGCCGGCCGCCGCGAGCGCCTCCCCGTCGCCGAGGACCGAGGCGGCGTCGTCGTCGGCGATGACCTCGCCGTGGGCGAGGAGGACGACCCGGTCGGCGATCGTCGCCACGGTCCGCAGGTCGTGGCTCGTGACGACGATGCCGCGACCGGCGTCCGCCTCCGCGCGCAGCGCGCGGGCGGTGGCGATCGTGTCGCGCCGGTCGAGGCCGAGCGTCGGCTCGTCCGCCAGGAGCACGGGCGGGTCGTGGGCGAGGACGGCAGCAAGCCCGAGGCGCCGCTTCTCCCCGCCGGAGAGCCGGAACGGGTTCGCGTCGGCAAGATGCTCGAGCCGGTGCGTCGCGAGCCGAGCAGTGACGACCTCCTCGCGGTCGGCCGCGGGCAGCCCGTGGGCGATCTCGTCGACGACCCGGTGGGTGAGGAACTGGTGCTCCGCGTTCTGGAAGGCGAGGGCTGCCCGCTCGCCGTCGATCGTGCCCGCGAGCGGACCGAGTAGGCGCGCGAGCGTGAGCAGCAGGGTGGTCTTGCCGGCCCCGTTCGCGCCGAGGACCGCGACGACCTCGCCCCCGCGCACGTCGAGATCGACGCCCGTGAGCACGGAGCCCGCGAGCACAGCCTCCTGGTCTGCTCGCTTGCCGCGCGTCGTCCGCCCGACGGCGAGGCCCCGGGCCCGCAGGCGGACCTCGCCGGGGGTGGTGGTCGGGGAGGGCGTGGTCGTGGTGGCCGCCGTCGGCGTGGCCGTGTCCGCGATGGATACCGCCGCCGCGGTCGTCGTGGTCGTGGTGGCCGAGGCCGCCACCGGCGCAGTGGCCGCCGTCGGGCTGCCCGGTCCCGGCCCGCCCGCCTCCTCGGCCAGCCTCGTGAGCAGCCGCGTGTTCTCCTCGGCGGCGAGCCCGCCGCCGACCGACGTGATCGCCGCGAGCTCCGCCTCCAGCGGGAGCCAGCAGCCCGCCGCCACGAGCTCGGCGGCGTGGTCGCGGAGAACGTCGCGGGTCGGCCCGGCCGCGAGCGGCCGTCCGTCCGCCCCGATCGCCAGCGCGAGCGGCGGGAGCCCGTCGATGCCGCGGGCACCGGCCCACTCGTCCAGCCGGTGCTCGACCAGCACGACGGCCGGCCGGTAGCGCTCCGCGGCGGCGTCCACCGCCCCGCGCACCGCGGCCACGCCCGACGGGTCGAGCATGGAGGTCGGCTCGTCGAGCACGAGGACCGCCGGTTCCGTGACCATGGCTGCGGCGAGCGCGACCCGCTGCAGCTCGCCGCCGGAGAGCTCCGCCGTCGGGCGGTCGGCCAGGTGCCCGACCGCGCACGTGCCCAGCGCGTCCGCGATGCACCCGGCGATCGCGTCGACGTCGGTCCCGTGGTTCTCCAGCGGCAGCGCGAGCTCCATGGTCACGTCCGGCATGCAGACCGCCGCGGACGGGTCCTGGAAGAGGACGCCGAGGTGTCGGGACCGCTCGATCACGGACGAGTCGGCCGTGAGCGGCCGGTCGCCGCCGCTCCGTTCGCCGTTCCCGTCGTCCCCGTCCCGGTCACCCCGATCTGCGTCGCCGTCGTCCCCGGCACCCCCGCCGGAGGCGAGCCGGACCTCGCCCCCGAGCTCGGCCGTGACCGTGTGCGGCACGACCCCCGTGATCGTGTGGAGGATCGTCGACTTGCCCGACCCGGAGGGGCCGAGCAGCACGACCTGCTCGCCGGCCCCGAGGGCGAGAGAGACGTCCTCGACCGTCGGCCGGTCGGCGCGCGGGAACGTGACGGAGACCGAGTCGAGCTCGACCACGCCGCGGCCGCCGGCCGCGCCCCGTCCCCGCGCGCCGTCCCGGGTGGACAGGGTCACGGGCGCGGGTCCCGACCGATCGCGAAGTTGTCGACGACGCCGGTTCGGGCGAGGGCGTCGACGATCACCTTGGCGAACAGGCCGCCGAGCACGATGCCGGAGAGCAGCTGGATCGACAGGCGCAGCGCGAAGATGTCCTGCCCGTACCAGCCACCGCGGAAGGCCGAGTAGAAGAACACGATCCCGGCGCCGAGCAGGCCGGAGACGGCGTACACCCACCAGCCGAATTTCCGGTAGCGGGTGATCGCGAACGCCAGCTCGCTGCCGAGCCCCTGGAGCAGGGCCCCGACGAGCAGCAGCGGGCCCACGGGGGAGCCGAGGAACGCGAACTCCATCGTCGCGGCGATGAGCTCCGCGAGGATGCCGGCGCCGGGGCGTCGGGTGATGGCGATGGCGATGGGGGCGACGAGCAGCCATCCGCCGAACACGGCGTGCTCGGAGAGGTCGCCGGCGGGTCCCATGGCCACGCGCAGGGCGCTCCAGCCCTGGACGAGCGCCCAGTAGGCGAAGCCGAAGACGGCGCCGAGGACGACGACGAGGACGAGGTCCTTCATCGCCCACCGGTGGCGTGGCTGGAGCGGACGGGGCGTGGTCTCGGTGCTCATGCCGCGGCCCCCTCGCTCGGCGAGCCGACGGACACCGTGAGGTGGGTGACGACGTGGCTGACCTCGGTGCCGACGGCGAGGAACGCCTCGGCCGCTGTGGCGATGACCTCGGAGACGTCACCGGTGAGCAGGGTGGCGTAGTGCGCCGGGGTGGCGGCGACGCCGCGCTCCTTCGCACGCTCGATGGCCGCCATGATCGGCGCCATGTGGTCGTCTCCGGTGCTCCCGCCGTCCATGAGCGGGTAGAGGGACCACTGGGCGTTCGCGGCGATGCCGGTCGGCTCGAGGACGATGTCCCCCGCGCGCTCGGCGAGGGCGTCGGTCCGCTCGCAGCTGATCTCGCCGGGGCAGCCGCGGGAGAGCAGGATGTGAGCGACGACGTGGCCGCCGCTGCGGCGGTGGGCCGCGGCGATGAGCGCGCTCGCGTAGGCGGCGAGCGACCTCTCGGCCGGCTTCTGCCGGGCCCCGACGTACGTGCTCACCACGTCGGTCTCGATGGCGAGGCCGTCGGTCAGTCCTGCCTGCGCAACGTCGTCGAGGGCGCCGAGGATGACGTCGGCGAAGTCGTCGCAGTGGGGGTGGATGCTCAGCCGCATGCCGATGCCGAGCCGTTGCACGTCGGGGTCTGCGCCCGACTGCGTGGTGTGGTCGATGAGTGTCACGGTGCACCTCTCGTGCCCGCGGGTTGATCCATGAGACCCGCCGACACGGATCGTCGGCAGGTGCCCTGCTTCCTACGCCGGTACGAACCGGATCAGGTCGACGGGTCTGCGGACTTTCCGCACTCTCAGCGCCTGGCGGCGCTCCCCGGGGGTTTGCGCGGTCACTGTAACCCCCGGGGAGCGGCCGCCGTCACGCGGTCGTCACGCCGTGAGACGGGCTGAGACGGCGTCGGACGGCGTGCGGCAGATCGTGGCGACGCGGCGACGCCGCAACGACGCCGACGCACGCACGCCGCCGAGGGGCCATCAGGCCAGTGTGCCGAGCGCGGTGATGTGCTCCGGCAGGCGATCGTTGCTCCCGTACATGAAGTGGTTCGCCATGTTCTCCGAGTAGCGGCTGGCCTCGGTGGTCAGGCCGACGGCCTCAGCGACCTGACGCAGGTGGGCGGGGGCCGCGCCGCAGCACAGGCCGAGGTAGTTGACGCCGATCGCGTAGGCGTCGCGCGCGAACTTCTCGAGCTCGTAGCGGTTGGTGTACTTCGGGTCCAGGGCGGTGGGGAACGGACGGCCGTGGGGCGCCTGGACGGACGCGGCGACGTCCGTGAGGGAGAAGAAGGTGGGCTCGTCGGGGGTCGTGCGGTAGGGGATCGGCAGCGCACCGACGTGACAGCTGACCGCCTCGCGGATCTGCCGCAGCCACGGCAGCATCGTGTCCGGGCCGCGGAAGCAGTTCAGCCCGACGACGTCGGCCCCGCCCTGCTCGAGGCGCTGGGCGGTCTCGACGATGCCCACCCCCTCGGCCATCTCCTCGAGCGCCATGGGGGCGAGGGTGATGACGGTCGGCAGGCCCGTGGCCCTCGCAACCTCGAGGGCGGCGAGGGCCTCGCCGGCGTAGTAGAAGGTCTCACCGATGATGAGGTCGGCACCCTCCTCGACGGCCCAGCCGACCATCTCCTCGAACATCGAGCGCACCTCACGCTGGCTGTCCGGGTTCGCCGGGTCCCAGATGTTCGAGTTGGAGATGTTGCCGGCCACCAGGTTGCCCGGCTTGCGGTCGGCGACCTCGCGGGCGATCTGCAGCGCGGCGCGGTTGAGCGGCTCGAGGAGGTCCTCCTTGCCGATCACGCGCATCTTCTCGCGGTGGCCGTTGTAGGTGAACGCCTCGACGATGTCGGAGCCGGCGCGCTGGAAGTCCACGTGGAGGGAGCGCAGGGCCTCGGGGTGCTCGAGGGCGACCTCGGGCACGAACTCCCCGGCGGTCAGGTAGCCGCGGCGCTCGAGCTCGAACAGGAAGCCCTCGGCGCAGAGCACGGGGCCGGCGTCGAGGCGCTCCGTGAAGGTGGGCTGGGTGGTCATCGATTCTCCTCATCGGGCATGTGACGGGCCCGACCGGATGGGATCGGGAGTGGGAAGTGAATCCCGAACGGCCCGCGCCGCGCCCGGCGCGCGGCCGAATGCCCACGACGTGGACAGCCTCTCCTTACGCCCACACCCCCGAGGTCCCGCGCCGGTGGCTGCCCACGATGTGCGTGTCCACGACCCCGACCGCCTCCATCAGCGCGAACATCGTGGTCGGCCCGACGTGCCGGAAGCCCGCCGACTTCAGCGCCTTCGCCAGCGCGACCGACTCCTCCGACGTGCTCGGCACCTCCGCCTGCGAGCGCGGCTCGGGGGTGGACTCCGGCCGGTGCGACCAGATGAGCTCCTCCAGCCCGCCGTCCGCCCGCAGCGCCACGGTGGCGCGGGCGTTGGCGACCGTCGCGTCGATCTTGCGGCGGTTGCGGACGATCGCCGCGTCCCCCAGGAGCCGCTCGACGTCCGCCTCCCCGAACTGCGCCACGGCGTCCGGGTCGAAGTCGGCGAACGCCGCGCGGAAGGCGGGCCGCTTGCGCAGGATGGTCGCCCAGGAGAGCCCGGACTGGAACGCCTCGAGGCTGAGGCGCTCGTACAGGCCGCGCTCCTCCCGGACGGGCATGCCCCACTCCGTGTCGTAGTACTCCCGCAGGAGGTCGTCCTGCGCCGCCCACGCCGGCCGGGCGAGCCCGTCCTCACCGACGACGAGCCCGGCCGCGGTCATCTCAGGTGCGTTCATGCCGACCATCCTTCCCTCGGCGTCCAGTGGTCCGCGGGTCCGATCCACAGCCTCGCCCGCCCGGTGCAGTTCTCCACAGCGCCGCCCGACGCGATCCTCCGCGGGCACCGCGCCCGCTACGTTGGATTCATGAGCGACCGGCACACGCCGCCCACCGTCCCGGACACGTCGGACCAGGAGGTCACGGCCGTCGTCGCACGGTTGCGCCGCACCTTCGACTCCGGCGCCACGCTGCCGGTGCCCGCCCGCGCCCGGCACCTGGCCGCCCTGCGCCGGCTGCTCACCGAGGGGGCCGACGAGCTCGCGGCGGCGCTCGCCGACGACCTCGGGCGGCACACCACGGAGTCCTGGCTCGTCGAGATCGGCTTCACGATCGGCGAGCTCGACCACGTCGCGAAGAACCTCAGGCGGTGGACGGCGCCCCGCGGGCGCCGGGTGCCGGCCGCGCTCCTGCCCGCCCGGGCGAGCCTGGTCCGGGAGCCGCTCGGCGTCGTCGGGGTCATCGCCCCCTGGAACTACCCGGTGCAGCTCCTGCTCGCGCCGCTGGTGGGGGCGCTCGCCGCCGGCAACACGGTGGTGCTCAAGCCGAGCGAGGTCGCGCCCGCGACCTCCGGCGCCCTCGCGCGGCTGGCCGGGAGATACCTGGACCCGGACGTCGTCGGGGTGGTGACCGGCGGCGTCGGGCCGACGACCGCCCTGCTCGACCAGCGGCTCGACCACATCTTCTACACGGGCGGGTCCACGGTGGCGCGCGTCGTCGCCGAGGCGGCCGCCCGCACGCTCACGCCGGTCACGCTCGAGCTCGGCGGGCGCTGCCCGGTCTGGGTGGACCCCCGCCAGGACCTCGAGGCCGTGGCGCGCAGGATCGCCTGGGCGAAGTTCCTCAACGCCGGGCAGACCTGCGTGGCCCCGAACCATGTCTTCACCACCCCCGACGCCGCCCCTCGCCTCGCGACGCACCTCGCCGACGCGGTGCGCGCCATGTACGGCGCGGACCCCGCGGCGAGCGAGGACTACGGGCGGATCGTCAACACCTCGCACCATGACCGGCTCACCGGGGTGCTCGACGCGACCGTCGACGCCGGCGCGCGCGTGGAGTTCGGGGGCGGGCGCGAGCGGGAGGATCGCTACCTCGAGCCCACGATCCTCGCGGGCGTGCGGCCGGACCACCCGGTCATGGCGGAGGAGATCTTCGGCCCGATCCTGCCGATCGTCGAGGTGTCGGGACTCGGCGAGGCGATCGACCTCATCCGCGACGGCGAGCACCCGCTGGCCGCGTACGCCTTCACCGACGACGCCGCCGACCGGGCGCGCATCGTCCGCGAGGTGCGGGCCGGCGGCATGTCGTTCGGCGCCCCCATGCTGCAGGTGTCGGTCCCGGACCTGCCGTTCGGCGGCGTCGGGGGATCAGGATACGGCGCGTACCACGGCGAGGAGTCGGTGCGGGTGTTCAGCCACGAGAAGCCGGTGTTCTCCAAGCCGCTGAAGCCGGACACCCTGCGCATGGCGCTGCCGCCCTACGGGCGGAGGGCGAGGCTCATGCTGCGGGCGATGTTCCGCGTGTGAGCGGCCGGGGCTGAGACTGCCGGGCACGCGTCGTTGGGCGACGGCGTCCGGCGGGTCGGCCGGCGGGACCCCGCCTGCGGTCGCCCGGACGCCGTCAGTCCTCCGGCCAGCCGGTGTAGGCCTCGGCGAGGTAGGACGAGCCGCGCTCCGAGCCGACCACCATGGACAGCTCGCCGAGCTGGCGCTTGACGTCGAAGTCGGTGGCGCCGTCGACGGAGTGCAGCATCGAGGTCATCCAGTACGAGAAGTGCTGGGCCTTCCACACGCGCCTGAGGGCGCGGGGGCCGTACTCGTCGAGCGCGCCGTCCTCCCCGCCGAAGTGCCGCTCGAGGACCTCGGCGAGCACGCGGACGTCGGCGAGGGCGAGGTTGAGGCCCTTGGCGCCGGTCGGGGGGACGGTGTGGGCGGCGTCGCCGGCGAGCAGCAGGTTGCCGTGCCGCATCGGCTCGCAGACGAAGGAGCGGAAGGGGAGCACGGTCTTCTCGAAGATCGGTCCCTCCTTCAGCTCGAAGCCGTCCTGGCCGGCGATGCGGGCGCGCATCTCGGCCCAGATCTGGTCGTCTGACCAGTTCTCGGCCTTCTCGTGCGGGTCGCACTGGAAGTACATCCGCTGGACCGTCTCGGTGCGCTGCGAGGCGAGGACGAAGCCGCGCTCCGAGTGCGCGTAGATGAGCTCGTCGGCGCTCGGCGGGGCCTCGCACATGATCCCGAACCAGGCGAACGGGTACTCCTTGAAGTACGGGGTGTGCCCCTCGACGTGGGCTCGGGTGATCGAGCGGGAGCCGTCCGCGCCGACGAGGATGTCGCACCGGATCTCGTGGGCGGTGCCCTCGGCGTCGGTGTAGGTGATCCGCGGCTGCCCGGTCACGTCCGCGACGTCGGTGTCCTGCACGCCGAAGCGGACGTCGCCGCCGTCGCGGTCGTGGGCGTTCGCGAGGTCGATGAAGACGTCGGTCTGCGGGTAGAGCCAGGTCGAGGCGCCGATGAGGTCCTGGAAGTTGACGAGGTGGTTGACGCCGTCGAAGCGGAGGTTGATGCCGCGGTGCTCGTGGCCATCGGTGAGCACGCGGTCCGAGACGCCGGTGTCCACGAGCATGCGGACGCTGTCGCGCTCGAGGATGCCGGCCCGGTTCGTCGACTCGATGACCGACCGCTCGCGCGCCTCGACGACCACCGAGTCGATGCCCGCCCGGCGCAGGAGGTGGGACAGCATGAGGCCCGCCGGTCCGCCGCCGACGATCCCGACCTGGGTGCGCGTGACTGTCATGGCGTGGTCCTGTTCTGTCGATGGAGCGGGTGCTCAGGTGGTGCCGGTGCAACGGGGGCGAGCCGCTCCGGTGCGTGCCCCTGTACCCGATGTCGCTGCGACGTCGTCGCCTCGTTCATGGTGCCGCAGGCGTCCAGGCCGTCCCGCCGAACTGTCCGATCAACGGGGGTGCCCCTCGCTCAGCCCGACCAGTTGCGCAGCCCCCACGCGAGGTCGGACAGGTTCCACGCCGTCCACGCCGGGTAGAACCAGGCGGAGACCGCCAGGATCGAGGCGAGGACGATGGCGAGCGTCCACCAGCCCGGCCTGTCCATCGCGTAGCGACCGTCCTCGGCGGTGAGCACCCGGGCGAGCGGCAGGCGACCGGAATCGGTCGTGACGTCGTCGGGGGACTGCGTGTCGTCGTCGGGCGGGACCGGGCTGATGCCGCGCCGGGCGGGCGCGTCGACCGGCACCGGGCGCCCGAAGTGCAGGCGCGCGTGCCACCAGCGGTCGGCGTCGCCGTCGCGGGGCTCGCCGCGCGGGACGGGCGCGTCGGTGGGTGGTCGGAGGATCCCGAGGATCCAGCCGAGGCCATAGGTGAGTGCGAGGACCACGAAGGCCGTGAAGGCGATCCCGTAGAACTGGAAGATCGTGCGCTGGTTGTAGAGCACCACCCACGGCAGCCACATGCCGATGTAGCCGGACAGGATGAGCCAGGCCCGCCAGTCGCGCAGGCGGACGGCCCCGTAGATCACGATGCCCAGGCCGACGACGGCCAGCCACCACAGCAGGGGGTTGCCGATCGAGGTGACGCCGGCGATGCAGGTGTCGTCGCCGCACATGCCGAGCGTCTCGCGCTCCGTCCCGCCGGCCCGGTAGAAGAGCGTGGGGCGCAGCTGGAGCAGCCACAGCAGCGGGTGCGACTGGGACTCGTGCGGGTTCGTCAGTCCCGTGTGGAAGTCCATCATCATGCGGTGGTAGTCGAGCCACGAGACGAGGGAGTCGGGCAGCCAGGTCGGGAACCCGGTGGGCTCGCCGGCCGCGATCTGGTCGGCGGCCCAGGTGCGGTGGAACGCGTCGGACGAGCGGAACCAGGACGCCCAGGCCAGCACGTACGTGACCAGCACCGTGGGGACGAGCGCGAGGAACGCGGGGATGCCGCCCCGGACGACGCCGTCGACGAGCGGGGAGCGCGCGCCCACAGCGCGGCGGGCGGCGGTGTCCCAGACGAAGACCATGACGCCGATGACGGCCGCCGCGTAGATGCCCGACCACTTGATGCCGCACGACGCGCCGATCGCCACGCCGGCCGCGATCAGCCACCAGCGCATGCCCACCTTCGGTGCGAAGCGACCGGGGAGCAGGCCGTCCGGGGAGGCGGCGATCTGTTCGGCCGCGCGCCGGGCGAGTCTGGAGCGGGTGACGGTGCGGTCGCGGACCGCGAGCATCGTGCCGACGAGGACGAAGAGGGCGAGGAAGACGTCGAGCAGCCCGATGCGGCTGGCCGTGAGCGCGACGCCGTCGACGGCCACGAGCAGGCCCGCCACGCCGCCGAGGAGGGGGGAGCGGAAGATGCGCGTGGCGAGGGCCGTGACCAGGACGACCAGCAGGATCCCCGCGACGACGGAGCTCACCCGCCAGCTCGCCGGGTCCTCCGGGCCGAACATGCGCATGCCGATCGCGATCAGCCACTTGCCGAGCGGCGGGTGGACGACGTAGTCGGGATCCGTGGTGAGTGCCTCGAAGTCGCCGACCTTGAAGCGGTCGTTCGCGTCGTCGCCTTCCCACTCGCCCTCGTAGCCGAGGGTGAGCAGGGAGAAGGCCTCCTTGACGTAGTACGTCTCGTCGAACGCGAGGCGGGTGGGGGTGCCGAGCCGGGGGACGCGCAGGAGGGCCGCGAAGACGCCCATCGCGATCGGCAGGAGCCACGCCATCAGCCGCACGCGGGGGTCGATGACCTCGTCCTTCGGACGCAGGCCGAGGCGCGCGCGGAGGGTGGCCTCGATGTCGTCGACCGTGCCGCGGAGCGGCCGCGGGGAGACGTCCCGACGGCGGAGGCGGCTTGCGAAGGAGCGTCGCCGTTCGGAGGGGGGCGGGGTGGGGCTGGTCGGAGTGCTGGGGTCTGTGGGTGTGTCGGGTTCCGGCGTCGCGCTGGTCGTACCGGCTGCACCGGCCGACTCGGCTGCGTCGGCTGCGTCGAGCTCGGCGGGGGCCGGCGTCGGGTTCGTGGTCAGTGCCGGCGTCGAGTCGGTGGTGAGTTCCGACGTCGGGGCCTGGGAGGCCGCACCCGCGGCCCCGGCCGCGGATGCGGATTCGGGGGTTGTCTCGGTGGCGAGCCCCGACGTCGGGCCTGTCGCTGGTGCCGGGGTGGCCTCGGGTGCCGGGCTGGTCTCCGGTCGTGGAGCGGCCGATTCCAGGGCGGCCGGGTCAGCCTCGAGCGCGGGGTCCTCGAGCCCGGGTTCCTCGGGCTTGTCCGCGGGGTCGGTCGACGTCACCCGGGAAGTCTAGGTCGCGTGTCTGGAGGATCGTGGGCGCGTGGGCGGGGAGTACAGCACTCGGACTGGGGCTGCTGGCGGCCTGTGGATGGGGTGGCGTGTCGGTGCAACTGTGGACAACTTCTGACGCTGAATATGTATGGAA
>FUHX01000075.1 GCA_900163555.1 Actinomycetales bacterium JB111 | reverse complement strand
GGCTCTTCACGAACGAGGGTGTAGTCGAGGTCTGAAACCGCCGGCTTCGAGCAGACTCCTGTCGATGTAGTGCCTCAGGTTCCGGAACCCAAGCGCGATCCCGCGCAGATGCTCGAGTCGGCCATTGATCGCCTCCGTCGGGCCGTTGCTGGTCCCGGGCCGATCGAAATAGCCGAGGACGTCAGCGGCTCGTTGCTTGAGCGTACGAGCGAGCTTGCGGACCTCGACCAGCTGCACGGGCACCCCCGTGGAGATCCGGTCGATCGTGTGCTGCAGGAAGAACCTCCCCAGCCCGCGGTCCGTCTCCCGATACGCGGTGATCATGTCCTGATACACACCCCAGGTCGCTTCAACCTCGACATGGCGCTGGTCGGCGAACACCTCCTCGAGTCGCGCATGCTGCTTCTCGGTGAGAAGACCCGCTCCTGTCAGCAGAGTCCGGCGGACCCGGTAGAGCGGATCACCAGTCCTACCCCGACGACCGAACACATCGCGCTGAACACGGCGCCGACAGTTCTCCAGCGCGTCCCCGGTAAGCCGGATCACATGGAATGGATCCATGATCGGAGCAGCGTCGGGAAGCTCTTCGGCGGCGGCGGTCTTGAACCCAGTGAATCCGTCCATCGCAACGACCTCGATCCCGTTCTGCCACTGCTGCGGGCGTGCAGCCAGCCACCGCTTGAAGACTGCTTTGGAGCGGCCTTCGACCATGTCCAGCAGCCGGGCAGGTCCGGTCTTCTCACGCACCGGGGTCAGATCGATGATCACGGTCACGTACTTGTCGCCACGCTTCGTGTGGCGCCACACGTGCTCGTCGACACCGATCGTGGTGACACCGTCGAAGCGGTGGGGGTCATCGATCAGTTGTCGTGTGCCTTCAGCGAGGATCGCGTCGTTCGCGGCCGACCATGACACGGCCAGTCCTGCCGCGACGCGGGAGATGGACAGATGGTCCACCACGAGTCCTTCCAGTCCCCATCGCAGACCGCCGCGGGAGATCTTTGCCCGCGGCGGCGCCGCTGCGGTCGTGTCCTGGCGCCACACCCGGCCGCATCCTGAGCACTTGTAACGACGCACGCGGATCAGCAGCGTCGTGGGTCGGTGTCCGAAGGGTTCGTGCGCGAGCCTGCGCACCACCGTGTCCCGTGGCGTCCCCTCACATCCGCAGTGCTGGCACCACTGGTCTGGTTCAACGACTCGGCATTGGAGCATCGCTCGGTCGGGTTCCAGGTGTTGTCCGACGGCTTGGAGACCGAGCTCGTCGAGGCGGCAGAACGTGGTCAGGCAGGGCGCATCAAAAGTAGGGTGGGACATGTCGAGGTCTTCCGGGTGGGCAGTGTAGGAACTTCCATCTTCAGGGAGACCTCGACTCCTACACGGACAGCGACGCGCTCAACGGACTACACCCTCGTTCGAGAAGAGCC
>FUHX01000076.1 GCA_900163555.1 Actinomycetales bacterium JB111 | reverse complement strand
CCACTGCCCCACCCCCGAGCCCCGGGCGCTCAGACCCCCGCTCCGCATAGGCTGGCGACCATGTCCCTGGCGAGCAGAATCGGCGTGTCGTTCGAGGACGGCATCAACCGGCGCTCGGTGGACTACCTCAGGCGCAAGGGCTGGCGCCCGCGCACGATCGGCCTCTCGGGCTACGGCTCCGTCGACAAGCTGCACGTCATGTGCCGCGTCATCATGGCCGACCCCGAGGCCACCCCGGAGTCCGACCCGTGGGTCTCCGTCCCCGCCGACGGCACCAGCTCGGCGCCCCGCCCCGCCCGCTACCCCACGCTCGGCGACCAGGCCACGGAGTTCATCCAGAAGACGGCCACGGAGGCGCGGCGCGGCTGGCGGCAGTTCTTCACCGCGCAGGTCGGCTTTCTTCCGGTGACCGTGCGGGTCGGCGACAAGGTCGTCCACACCACCACCGACCGCGGCGGCTACGTCGACGTGATGATCCCGGACCACAACCTCGCGCCCGGGTGGCACCGCGTGTCGATCGAGGCCCGCGCCGCGGAGCCCGTCCACACGGACGCGCTCGTGGTGGCGCCGTCCACGAAGGTCGGGGTCGTGTCGGACATCGACGACACGATCATGGTGACGATGCTGCCGCGCGCCCTGCTCGCCGCCTGGAACTCGTTCGTCCGGCACACCAACACCCGCAAGCCGGTGCCGGGAATGGCGGACCTGCTCAACGAGGTCCTCGACTCCCACCCGGACGCCCCGATCTTCTACCTGTCCACGGGCGCCTGGAACGTGGTGCCGACCCTCAAGCGGTTCATGCTGCGGCACAACCTGCCCGTGGGACCGATGCTCATGACCGACTGGGGGCCCACGCCCACGGGCCTGTTCCGCTCCGGCAGGGAGCACAAGCGGGTCCAGCTGCGGAACCTCATGATCACGTTCCCGGACATCCGGTGGCTGCTGGTCGGCGACGACGGCCAGCACGACCCGATGATCTACGACGACATCGCCCGCGAGCACCCCGAGTCCGTCTGGGCGATCGCGATCCGCCAGCTCACCCGCCGCGAGCAAGTCCTCGCGCACGGCTCGGTCGACCCGGTCCAGACCCCGAGCCTCGGCCGCTCCGCGCAGACCGAGCACGGGGTGCCCACGGTGTCCGGGCCGGACGGGCACGCGCTCATGCAGGTCCTGCCGCAGATCCTGCAGTCCGACGGCCGCCCGGACACCCCGAGCGACTGACCCCACCCGAGAAGGAGTGGTCCCCATGCCCGACGCCGGAGCTCGCCCCACGTACGACGTGGTCGTCGTGGGAGGGGGGATCGTCGGGCTGGCGACCGCCCGCGCGCTGCTGCGCGTGCGGCCGGGCGCCTCCGTCGTCGTCCTGGAGAAGGCCCAGGAGGTGGCGACGGGGCAGACGGGGCACAACTCCGGCGTCGTGCACGCGGGTCTGTACTACGCGCCGGGTTCCCTGAAGGCGCGTCTGTGCCGGGCCGGGGAGCGGGCGACGAAGGAGTTCTGCGCCGAGGCCGGCATCGAGGTGAAGGAGATCGGCAAGCTCGTCGTGGCGACGGATGCCGGGGAGGCCGTCCGGCTGGAGGCGCTCGGTCGCAACGCGCGGGAGAACGGGATCGAGGTCGAGGACGTGTCCGCGGCCCGGCTCACCGAGCTGGAGCCGAACGTGACCGGGGTGGCGGCGCTGCACAGCCCGCGCACCGCCGTCGTGGACTACCAGGCGGTGGCCCGGGCGCTCGCGGACGATGTGCGCGCACGGGGCGGTCAGGTGCGCACGGGCGCGAAGGTGACGTGGATCGGGGAGTCGGCGGGCGGCGTCGACGTGATGATCGACGGGGCGGAGGCCGTCCGCGGGCGGCGGCTCGTGGCGTGCGCCGGACTGCAGGCGGACCGCGTGGCCGACATCGCGGGGGTGGAGACCAAAGTGCGGATCGTGCCGTTCAAGGGCGAGTACTACACGCTGCCCGGGCACCGGTCGGGGCTGGTCACGCGCATGATCTACCCCGTGCCCGGCGAGGGGCTGCCGTTCCTCGGCGTCCATATCACGCCGACCGTGGACGGCCGGATCCTGCTCGGGCCGAACGCGGTGCTCGCGGGGGCGAGGGAGAAGTACTCACGGTTCGGCGTCGACGCCACGGACCTCAAGGACAGCCTCGGGTTCGGTGGCCTGTGGCGGATGGGGCAGAAGCACTGGAGGTCCGGCGTGCGGGAGATGTTCAACTCGCTCGTGCCGGACGGGTACCTGAAGGAGGTCGCGAAGTACTGCCCGTCGCTGCGCTCGACGGACCTCGTGGGCTACCGGGCGGGCGTGCGCGCGCAGGCGGTGCGGCCGGACGGGTCGCTCGTGGACGACTTCGAGATCGTCTCGACCGAGCGCCAGGTGCACGTCATCAACGCCCCCTCCCCCGCCGCGACGGCGGCGATCCCGATCGGCGAGGAGATCGTCGGGCGGGTGTGGGGGTAGACGCCTCGGCGGCCAGCTAGGGACCGTCCGCCTGTTCCGCCAGGACGAGCCCGGGCGCTCCTCGGTATATGGCGTCCCCGCCGAGCAGCGGCGCACCCAGGGCGATCGCTGTAGATGCCACCCACCTGTCCCCGGTGTGCTCCTTGGCGTGCAGGGCATGACCCTGATGCCTGCACGCTGCCCCGAGCTCGGCCCATGCCTTGACCACCGGCTCATCCACCGGTGCCGTAGCGGTTCGATCCAGCGCCTCGCGTGCGGACGACTTCCTGTCGGGTCCCCAGCCCGAGACGGCAAAACCGAACATCACCTCGGCCCGTGTCTGCGTCGAGATCACGACGGTTCGCCCGGTGAGCAGACGACGCCACCGATCGGCGTGCTGACTCTTCCTCGCGCGCCTGGGGAGGTAGATCTCGCTCCACACATCCGTGTCGATGACGACGACGAGACCGTCCTCTGTCATCGTCCGTGAATGACGGCCAGGAACTCCGCCCACTCGTCGTCATTCAGCTCGATCGCACCATCGGGGTCGGGCCCCGGCCCGTCGAGCGGCGGTGACCAGCCGGACGGGTCCTGGTGCTCGAAGAACGAGTCAGACAGCGGGACGCTCGTCACGACAGCACTGCTGACTGCCCTTGGGCCGCCACCGCGCTCGCGCTTCGCGCTTCCTCGAGCCGCCACACGTCGCCCCACGAGTCGACCCGCTGCCGGTGCGTCCGTCACCTCGTCGAGGCGGATGCGGTTGCCCACGTCGTCGACGATGCGGAACCGGTCCGTCCTGAGGTCGACCGCCTCCAGCGTCCCGACGACGGTGACGAGGTCCTCGACATCGTCACCCGCATCGGCGCGCCATACCTCGCGATCTCGCTCGGCGGGCCGGAACTCGACCTGCGCGCCGTCATCCCGCGTCACGGCGACGAGCGGAGCCGCATGGTCGAGTGCGTCGAGAAGCTGCCCGGCGCTCTCCCTGACGTTCGACGGGGTGTCCTCGGGCGGCGTGTCCGTTCCGAGTGCCTCGAGGATCACCCAGAACCGGCTGGACACCTCCACATCGAAGGGGGTCTCGACGTCAAGGGCCCCGGGTGAACCTCCCCGGATCTCGAGGATCGTGCTCCCGGGCCGAACACCCGCGAAACGCAGCGCAGCCACGTCGGCGACCGCTGCGGGTGAACGTCCCGAACCGTCGATGTTCGCCACCCACCGGCTGACGCGGGTCGACAGGTCCTGGAGCCGACCTGCGACGGCCGTCAGGTCCGCCAGCGAAATCTCTCCGGAAGGCGCAGCCATCTCCCGCAGCGTGATCTCGAAGTTCCGCACCATTGCTCTCACCCCTTCCGCCGTCCGTTCACCACGTCCGGTCAACACGCACGACGTCTGGTTGCTTCCGGCGCCTCCAGCGCCCGCGGACCGTCGCGTCACCAGATCTTGTCAGAACCCGGGGACGCGCGTCCCGACTATGCACAGGCACTGACCGGGTATGGCCGCGACCGGGGCGCCGCACGTCGGTGAGGTGATCGTCGGCCACATGTGGGGTGAGCGAGCAGGTCTCCTCGAGACGGCCGGAATCCGCGTACGGGATCGCGCGATCAGCCCGCCGACGCGGTCCGGCGCTTCGCGGCCACAGCCTTCCTCGCACGCTTGAGCGCGTCGAGCTGTTCGCCGATGTCCACAGACTCATCGACGTCCGCCCCGAGGGCGTCGATGGCGGCGTGCTGCTGACTACGCCTACGCTCGCGATACTCGAGCACGTCCGGCAGCGCCAGGCGCCGGTGCTTCCCCACCCGGTGGTAGGCCAGCTTCCGTTCATCGAGCACCTTGATGATAGTCGGGCGACTGATCCCAAGAAGGTCCGCCGCCTGCTGGGTGGTCAGGGTCTGGGACGTCGGAGACACGGTGACCAACCAACCATGTCGCAGCACATCGGCGCGACCCGCGCCACTGACTCGGGCAGGCGGACGGCCGGCCCCGCCCGGCCCATTTCGATGATTGAATCCGAACGTTGCCATGCTCACGGCTCTCGGAGAGCATGAGCCCCACACCCGTCGTCGCTGCTGCCGGAGGTTCCCCATGCCGCACACCGTTCAGGCCGTCGTCTCGCGCACGAAAGACGCGCCCGTCGAGCTCGTCAACATCATCGTCCCGGACCCGGGTCCGGGCGAGGTCGTCGTCGACGTCGCGGCGTGCGGCGTCTGCCAGACCGACCACCACTACGTGGTGGGCGGCGTGAGCGACGACTTCCCGTTCCTGCTCGGCCACGAGGCCGCGGGCACGGTGTCGCAGGTGGGCGAGGGCGTCACGCACGTCGAGGTCGGCGACTACGTGGTTCTCAACTGGCGCGCCGTGTGCGGCGACTGCCGGGCCTGCAACCGCGGCGAGCCCTGGTACTGCTTCGCCACCCACAACGCCACCACCAAGATGACCCTCGAGGACGGCACGGAGCTCACCCCGGCGCTCGGCATCGGCGCGTTCGCGGAGAAGACGCTCGTGGCCGAGGGCCAGTGCACGAAGGTCGACCCGGCCGCGCGTCCGGAGGCCGCCGGCCTCGTGGGCTGCGGCGTCATGGCCGGCGCCGGCGCCGTGCTCAACACGGGCGCGCTCAAGCGCGGCGAGTCGGTCGCCGTCATCGGCTGCGGAGGCGTGGGCGCGGCCGCCGTGGCCGCGGCGAAGCTCGCCGGCGCGACGACGATCATCGCCGTCGACCTGGAGGACCGGAAGCTGGAGTGGGCGAAGAACCTCGGCGCCACGCACACCGTGAACGCCGGCAGCGAGGACGTGGTCGCGCGCATCCGCGAGCTCACGGGCGGTTTCGGCGCCGACCTCGTGGTGGACGCGGCGGGCGTCGCCGCCACCTACCGGCAGGCGTTCGAGGCGCGCGACCTCGCCGGCCGCGTCGTGCTCGTCGGCGTGCCCGCGCCGGGCACGGAGATCACGCTGCCGCTGGACGAGGTCTTCGGCCGCGGCGGTTCGCTGAAGTCGGCCTGGTACGGCGACTGTCTGCCGGAGCGCGACTTCCCGATGCTCGTCGACCTCTATCTGCAGGGCCGCTTCGACCTCGACGCCTTCGTCACCGAGACCATCGGCATCGGCGACGTCGAGCCGGCGTTCGAGAAGATGAAGGAGGGCTCGGTCCTGCGCTCGGTCGTCACGATCGGGTCGGAGGCCGGCGCGAAGGGGGCGCAGGCATGAGCGCGCTGCGGATCGACACGGTCGTCACCTCCGGCACCTTCAGCCTGGACGGGGAGACCTTCGACGTCGACAACAACGTGTACGTGATCGGCGACGACACCAGTTGCGTCATCGTGGACGCCGCGCACGACGCGGCGCCCGTCATCGAGGCGGTCGCGGGCCGGAAGGTCACCGCCATCCTGCTCACGCACGGCCACGACGACCACCTGCACGCCGCCGGCGCTCTGAAGGAGGCGACGGGCGCGCCGACGCACCTCAACCCGGCCGACCGGATGCTGTGGGACGTCGTCTACCCCGAGTCCGCGCCGGACCACGAGCTCGCCGACGGCACCGAGATCCCGGTGGGCTCCGGGGGCGCCGCGCTGCGCGCGCTGCACACCCCGGGCCACTCCCCCGGCTCGACGTGCTTCTACTCGGCCGACCTCGGCGTCGTGCTCACCGGCGACACCCTGTTCAACGGCGGCCCCGGCGCCACCGGGCGGAGCTACTCCGACTTCCCGACGATCATCGAGTCGATCAGGGACAAGCTGCTCACCCTGCCCGAGGAGACGAAGGTGCTGACCGGCCACGGCGACACCACCTCGATCGGGGCCGAGTCCCCGCACCTGGAGGAGTGGATCGCCCGCGGCCACTGAGCCCGGTCTCCCCCGACGACGGCGCCGCCACCTTTGACAGGTGGCGGCGCCGTCGTCGTGGGGTGCTCGCCGTCGCCGCCCCAGCCCGACTGGTGGGACCCAACCGGCAGGCTCCTGGCCCAGAAACTGCTGATTGCGTCCCACAAGTTGGGGGTGGGGGCTGCGGGCCCCTACACCTGGACCCGGTCGGCTCTCGGCCGCAGGCGGGTCAGCTGGGTGACGTGCGCGGGCTCGAGCTCGTCGACCGAGGCGACCTGGAGGAGCTTCATCGTGCGCACGACCTGGTCGGCGAGGATGGCGACGGCACGGTCGACGCCGGCGCGGCCGCCGGCCATGAGCCCGTAGAGGTATGCCCGGCCGATGAGGGTGAAGCGGGCGCCCATCGCGAGGGAGGCGACGACGTCGGCGCCGTGCATGATGCCGGTGTCGATGGCGACGTCGGTGTGGTGGCCGACCTCGCGGACCACCTCGGGCAGGAGGTGGAACGGGATCGGGGCGCGGTCGAGCTGTCGTCCGCCATGGTTGGACAGGATGATCCCGTCGACGCCGTGGTCGGTCAGGTGCTGCGCGTCGGCCACGGTCTGCACGCCCTTGACGACGAGCTTCCCCGGCCACATCTCGCGGATGACGGCGAGGTCCTCGAAGCTGATCGAGGGATCCATCGCGGAGTCGAGGAGCTCGCCAACGGTGCCGCCGGTCGAGGACAGCGAGGCGAACTCCAGCTTGGGGGTGGTGAGGAAGTCGACCCACCACCAGGGGCGGGGCACGGCGTCGAGGATGGTGCGCGCGGTGAGCTGCGGCGGGATGGAGAAGCCGTTGCGGGAGTCGCGCAGGCGCGCGCCAGCGACGGGTGTGTCGACGGTGAACAGGAGCGTGTCGAAGCCGGCGGCGGCCGCGCGCTCGACGAGCCCGTAGGAGATCTCGCGCTTGCGCATGACGTAGAGCTGGAACCAGTTCCGGCTCTTCGGGTTGGCGGCCGCGACGTCCTCGATCGAGGTGGTGCCGAGCGTCGACAGGGCGAACGGGATGCCGGCCGCGCCGGCGGCGCCCGCGCCGGCGATCTCGCCCTCGGTCTGCATGAGGCGCGTGAAGCCGGTCGGTGCGATACCGAACGGCAGGGCGCTGGGGCCGCCGAAGATCGTGGTCGAGGTGTCGACCGTGGAGACGTCGCGAAGGATCGCGGGGTGGAACTCCACGTCCTTGAAGGCCTGGCGGGCGCGGCGCAGCGAGATCTCGCCCTCGGCCGCGCCATCGGTGTAGTCGAAGGCCGCCGCCGGGGTGCGGCGCTTGGCGATGCGCCGCAGGTCCTCGATCGTCAGCGCCGACTCGAGCCGCCGCTTCTTCAGGTCCAGGCTCGGGCGCTTGAAGTGGAGCAGCTCGAAGATCTCGCTCGGGCGCGGCATCTGTCTCTCGACCATGGGTCGGCCTCCTCGGCGACGGTCCGGACCCGGCCGGCAGGTCGGGCGTGGGATCCAGGGTAGGCCTGACGGTTGCCGCGCGGACGGCGAGCGGAGGTCTCGATGTGGTGAGGAGGCGTGGAACGGGTCGTGCTGGTGGGGCTGGTAGCTGGGCGCCCGTGCGAGTGACCTCGGACTAGAGTCCGCGACATGAGCGACGTCGAGATCACCGTCCGAGGTTCATCCCTCCGGCGCCACCCCGCCCAGCGCGGGACCGTACACGCGTACGTCTCGGTCGAGGGACCCGAGTCAGGCGAGGTGTTCGACGCCGTCGCGCAGTCGGTCGAGCAGGTGCAAGCGAGTGTTGGCGCGCTGCACGATCCCGAGGCCGGGCCCGTCACGAGGTGGTTCGGGCAGGAGGTCCGCACGTGGGCGGCCCGTCCGTGGAACGACGAGGGCAAGCAGCTTCCGTTCGTCCACCATGCGCGCGCCGATCTCGAGGTGGAGTTCAGCAACTTCGGTGTGCTGAGTACCTGGCTGCGGGACATGGCGGAACTGCACGGGTTCGCTGTCGACCGCGTGGAGTGGTCGCTCACCGAGGAGCGTCGGGCGGAACTCGAGCACGAGGCTCGGGTGGGCGGCGTGGAGAGTGCGCGGGAGAAGGCGGCTGCGTTTGCCGGTGCACTGGGCTACGCGGACGTGCGGGCGCTGGAGGTGGCGGACGCCGGGATGCTCAGCGGGCACCGGCAGTCCGAGGGCGGCGATGGTGTCATGTTCGCCCGCGCCGCGGCGTTCAGTGACGCAGGTCGGGGTGAGCTCCGGCTCGTGCCCGAGGACATCGAGATCGCGGTGAAAGTCGATGCGAGGTTCGTGGCCAGGGAGGCCTGACGAGACTCACGAACGAGTCACAGAACTTCGCTGATGGGGGACCGAGCGCGATCAGCCGATCCCGTGAATGACCGGTGTTGGTTGAGTCCGGCGCCACATGAGGTTGCATGTGTCTTGCGGCCCTACACACAGGCTCCTCCGCGCGAACCGATGCATCGAGTCAGGTCCCGTAAGGCACAGTCAACTCCTTGCAGCGTGATCGGCAAGGGTCCACCTACCCGATCGTTGCCCGTGAAGCTTCACCAGAGTTCCATCGTCTCGCAGCTTCTGAGCAGCCCAGCGCATGTCGTACTGCCACGTATAGAACAAATTTCCCATTCCCCGAAGGTCTTCCTCATGATCACGCCATATGAGCCGGGCCACCTCGACGACAGAACCACCGCCGCCTAGCTCTTGAAGCGCGTCGACCACCCACGGACGTAGGACAGAACCAGATGCCATGGTGACATCGTACCGATCGTCAATCGACACCGACCAACGCAGCCGCGCAACTCATCAACAGCTCGAGGAGCTGCAGATCACATACATGCCGAACAAGATCAGCTAGTCGACTCGACCCACCGATCGAGCATCCTCGAGAACATTCTCAAAAAACCCTGGTACATCTCCGTTCCCGACGAGAAGTACACGGTCAAGGAAAAGGTTTCTCAACTCGCATGAGGTCTCCGATACGAGACAGCAGCCATGGCAGGCAGCCAGGTTCAACGAGCCCAGCCCTTGGCCACTTCCCTCCATGCATACGGGGTCGCTCGAGCAGAAGTCTGCGTCCTCGACCGCACCGAGCAGGATGTCTTCGAAGAAGTCCGGCTCGCCAAGCCGCACCAGGCCCCCGAGAGTTCCCATCTTGTCACCAGCGGTCGCGCGAATAAGGATTCCAGCTTGCGGTGCGGCATCGTCGGCAAACGAGTATACGCGCTCTGCAAGCGAGGCAGAGGAATATCCGCTCTGAAACTCAAGACGACGCATCAGGAGATGCGCAAGCGTGTGGAGCATGATATCCCGAGGCGCGAGGTCAGGGCGAACCAGTCTGCTATCCGACTGATCCAGAGACCTCTTAGCAATGATCGCGACTCGTTCACGGACAGCTCCGTTCCGCTCCCACTCCGCGACGCGACGCTCGTTGAGCTTGAGGAAAACCCCCTCGCCAAATCGTTCGATTGCCGGATACCAGTCGAGGGTCCTGTTCTTCCCGAGGTCGACTCTCGTTGGCGCCTCTTGCTTGTAGCGACGGAATCCGGTAAGAGCCATTACCTCTCGAACCCTTCGAACAAGCCCAACCCCATCCACAAGAGCGCCAATCGGACGCATCTCGTCGGACAGTCCGAAAGAGGACCGCACAACGTCGAAATCCGGGGTTCGGGGCGCCCTTTCATGCTCGTCCAAGACCTTTTCGAAGGCCGCCCACTCGCCCGACAGGAGATTCGCTCGCACCGATATCTGCTTGCCGCCCGAATCCTCTTCGGCCAGCGCTACGACGAACTCTGGCGAGACATCGATGTCTCCGGTAATTTCAACCAATGCGACATCTCTGACCGGACCTTCATGATTGACAACCATATCAAAGTACTTGTGCGCACGCACAATATCCTTCAGATCGTCACGAGACGACGATGTTTCCGGAATATCGAGCGCGACCTCCGTCTCAGGCATGTGCAGTGAAGTAGAGCCCCGCTGGACAGCAACTAGCGGGTACCGGCAGTCGGACCTGCGGTCCTTCTCGCGTCGCTCCCAGGGCTGGGTGCCCATGCACCGCAGCCCGTCAGCCTCCAAGGACTTTTCACGGGCCAGTTCACCGAGAGTCCGCCGTGCCCGACAGGCGCGACACTGGACCACCATCGAGCCCAGTCCGGCGCTACCCCCTTGTGTCGTCTCAAGGTACAGATGCTTGTCGGTCACACACTCCGCCTGCTCCGCGCTTTGAGAGTGTCTGTGGACCCAGAGCTGCCATGGGATGTCGTCCAGGTGACCTCCCTCGGTGCATACAGACACAAACCTCATTGGGACCATGCCGCCGGAGCACTTCGGACATTCGTTACGCGACCTGCCGTTCCTCCGCACCACCTCCTTCGTCATCGCTCCGCATTTCTCACAGAATCTCCACCTCGGGAATCGCGCGAATGGTAGATCTCGGAACTTGGACCATTTTTCGTCAGCAAGTGGCGGTTGACGGAAAGTAGAGACTCTTAGGGCAGCTTCGAGCGGCCTGCTTCGCACCAACTCGGCATTCTTGAGCTCCCAGCGGGTAATGTCCATCGCGATGAACGATTCGCCAAGCACATCAACTATCGCACCGACCCCGAACGGACGAATCGTCTCCTGGAGCCTGAGCTTACGCACTTCCTTGTCGTTCACGACTCGCCCTCGATCCACATCGCCACCTCGGAGTCCACGCTCCGCATAGACGGGAGGACGACCCAGCCCTCGCGTCCTCCATCCCCGAAGGAGCGCGTCAGCGCGCGCTTACCCGACTTGCCCATTTCCGGTTGGTACGCCATGGCATCGCCGTCAGAGCGGCTCTCCTCTGCTCGCACCCGCCACTCGGTGAGAAGCTCATCGAGTCTTTGAACCACCGCTTCCTCCTCCCGTGGGTCACTCGCCCTTACCGCATCGGTAATGAGCCTCCGGGCGTTCCGTACGACCCCGGACTGGAAGTCGACCAGGTGCGCCTGCTCGTCGCCTGACCAGCGATCCCCGAGCTGGCGTACAAGCGCGACAAGCACCCCCGGGAGTGAGCGATCCTGTGAAGCTCCCGACCAGGGCGTCACGCTCGTCGGTTCAACGTGCCGATATAGCGACTGGTGGTAGTTGATGAAGTTCTCATAGTGGGACCGGTCGCGCGGACGGTTTGCTCGATAGTAGGTAACCACAATGCCGTCGACATCGCCGCGACCCACTCGGCTTGTCGCTTGGATGTACTCCGACGTGGTCTTTGGCTGTCCCACCACAAGCATCGATGCAAGCCGCCTGACATCGATACCGACCGAAAGCATGTTTGTCGACGCCACAACATCGACAGCGTCCTCAGACGTACAGGGTTGTTCCATGCGGCGCAGTGACTCGGGCAGCTTGCTCGCATCGACGTGTCCCGTCAGCTCGAGTGGGTTGCCGGCCCTGAGCCGACGCCCGTCGTCCTTGCCGTTCGAGTGCAGCTGGAGGTAGCTGCTTACGTCGTCCCGAACCAGAGCGACAGTCCTTCCGTGCTCACGAAGACTGTTGTGGTACGCGACTACCGTCCAGTAGTCGTCGGCAGCATCTGAGTCGTACTCACTGAGAACGTCTGGTGCTTTGAGCATCCCACCAAGTGCGACCACGACCGATCTCGCCTGGGTAAACGACTGAGGCATCAGTCCGATGTATAGGCGCCCGTCCTCCGGTGCACCCGTAGTGCTGAAGTAGCTGTCGTCGTCATCCAGGCCCGACGGCGGAAATAGCGCGACGTCGCGACCCATGAGTCCTCGAACCTGCTCGCCAGCGGCGCGGATGGTCGCCGTCGACGCGACCACCTTTGGCCGTCCACCCATTTGCTCGATAATCCCGAGGACAGCTGCCTCGTAAATTCCGACGGTGGTCCCCAGCGGTCCGGACAGGAGGTGCAACTCATCCTGAATGATCAGAGACGGAGGCGCAAAGCCCGGTCTGGCACCAAGGATCGCGCCAGCCTCCGGCACGAACGGAAGCTGGGCAAACTTGTCAACAGTCGCGACGACAATCGTAGGCGGGTTGTCGTAAATCCGTTCGTCCACAACTTCAACCGGCAGACCATCATGGAACTCGCACGACTCGGGGCACCGAAGCACGATCCGACCCGCAAAATTCTTTGCACCATACCTGCTGGGGTCGGACTTCTTCTTGGGAAACAGCTTTCCACCGCACCATGGGCACTCGGTGAGCTGGAAGGGATTCTCCGGATCACGTTGACTCAGCATCCGATTGAACGCGTCAACAGCAGCTTTGTCCGTGCCTGGGGTTGTCTTGTTCCCGATCCACAGGCCGATCGAGAAGTCCCCGAGCTCTCGCACCTCAGGGTCAAGTCGTCGCATGACCTCCATCGCACAGATCAAGGCGGCCGTCCGCTGGAACTGCTGGATCGTGAGGAGCCTCAACGTGTACCTCGTGATCACCGTCGTGCCAGCTCCGTCCGGACCACGCTCCAGCCTCCGCCTGAAGATCTCAAAAGCCGCAAGCCCCAGATATGCCTCTGTCTTGCCCCCACCGGTCGGGAACCAGATAAGGTCGACGAGGTGACGATCGGCAGCACCGTCATCCGCCGTGCTCGCCATGCAAAGGAGAATGAATGCAAGTTGAAAGGGCCGCCAGGTCGGATCGACAGATTGCTCCTGCTCTCCCATGTCGCGCCGTCGTTGCAGCTCACTCTGCTCCATTTGAAGCCGCATCGCCTGCATCGCCAATCGGAAGGCGCGCCGATTCGTGCGGGAAACGGCATCGTCTCTGTCCAGCAGAGCAATACCCTCCCGCATCCTCGCGACAGCCTTCACCTGACGCTCGACGATTCTCCCCGGGGCGCCTTGGAAGCCCGTGAGCTGTGCGGCCATGGAGCGCTGTTCCTCGGTCCAGATCTCGTAGTCAGACACGAAGGAGCTGAGCTCCTCGATGACGCCCGCCCGATCAGACTCGATCTCCGCAAGCCGCCCTAGGCGGAGAGCCGAAGAGGTGCCCGCACGAGTCAGAACCTTGGGGACTACGAAGCTCGGAAGAGGCACGGTCGCTGCCCAAGTACACGGTCGAGCTGGGTCCCACTCGGCGGCAGTGCCATGACCAACGGCGTACACCTGCTTGTTCCGGAAGCGAAGCGACAACTCTTCACGTTCTTCGTCGGGGTTCAGGTCCTCGATCCGGTGGTACGGGAGAATCTCGCCACCGACAGCCTCCACACGGAATCTCGCCTGGTAGAGACTCCGCTCAGCATCTTCCGCAGCGTCGCTCTTCGACCGGAGTGCGTTGCAGAGCGCGATCGTGATCAGTCGTCGGCCATTCCCCCAGGCACGCTCCCGGATACGAATGACCGCTCGGTCGTCCCGGGTCCTGACCTCCCGTGCCCCGCGCTCTACATCGACCGCCTCAGAGCTCGCCTCTGTCCGTCGCCACGTTGAGCGTTCACCCTCAACCCGGGCGTAGGTACCGTACGAGGTGTAGATCCTCAGGCTCGGAGCATCCGTGAGAATCGATAGTGCACACGACGATGGCTTCCAGACGTTCGCCGTTTGCGCGACGAACTCGAACTCGTCATCGTCGGTCGGCGATCCGTCGTCCTGAGCAGACCGAATATGGACGTCGTCCGCTGACATCGCCTCGTCCTGCGAGTCGGTTTCGTCAGGAAAGAGAGTCCCGACCAGATACGTGAGGTCAGGGCGATCACCGATCTGTTCAGTAGCACCGCCGCGTGGACCGAGGTAGGTCGCCGTGAGGTGGTCGAGCACCACCTGGCGCCTCTCGCGAGCAATCATCTGTCACCATCCCGCTGTCGGATTCTCTTCCTGGCGAGCGCCAAGAGCTGCTTGTAGCGGTCGGGCGGCACCACGATCAACAAGCTCGTCGAGGGTCTGGTGATCGCCACATACACCCGGTTCGCGTTCACCCTGTCCGTCAGATCCTCGGAGCCTACGACCATGACGTGTCTGAACTCGATACCCTTGATCTGCTGCGGCGTCCACACCCTGACCTTGTCTAGCTGGGTACCAAGCAGGTCGGAACCACGAGCAAGTCGGTTCTCCGCCGAACCGGCGGCACTCACGATCGCCATCTGCCCCGACGTCGCACCCTGCTCACGGAGCAACGAAATATGGGCCCGCAACCTTGAGACGACGTCTTCCTCGTCACGCGCCTCGATCACTTGGACTGGCGGACCATCCCCGATCCGTCGGCTTCCGAGATCAGCCCCAAGATAGAGCTGTACTGCTTGGATCACCTGATCGGTGTTTCGAACGTTTCTCGTGAGCCTGATCCTCGTGCTGCCCGAGTGATGGACGACCAGATCGAGCGAGTCCTGGTCGAAGGTACCCGAGACATGTGCTTGGTGATTGGGGTCGAGGAGCATCCACCACCGACCGTCGTCCGCCCCGCCGCGAACACTTGCGAACACACGGTCAAGGTCCTGAGGGTTCATCAGGTCCTGGGCCTCATCCACGACGATGAGGTCGACCCGTTCCGCGAGCGGCAGCTCGTCAGCGAGCACAATTGTCGGCCCGTCGCCCCTGATCGCCCCCTCCGCCCTGGTTCGAGACTCCTCCGTCTGCACGACGAACGCAGTGTTGCGCCCCTCAGCAGCTTCATTCTTCGCCCCGTGCAGCCCGACCAACGTCTTTCCTGTTCCGGCACCGCCCTCAAGCACGACGCGGGGATTGAATCGTGCGCTCTCAAGGAAGTCGATCTGCTCGTCGAGCAGTTCGACCCGCCGGTGCTCGATGAACTCAGCCTGCTGCACAAGCGTCATCGCTCCGTCGAGATCCTTACGAAGGGAACGTCGAAGCGCCGTCAGATCAGAGAAGTCACGTCGCGGAATGCTCCTCGGCCGACTTGAAAGTGCCCGCTTCGCAATCAGGTCGAGCCTGTTCTCCACCCCGAGAACTGTCATATCCGACGATCCGAGGTACTCATGATCACCAACCTCGAGCGCGTCACTTAATGAACAGTCAGGAGTCACCAACGCGTAGCCGTAGCAGTACCGCTCACCGAGGTTCGCCTCGATATTCTTGCTAAACGCGAATCGAGCCTCCCTGGCTTGATCGAACGGAGATCGTCGCATTGGGTGCGTGCCGCGACGGCCGGTCTGATACCAGCGACCGTTCACGCGGCTGAGCCTCCCACCCTTGACCTCGAGACACACCACCACACCGCCCCAAAGGACGACGAAGTCAATCTCGCCCATCTGTTGCCGCTCATGCCGTGGCAGATGCACCGAGTGGAACGCTGTAGCATCAGCCCGATCGATGCGCGCCAAGAGGGACGCAACTTTCTGCTCCGCCCTACTCTCACTGAAGAACGACGGGTCAAAGGGAGGGATGAGCTCCACGTCATACCTTTCGCCAGAATGATTCGAACTCGCGGTAGGCCAGATTCGCAGAGCCGTTCTCTATCGTGTCCTCGAGGTCGACCACCAGGCAACGGTCGGAGCCGCCGTTCTGCGGTCCACGAAGACCGCGGCCCACCATCTGAACATAGAGACTCTCGCTCAGGGTTGGTCGAGCGACATAGAGTGCACGTACCTTCGGTGCATCGAATCCCTGCGTCAGGAGGTCGCAATTGACGAGCACCCGGACATCATTCTTGCGGAAGCGTTCAATGACGTCGGATCGCATGCGTCTGGAGCTCTCCCCGCTGACAGATTCGGCAGCGATCTGCTCAGAGCGCAGAATCGCGGCAAGGACCTGCGCGGAGAGGACCGATGGCATGAAGACCAGAACCTGCCAGTCCTTGGGCTGCTTGAGGATGTGCTCCACAAGTGTTTTCATCCGGTCCTCGTCTGCACCGACCGAACTTAGTGTTGATCGGTTGATGTAGTTGCGCTGCCGCTCGTCGTCCCCGATCACTACGCTGGTGCCTGGCAGCACCTCGTGATCGATCTCGGCGAGCACCCTTCTCGACTGCAGCGCTCTGATCGGGTCATCTCCCAACGACGTGATGAGGTTCTGTCCGAACCGTTGAGCCAACGACCTGGCCGCCTTTTCGTTTCGTCCGCGGAACGGCGTTGCGGAAAGACCAATAAGCGGCCGATCATAATTTCCGATGCCGACACCCAGCCGTTGAAAGATGTCCGTGTAGGTCGATGCACTAGCTGCACGGTGCGCCTCGTCGACGATGATGACTGCGGGGTCAAAAATCCAGTCGAAACGATCCGTTTCGAGATGCTCCCTCAGCATCGCGTCAGTCGCGATCACGACCCCGATGTCTTCCGTCAGCTCGTCGGGCTGGGATTTCTCGTAGAACCTGGCGACCTCCATGGTCCGCGAGTCGCCGAAGGCTCGCCACACCTCGCTCCAGGTGTTAGCGGCCTGATCGCACAGCTCCTGTGACTGAGCGATCCAGAGCACGTGACCTTCGCGTGCGACATCGTGCTCAAGATAGGCGCGGACGATTGATTCGACCGCCACGCGCGTCTTCCCAGCGCCGGTAGGAAGCTCTACAAGCGCCTTTGCACCTTCACCCTCTCCGACACGAAGACACGCCCTGATCCCATGGAGTGCTGCCCACTGGTAGTCGTGGAGCTGGTTGAGATCGGGCTTTCCAGGGACGACCGTCAGCGTCTCCCGTTTCGACGGTCGTTGCCCCGCGAACCTTTCGTCGAAACCAAGCCCCGCAACAAACTGACGTGCCTGCCGGGCGCCAGTCCACGCATCTGGAGGCTGAAGACCGAACTTGTCCAGCTGGCTGCTCAATTGCGACAAAGCGTCCCAGCCGAAGGTGTCGAGAAAGAGCTGAGGGTAGCCTTCCTCATCGACCTCCTTGCCTAGAGCATGAAGAGCGTCGAGCAGGCCCACCGGCAGCTTCGCCTCAAGTGTCGCGGAGTCGAACAGCCTCGCAATCCTCTCCACATCGGAACCGCTGGCCCGAAGCTCTTGTCGCTTACGCTCCAATGCAGCATCGTGCTTCTGATCGAGCACTCCGTTGAGAGCCTGAGCGCTCAATCCGAGTGGCACCGACGCGTTGACCCATTCGAGGAGCTCGCGTTCGTTATCCGGGTTTAGTGGATCGACATCGATATACGCGATCGGACTGTCGAACAGCCGTGAATCCTCAACGTCCTTGCTGCCCACAGGGGTCGTCCGCCGGGTCACCACGCTCGATACCTCGACCAACTGGATCGACTGCAACCGTGGCTCGAGCTCCTTGCGTAGACCAGGGAAAAGATCGACAAGCGGTACCGGTTCGGCGGCGTCGATCGGGCGAATCTCAGAACGAAGGGCGTCCGATGCCGCGGGCAGCGGCGAGTGGTCTGTCAGCCGTGCTCGGTCCACGTCGTCATCGACTCTTACGAATGCAAGATTCGTAGAAGCCAGGACGAACGACTCGTCGGCGTCAGCCGCTACATACGCGTGACGGGCGTCTGTCGGTCGTACAACCTGACCTTGCACGGCAGGCACCATGCTGGGCCAGCCATCCTCGTCCTCTCCGAAGACTCCAACAAGGTCGGTCAGCAAGGCTCCCAGCTCGACGGATGCTGTTCCCACCGCCTTGTACTCCGGGAAGCTAGCGAACTGCTTCGCGAGGAAGTCCGGCGAAATCTCATCCAGGGTGCGGGCTAGATCCAACCGACTGAAGTTCGGGTGCACCGGAACAGGCACAAGCTTTGCGAGCCTGTGCAGCGCCGGATCAACACACTCGACAGCGGGGACATATCCATGCGACTGTGTCATAACCCTCCCGTAGTTCACGAGGGCCCAGACGTGCGGTGCAGGAACCAACTCCCTTCTGCCATCCGTGTGGGTTGCGACCCAGGACGTGTGGCCACTCGCATCCACCAGCATTTTAGACCACGCATAGTTTGCCTCGTCCGACAGCTCGGAATCACCAAGAATACCTATGGGACCGGGTCCACGATCACGATCGAACGCAAGGGATCGATGCGAATCCTCACTTTCACCAAAATACTCATCGAGCACCCATTTTCGATACCCACTGAAAACGACCTCTTCGATGACCGGAAACTGTGGATCGACACCCGTGCACACGCCCAGAGAACGAGCAAGACCAAGGTTTACGACCTCTGAATCAAGAGTGACGTCAGGTGCCGTTGAGATTCCCAGATGAGAAAGGTCAAACATTTCATGCGGCTCGCGCCATTCACCGGACTCGGTGGGGAGGAGCACCGTGCTCCCTTTTCTCTGCGCTGCGAGCAGCTGTCGTTCGACGTGTCGCGGAGACACGTCCTGGGCGGCTCCCCAAAGCCTAAGCCACTCATTCTGCGTCCAATCTGGACTGATCGAGCTGACCTGCGAATCAAAGACAGCCTCTGACGATAGTTGCTGGAATCCCCATCCCTCCAGAATTTTACGAGCACGACGATCAGCGGCAAGCTCTTGATCGATGATCTGATAGCTTCCGAAGTCGCTATCGCCGCTCGGTGGAAGGAATACCGACCTAGCGTCCTTTGGGCGCGCTCTCTCACCAGTTGTCAGCGCAATGATGCGCGCATGCGCACGATCATTCCTTGAGTCTCCCGAAAGCTTGTCGGCGATTCCAATCGCAAGTCCCGAGTACATCACGTCCGAAGTATTAGCGAGCATGGTGAGCCAGCTCGCGATACCGATCTCCGTGGGCACGGCCGCGCGAGCATCAGCACCCGGATCGGGCGCAAAAGCTCCACGATGCATGTCACGGAGACGAGCCCGAGTCTCCGCCGTCGCATAGATGTCAGGATGGGGGAAGTCCTTGGGGGTGTGCGGTGCTTCAAGCCAAATTTGATGCACGTCACTGCCGAACGGTAAACCGTGCGTCAACGACCGAATGGTCTCCCCGTTACGAAGTCCGCCGGCCATGTCTGGGATGAACGCGCCTACTGCTAGGCCGTACCTAATCTTGGTGATGAGCGCCTTGTCAACCGCACTCACAGTCTCAGCAGGCCTGCTTGGCAGATAGGCAATGTGACCCGCAGGCGCCGTCTCTGGGTCGCGAAGCAGCGGCAGGCACTCCAGGAACAACTGCGAGAACTTCTCGATGATCTCCTGGTTGAAGATCTTGTCGTGAAGGATCGTTGTGCGGTCCTCGTTGAGTGCCCACGGCGCGTTAAACAGTCCTCTTGCCGACGTACGCGCGTCCAGCGGAAAATTCGCCCAGAACTCCCCGAGCTCATTGGGCTTCTCGAGAGGAGCTGCGTATGTAATGACGAACGAGTCTCGCCAGGTCGCATCGGCGACCTCCTGCCGGGCAGCCATAGAGGGACGATGCTCCGCGCGACGCGTCAACCAACGTCTCCGAGAGCGCCCCTCGCCCGCACCGACCTCATAGATTCCGTCGCCCAGATCCTCACATCGGTAATCGCGTTTCTCGACCGTTCCGTCGAGCTCAATGGATCGGATGGTGAGCTCCGCGACGCTTCGGGCGAACAGGAGGAACTCTGGCCGGAAACTGACGAGCTGCGCCCGAACCACTTCAGGCCTATCGAGTGGCAACTTCACGACCGTGGTCGCCCAGCCCATCAGTTCAGCGAGCAGAGCATCGCCCTCTCGCTCACGTACCACATCTATCAAAGTCGGTGTTCGGAGGATCGGAAGTGCTGCTGCACGGGGGTCAAGACGGAGGAGCTCACTTCGTGCCTGCGGTGATCCAAATTCGAAGCTCACCGATCGACTGAATATTTGAACTCTTTCCGACAACGCGAGCACCGACTTGAACCCAAGACCGTAGCGACCGATTTCTTCGCCGCGCTTGGCACTGATGTACGCATGGCTGATGCTCTTGATTCCCTGCTCGCTGAATGGTGCACCCTCGTTGGCGCAATACAGGGTGTCGGGCGTCAGCACGAACTCGACTCGGCCGCGCTGGTTAGCGTTCAGGTTAGCGTCGGCCGCGTTCTGGAGCAGCTCCACGAACTGTCGCGTGGAGTACCCGCTGGTACGGAACGACTGTTCGAGCCCGACGTGCTCGCGAAACAGATCGGGATCCTTGCGATAGACCTCCAGGGCCACTTCGAGGTAACCAGATACTTCGCTCTCAAGGGCCCGATCTGGCCTGTCCCACGATACCGTCATGACTCTGCCTCTCCGGTGGCGTCCGGGCTGGTTCTTGGATGCACATTCGACTGCCATCCAACTATATGGACAAGTCACGACACCGATCGCAGTTCTGACTGAAAGTTGGTGTCCCGCCCACTACCACATGGTCGGCTGAAGGAACCTCGGTCGATCCGTGTCCGACTCGGAGCGGGCCGTGACTGGCGCGCTCACGATCGCCTCCATAATCCGCCTCGCCACTGCAGCTGCCAGTGGCGGTGGCACAGCGTTCCCGATCTGCCGTGCGATCTGAGGCTTCGTGCCTAGCCATAGGTAGTCGTCGTCGAATCCCTGGAGCAGAGCGGCTTCGCGATGCGTGATCGCACGGTTGGCGGTTGGGTGCAGATACCTGCCCTTCTCGGGCTTGAAGAACTCGGTGCGGATCGTCACCGATGGCCGCTCTGATCGAAGACGCCCCATGACGTCTCCCGAACCCTTCGTGTGCCTCCGCCAGCACGGCGCCTTGAGCTCGTCAGGCAGGTCGAATCGGTTGCCTCCGGGTGGAATGCTGCGGAAGCGGTCCAGACTGAGCTGGGCGTAGTTCCTCGTGTAGTGCAGCTCTTCGGTCCGGTACGCCCCTTCGAGGTCCACACCGTTGAACGTCGTGGTGCGGGGGTCTTCCACGCTCGTCAGGACCACCTCCTCGGAGGTCCGCGCGAACACAGTGCCTGACGGGATCCAGTCCTCGCGGGAACGAGGCAGCGGCATCCCCGGAGCAGCCAGATCACGGCGACGCCCGATCACGATGGCACGCTTCCTCGACTGCGGCACGCCGAAGTCGGCGGCGTTGAGCACGCGGGACTGCACCATGTAGTCCTCGAGCGCGCCGCCCGGCTCGAACGCACTCAGGAGCATCTCGTACTCGGGAGTGGAGAAGAGTGCCGCCACGTTCTCCATCACGAAGTACTTCGGCTGGGCCAGGCGCACCGCCTTCATGTACTGGCGCCACAGGTTGTTTCGGATGTCCTGGTCACGGTTCTTGTTGAGCCTGGAGAAGCCTTGGCACGGCGGTCCGCCGACAACGACGTCGACCTCGGGAACGGCGCCTGAGGACACCCACTCCGTGATGTCGCCGACGTGCACGACGTCACCGTGATTGGCAGCGAAGGTCGCCGCGGCGGCCACGTCGAACTCGACGGCGCCGACGACCGTGAACGCCGGGTCGGCCTGGTGAAAACCGGTCGACAGTCCCCCGGCGCCGGCAAAGAGGTCGAGCGTACGAATCTCGTCGATCCCCACGGAACTGGCTGCCACTCGCCGACTGTAAGCCATGAGATCCACTTTCTTGTGGTGAGATGACCGCCGGCGCGCCGGCGCTGTAAATGCCTCGGTCGACGGCGTCCCCAGCCCATCGATCAATCGAACATACGTTCGATCACCGACATCGGAGGATGGCTCTGTGGATACAAGCCAGGGGCCGCACTCTCGCGTCCCGCCCCACCCAGGCGCCTCGTCCCCTGCGGTAGCCGCACGGATGTCCCGTGCCGCACGACGAGACACCGCGCCCGAGCTCGCGCTCCGCCGGCTCCTGCACAGCGCAGGACTGCGGTACCGGGTGAACTACCCCGTTCCCGGCAACCGGCGCCGCACCATCGACATCGCCTTCATCCGGGCCCGTCTCGCCGTCTTCATCGACGGCTGCTTCTGGCACTCGTGCCCCGAACACGGCACGTCGCCGGCGGCCAACAGCCACTGGTGGGAGACCAAGCTCAGCACAAACTCAGAACGCGACCGCGACACCGACCGACTTCTCGAGGACGCCGGCTGGGAGGTCCTTCGGATCTGGGAGCACGAGGCCGCAGAGACCGCCGCCGCGCAGGTGATCGACGCGATCGCCCGATGTCGAGCGTCATGACCCGATGCATCGCACGCGGGACGACGCACCCCGCGACTCGCGCCTGTACCGCGAACCGCTTCGCACTGCCGTGAACAGGAGCGGCCCGCGGCGACACGCCGCGGGGCCAACAATCCTCGAAGGTCCGGCCGCTCGCCGGTCCCGTCCTAGAGGCGATTGCGACTGGTATACGTCCCTGCCTCGATGGCTGTGAGGGCCTCGCTGCAGTCCTCTCCGATGTACTCACAGCGCACGAGCAGCGCGTCGTCCCGCCGGGCCGAGTACCCGTGCCGCTCGAGCACCTCGAGCATCTCCGCCTCCTGCTCAAGCGTGATCTTGAAGTAGGGGTCGTCGAGCACCGCCTGCTCCACTTCACCGATTTCTCTCAGATCGGCGACCGCCTCGTCGTTGAGGATCTGCGCCTCGAGGAAGAGCTGGGGGAGAACGGGGGGCCAGTAGCCGTTCTCACGCAAGGGCGTCTCCTCGATGTCAAAGGGCTCATCGTCGGCGGCCAGCTCCTCTCCCTCATCGAGGCTCTCCTCCCCCGGGAACCGGAGACTCCGAGCGCCTGAACTCCACGCGCCTGGCCTCGCCCCAGGTGCGGGCGTTCGCGACGGCCTGGATCTCCTCCGCGAGGTCGATCGCGTACTGCTCGGGGAGGATGGACAGGCTGTCGAAGTGGTCGAGGTAGCCATACACAACGGGGATGCGCTCGGACATCGTGAATGCCTTTCGGGAAGGGGGCCGACGTCGAAACTCTACGAGCGACCACCGACATTTCTAGCCGTTCCGCCTACCCCGCCGACAACACCCTTATCCCGCCGGCCACGCCCAATCCCGCACGTCCCTCAGGCGCCGTCGGGCCGCCTCTCCGCCGGCGTCCTCCAGGAGCTCACGGGGACCGACCACCACGAGCAACGTCGTCGCGCGCGAGATCCCGGTGTAGATGCGTTCCCGGGCCGGCGCGGCC
Organism: Actinomycetales bacterium JB111; assembly: GCA_900163555.1. Lineage (GTDB taxonomy): Bacteria > Actinomycetota > Actinomycetes > Actinomycetales > Actinomycetaceae > JB111. The sequence goes on along the minus strand of FUHX01000076.1, from coordinate 36,649 downwards.
TTGTGGATCCCGTTGAGGCAGAGGACGACGGCCGGCCGCTCCAGGCCCTTGAACCCCTGCACGGTCCCGTAGAAGACGTCCTCGCCGGCGAAGAAGTCGTCCCAGTACTGCTCCCGAGCCTCGGACTCATAGATGCTCGGCTGCACCGGGTGGCGCGAGCCGGTGGTGATCAGCGCGATCTGTCCGGCGGTGAAACCGTCCTCGCCCTCGCCGGCAATCAGCGCCTCGACCACGTCGTCGGCGGCGTCGACCGCCTCGTCCGCGGGCACGTCGAGCAGGAGCACGGGCCTGCGCGCCACCGCCTTCGGGCTGGTCGGCGTCGTGGCGAAGGCGCCGGCCAGCTGGGCGATCTGCTTCGAGCTGCGCAGGTTGCGCACCAGCGAGACCGGTGGCAGGTCGATCGGGTCGCGGCCGTGCCGGGTGAACAGCTTCTGCCCGTCGTCGAGGAAGACGAACAGCCCTCCCTCGTCGCCGGCGCGCAGGCAGGCGGTCACGGCCTCCCACCAGGAGTCGCCGAAGTCCTGCGCCTCGTCGATGACGGCGACGTCGAACCGGTCCGCCACCGCCCGCTGCGCGGCGCGCTCCCGCAGCTGCCCCGGGAGGTCCTCCTCCCAGAACTGCGGGTCCTTCCGGTCACCCCCGGTCGCGCCCCACTCGAACGCGAGATCGTGGAACGTCCCCACGTACTCGGGCCGCTCCTTCGGTCGCCACGTGGCGACCTCACGCTGGAAGGACCTCGCGAGCCCCACGGTGTAGCACATGAGCGCGACGCGTTTCCCGTCGCGCGCGAGCTGGCGAGCCTTCCGCAGCGCGAGCACCGTCTTGCCCGTGCCGGCCCCGCCGATGATGCGGGCCCGGGGGAACTCGCGGATCGCGTCGAGCACGTCCTCCTGCTCGGCCGTGAGCCTGAGTACCTCCTCGGCCTGGTCGGCCACCTGGAACTGCACCTCGTCCGGGACGAGCTCGGGGGCGATCGCGTCGACCAGCGCCGCCACGTCCACCTCCGTCAGCGGCCGCATGCCCTGCCCGTGCCGCTCGATCGCGACCCGCAGCCGGTCCTCCAGCCGATCCAGGTCCTGGCGCCCGACGAGGCACTCAGCCGGGAGACCCGGCGTCTCCCACCCGGACGGCACGTCCACCCCCGGCAGCACGACGACGGACGCCCACCTCGCGTTGGTCGCCTCCTTCACGCGCACGCCCCTCGGGCGGAGCCACTCCACGAGCCGGTGGCGCGCGTCGTTGACCTGGGCGGCGGGGTCCTCGATCACCTGGGACTGGCTGGGCCCGCGGCCGTTGCGCCACACGCCGTCGCGGTACTCGACCCACCCGCCCTTGACCTCGACGACGGCCACGCCCACCCCGGGCCACAGCACCAGCAGGTCGACCTCGCGCTCGGTGCCCTGCTGGCGGATGGCCGTCGAATGCAGGACCACGACGTCGTCGGGCAGCTGCTCCTTGAGCCTCCCCCAGACGATGCCCTCGCCGCCGAAACCGTCTCCGAAACCGACCTCAGCGGGGATCATCGTCGCCATGTCGACACGCTACCCAGCGACGCCGACACCCAGGCCTGGATCAAGCCCGAATCAGGCCCGAACCGGGTCCGAATCAAGGCCCGTCCCCGCCCCACGTCCTGCCCCCGCCTCACCCCCTACGGATGATGGATCTCCCCGCCGGCGCTCCAGATGCTCGCGGCGAGCCCCTCCGGCGGCGCCGAGTCCGTGACGATCCCGCTCACGTCGTACCAGTCGCCGATGACGTACCGCCCGACGACCCCGTGCTTCGAGGAGTCGGCCAGCACGTAGGCCCGCTCCGCGTGCTGTGCGACCGTCCGCTTCACCTCGGCGTCGTCGAAGTCGAAGTCCGTCGGGCCGGCGGCCGCATCCACCCCGCCGCAGCTGACGAGCGCGACGTCGTAGCGCATGTTGGCGAGGAACTCGTGGGTCGCCGCCCCGGTCAAAGACCACTCGCCGCGCCGCATCCGTCCGGGCGCCAGCACGAGCTCCGCCGTGCTCCCCTCGGCCACCTCGATCGCCACGAGAAGCGAGTGCGTGACGATCGTGCCGGTGAACGTGGGCGCGAGCGCCGCCGCCACCGCCTGGCCCGTGGTCCCGACGTCGATGAAGATCGTCTCGGCGTCCGCCACCACGTCCCGGCACGCCTCACCGATCGCCCGCTTCTTGTCCGAGTTGATCGCGCTGCGCCGGTCGAAGGACGGCTCGCTCTTTCGCTGCCGCGTCACCGACACGGCGCCGCCGAACACGCGGCGCAGCTCCCCCTGCCGCTCGAGCCGCACGAGATCCCGCCGGATCGTCTCCGCGCTCACGTGCAGCGCGCGGCTGAGCTCGAGCGTCGACACCGACGCCTGGGAGTGCAGCACGCGCACGATGTATCGGCACCTCTGATCCGCCAGCACGCCACACATCCTCCCGATCCACGCCGTCGTCGGCGCCGTCAGACTCCCACAATCTCCCACACGGTTTGCACGCACTTCCACACACACCCAGGCTTCCCTTCAGCGCCCACACTGGCGCAAGGAACCCGTCCGGGTCAGCATCGACCCGGAGCCCACCGGAAGAAGGTTGCGACGTGGCAATTCTGGCTCTGGACCAAGGAACGTCCGGCTCCAAGGCGATCGTCGTGGATGAGGATGGCATCCACGCGGTCGTCGAGAACTCCATCAACCCCCAGTACCTCCCTGGCGGAGCGGTCGAGCAGGACCCGCTCGAGCTCTACAACTCCGTCGTCGACGCCGGCAAGGAGGCGGTCGCCAAGGCCGGCAAGCCGATCGACGGCGTCTCGCTCGCCAACCAGGGCGAGACCGTCCTCGCCTGGGACCCGGCCACCGGGGAGCCCCTGACCCCCTGCATCGTGTGGCAGGACCGCCGCGGCGAGGTCGTCGTCGACCGGCTCCGCGACCACGCGGACGAGGTGCACGAAAAGACCGGACTGGTCCTCGACACCTACTTCACCGCCCCGAAGCTCACCTGGCTGCGCGAGAACCTCACCCGCGAGGGCGTCGTCACGACGACGGACACGTGGATCCTGCACCGCCTCACCGGCGAGTTCGTCACCGACGTCTCGACGGCCTCCCGGTCCCTCCTCGTCGACGTCGACACCGGGCAGTGGGACCAGCGGCTGCTGGAGATCTTCGACCTCGCGGACGAGAAGCTGCCCCGGATCGTCGACTGCGACGAGATCATCGGCACCACCACCGAGTTCGGCGCCGAGGCGCCCGTCGGCGGCCTCATCGTCGACCAGCAGGCGGCCCTCTTCGCCGAGAACTGCCTCGAGCGCGGCGAGGGCAAGTGCACCTACGGCACCGGCGCGTTCATCCTCGTCAACATGGGCGACACCGCGCCCCGGTTCGACAACGGGCTGACCACCTCGGTGGCCTGGCGGCTGCGCGGCCGCACCATGTACTGCTCGGACGGGCAGGTCTACACTGCGGCCTCCGCCGTCCGCTGGATGCAGGAGCTCGGCGTCATCCGCGACGCCGCGGAGATGGACGAGATCGCCGCCGACGACACCGGCGGCGTCATCTGTGCCCCGAGCTTCGCCGGCCTCGCGGCCCCCTGGTGGAAGCCGGACGCGGGCGCCTTCGTCGTCGGCATGAAGCTCTCCACCGGCAAGCCGCAGATCGTCCGCGCGGTCATCGACGGCATCGCCGCCCAGATCGCGGAGCTCGCCGACCTCACCCACCCCGAGCTCGGCACCGCGCTGACGAGCCTCAAGGTCGACGGCGGCCTCACCCGCAGCCGGACCCTCATGCAGTCCCAGGCGGACATGCTGCAGGCCCCCGTCCAGACCTACCCGTCCCAGCACGCCACCGCGCTCGGCACGGCCGCCTGCATGCGCCTCGCCCTCGACCCGGACCTGGCGGTCCAGGACGGGCCGTACGCCTGGGAGGTCGAGGCCGAGTACACGCCGCAGCGACCCGCCGACGACGTCGCGGCCTTCCGCGCGAAGTGGCGGACCGCCGTCGAGACCACGATGGGACTGTGACCATGAGCGTCAACGAAGTCATCGTCGTGATCATGGCCGTCTTCCTCGTCGTCGGTGGCCTGGACCGGGCGATCGGGAACCGGCTCGGCCTGGGCGAGCAGTTCGAGGAGGGCATCAACACCTTCGGGCCCCTCGCCCTGTCGATGGTCGGCATGATCTCCCTCGCCCCCATCCTCTCCAAGGTCCTCAACCCGGTCGTCGTCCCGGTCTACGAGTTCCTCGGCGCGGACCCGGCCATGTTCGCCGGCTCCCTGCTCGCCAACGACATGGGCGGGTACCACCTCGCCGTCGAGATGGCCCACACCGAGGAGGCCGGCCTGCTGGCCGGCGCCATCCTTGCCGCGATGCTCGGCTGCACGGTCGTCTTCACGATCCCGGTCGGCCTCGGCATCGTCTCCGAGACGAACCGCCCGCACTTCGCGAACGGCGTGCTGGTCGGCGTCATCACGATCCCCGTCGGCGTCCTCGTCGGCGGCCTGGTCGCGGGCTTCGACCTCATGCTCGTGCTCAGCAACCTCGTGCCGATCGTCATCGTCGCGCTGCTCATCGCGTTCGGGCTGTGGAAGTTCCCGAACGCCATGACCCGCGGCTTCCTCGCCTTCGGGAAGTTCCTCGTCGCGATCATCTCGATCGCCCTGGCCATCGCGTCCTTCGAGTTCCTCACCGGCTGGGCGATCATGCCGTCCGGCTGGGAGCTCGCGCCGGTGACCGAGGGGCTCGAGATCGTCGCCCTCATCTGCCTGTTCCTCATGGGCGCCTTCCCGCTCATGCACCTCGTCACGAAGGTCGCGGCCAAGCCCCTGGCGGCCGCGGGCGGAAAGCTCGGCATCAACGACGTCGCCTCCGGCGGACTCATCATGTCGATGGCGAACGCGATCCCGACCTTCAAGCTCATGGACCAGATGGACCAGCGCGGCGTCTTCATCAACACGGCCTGGTCGATCTCGATCATGGCGATCCTCGGCGACCACCTCGGCTTCACCGCCGGCGTGGCCCCGGACATGATCACGCCGATGATCCTCGGCAAGCTCGCCGCGGCTGTCGCCGCCATCGCGCTCGCCTGGGCGATCTCCACCCGCCGCTACCCAAAGTTCGACCGTCAGGCCGCCACGGCCACCACCACGCCCGCGCCGGCCGACGCCGGCGGGGCCGACTCGTGAAGGACACACCCATGACCGACCCGAGCTACGACGTCGCGATCATCGGCGCCGGCGTCGTCGGCGCCGCGATCGCCCGCGACCTGGCGGGGACGACCAACCGAGTCGTCATGATCGACTCGCGCGATGACGTCGGGGAGGGCACGACGAAGGCCAACACGGCCCTCCTGCACACCGGGTACGACGCCACGCCCGGCACGCTGGAGTCCCGCCTGGTCGCCCGCGGCTACGAGCTGCTCGCCGAGTACTGCGCCTGCACGAACATCGGCCTGCGGGTGACCGGGGCCGTGCTCGTCGCGTGGGACGAGGAGCAGGCCGCGACCCTGCCCTCTCTCCAGGAGAAGGCGGAGAAGAACGGCTATCTCAAGACGTCGCTCATCTCGGCGGACGAGGTCTACGCGCGGCTCCCGAACCTGGGGCCGGGCGTGGCCGGCGGGCTCACCGTCCCGGACGAGGCCGTCATCGACGCCTGGAGCGTCCCGCTCGCCTTCGCCACCGAGGCCGTCCGTCGCGGCGCGACGTTCCTGCGCAGCCACCGGGTCACCGGCATCGACGTCGGCCCCGAGGCGACGACGATCCGCACCGACCGCGGGAACGTCACCGCCCGCTGGGTCGTCAATGCCGCGGGGCTCGGCGCCGACGCGATCGACGCGATGCTCGGGTTCGACCGCCTGGAGGTCCACCCGCGGAAGGGCGAGCTCCTCGTGTACGACAAGCTCTCCTCCGCCCTGGTGGACCAGATCGTGCTCGCCGCGCCGTCCAAGGTGGGCAAGGGCGTGCTCATCAGCCCGACGATCTTCGGCAACGTCATGCTCGGGCCGACCGCCGACGACCAGGAGGACAAGGCCGACACCTCGACCACCGAGGACGGGTACGAGTTCCTGCTCGAGAAGGGCCGACGGATCATGCCGGCGCTCCTCGACGAGGAGGTCACGGCCACGTACGCCGGGCTGCGCGCCGCGAACAACCAGTCCGACTACCTCATCGACGTCGCCGCCGACCGGCGGTACGTCGTCGCCGCCGCGATCCGGTCGACCGGGCTGACGTCCGCGATCGCGGTGTCCGAGCACATCCTCGGGCTCCTCGAGGGGTCCGGCCTGGACCTGCGGATGCGCGACGACCTCCCGGACCCGCCCGTCATGCCGCCGCTCGGCGAGCACCAGGTGCGGCCGTTCGCCGACGACGCGCTCATCGCGCGCGACCCCGAGTACGGGGCGGTCGTCTGCTTCTGCGAGCGGGTCACGCGTGGGGAGATCCGGGACGCCCTCGCCTCCGACGTCCCTCCGGGAGACATCCAGGGACTCCGACGGCGCACGCGCGCCATGAACGGCCGCTGCCAGGGGTTCTTCTGCGGCGCCGAGGTGGGCGCGATGGCGGAGTCGTGCGGGATCGGGGGGCCGTGCGGGTCCGCCCGTGCGGGCGGGGCCGCCCATCCCGGCGGGTCCGCCACGGCGGGTGGGGCCGCCATGCCCGGCGGGTCCGCCACGGCGGGCACCACCACGACGACGGGGAGCAACCGATGAGCGCCGCCGACCAGACCCCGACGAGTGCGGACCAGACGACGAGCGCCGACCAGACGGAGAGGCACACCGGCGGGATGACGACGAACGACGACGGCCGACGCGTCCTCACCCCCACGGTGGCGATCATCGGGGGTGGTCCGGCCGGCCTGAGCGCGGCCGCGCGGCTGGCTCCGCACGTGGAGTCGGTCGTCGTGCTCGAGCGCGAGAAGCAGGCCGGCGGCATCCCTCGCCACGCGGACCACCCCGGCTACGGGATCCGGGACCGCAAGCGGTTCATGTCGGGGCCGAAGTACGCCCGCGTCCTCGTCGCCGAGGCGGAGGCCGCCGGCGCCGAGCTGCTCACGGAGACGATGGTGACCGGCTGGGAGGGTCCGTCGACCCTCGTCGCGACCACCCGGTCCGGCCGCCTGCTCGTCCGCCCGGAGGTCTTCGTGTTCGCCACCGGCGCCCGCGAGCGCCCCCGCACGGCGCGCATGATCCCGGGGACCCGGCCGGGCGGCGTGCTGACGACCGGGCACCTCCAGAACCTCGTGCACCTGCACCACAAGGAGGTCGGGACGCGCGCCGTCGTCGTCGGGGCCGAGCTGGTGAGCTGGTCCGCCGTCATGACCCTGAAGGAGGCCGGCTGCCGCACCGAGGCCCTCGTCTCCGAGTACCCGGTAGGCGAGTCGTACTCGCTGTTCCGCGTGCCCGGGAAGGTCATGTTCCGCACCCGGGTGGAGACCAGCTCGAAGGTCGTCGCCATCCACGGGCGCGGGCGCGTGTCCGGCGTCGAGGTGGAGAACACGACGACCGGCGAGCGACGGGTCATCGAGTGCGACACCGTGGTGCTGACGGGCGACTGGATCCCGGACAACGAGCTGCTGCGGATGGCCGGGGCGGACATCGACCCGGCGAGCCGCGCCCCGGTCGTGGACGCCGCCATGCGCACGTCCCTGCCCGGCGTGTTCTCGGTCGGCAACGTCAACCACCCGGTCGACACGGCCGACGTCGTGGCGCTCGAGGGGCAGTTCGTCGCCGACCGCGTGCGCGAGTACCTCGTGGCCAGGAACGCCGGGCGCCCGGACGGGCCGTCCGCCCGGATCGTGCCGGACGCGCCGATCCGGTGGGTCTCGCCGTCGGTCTGGGGTCCGGACCGGACCGAGCCCGCCCGACGACGCCTGGTCGCCTGGGTGGACCGCCTCATCCGCAGGCCCGTGGTCACCGTGACCCAGGACGGTCGCCCCCTCGCCCGCAAACGGCTCGCCTGGCCCGCCGCGCCCGGCCGCGTGTTCCGGATCCCGTCCGAGCTGCTCGACGACGTGAGCCCGAGCGGCGGGGACGTGCGGGTCTCGGTCGAGTAGCGCCTCCGTGCGGCTGGGGCCGGCGCCTCCCGCCACACCTCGTCGAGACACCTCGATTCCTGAAGCTTGCCCGCGCGATACGAGCGTTATCGAGGTGTCTCGACGGGGGTGCTGAGCGCCGAGCGGGCGGCGGGGGCCGTCGTCGGGCAGGCGCCAGTCAGCCCGCGTAAGCCGCCTGGACGTCGACCACCCACGTGACGCCGAAGCGGTCCGTGAGCATCCCGAAGCCGGGGCTCCACGCGGACGCCGCGAGCGGCTCGACGATCGTCGCTCCCTCGGCGAGCCCCGCCCAGATCGGCTCCACGTCCGCCAGGCTCTCGCCGCGGACGGACTGGAAGAACGGGCGGTCGGTGAACGTGAGGCCGTTCTCGCGGCGGGTCTGCAGCGTCCGCGCCCGGAACGTCGTATGCCATGAGCCGGAACCCGTCGGCACTCTCGACCTGCCCGAACACGATCTTCTGCGCGCCCGGGGCATCCGCGGGCATGCCGAAATCGGCGTAGGTCGCGGCGGTCACCGTGCCGCCGAAGACCACAGCGTAGAAATCCAGCGCCTGCCGCGCGGTGCCGGGGAGGTTGAGGTGGGTGGTCGTCGTGATGCTCATGGAGGTCGTCCCGTCCGTGGAGTCGATGAGTGGTCGCAAGCTGGCCGACCGGTGCGGCCCTGTGCCGCACGACCACACTCCTCCCTTAAAAGGACAGGTTGTGTCCTCTACTTCTGCGAACCTTGAGTCATGCCGACCACGTCGTCGCGGATGCTCGCGCTGCTTTCCCTGCTCCAGTCCCGCCGGGACTGGCCCGGCAGCGTGCTCGCCGACCGCCTCGACGTCACCACGCGCACGATCCGCCGGGACGTCGACCGGCTGCGCGAGCTCGGCTACGCCATCACGTCCGCCAAGGGCCCCGACGGCGGCTACCGCCTCGCCGCGGGCGCGGACGTCCCGCCCCTCCTGTTCGACGACGACCAGGCCGTCGCGATCGCCGTCGCCTTGGGTGGTGCCGCCTCCAGCGGCGTCGACATCGACGGGGCGGCCGCCCGGGCTCTGGCGACGATCCGCCAGGTGATGCCCGACCGCCTGCGCCGCCGCATCGACGGCGTGCGGTTCAACGAGCCCGAGGCACCGGCCGATCGGGTCGACCCCGCCACCCTCGAGGCCGTGAGTGCGGCGGTCACCGCCCACCGGGTCCTCACCTTTGAGTACGCGGGTACCCGAAGCGCCACGGACGGCCGCGCCACGGCACTGAGGAGTGCCGAGCCGCACGCCGTCGTCGCCCGGGACCGACGCTGGTACCTCGTGGCCTGGGACCGGGACGCCGCGGACTGGCGGATCTTCCGCCTGGACCGCCTCACGCCCAAGTTCTCCCCCGGCCCCACCTTCACGCCCCGCCCCCTGCCCGACGACGGCGCCACCGCCCTCGTCGCCGCGCGATTCAAGGGCTCATCCCGCCGTGACGAGTGGCCGTGCGTCGGCGAGTTCCTCCTCCCGCTCACCCCGGCCGAGGTCGCGCCCTGGCTCGGCGACGGCGAGATGGAGCAGGCCGCCGGTCTCGGCACCCGCGTGCGCGTCGGGTCGTGGTCGTGGCCGGCACTGGTCGCGTGGGTGCTGCGGTTCGACGTCCCGTTCACGGCCGTCGACCCGACGGAGCTCCGCAAGGCCATCCCCGGCCTGGCCGAGCGCGTCGCCTCCGCCGTGTCGTAGCCGACCGCCGAAACCTTCGTCGAGACACCTCGATTCCCGAAGAATGCCCACTCGATAGGTGCGTTATCGAGGTGTCTCGACGGGGGTGGGTGGCGAAGAGGGCAGTGGGGGCTGGCGTCGCCGATCGGGAGTCGACCACAACGCCGCTCAGGCCACCGACACCCCGAACGCGAGGCCGAGCAGGTAGGTCACCGCCGCCGCCCCGTAGCCGATGGCGAGCTGGCGCAGCGCCCGCGGCAGCGCCGCCGCCCCGGACAGCACGCCGACGACCGCTCCGGTCGCCAGCAGGGCGATGCCCACGAGCGAGGCCGCCACGATCACGGCCGGCAGCCCGACCAGGCCGAACAGGTACGGCAGCACCGGGATGATCGCGCCGGACGCGAAGAACCCGAAGCTCGAGATCGCCGCCCGCCAGGCGCTGCCGATCTCCTCGAACTCCGCCTCGTCACGCGGCGCGCCGTGCCGCCCCGGCCGGGCGGCCGCCGTCGGCGCGCCCTCCCCCGCCGCGGTCGACGACCGGTGGGCCTCGAGGACCTCGCGGGCGTGCGCGTCGGCGTCGGCGGCGGACATGCCGCGCGCCCGGTACAGCAGGGCCAGCTCGTTCGCGTCGACATCGAGCGCCGGCACCACCTGCGCGCTCCTCGTCGACGGCGTGGACGACTCCAGCAGCTCGCGCTGGCTCCGCACGGACACGTACTCGCCCGCACCCATCGACAGCGCCCCGGCGAGCAGCCCGGACAGCCCCGTCACGAGCACGACCGCCGGGGCCACGCCCGTCGCGCCGATGCCGAGCACGAGCGCCAGGTTGGACACCAGACCGTCGTTCGCGCCGAACACCGCCGCCCGGAACGTGCCCGACATGCGCGCGCGGCCCCGGGCCGCGAGCGCCCGCACGACCTCGCCGTGCACCCGCTCGTCGGCGATCATGGCGGGCGTGGCGTCGTCGTCGTCGGAATCGGTGCGCAGCTCGGCGCGCTGGGCGAGGGCGAGCACGAAGACCGACCCGAACCTGCCGGCGAGCCACGCGAGCATCCGGATGCGGAGCGAGGCGCGGACCGGCTTGCCGGCGTGCGGGCCGAGCAGGCGCCGCCAGTGCTCCTCGTGCCGCTTCTCCGCCTCCTCCAGGCCGAGCAGGATCTCCCGCTCCTCGCCCGTCTTCCGCCGGGCCAGGCGCCGGTAGACCGCGCCCTCGGCCATCTCGTCGGCGAGGTTGCGCCGCCACCGCCTGATGCTCGACGCCGACGGCCCGGTCGCGTCGGCGGGCTCGGCTGTGTCGGTGGGCCCGGTGGGGTCGGCCGCGCCCGGGGCCGCCGGGTCGTTCTCGGGTGGCATGGGCACAACGATTACCTATCCGGCACCGAATGACGAGCGAGGACCACCCGGGCGACGGACCGGGTTGCCGACCCGCGCCATTGGTGGTGGGCTGGTTCACATGACCAACACACCGGAGAAGATCGTCTACACCGCCACCGCAACCTCGACGGGCGGCCGCGCCGGCCGTGGCGTCAGCACCGAGCCGGACCTCGACCTCACCTTCACCGCCCCCGTCGTCATGGGCGGCAACGGCGAGGGCACGAACCCGGAGCAGCTCTTCGCGCTCGGCTACGGCGCGTGCTTCACCGGCGCGCTCGGCCTGGCCGGCAAGGAGAAGGGCGTCGACACGTCGCAGGCCAAGGTCCAGACCTCGGTCGGCTTCGGCCCCGAGGGCGAGTCCTACGCCATCACGGCCGACATCAAGGTCCAGATCCCGGGCCTGGAGCTGTCCGAGGCGCAGGCCATCGTCGACCGCACGCACGAGCTGTGCCCCTACTCGAAGGCCACGCGCGGCAACGTGCCCGTCACCGTGACGGCCGTCGAGTCGCTCTGACCTGACCTCTCGCTCGCGGCGCGCGGTCCCTCGGGGCTGCGCGCCGCGATCGTGCGCGGCCGGGCCCCTGCCGACCCAGCCGCCGCGCACCCTCACCTGTCCCGACACACCCCAGGAGTTCCCGCGTGCCCGCTGCCATCGAACGTCACGAGATCATCGGCCAGGCCCCCGACGGCGGCCAGTTCCCCAACAACACCTACGTGATCGGGGACGAGTCCGAGGTCCTGGTGGTGGACCCCGCGCACGACGCCGACGCCGTCCGCGCCGCCGTCGACGGGCGGAAGGTCGGGGGCATCCTCGTCACGCACGGGCACTGGGACCACATCGGCCCCCTCGCCGAGCTGGCCGCCAACTGGTCGGTGACCCCGCGCATCAACGCCGCGGACGCCTTCCTCCTGCACGAGACGCACCCCGACCTGGAGTTTGCCGACCTGCCCGACGGCGAGGCGCTCACGATCGCCGGCACGCGCGTCGAGGCCCTGCACACCCCGGGGCACACGCCCGGGTCGACGTCGCTGGTCGTCCGCGACCTGACCACCGTCCTCACGGGCGACACCCTGTTCCCCGGCGGCCCGGGCACCACCCGCTTCGACTACTCGTCGTTCCCCACGATCATCGCCTCCATCCGCGAGCGCCTCGTCCCGCTCGGCGCGGACTTCTCCGTCCTGCCCGGTCACGGCCTCCCGACGACGATCGGCACCGAGGAGCCGCAGATCGACGAGTGGGAGAAGCGCGGCTGGTAGACGAAGGCGCGTCGGGCCTGCGGCCCGAGCCGTCCCATGCGACCTACGCCACACTCCGATAGGCTCGCCGCATGAGCGAGGAGACCCGCCCGACCCACGAAACCGTTGGCGACGACTCGGTCCTCGCCGCCACCGGCCGTTCACGAGAGGACTGGTTCGCACTCCTCGACGCCGAGAACGCCGAGTCCTGGAGCCACACGGACATCGCCGCATGGCTCGTCGACAGCCACGGCGTCGACGGCTGGTGGGCGCAGGGCGTGACCATCGCCTACGAGCAGGCCCGCGGCCTGCGCGAACCCGGCCAGCGGCGCGACGGATCGTGGGAGGCATCCGCCTCGAAGACCCTGTACGTCTCGCCGAACAACCTGTGGCCCTACCTCGGCGACGCCCACCACCGCCGCGAATGGATCGGCAAGGACTGGCCCGAGATCGGACAGACCGAGCCGGTCTCCGTGCGTCTGCGGGGCGAGAACGGCTCAAAGGTGACGCTGCGGATCGACGAGCTGGCGCCGTCGTCGGACGGGAGGCACCGGGTGCGCCTGGCGGCGCAGCACGCGGGCCTCGCATCCGGCGACGCCATCGCGCCGGCCAAGGCTCTGTGGAAGGACGCCTTCGCCCGGCTGGCCGACCGCCTGTCCGAGACGTAGCCGGACCCGGCCGAGCTGGCCGGACGGGCTCGAACGAGCCGGACCCGGCCGTGACGCTTCAGCCGACCTGCTTCAGACCAGCCGGCCCTGCCACGCGCCGGCGAGCGAGACGAGCTCGAAGCCGACGGCGTGGTTGACGTCGAGCATGTAGGAGTTCTCGAAGGCGTTCCAGGTGTGGATGCGCTCGGCGTCGGGGTAGCGCTCGAGCAGCGCGAGCTGGTTGACGAGTTTGACGATCGTCCCCAGCCGGCGACCCCGGTGCTCCCTCATCACGAGCGTCTCGTTCTGCCACGCCGCGTTCGTCCCGAGCGGGATCACGAGCTGCGAGAACGCCACGAGCGAGCCCGTGGTCGTGTCGCGGATCGCGGTCGTGAGGCGCGCCCGCCGTCCGCTGCCGAGCGAGACCTCCTCGGCCGTCCGCACGCGCTTCGCGTCCCACTCCTCCTCGTCCCAGTCCAGGCCGCCGAGCGGCACGTCCGTGCTCATGCGACGCATGAGGACGGCCATGTGCTCGAGGTCCTGCTCCGGTGTGTAGCCGTCCCAGGTGACGACCTCGTCCGTGTCGGCCGCCCGGCTCATCGCCTCCGCGAGCGCGGACTCCCACTCGGCCTTACGACCGGCGGTCGTCAGGACCGAGTGCCGCTCGACCTGCTCGAGCACGAGGTCCCGGGCCTGCACGAAGCGCGCCGTGACGTCCACGGGGATCTCGCCCTCGGACTTCGTGGGCGTCAGCGTGGGCTCGTCCGCGGTCGGCACGGCGTGGTCGACCCACGCCTGCACGATCGTCCTGCCGCGCGCCCGGCCCTCCTCGACGGCGTGGTCCCAGAGAGCGGCGCCGATGCCCTGACGCCGGTCGGCCGTGCGGACCGTGATCTCCACGCTGAAGGTCGACGTGTTGTCGAGAAGGTCGAAGTCGTACGTCACGTACGCGACGACGTCGGCGACGGCCGGGGTCGGGTCGTCCTGGCCGGCCGGGACGACGGCCGGAAGGGTCGTGACGCCGCGGGCGGCGAGGTCCTCGGCCACCGGTCCGCGCGCGGCGATCGTGTAGCGGTGCTCGACCGACGAGCGGTCGGCGAGGGCGCGGACCTGGACGTCGGCCGAGCCCTGGAGGTCCGTGTTGCCGAAGAGCTCGACCACGTACTCGCCGTCGATGTCGGCGATCGCGCGGAAGGCGGTGGTGACAGCGTGGCCGGCGGCGACGTCGTCGGGCGACGGGGCCTCGAAGTCGAAGAGGTGGACGCCGTCGGGCAGGCGCGTGCCGCCCGCGGTGGGTGCGGGAGCGGGGGTGCCGGCGACGATCGGCGTCGATTCCGTGGACATGCGGGAAGCATGGCAGGGGGCGTCCGCGGGGCGCGACGGATTTTTCTGGCGCGGGGTACGGTCGGTCGCTCACCGGCCCGACGGCGGATGCGCGGTCGGGCGCGGGCGGTCGGGTCGGCCCGGGTTCGGCCTGGGCCCGGCCCGGGTCAGCCGCCCGGAGTCAGCCGGCGGGGGCAGCCGCCCGGCCTCAGCCGGCCGGCTCGACGTGGATGACCAGCGCGCGGTGGGTCGCCCGCCCGACGTCGAACACGGCGCCCTCGACCACGCGGTAGCTCGCCTCGTCGACGAGCACCCGGTCGATCGCTGTGCCGAAGAACCACGGAATGTTAGCGGGCCAGGTGCCCACGCCGCCGAGGCCGGCGGAGTCGGCGGCGTCGACGCACCGGCCGAGGTCGCGCGCGGGCGCGTGGTCCTGCGTGGCGTTGAGCCCGCCGGCCACGATGACCGGGCCGGAGCCGGTCCGGCACCAGGCGAGCACGTCGCTGACCTGGGTGCGCCAGGCGGCCATGTCGTCAGGCCGCGGCGCGGTCGGGTGGGCGCCGACGATCACCGGACCCACGCCCGTGACGGGCCGGAGCGCGAACTCCTCGGCGGTCGGTTCGGCGTCGACGGGCACGTACTCCCCCAGCGACTGGGCGAGCAGGATCGCGGTGGCCCCACGGTCGTCGGTGGCGGACCCGGCGCCGTGCGCGACGAACGGGTGACCCGCCTCGGTGAGCTCGGCGGCGAGCGCCGCGGCGTCCTCCTCGACCATCTCCGGCAGGACGACGACGTCCACGCCCTGGTCGACGATCGGCTCGACGAGCTCGGAACCGGTCACCCCGCCGTCCTCCATGTTGAGGGTGAGGATCGTGAGCGCGGCGTCCGGGGCGGCCTGCGTGTCGTCGGTGCGGCTGATCGCGGTCGCCGCGGAAGTGCCCCGCTCGAAGACGATGACCAGGTGCGCGACCGCGACGATGATGAACACGCCGCCGAGCGTGAGGATCGCCGTGCCCGCGCCGGACCCGATGAGCTGGCGCCGCACGAGCCCGAGGATGACGAACATGAGGCCGATGACGGCGAAGCTGAGGACCAGCCAGCCGCGCAGGGCGAGCACCTGGGCGAACGGGAAGCGCCCGGACAGGCCGTCGAGCGGCGGGATGATCGCGCCGGGGAGCTCGGGGGCGAGGGACAGCAGGGCGAGCACGGCAAGGACCACGACGACGACCCAGATCACGATGCGCACCGGCACAGTGTGACCCAGGATCCGCGCCTGAGGGCCGACCCCTCGCCATCAGTGCCGGAACCGTGACCTTCGGCGCTCGGGTGCGGACCGGCTGCCGGGCGGGGGTGCGTCGGGGCGACGGGCGGCCGCGCCGTCGTCGTCGAGACACCTCGAGGTGAGGCGTTATGGGCGCCCGGGCGCCCACTTTCGAGGTGTCTCGACGAGGTCGTGGCCAGCCACGACTGTCGGGCCCGCGCCCCCGCCGCCTCAGCCCTCGTCGATGAGCCGGCTGCGCCGCTCCGCCTCGACGTCCCCGGTGCCGTTCAACCGCAGGCTGACGACGACGGCCCGGTGGTCGCTGCCGGGAATGTCGGCCACCTCGCCGACGTCGCCGCGCAGCCCCCCGGTCACGAGGACGTGGTCGATGACGGTCCCTGCCCACGCCGGCACGTCCGACGGCCACGTGCCGACTCCGCCGATGCGGGCGTCGATCCCGGCGTCCCGGCACACGGACATCTGGTCGCCGATGGACTCGAGCACGGAGTGGTCCACGGTCATGTTGAGGTCGCCGGCGATCACCGTGGGACGGGTGGCCCGCTGGCACAGCCCGACGATGCCGATGTTCTCGGCCCGCCACTCCGTCATGTTCGCGCGGACGGGCGGCGGCGGGTGCGCGGCGACGAGCACGGGCTGGCGCCCGTCGTCACCGATCGGCACGAGGTGCACGCGCCCGAACCCGCCCGTCGGACCCATCGCGACCTGCTCGTAGGGACCGAGGTCCGCGGAGACGATCATCGACGTCGAGGCGGTCGGACCCTCCCCGTTGGAGTAGACCTCGAACTGCCCGCCCGCCGAGGCCTCGATGAGGTCCCGGACGCGGCCGGCCAGCTCCACCGTGGTCTCCGGCATCGCCAGCACGTCGCTGCCCGTGCGGACGGCGAGGTCCGCGACCGCCTGGGCGTCCGCCCGGCTGCGCGCCATGTTCACGGTCATGACCGTGAAGTCCGACGACGTCGCCGCCTCGCCCGAGGCGGTCACCTCGCCCGAGCGCATGCCCCGGTCGAGCAGCGACACGGCGTGGGCGCTGCCGGCGAACGCGATCGCGATCGCGCCGGCCAGCACCACCGCGCTCGCCCGGCGCCGGATCGGGAACCGCGGCGGGACCGCGTCCTGGTCCTGGTCCGGGTCCTGGTCCGAGGCCCGGTCCGGGCTCACCGCGCCGTTGCGTCCGACGCGGGTACCGCCGACCGACTCGTCGTCCGCGCCGACAACCCTGCCGTCCGTGCCGTCCGAGTCGTCCGAGTCGTCCGCCTCGCCGACACCCACCGTCGCCCTCGCCCGATCGCGCCGGGAGCCGAGGAGAAGGACCGCCAACGCACTCCCGCCCAGGAGCAGTCCGATCGCGAGGAGTCCGAACGCGAGCACGCCCTTGAACGCAATGATCTGCGCGACCGGGAAGCGCCCATGGAGCCCGAGCGGGTGCAGCGAGTACAGGGCGACAAGGGCGAGGAGGACCACCGCCCCCGCGCCGACTGCCCCCAGCATCCGCCTCACCTCTCCATGATGATCATGTTCTGCGGACGCTGTCATCCGTCCGAAGGAGAGTGGTGCCCGTCCCCTTCTCCACCGCGAGTAGCGGGTCGGTGCAGAAACTCGGCTGCGACCCGACGCCGGGATGGGGGACGATAGGTCCCCGTGACTACCGCCCGATCCCCCGAGAGCCGGCCGCGCCGCAACCGGCGCGGCGGCGGGTCGCGCGCCCGCTCCGCGCGCGCCGCCCACTCGGTCGCGCACGCCCCGAAGCCGCTCACGCCCGAGCAGGTCGAGGCCCGGCGTGCGGCCGTCCCGACCGTGTCCTACCCGGAGGAGCTCCCGGTCGCGGAGCGCCGCTTCGAGATCGCGGCGGCCATCGCGAGCAACCAGGTCGTCGTCGTCGCCGGCGAGACCGGCTCGGGCAAGACCACGCAGCTGCCGAAGATCTGCCTCGACCTCGGCCGCGGCGTCACCGGGATGATCGGCCACACCCAGCCCCGACGCATCGCCGCACGCTCCGTCGCGGAGCGCCTCGCGCAGGAGCTCGGGGTGAAGGTCGGCGAGCAGGTCGGCTTCCAGGTGCGGTTCACGGACGAGGTCTCCGAGACCTCCCTGGTCAAGCTCATGACCGACGGCATCCTGCTGGCCGAGATCCAGCGCGACCCGATGCTCCGCCGCTACGACACGATCATCGTGGACGAGGCGCACGAACGGTCGCTCAACATCGACTTCCTGCTCGGCTACCTCGCCCAGCTGCTGCCGAGGCGCCCGGACCTCAAGCTCATCATCACCTCGGCCACGATCGACTCCGAGCGCTTCGCCGAGCACTTCGGCCGCGCCGCCGGCATGGACGGCCCCGCGCCGGTCATCGAGGTCACGGGGCGCACCTACCCGGTCGAGATCCGCTACCGGCCCCTCGTCCCGGACGCGGAGACGTCCCCCGACGACGACGCCCCGGGTCCCGGCACCGGGTCGGCCTCGGGTGGCGGTCCAGGCTCCGGGTCCGGCTCTGGCACTGGGTCCGGGTCCGGATCCGGCTCCCGTTCGGGAACCGCCAACGGCACCGGCCCCGGCCGGGACCAGGCGGAGGCCGAGCCGATCGACCAGATCACCGGCATCCTCGAGGCCTACGACGAGCTCGAGGCCGAGGGCCCGGGCGACATCCTCGTGTTCCTCTCCGGCGAGCGGGAGATCCGGGACACCCACGTCGCGTTCCAGGAGCACCTCGGCCCTCGCTACCTCGCTCCCGGCGGCCGCTCGACCGTGCCCGGCGCGGTGGAGATCCTCCCCCTGTACGCGCGCCTGACGGCGGCCGAGCAGCACCGCGTCTTCGCGGCGCACTCGACCCGCCGGGTCGTGCTGTCGACGAACGTCGCGGAGACGTCGCTGACCGTCCCCGGCATCCACTACGTCATCGACCCGGGCACCGCCCGCATCTCCCGGTACTCCACCCGTACCAAGGTCCAGCGCCTGCCGATCGAGCCGGTCTCGCAGGCGAGCGCCGCCCAGCGGTCCGGCCGGTCCGGGCGCGTGGCGGACGGCGTCGCGATCCGGCTGTACTCCCGGCGGGACTTCGACAACCGCCCGGAGTTCACCGAGCCGGAGATCCTGCGAACCTCGCTGTCCTCGGTGATCCTGCAGATGGCCGCGCTCGGCCTCGGCGACATCACCCAGTTCCCGTTCGTCGACCCGCCGGACACGCGCGCGATCCGCGACGGGCTGCAGCAGCTCGAGGAGATCGGGGCCCTTGTGCCCGGCTCCACCGAGCTCACCCCGATCGGCCGCAACCTCGCCCGCCTGCCCGTGGACCCGCGACTCGGCCGCATGCTGCTCGAGGCGGAGAGGCTCGGCTGCGCGGCCGAGGTCATGATCATCGTGGCGGCGCTGTCCGTGCAGGACGTGCGCGAGCGGCCCGTCGAGAAGCAGGCGCAGGCCGACCAGGCGCACGCCCGCTTCCTCGACGAGACCTCCGACTTCCTCGCCTACCTCAACCTCTGGCGCTACCTGCGCACGCTCCAGCGCGACCTCTCAGGCAGCCAGTTCCGCCGCACCGTCCGCTCGGAGTTCCTCAACTACCTGCGCATCCGCGAGTGGCAGGACGTCGTCGCCCAGCTCCGGCAGATCGCCAAGCCGCTCGGGCTGAGCCTCAAGCCCCTCGCCCTGCCCAAGCCGGCCGAGACGGAGGGCGCGCCGAGCGACCAGGTGGCGACCGCCGTCGTCGGGCTGGGACGCGGCGCCGACGCGGCGAGCGCGGACTCCGTGCACCAGGCCCTGCTCACGGGCCTGCTGTCGAACCTCGGCAGCTACGACGAGCGCAAGCGCGACTACGCGGGTGCGCGCGGCACGAGGTTCGTCGTGTGGCCGGGCAGCGGGCTGTCGAAGAAGTCGTACGCGTGGGTGATGGCGGCCGAGCTCGTGGAGACCTCGCGGCTGTTCGCCCGCACGGTCGCGCGCGTGAACCCGGACTGGATCGAGAAGGCCGCGGGGCACCTCGTGCGGCGCAGCTACTCCGAGCCGTACTGGTCCACGCGCAACGGCGCCGCGATGGTCAAGGAGCGCATCCTGCTGTACGGCATGACGCTCGCCGCGGACCGGCCCGCCCTGCTGGGGAAGCTCGGCGACACCCCGATCGGGGATGCGCCCGCCGCGGAGCTCGCCCGCGAGATGTTCATCCGCCACGCGCTCGTGGAGGGCGGCTGGCGCACGCACCACAGGTTCGTCAAGGACAACGAGGCCGTCATCGCCGAGGCCAAGGAGGTCGAGGCGCGGCTGCGGCAGCACGGCCTGGTCGGCGACGAGGACACGCTCTTCGCCTTCTACGACGAGCGCGTGGGCGAGCAGGTGACGTCCGCCCGGCACTTCGACACCTGGTGGAAGAAGGAGTCGCGCACGCGGCCGGACCTGCTCACGCTGCGGCTGGAGGACCTCGTGCCGGCGGAGGCGACCTCCGAGGCCGACCAGCCGTCGACCTGGAAGCAGGGCGACCTCACCCTCCCCCTCGCCTACGACTTCACCCCCGGCGCGTGGGCGGACGGCGTGACGGCGACCGTCCCGGTCGAGGTGCTCGGGCGGCTGCGCGAGGAGGGCTTCGACTGGCTCGTGCCGAGCTACCTCGACGAGCTCACCGTCGCCACGATCCGCGCGCTGCCCAAGCGGGTGCGGCGCCAGCTCGTGCCCGCCCCGGACGTCGCCCGCGACGTGCTGGCCGCGATGCCGAGCTGGCACGACGCCGTCGCCGCCGCCCCCGGTGACGCCGAGGCGAGGGGCGGCTGGGTCGACCCGGAGAGCGTCCCGAGCTGGCAGGACGCCTTCGCTGCGGCCGTCCGCGAGGTGCGCGGGGTCGAGATCACCGAGGCCGACTGGGCCGAGGCCGCCGAGCTGCCCGGGCACCTGCGCATGAAGTTCCGCGTGGTCTCCGCGAAGGGCGCCGTGCTCGGCGAGAGCGACTCGCTCGCCTCCCTGCAGCGTGAGCTCGCCCCGAAGGTCTCCGACGCCGTCGCGAGCGCCGTGCGCGGGGCGGTCGCCGTCGCCATGGCCGAGGCCGGGCACCCCGGCGCGCAGTCCGGTGGGCGGTCCGGCCGATCCGGTGGGGACGGCGGCCGGAAGGGCCGCGGCGAGGGGGCCGGCACGGCCCCCGGGGGCAGCCCGGCCGGCGGCGCGGCCGGAGGCGCGGGACGTGCGGGGGCGGGCTCCGCCGTCGAGCAGGAGAACCTGGCCGACTGGCCGGACGTGAAGGACGGGACCATCCCGTCCGCCGTGGAGACGCTCGGCCCTGCGGGCCTGGTGGTGCGCGGGTACCCGGCGCTGGTCGAGGAGGGCGGGCAGGTCGCCCTGCGCGTCCTGCCCGACGCCGGGTCCCAGGTTCGCGCGCATCGTCGCGGCGTGCGCAGGCTCGCCCTGGCGGCGACGGCGCTCGCCGACCAGCGGGTGAGCACCCGGTGGACGGGGGCGGACGCGCTGGCGCTCGCGAGCTCGCCGTACCCGAACACGCCGGCGCTCATCGCCGACCTGCAGCTGGCGGCGGCCACTCGGCTCGTCGACGGGTGGGCGGCCGAGAACGTACCCGGCGGGGCCGGGATGCTGCGGACCCGCGAGGAGTTCTCCGGGCTCGTGGCGCACGTGCGGGCCGGGCTCGAGGACGCGGTGCTCGAGCTGGCGGGCGTGGTCGTGCGGATCATGAACGCGTGGCGCGAGCTGCAGGCGACGGTCAAGGAGTCGAACTCGATCTTCCTGCTCGGCGCCGTCACGGACGTGCGGAACGTGGTGGGCGACCTCGTCCACGACGGGTTCGTCTCCGCCACCCCGCCCGAGCACCTCGTGCACATCGCGCGGTACCTGAAGGCGGGCGCGCGTCGGCTCGAGCGGGCCGCCCAGAACGTCCACGCCGACGACGCCGCCGCCTACCAGGTGCAGGAGGCGGTCGACGAGCTCGAACGGGCGCGCGGGACGGCCGGGGGCGACGTGGCCGTGCTCGAGCGGCTCGCCGAGGTCAGGTGGCTGATCGAGGAGCTGCGGGTGTCGCTGTTCGCCCAGCAGCTCGGGACGCCGGTGAAGGTCTCGCCGCAGCGCATCCGCAAGGCCATCGCCGCGGCGCTCGGATAGCTCCCCTGTTCCCCCTGCTCCCCCACCACTCTCACCGTCGAGTTCGTGCTGGCGGCAGTGAGTTCGGGCCTCCTTCAGCACGAACTCAAGGGCTACGGCACGAACTCAGCGAGGGGTGGGCGTACGGTCGGGGCATGAGCGCAACCGTGCGGCACGAGCCCGAGAGGTCCCGGTACGTCATCGAGGTCGACGGCAAGGAGGCCGAGGAGGCCACCTACGCCCTCGACGGCGACGTCCACACCTTCGACCACACGTTCACCGACCCCGCCCGGCGCGGGCAGGGCCTCGCCGGGCAGCTCGTCGACTTCGCCCTGAACGACGTGCGCGAGCGCGGCGGCAGGGCCCGCCCGCTGTGCCCGTACGTCGTGGACTACATGGACAAGCACACCGTGTTCGACGACATCCGGGTCTGAGCAGGGCGGCCGCGCCTTACCCGGCCGCGAGCGTGACGATCGGGTCGGACGTGGGCTGCTGGGAGCCTCCGCCCGACTCCAACGTGACCCCGAGGACGGAGCCGTCGGCGGGCCGCGCTCAGATCGCCGAGTGCTCACCGAGCCGGTGGTACGTCCGGTCGTGGTACACCAGCGGCGCGGAGGTCTCGGGCGCCCGCGGCAGCGGGTCGTCCCCGAGGCTCGACTCCACGGCCCGCAGCGACACGAGGTAGCTGCCGCCCACGCGCGTGCGCTGGAAGATCTCCGCGCGCAGCCAGGACACGGCACCGTCGATGACCGGCTCGCCGGTCGGGAGCAGGCTCCACCCGCCCGCGGCGAAGCGGTCGATACCGCTGGTCGCGAACCGGGCCGAGATGTCGTCCTGGTGGTCGGCGAGGAAGCTGACCGCCAGCGTGCCCGCCGCGGCCACGGCGGGCCACGACGACGACGTGGACGCCAGCGAGAACGCCAGCAGCGGCGGCTCGGCGGAGATCGAGATGACGGACGTCGCCGTGAAGCCGACGAGGCCGCCCTCGTGCTCGAGCGCCACCACGGCCACCCCGCCGGGGTGCCGGCGGAAGACCGTCTTGAACGCCTCGGCGCCGATCACGGACGTCTGGGTCCCGGGCTCGGCGGTCATCGCGCCACCGCCTCGGCCGGGACCAGGCCGGTCACACCCTGCCTGGCATCGGACCCGACACCCACCGCGTCGAACGCGCCGACGGCCCGCCGCAGCGCCCCGCCCTCGCGGGCGAGCCAGTCCTCGACGACCTGCTCGAGCTCGCCGAGCCGCGACTCGGTGACGGCGAGCGACCGGGTCGGGACGGTCGCCCCGAGCTCGACGAGCACGGGCCGCAGGTGGACCTCGCCGGCCAGCCCGTGCGCGGGGCTGCCGGAGACCACTAGCGGGATCGCGACGACCCCGGCCAGCCCGTCGGGCCCGTAGAGGTCGAGGAACGCCTTGAGCAGCCCCGTGTAGGACGCCTTGTAGACGGGGGTCGCCACCACGAGGACGTCGGTGGCCGCGGCGCGCGCGAGGGCGGCGTCGGCCCCGGGGTGCTCGGGGGTGAGGATCTCGGCGGCGAGGTCGGCGAGGTCGATGGGGACGACGTCGGCCGCGCCGATCTCCCGGGCGACCCGGGCGGCCAGCGTCGTCGCGGCGCCGAGCGTGCGCGATCCGGGCCGCGGGTTGCCCACGAGCGCGACGACCGTCCGCTCAGCGGAGGCGTGGGGGGTGGTCATGGTCAGATTCCCTTTCCTGGGTTGAGGATGTCGAGCGGATCGAGGGCCGCCTTGATGCGCTCGTGCAGCGAGACGGCAGCCGGGCCGAGCTCCCGGTGCAGCCACTGCCTCTTGAGCAGTCCAACGCCGTGCTCCCCCGTAACTGTTCCCCCGAGCTCGAGCGCGAGTGAGAAGATGCGGTCGGCGGTGTCCCGGACGGCCGGGTCGTCGGCCGGGCGGTCGCCGAGGAGCACGATCGGGTGGAGGATCCCGGCGCCGGCGTGCGCGAAGACGAACACCTCGACGCCGGTCTCGGCCGAGATCTGCCCGACCGTCCGCACGGCCTCGGCGAGCCTGGTCCGCGGGACGGCGATGTCCTCGATGAGGACCCGGCCGCGGGCCTCGATCGACGGCAGCGCCTGGCGCCGGGCCCGCACGAGCTGCTCGGCCTCGACCGGGTCGCCGGACAGGGCGACGGCGTCCGTCCGCTCGCGAAAGATCCCCGCGATGGCGTCCGCCTCGGCCGCGGCCGCGAAGCCGTCGGTGCGGGCGATGAGCAGCGCGCCGCCGACCGTGGCGAGGTCCGTGCCCTCGAGATCGTCGAGCGCCCGGAGGGTGGCGGCGTCGAGCAGCTCGAGCATGCCGGGCGTGATGCCGCTGGCGATGACCTCCGCGGCCGCGGCGGCCGCGTGCTCGACGCTCGCGAAGCTCCCGGTCACGGTGATCGCGTCGCGCTCGGCGGGCACGAGCCGCACGGTCGCGCCGACGACGACGCCGAGCGTCCCCTCCGAGCCCACCAGGAGCGACGTGAGGTCGTAGCCGGCGACCCCGCGCACGGAGCCGGCGCCGGTCGACACCCGGGTGCCGTCCGCGAGCACGACGTCGAGGCCCAGGACCGCGTCCCGGGTCACCCCGTGCTTGACGCACCGAAGTCCGCCGGCGTTCGTGGCGATGTTGCCGCCGATGGTGGAGATCTCGACGCTGCCGGGGTCCGGCGCGTACTGCAGCCCGT
The DNA here is from genome assembly GCA_900163555.1 of Actinomycetales bacterium JB111. GTDB lineage: Bacteria > Actinomycetota > Actinomycetes > Actinomycetales > Actinomycetaceae > JB111. Next base: position 12,344 of record FUHX01000076.1, on the reverse strand, counting down.
GGGCGCGGGAGGCCCGGTCGAGGTCCGCGGTGACGACCCCGGGCTCGACGACGGCGTAGCCGTCGGCCGGCTCGAGGCGCACGATCTGGTCCAGCCCGGACAGGTCGAGGACGATGGCGCCCGGGCCGGCGACGGCGGCACCGGCCAGCCCGCTGCCCGCCCCGCGCGGCACGACCGGCACGCGGTGCCGGCTCGCCCAGCCGAGCGTCTCCTCGACGTCGGCCGCGTCGCCCGCGCGGACGAGCGCGGCCGGCGGCCCGTCGGGCACGAATCCCGACCGGTCGGTCGACGCGGCGGCGAGGTCCGCGGGGTCCACGGAGACGCCCGGCACAAGACCGCGCAGCTCGGCCAGGGCCTCCGCGAACGTCGCGTCCCCCGGCGCGAGGTCGTGCCCCGCGTCCCGCGCCGTGGGCGCGTCGATCCGGCTCACGGTCGACCCGTGGTCACGATCGGTTCCGCCGCGGCGCCGGCCTTCACGCGCTCGAGGAACAGGACGATGGTCGCGGCGACGGAGCGGTGGGTGACGTCGTTGAGGGCGTCGTGCAGGCCGCCGTCGACGACCGCGAGCTCGTCCACGCCGAACGCCCGGTAGGCCACGCGGGCCGTATCGAGCGGGCTCACGCGGTCCGCGGCGCCGTGGATCGCGAGGACGGGGACCGACAGCTCGGTCACGCCCGCCCCCGGCGCGGCACCCGCGCCCGCACCCGCACCCGCACCCGCGCCCGCGGACGGGACCACGAGGCTCGGCAGGACGCCGATGGCGTCCCACAGCCCGGAGGTCGTCGCGGCGGTGAGGACCTTGCGGTGGTTGGGGCAGGCGGTGCGGGCCTCGAGCTCGTCCTGCCAGTCGGCGGGGCGCCCCGCAGACCCGTCCGCCCCGGACGGCAGCCCGACGAGGACGACACCCGCGACCTCCGGTGAATCGGCGGCCAGCGAGGCCGCCGCGAGCGCGCCGGAGTCGCTCCCGGCGAGCAGGAGCGGGCGGGGCAGCTCGGAGTCCGCGAGCGCCACGCGCGCCGCGGCCTCGTCCGGGACCGCGACGACGACATAGGCGTCGGAGGAGATCCGGCGGCCGAAGCGCTCGTAGACGTCCGGGGTCTCGCCGCGTCCGACGACGAGCACGAGCGTGCCGCGGGCGGGGATGCCCTCCGGCCCGGTCCACGTGCGGGTGGTCGCCTCCACGCGCGCCTCGGCACTCTCATCCAGGCGCTTCTCGGCGCGCACGTCCTGCGCGGTCATGCCGCCACCTCTGCCCGGCCGCGCCGACCCTGGGTCGCGGCGACGACGGCCTCGACCTCGTCGACGCTCCGCGCGCCCGGCGCCTCGCCGGCGGCGGAGGACACCCCGAGGACGGCCTGGAGCGCGGCGTTGTACGGCGCGGCCACGCCGTACTGGCGGGCCAGCAGCGCGATCTCGCCGTTGAGGTAGTCGACCTCGCTGGGCCGGCCGCGGACGAACGACTGCCACGTGGACTGCTGCCCCGGCTCGTAGCCGGCGCCCGGCACGATCGCGGCGAGAGAGGCGTCGAAGTCGCGCTCGGTGGCCGGGTCGGCCAGGCCGTAGCCGGCGGCACCAAGGACCTCGCGGGCCTCGGCGGCCACGCGGTCGGCGATCGCGGCGACCCGCTCGGAGTCACCGCTGAGGAGCTCGGTGCCGTTGGTGACGTTGTGGACGAGCTTCGACGCCTTCCACCGGCTCACGTCGCCCACCACCTGCACGAGCCACTCGGCCGCGCGCAGGTCGTCGACGAGGCGCTCCGGGACGGGAGCGGCGGTCGGGTAGCCACCGAGGATGAGCTGGCCGATGCGCGGGCCGGCGCCGGTGAGCACCTCGCCGGGGCGCAGGTGGACGCCGGCGAGGAACGTGGTGCCGGAGACGACCGTGTCGAACAGCCGCAGGGCCGCGCGCTCGGTCTCCAGCCCGTTCTGCAGGGTGACGATCGGCAGCTCGGAGGCGGTCCCGGTGCGGTCTGAGAAAGCGACGGGCTGCCAGGCCCACGCCTGCAGGGTCGCGATGGCGTCCTGCGCCTTCACGGCAAGGACGAGCACGTCGTCGCCGGTGAGCGCGACGTCGCCGGGCCCGCCGACGGCGGTCACGGGCACCGTGTCGACGCCGCCGGGGCGGGTGTAGACGAGGCCGCGGTCGGCGATGGCCGCGAGGGCCTCACCGCGGGCGACGAGCACGACGTCGGATCCGGCCTGGTGCAGGGAGGCGGCGAGGGCGCCGCCGACGGCGCCCGCCCCGATGATGATGTAGCGGCTCATGCGTGGGGTGTCCTTTCGGGGAGGGTCTGACGCGCGAGGCCGAGGTGGCCGGCGAGCGTCGTGGTCTCGTAGCTCGTGCGGTGGACGCCGAGGCGGCGCAGGCGCGGGATCACCTCGGCGACGAAGTACTCCAGGTCCGCGGGCTGGCGCGGGAGCAGGAGGTTGAAGCCCGGAACGCCCTCGCGGAACCAGCGGGCGAGGGTCTCGGCGACCGTGTCCGCGCTGCCGACGAGGCGGGTCTGGATGTTGCCGAACGCGCCGGCGTGCAGGCGCCCGGCGATCTGCCGGACCGACAGCCGCAGCTCGGTCGACAGCCTGCGGGCGAGGGTGGCGAGGCTGGCCCCGGCCGCGTGGTCGAGCTCGTCCGGCAGGTCCGCCACGGGCAGCGGCCCGTCCGGGTCGACCCCGGACAGGTCGGCGCCGACGATGCCGCCGAGCCGCTCGATCGCGTCCTCCGGCGGGGCGTGCAGGGCGTCGAGGTGCGCCTCGAGCTCGAGTGCCTCCGGGTCGGTGTCCGCGACGAAGGGGATGACGCCCGGCAGCACGAGCGGGCCGGGACCCGTGCGGCCGGCCTGCCTGGCGCGCTCGGCCACGTCCGTGGCGAGCTCCAGGGAGTCGTGCGCGCGCACGCCGCCGGCGTAGACGACGTCGGCGTGGCGCCCGGCGAGCGCCCGGCCGGCCTCGGAGGAGCCGGCCTGGACGATGAGGGGTTCGCGGCCCGCGGCGCCGAGCTGGTGCCACACGCGCCTGAGCCCGGTGAGGAAGTCCTCGGCGAGCGCGTACCGGTCGTCGTGGCCGAGCCGGTCGGCGAGCCCGAAGTTCCGCGCGGGGCCGGCGCCGGCGGAGGCGACGACGTTGAGCGCCGCCCGCCCGCCGGAGATCCGGTCGATCGACAGGACGCGGCGGGCGACGGTCTCGGCGTCGTTGTAGCTGGACGAGACCGTGGCGATGACGCCGATGCGCTCGGTGCGCGCCGCCACGGCCGCGAGCAGGGTGAGCGGCTCGAACCTGAGCGGCGGGACCGTCGGGTCGGACCCGAGAACGGGCGAGTCGGCCACGAACACGGAGTCGAAGCGGCCCTCCTCCGCGAGCCGGGCCACCCGCACGTAGTGCTCGACGTCGACGACGTCGCCCGGGCGGGAGACCTCGTCCCGCCAGGCGCCGGCGTGCCGGCCGACCCCGCTGAGGTTGAGGCTGAGCTTCATGGTCGGCGCCGCGGTCATGACGCCACCGTCCGGGCGGTCGCCTCGTCGCCGAGAACAGAGAAGGGCCCGGGCGGCTCGGGGACCGTGAGCGCCCCGAGCACGGACCACGTGGGCCCGTCGATGTCCGGGTGTCGCACGAAGGTCGGGTCGAAGTACCGGCCGGCCGCGCGGTCGAGGACGAGCGCCTCGCGCGGGAACGAGACCCACAGCGCCCGCAGGACCGACGCGTACTCGGCGCGGCGCCCCTCGTCGCCGCCGGTCAGGCGGACGGCGAGGCGGCCGGGGCCCGCGTGCGCGAGGGTGGCGAGCGCCCGGGCGGCGTTGTACGGCTCCCAGCGGTCGACGTCGAGGGGGACGATCACGCGCAGCGTGCTCGTGGTGGTGAGCAGCGCCGCGGCGAGCGTGGTGGCCTCGAGATCGGCGGTCGCCGGGTGGCCGGCGAGGTCGCCGAAATCCAGGGGGCGGTGCGCGGCCTCGGCGCGCGCGGCGGCCCGCAGGAGGTCGGCCCGGTCGGGCACGAACGGTCCCACCGCGGCCGGGTCGGCCGGGTCGGGGTCGCCCGCGCCGGTCAGGCCGAGCAGCTCGGCGAGCGCGATCGGGTACGAGGCTGTCATCGGTCCTGCTCCGTTCCGAGGCCCGCCGGGAGCGCGCCCGGCGCGTCGACGCCGTGGACCGCGAACGGGTCCGGCACCGCCGCGAGCAGCTCGCGGGTGAACGGGTGACGGGGCGCGCCGAGGACGCTCGCCGCGTCCCCCGCCTCGACCACGAGGCCGTCCCGGAGCACGACGACGTCGTCCGCCACGTGCCCGGCGACCGCCAGGTCGTGGGTCACGATGAGGTAGGCGACGCCCGAGGAGACCTGGATGTCGTGCAGCAGGTCGAGGATCTGCGCCTGGACGGTGACGTCGAGGGCGGAGACGGGCTCGTCGAGGACGACGACCCGGGGCCGCAGCACGAGGGCCCGGGCGATCGCGACCCGCTGCCGCTGCCCGCCGGAGAGCTCCGCGGGGCGCCTGCCCCACAGCTCCTCCCCCAGGCCGACGGCTGCGAGCATCTCCCGCGCGCGCTCCCACCGGGAGGCGGGGGTCCCCTCGCGGTGCGTGCGCAGCGGCTCGTGGACGATCCGCTCGATCGACCAGCGGGGGTCGAGCGAGGCGAACGGGTTCTGGTGCACGTACTGGATCTGGCGCCGGACGGCCGGTCGGATGCGGCCCCGGGCGTCGGTGACGGGCTCTCCGTCGAGGGTGACGGTGCCCGAGTCAGAGCGCTCGACCCCCAGGAGGAGGCGCGCGGTCGTCGTCTTGCCAGATCCCGACTCCCCGAGCAGGGCGAGGGTGCGCCCGGGCCGCAGGTCCAGGTCGACGCCGTCGACCGCCGTGACCGGTTCGCCGCGGCCCCGGAAGACCCGCGTCAGGCCGCGGGCCGCGAGGACCGCGGGCTCGGCGGCCGAGTCGGACGTCGTCGGGTCGGACACGGGCTCGGGGGCCGGTTCGGCCGGGTTCGCGCCCGACGGAGCCGGGTCGGCGGACCGACCGGTGGCGTCCGCACCCACGCGCCGCTCGGCGGCGTGCGTGCGCAGCTGGAAGCTGGGCGTGTTCGCCAGCAGGGTCCGCGTGTACGGCTCGGCCGGGGCGGTGAGGATCGTGCCAGCGTCCGCCTGCTCGACGACCCGGCCGCCGCGCATGACGACCACGTGGTCCGCGCGCTCGATCGCGAGCGGCAGGTCGTGCGTGATGAGCAGTGTCGCGACCTCGTCCTCGTGCGCGAGCGCGGCGAGGTGGTCGAGGACGCGGCGGCTCACGGTGGCGTCGAGCGCGCTCGTCGGCTCGTCCGCGATCACGAGCCGCGGGCGGGCGGCCAGCGCGATCGCGATGAGCACACGCTGACGCTGCCCGCCGGACAGCTCGTGCGGGTACTGCCCGTACCGCTGCTCGGGCCGGTCGACGCCGACCCGCTCGAGGAGCTCGATGACGCGCCCGCGCCACTGCTCCTTCGGCAGCACGCGGTGGATGCGCAGCACCTCGGCGACCTGCGGGCCGATCCGGGTGGTGGGGTTCAGCGAGGACCCTGGGTCCTGCGGGACGAACCCGATGTGCCGGCCGCGCACGTCCCTGAGGTCGCGCTCGCGCAGGGTGAGCAGGTCGCGGTCGCCGAGCAGGACCTGCCCGGTGGGGCGCCTCGCGGCCCGGGCGAGCGCGCCGACGATGGCGTGCGCCGACGTCGACTTGCCCGAGCCGGACTCGCCGACGATGGCGACCGTGGACCCGGCCGGCACGTCGAAGGACACGGACCGCACGGCGTCGACGGCGCCGGAGCGGCCGGAGTAGGTGACGCCGAGGTCGCGGACGCTGAGGACGGTCTCGGGGCGGGTGGGCCCCGGGGCCGACTCGTCGGCGGACAGCGACTCCGTGGCGGGAGCGGCGGGAGCGGCGAGCTGGATGGCACTCATCGGGCAGCACCTCCGAGGACGGTGTCGAGCCAGCGGGAGATGCGGTTCATCGACAGCACGACGGCGGCGATGACGGCGCTCGGCAGGGCGGTGATCCACCAGGCGGCGGGCAGGTAGTTACGCCCCTCGGCCACGATCTTTCCCCACTCCGGTGCGGGCGGCGGCTCGCCGTAGCCGAGGTAGCTGAGCGCGGAGACGGCGAGGACGGCGTACCCGAGCTCGAGGGCGGCAAGGACGATGGCGGGGCCGATCGAGTTCGGCACGCCGTGGCGCAGGACGGTGGTCGTCTTGTTCGCGCCGAGGATGCGGGCCGCCTCCACGTAGTCGCTGCCGCGGACCCGCAGCGCCTCGGCTCGGGTGACGCGGGCGAACGAGGCGACCGAGCCGATGCCGACGGCGATCGCGACGTTCCGGATGCCGAAGCCGAGGGAGGCGACGACGGCGAGCGACAGCAGCAGGGAGGGGATCGCGAGGAGGACGTCGACGACACGCATGATGATCGTGTCGACGAGGCCGCCGACGAAGCCGGCGAGCAGTCCGAGCAGGGAGCCGACGCCGAGGGCCAGCCCGACGGCGATCGCGGTCGCCTGCAGCGACAGCGCCGACCCGTGGACGACGCGGGAGAAGACGTCGCGGCCCAGGTGGTCGGTCCCGAACAGGTGCGTGGCGTCCGGCGGGAGCAGCTTGTCCAGGATCTCGCCCTCGATCGGCGAGTACGGGGCGATCGCGTCCGGCACGAAGGCGGCCACGATCGCGGCCGTCACCAGCGCGATCGACAGCAGCACGCCGAACGGCGGGAGGTGGAGGAGGAACCGTGCGGCGGCGCCCGGCCCGCGCGGGGTCGGTGCGTTCACGGGGGCCGGGCCGGCCGCCGTCGTCGGGGCGGGTGCCGTGGCGGCGGGCGCCTCGGCGGGCCCACCTGCGACGTCCGGCCGGTTCTCGGTCGTGGTCACCATCTGCGTTCTCCTTCCAGGCGGACGCGGCGATCGAGCAGCGGGTAGGCGAGGTCGACGAGGATGTTGATGACGACGAAGACGAGGGCGGCGAACAGGACGATCCCCTGCAGCAGCGGCATGTCGCGCTGCGTCACGGCGGTCACCGTGAGCCGGCCGAGGCCCTCGCGGGCGAAGACCGTCTCGGTGACGATCGCGCCGGCGAGCAGGTTGCCCGCGATCAGCCCGGCCACCGTGAGTGTGGGACCGGCCGCGTTCCGCAGGCCGTGGGCAAGGAGCACCCGACGGCGGCCTGCGCCCTTGGTCACGGCCGTCGCCACGTAGCCCTGGGCGAGGACCGAGTCCAGGGACCGGGTGAAGATCTGCGTGACGGTCGCGATGACCGGCAGGGAGAGCGTGAGGATCGGCAGGATCGCCGCGGCGAGCCCGTCGTTGCCGCTGGAGGGCAGCAGCCGCCAGCTGAAGGCGACGACCTGGATGAGGACGAGCGCGACCGCGAAGGTCGGGATGCTTACCCCGAGCGGCGGCAGGGCGAGGACCACGCAGCGCAGGCGCCGCGAGCGGGTCGTCGCGGCGACGGAACCGAGCACGAGCCCGACGGCGCCGCCGAGGAGGACCGCGACCAGGGCGATGAAGGCCGTGTGCGGGACGACCCTGGTGATCGCCGAGACGACCGGCTCGCCGGAGAACAGCGAGTGGCCGAGGTCCCCCTGGACGAGGTCGACCAGGTCCCGCCAGTAGCGGACGAGGAACGGGTCGTCGTAGCCCATCTCGGCGCGGATCCGGGCGATCTCCTCGGTGGAGAGGGTGGCGCCCTCGCCGCCGAGGCGGATCGAGACCGCGTCGCCCGGCAGGCGCTGGAGCAGCGCGAACGCGAGGGTGAACGTCCCCCACAGGACGAGCACGCCCTCCCCCAGGCGCCGCAGGACGTACCAGCCGCCCCGGCGGCGGGCCGGGCGGCCGGCCGCAGCCGGCCCGCCCGGACCCGACGGCTCGCCCGGACCGGCCGAGGCCGGTGCACCCGGTCCGTGGTCGGCGTCGGGGGCGGGGGCGTTCCCCGCCGCGATGAGTTCCGTGGCGCTCATGTCACTGTTCGATCCAGGTGTCGTACAGCCACAGGCGGGAGCTGGCCTCGAAGGTGAAGTCGTGGACGACGTCGCGGTAGGTCATGACGCCGGCGAGCTCGTACAGCGGGATCGCGTACGCCTCGTCGACGAGCTCCTGGGAGGCCTCGGTGATGAGCCGGGTGCGCGCTGACTCGTCGGTCTCCTCGGACTGCGCCTGGAGGAGCTCGTCCACCGGCCGCTCCTCGTCGGCGCGGTTCTGGTTGCGGCCGTTGATCCCGAAGACCGCGCGGGCCGAGTCCGCCTCGGCCCGGTGGAACGGGGTGTACCAGAGGTCCCATTCGCCGTCGGCCTCGAGCTGGGCGAGGTCGCCCGGCGCCCCGAGGACGAGCTGGAGGTCGATGCCGATCTCGCGGAGCTGGGACTGCAGGAGCTCCATCATCGGCTCCGCCTGCCGGCCGAGGTGGTAGACCGCCCGCAGGGTGAGCCGCTCGCCGTCGCGCTCGCGGATGCCGTCGGCGCCGAGCTCCCAGCCGGACTCCTCCAGCAGGGCGGCGGCCTCCTCCGGGTTGTACTCGATGCCCTCGACGGGCTCGAACAGCGGGGTCTCGGAGGTGATGACGCTGGTGGCCACCTGGTCGTACTCGGTGAACAGGCCCCCCACGAGCTCCTCCCGGTCGGTGCCGAGGAGGACCGCGCGGCGGACGTTGACGTCCGAGGTGAGCGGCCGCTCGAGGTTGGGGATGAGGTTGACGGCGACGCCGGGGTACGGGCGGCCGGTGACGCCGAACCCGTTGCCCTCGAAGCCCGGCACGTCCTCGGTGAGCGGGATCGTGTCGACGTCGAGCTCGCCGGAGCGCAGCTGGCCGGAGCGGACGCCGGACTCCGGGAGGACCGGGAACTCGATGGCGTCGAGGTAGGCGCGGCCGTCGTGGGTCGCGACGTCGGAGGACCAGTCGTAGTCCTCGCGGGCCGTGAGGACGACCTCGCTGTCCGGCACGTAGCTGTCGTAGACGAACGGGCCCGACGCGACCACGTCGCCCGCGCACCGCTCCTCGGGGCTGGCCGCCAGGGTGTCCGGCGAGAGGATGCCGAGCGTGACGGTGGCGGTGCCCTGGAGGAACTGGACGTTCGGGCGGTCGAAGTTCACCTGCAGGGTGGTCGCGTCGATGGCCTCGGCCGACGCGTACCCGTCGAGGTAGGTGGTGGCGAGCGGGCTGACCGCGGGCCCCTCCTCGATGATCGTGTCGAAGTTGGCGGCGACGGCCTCGGCGTCCAGCGGGGTGCCGTCGCTGAAGGTGATGTCGTCGCGCAGGGTGAACGTGTACTGCGTGGCGTCGTCGTTCACCTCCCAGTCGGAGGCGAGCCACGGCACGATCTCGCCGGTCTCCGGGTCCTGGTCCGTCAGCGAGTCCGCGATCTGCCGGGTCACGAAGATGACCACGTTGGAGGAGTTCTGGTGCGGGTCGGCGCACGCGACCTCGGTGTTCAGCCCGACGCGGAGCGTACCGCCCACCTGGGGCTCGCCGTCGCCGCCGCCCCCCTCGGCGCCGTCGGCGCCCGCGCAGGCGGACAGGACGAGCGCGGTGGCGGCGAGGAGGGCGGCCCGGCCGGTGATCGTGGCGGTGGTGCGGGCCCGCGTGGCGGTGCGGGCCGCCGTCGGGGCGGGACGGGAGGCGCGGCTCATCGGTTTGCCCCCTCGAGGGTCGCGCCGGCGGCCGCCTTGCGGGCGGTCTCCTCGGCCTCGGCCTCGGCGACCTTCGCCGCGGCGCGCTCGCGCTCGGCGACCCCCTCGCGGACGAGCGGGAGGATCTCGCGGCCGTAGTCGATGGCGTCGTTGATGTTGTCGTAGCCGCGGATCGAGATGAGGTCGGCGCCGAGGTCGACGTAGTCGAGGATCGCGGCGGCGACCGTCTCGGGCGTGCCGACCAGCGCGGTGGACGCGCCCTGGGCGTTGGTGGCGGTCGCCGTCGGGGTCCACAGGGCCCGGTCGTGCAGCTCGCCGCGCGCGGCGATGTCGAGCAGGCGCTGGGAGCCGACGTTCTGCGGGCGGTCCTGTGCCAGCTCCCGACCACGCTGCAGCTGGGAGGCCGGGTTGGCGAGGGCGTCGAGCGTGCGGTGGGCCTTCTCCCAGGCCAGCTCCTCGGTCGGCGCGATGATCGGCCGGAACGTCACCCAGATGCGGGGGCGGTCGGTACGGCCCACGAGCGCGGCCTGCTCGTTCACGGCGGCGATCTGCTCGCGCGTCTCGGCCAGGGGCTCGCCCCACAGCCCGAAGATGTCGCCGAGCGAGCCGCCGACCTGGTACGCCTCGGCCGACGAGCCGCCGACGGACACGGGGATCGTGCCGTTCAGCGGGCGGTAGTTCGCGCGGAAGTTCTCGAACGAGTAGTAGGTGCCGGCATGGTCGAAGGGCTCGCTGCTCGCCCACACCTTGCGCAGGATCTCGATGTACTCCGCGGCGCGGGCGTAGCGCTCGGGCTTCGGCAGGCGGTCCCCCTCGCGGGCCTGCTCGGTGTCGGAGCCGCCGGAGATGATGTGGACGGTGGCGCGGCCGTCGGAGAGCTGGTCGATCGTCGCGAGCTGCTTGGCGGCGACGGTCGGGTGCATCGTGTTCGGCCGCAGCGCGACGATCGGGCGCACGTGCGAGGTGTGCTGCGTGATCGCCGAGGCGACCGTGAACGGGTCGTACCCGCCGGACGCGTAGGGCAGCAGCGTGTAGTCGAAGCCGTAGTCGTCGAGCGTGCGGGCGTACCGGACGAGGAAGTCGCGGTCGATGCCCAGCCCGGGTATGGGGTTCAGCTCGGTGGACCTGTTGACGAAGCTGGCGGAGATGAATTCGACGGTCATGAGTGGGCTCCTTCGGGGGTGCGGGTGGCGTCGAGCTCGTCCCCGACGGCAACTGGGAGGGTGGGGTCGTTGGACCAGGCGGACCACGAGCCCGGGTAGAGGGCCGCGTCCACGCCGGCGACGGCGAGCGCCGCCACCTGGTGGGCGGCCGTCACTCCGGAGCCGCAGTAGACCCCGACGGCGGTGCCGGGCGTCGCGCCGAGGGCGGCGAAGCGCTGGGCGAGCTCGGCGGCGGGGCGGAAGACGCCGTCGTCGGTGACGTTCTCGCCCGTGGGCGCGCTGAGCGCGCCCGGGACGTGGCCGGCCCGCGGGTCGATCGGCTCGGTCTCGCCGCGGTACCGCTCGGGTGCGCGGGCGTCGAGCAGGACGCCGGTGCGCGGCAGGGCGCCCGCCTCCTGGGTGGTGAGGGTGGGCAGGTGGCCTTCGCTCAGCTCGACGTCGCCTTCCGCGACGTCGACCGGGCCGGTCTCGACGGGCAGGCCGGCCTCGCGCCAGGCGCGCAGGCCGCCGTCGAGGATGCGGACGTCGGCGATGCCGGCCCAGCGCAGCAGCCACCAGGCGCGGGCGGCGGACAAGCCCGCGGACTCGTCGTGCACGACGACGGTCGTGCCAGTGTTGACGCCCCAGCGGCGGGCGGCGGCCTGAAGATCGGCGACGGCGGGCAGGGGGTGGCGGCCGTCCGTCGGCTCGCCGTGGCCGGCGAGCTCGTTGTCGAGGTCGACGTACACGGCGCCGGGCAGGTGGCCAGCGAGGTGGTCGTCGCGGCCGTCGGGCTTCGCGAGCGTCCAGCGGACGTCGAGAACCCTCACCTCGGTCGTGCGGCTCAGCTCGTCGAGCTCGCGCGGGGTGATGAGGACAGACATGGGTGGGGTGTGCCTTTCGGTGACGGGCGGGCCGAGCCATGAAGGGCCTGGGCCCGCGAAGGGGTGCCGGGGCGCGAGGTGCGGCGGCGGGGCCGGCGGCCGGTAGGGCCTGGCCGGCGGGTGGCGACCGGGAGAGGTGGGGCTGGGCCTGGCTGGGCGCGGGAGGCGGTCAGCGGGCGGTGCGGGCTCCGGTCGCCCGCGGCATTCGCGGGGCGCGGCGCATCGCCGGACAGGGCTGCATGCTCACGCAGGCCTGGCCGGGGCGACACTCCGGAATCCTTCTCATGGCTCCAACCTAGAAAGGGGATCGTGCGTACGTCCAACAGAAGTTCACGATGGATCATCATGTGGATTCATCATGGGTCGGTCTGTGCACTGCGAGCGGGTTATTTTTCGGCGTTCTCAGGGTCTCGGAAAACGGGGCTCAGCGAGGTGCGGCCGGGCCGGCACGGAAGGCTCGAGGGGGGCGTTCGTGCAGGTCAGAGGCGTGGCCGGCGCCCCCTCCCCCACCTCGGGAGCTTCGGAGCGACCTGAGCGACGGACTGGCCACGTCGGCCGGAAATAGGGCCTGAAATGACGCGCGTCACGTTGCGGGAAATGGCGCGACAAATCACGCGAAGAATGTCGTGCCGAGCATTCTCGGCTCTTCTCGAACGAGGGTGTAGTCCGTTGAGCGCGTCGCTGTCCGTGTAGGAG
>FUHX01000079.1 GCA_900163555.1 Actinomycetales bacterium JB111 | reverse complement strand
GCGGGTGGGTCGTGGCGTTCGGGACGAGGTGGTCCGGGGTCGGACGGAGCCGCTCGGCGGCACGCAGCCGGACGGGCTTCGATCGGGGGTTCGCCGCCAGCTCGGCCTCGTCGGCCTCCTCCGCCCCCCGGGTGAGGAGCGCCAGGTACGGCTGGTGGGTCTCCGGCACGACCGGCAGGTCGGGCGGGGCAGAGACCGTGGCGCCGCGGGCGAGCTCGGCCTTGACGAGCCGGTCCTCGAGGGACTGGTACGACTCGACGACGATCCGGCCGCCCACGGCGATCGACTCCACGGCTCGCGGGAGTGCGGCGGACAGGATGTCCAGCTCCCCGTTCACGGCGATCCGCAGGGCCTGGAACGTGCGCTTGGCGGGGTTGCCGCCCGTGCGGCGGCCGGCCGCCGGGATGGCGGCGTCGAGGACGGAGACGAGGTCCGCCGTCGTGGCGAGGGGGGCCTTCCCCCGACGACGGACGATCTCCTTCGCGATGCGGCCGGCAAACTTCTCCTCGCCGTAGCGGGAGATGATCCGGCGGAGCTCGGCCTCGTCGAGGTCGGCGAGCAGGTCGGCGGCGGTCGGGCCGCTCGAGGCGTCCATCCGCATGTCCAGCGGCGCGTCCTTGGCGTACGAGAAGCCGCGGTCCTCCTCGTCGAGCTGGAGCGAGGAGACGCCCAGGTCCATGAGCACGCCCTCGACCGTGCCCGCGCCGTTGCGCGAGTGCTCGGCCGCGACGGAGTCGATCGCGTCGTACGTCGCGTGGACGCCGACGAAGCGGTCGCCGAAGCGGGCGAGCCGCTCACCGGCGAGGGCGAGCGCCTCGGGGTCGCGGTCGATGCCGACCACCGTCAGCCCGGGGAAGCGGGCGAGCGCGCCCTCTGTGTGGCCGCCCATGCCGAGGGTGGCGTCGACGAGGACGGCTCCAGGACGGTCGACCGCCGGGGCGAGGAGGTTGAGGCAACGGTCGAGAAGGACCGGCACGTGTCGCTCGGCTGCGGGACGGTCGTCCTGGCCTGCGGTCATCGTGGTCCTCCTCTCGGGTGGGTTGTGCAGTGGGTGGGTCGTGCGGGTCCGGCTGCGGCTGGTGCGTGGCTGGTGTGTGGCCCGTGGTGGGTGATGTGCGAACGGTGGTGCGTGTGGTTGGTGATGCGTGGTGGTCAGTGCGTGGTGGTCGGTGGCGGCGGCACGATCCCGGGGTGCGATCCGACTCGTACCGCCAGGACTCCCACCTCGAGCTCCGGCGCCGGGGAAGTGCGTCGGGGTCCGGTGCACCGGCGCCGGGGAAGTGCGTCGGTGCGGTGAGAGACCTCGCGAGACGAGGCTCAGAACAGTCCCGGGACCACCTCCTCGGCGGTCTCGGCGAAGGCTTCCTCCTGCGCGGTGAGGTAGTCGGCCCATGCGGTGGCGTCCCAGATCTCCACACGGGAGCCGGCGCCGATGACCGCGAGGTCCTTCTCGAGGCCCGCGTACTTGCGCAGGCTCAGCGGGATGGTGAGGCGTCCCTGGCGGTCGGGCAGCTCGTCGGAGGCACCCGAGAGGAAGACGCGGAGGTAGTCGCGCGCCTGCTTCGAGGTGACCGGCGCCTGGCGGAGCCGCTCGTGCATCGACTGGAACTCCGCCGCGGGGAACGCGTAGAGGCAGCGGTCCTGGCCGCGGGTGAGCACGAGTCCCTCGGCGAGCTCCGAGCGGAACTTCGCGGGCAGGATCACGCGCCCCTTGTCGTCAAGGCGCGGCTCGTAGGTGCCAAGGAACATCGCGGCACCTCCCTCGTCGTCGCCCGGCCGCTCCCGTGATCCCCACGTTACTCCACTTCACTCCACTCCGATAGCAGATCGGACCCACATTGCGTCAGTGTCGCGTGTTTGCCCAGGTAATGACTGGTGGGGTGCGGTGGAGGGAAAGGCGCAGGTCTGTCACCCGGGCGTGGCGTGCTTCGCGATGCGGTGACGAGAGGGAGCGGGTGCCGCGCGGCCTCAGGAGCGGATTTCCGCGCGAGAACACCGGGAAGCGCGGTGGCCGCGAACCTGTGGAGGGATCTGGGGAGCGAAGTGGGGAGGGTCGTGGGGCGGCCTGCCGGGCCGCCGGCGATGCGCCCCGGCCAGCGCCGGACGGCGACCGGCGACCGGCCACGCACGACAGACCGCCCGGTCCGCATCGCTGCGGACCGGGCGGTCGAGTTCAGTCGGGGGCTACGCCCTGTGGTCGATCAGCGGCCCTCGCCGCGCTTCTCCCACTTCTCCTGCTGGCGCTCCATGAAGCTCTTCGTGGAGGCGGTCCTGCCGCCGGAAGGGCCAGAGCCGCCGTTCGGCGAGGAGCCGCGGCGCGCGCCGCCGCCCCCGTTGCCGCCGCCGGGCGCGGTCGCCCGACCGGACGGCTTGCCGTTCGACGGGCTCAGGGCGAGAAGCAGTCCGCCGGCCATGGCGATGAAGCCCAGCACGCCGAGCCAGATCCAGCCCTGAGCGACACCGCCCACGAGCGCACAGATCCCGGCGATCGCGATGAGCGAACCGAGCGCGACCTTCCGCAGGTTGGGCCCACCGGACTCGCCGAGAGCCTCCGCGAGCCGCGGGTCGTCGGCGTGGAGCTGCTCTTCCATCTGGGCGAGCATGCGCTGCTCATACTCAGAGAGAGGCATCTGGGCCTCCTTCCTCTGCACCGGGGGACGTGTCTCTCGCGCCCATGACGGTTGCGATTCACTACAGGATAGAACGTTCTCGCCGATTGCGTCACTCCGGGACGACCGGCGGACGGGGCTCCTCTCCCCTGCTCCGCCCTCGCCGGCGATCCAGCAGCGCTGCTGGGGCCAGCGCGCCGCGGCCGAAGCGCTCTCGGACCGCGTCCAACGTCTCCTCCGCGCGGGAGGCGTCCGGGTCCGCGTCGAGGGCGAGCTGCAGCCCTTGCTCGGCGCCCTCGAGCCCTTCGAGGCGCACGCCGAGGAGCCGCAGCCCCTCGCGCGTGATCTCCACGTCCGCCAGGAGCTCGCGCGCCGCGGTCGCCACGTCCTTCGCCAGGTTGGTCGCCGCGGGAAGGGTCTTGCGCCGCGTGATCGTGCGGAAGTCCGGGTAGCGCACCTTGATGCTGACCACGGAGGCGACGAGCCCCGCCGCCCGCAGCCGGGCGGCCCCGGCGTGGGACTGCTCGAGCACCACACGGTCGAGCTCTCCCCGGTCCGCGACCGGGTCGAAGAACGTGCGCTCGCCCCCGATCGACTTCTCCTGGGCGCGGTCCCGCTGGACCTCCCGAGGATCGGCGCCGAGCGCGAGCGCGTGCAGGCGAGGACCGGCGGACCTGCCGAGCGCCCGCTCGAGGTCCGCGATGCTCGCCCGTGCGACGTCCCCGACCGTCTCCCAGCCGTGCCGGCGCAGGACGTCGGCGGTCTTCTCCCCCACCCCCCACAGCGCCCCGACCGGCAGCGGGTGGAGGAAGTCCGTGGTGGCCGCGACCGGGACGAGCAGCAGGCCGTCCGGTTTCGCGGCCCCGGAGGCGATCTTCGCGACGTGCTTCGTCCCGGCGATGCCGACCGATGCGGCGAGCGAGGTCGCCGACCGGATGAGCGCACGCACGTGGGCGCCGATCGTCAGCGGCGGCCCGAGCCGACGAACCGCGCCGCGGACGTCGAGGAACGCCTCGTCCACGCTCAGCTGCTCGACCGTGTCGGTCACCGAGCGCAGGACCTCCATGACCGCCCGGGAGATCTCCCGGTACCGCTCGTGGCGCCCCGGGAGGAACACGCCCTGCGGGCACAGCGCCCGGGCGGTGGCGATCGGCATCGCCGACCGCACGCCGAAGGCGCGCGCCTCGTACGTCGCGGCCGACACGACCCCCCGGTCGGGGCCACCGACGATGACGGGCCGACCGGCCAGCTCAGGGCGGTCAAGCACCTCGACCGACGCGAAGAACGCGTCCATGTCCACGTGGAGGACGAAGCAGCCGGAGTCGTCGGTCCCGAACGGCGCCGGACCCCGGCTCCCGCCGGTAGTCGGACGGACAGGCTTACGGCTCACGTTCCGACGTTAGCGTGAGGGGGTGACACGCCGACGCCCGCGGCTCGACCCGCGATGGCCCGAGGGGCCGGTGCCCACCACCTTCTCGGTCGCCGAGGTCCAGCCCGAGCGCGGAGCTCCCCACCGCGTCATGCTGCTGCTCGGCGGGTCGGAGTCCTCGTTCCTCGACCTGGACGACCCGGCCTACCTCGAGTTCGAGTACATGCAGCACATGCGCGCGGTCATCGAGGCGCTCTTCCCGCCCGGCGGCCCCGTCGCCTCCCGGTTCGTCCACCTCGGCGCGGCGGCCTGCGCCCTGCCCCGGGCACTCATCGCGGACCGCCCGACCTCCCGGCACCTCGCGGTCGAGCTCGACACCGAGCTGTCCCGCCTCGTGCGCGCCTGGTTCGACCTGCCCCGTTCCCCCTCGCTCCGTATCCGCAACGACGAGGCGCGCTCCGTGACCCGGGGACTGCGCCCGGGGTCCGCGGACGTCGTCGTGCGGGACGTCTTCATCGACGCCGAGGTGCCCGAACACCTGCGGACGCGAGAGTTCGTCGCGGAGGTCGCGGCGGTGCTGGACGACGCGGGCGTCTACCTCGTCAACCTCACCGACTCGCCCGGCCTGGCGCGCACGCGCCAGGAGGTGGCCGCCCTGTCGACGGCCTTCGCGCACGTCGTCGCGGTCACCGACCCGGCGATCTGGAAGGGCAAGCGGTACGGGAACGTCGTGCTCGCGGCGTCCCGCCGGCCGGTGGACACCGCGACGATCGACGTCGCGTGCCGGCGCCTGCCGTTCCCTGCGAAGGTGGTCCCGACCGCTGAGCTGGCGCGGCTGGCCGGATCGACCCGCGCGCCCGAGGACCCGCCCGAGGACCCACCGGACGCCGCCTGACCTCCCCGAGGGCGAGGCCCACGCCGTCCGCGAACGACAGCGGGGCCCGCATCCGAACCGGATGCGGGCCCCGCCGTCAGAACAGAGGATCAGAGAGCGATGACGTTCTCCGCCTGCGGGCCCTTCGGGCCCTGGGTGATCTCGAACTCGACGCGCTGGGCGTCCTCGAGGCTCTTGTAGCCATCAGACTGAATCGCCGAGAAGTGAACGAAGACGTCGGGCGCGTTGCCACCGTCCTGCTCGATGAAGCCGTAGCCCTTCTCGGAGTTGAACCACTTGACGGTTCCCTGTGCCATGTAACTGTTGTCCTTCCGGGACGTCGGGGCCCGACCGTGTGCCGGTCCCCACTTGCCGCACTGAATTCGTCCCACGTCCTTGCCGGAGCTATGCGGTACGGAGGTCTACCAACGCCACGCACAACAGGGAAACGCAGATGCAACGACACAAGCATGCCATGTCTGCCCACCCTGTGCCTCTCCTATGCGCGGTGGGTTGTCCGTCACTGACCGGGGAGAACTACCCACGCCCGGATTCTGTGGATCGGATAGGGAGCTCCGAACCGGGCCCGGCGCGTCGCGCGGCGATCACCAGACCGACGACGCCGACGAGCGAGACGATCCCCTGTGCGGCCATCGCGATCCGGAAGTCCGTAGCCGACGGACTGGATCCGCCGAGGTGGTCGAGCACGAAGCCGACGATCTGCACGGCCAGCAGCGTGGCGATGAACCCACCGGTGTTCGCCAGCCCGGTCGCGGTGCCGAGCCGCTCGCGCGGGACGTGCGACCGCGCGATGTCGAAGGCGACGTTGCTGGCAGCGCCGCCGAAGTAGATGAGGACGGCGAGCAGGACCACCACCCATGTCGGGACCGGCGGCGGGACGAGCAGCACGCCGACCCATCCGCCGACGGGGATGAGCACGCCGGCGGCGATCACGCGGAACCGCCGGTGCGGGAACCTGGCCGAGACCGCGCCGACGACCGGCCCGAACACGACCATCGCGACGACGCCGACGACCAGCGCCGTCGACGCCGCCTGCTCGCTCATTCCGTTGCCCTCACGCATGTACGGCACGCCCCACATGAGCGCGAACGTCGTGACGAGGAACATCGTCGACCAGTGCGAGAACAGGGCCGCCCACACGCCGGGCTCGCGGGCGACCTCGCGGATCTGGGTTCCCACCGGAACCGGACGGCTGCTCCGTCCCGGTCCCCTCTCGCCCGGTGACGCCGGGACGGCCGTAGCCGTCTCCGTCGTCGGGCGCTCGGGCCGGCCCGCCGGCCGGTCCCGCACGACGACGAGCACGAGGATCGCGACAAGGAGACCGGTCGCCGCGAGGGACATGTAGGCCGCGGTCCAGCCGCGCAGCGCGAGCAGGGAGTAGAACGGGACGGCGGAGATGATCTGACCGAGCTGACCGAGCGCGCCGGTCGCCTGGTTGAGCAGCGGCACGCGGCGCAGCGGGAACCACTCCGGGATGAGCCGGAGGACGGAGATGAATGCGGTGGCGTCGCCGAGCCCCACGCCGACGCGGGCGCCGAGCGTGAGCGGCAGGTGCGTCGAGAGCGCCATCACCGCCTGCGACACCGCGAGCAGGATAGCGCCGAACACGAGCACGCGACGGGGCCCGAACCGGTCGATCGCGAGCCCCACCGGGATCTGTGCGGCCGCGTAGGTCGCCACCTGCAGCACGACGAAGGTCGAGAGGATCGCCGGCCCCACGCCGAACCGCTCGAGCGCCTGCAGCGAGCTGACGCCGAACGAGGAACGACCGGCGATCGCGGTGATGTAGCAGAGAATGGCGACGCCCCACACCGCGAAGGCGGCGCGGGGCGAGGCGGGTGAGGTCAGACGTGGCACGTTCGACCATCCTGCCCGACGACGGCGCGGGACGCCCCGGCGTCTCGCCCGTCGCGCCTACGGCGCATCACTCGCGCGGGCGGTCGGGGTCGTCGTCGGAGGAGTCTCCGGGGTCGCCGGGGGTGTCGACGGCGTCTCCGGGGGCGTCGGAGGAGTCTCCGGTGGCTTCGGCGGGGCCGCCGTCGGAGGAGTCTCCGGGGGCGTCGGCGGGGCCGCCGTCGGAGGAGTCTCCGGGGGCGTCGCCGAGTCCGGTGTCCAGGGACGGGGCGGAGGCAAGGAACGCCTCGAGCTCGGCGCCGATCTCGTCCGCGGTGGGGACCTCGTCCGACACGCCGTCGGACAGGCCGGCCGCGATCGCGATCGGCGAGCGGTCGTAGCGCTCCTCGAGCGACCTCACCACCGCCTGCACCTCCTCGCTCTCGGCCACCTGCTCGTCGATCGACGCCAGCACGCGCGCGGTCATGGACTCGAGGTCGCCGACCGGCAGGGACAGGCCGGTTGCGGTCGACAGGTTGCGCAGCAGGGCGGCGGAGGCCATCGGGTACTCGGACGCCGCCAGGTAGTGGGGGACGTGGACGGCGAGGCCGAGGACGGGCATGTCCTGCTCGGCGAGGCGCAGGTCGAGCAGCGCCTCGGCCGAGCCGGGCGCCTGGAAGTTGCCGCTGAAGATGTTCGGGCCGGGCATGAGACGGCCGCCGGCGTCGCGGTCGGTGCCGTGCGTCGAGATGACGGCGGGGCGCGTGTGCGGGACGGCCGCGGGGACCCCCTGCATGCCGACGACCAGCTCGACCCCGAAGTCGCGCGCGATCTCGCCGACCGCGCGGGCGAAGGCCTCCCAGCGGGTGTCCGGCTCGTGGCCGTGGAGCACGAGCATCGAGCGCCCGGAGTGGTCGCGGACCGCGTCGACGGCGAGGACCGGCTCGTCGTAGTCCACCCACCGGCCGTCGGAGAAGGTCATCGCCGGACGGCGGGACCTCAGGTCGAGAAGGGTGTCCGTGTCGAAGGTGGCGACCCGCTGCGCGGGCATGGTGCCGAGGAGCTGCCGCACGGCGATCGCACCGGCGTTCCCGGCATCCATGCCGCCCGTCAGGGCGTGGACGAGCACCGGGGTCTCCCCGATCGCGTCCGCGGAGGATCCGGTGGTGTAGAGGGTCTCGTCGCTCATCGCGCCACCTTTCGTCTTGTCTGCGAGGTCCTGCGCGCCGACCGGGGTCGACGTCGGACGTAGCCACCGGTTGAACACCGCGGGACCACGGTCCATTCCCGCACGGACCGGGGTGCGCCGGCACCCCCCGGTGCACCACAATGGACGGTCGCGTGTTCAGGCGCGGCGAGGAGGAGGGCACATGGCGAGCAAGGTCGCGGGCGATCGTGCGTCGACGTCGGGCGAGGACGGATCCTCCGGGTCGGGCGGCGAGCTCGCCCGTGAGCAGCAGGTCGTCGATGTCGTCTACGCCCGGCTCGACGAGCTGCGGGAGCTCTACCGCGAGCGGCTGTCCGACGTGCGCGCCGGCGGCTCGGTCGGCACCCACCAGATGCGCTCCGAGCGGGACGCCTTCGCCCAGCACTACACGGAGACGCTCGCCCGCATGGACCAGGTGGAGGACCGCCTCGTCTTCGGGCGCCTCGACCTCGTCGACGGCCCCCCGCGCTACGTGGGTCGGATCGGCATCCAGGACGCCGGGCGCAGCCAGCTGCTGCTCGACTGGCGCGCCCCCTCCGCACGGCCGTTCTACCAGGCGACGGCCGTCAACCCCGACGGCGCCGTGCGTCGCCGACACCTGCAGACCCGGCGGCGCACGGTCGTCGGGCTCGAGGACGAGCTCCTCGACGCCGACAACCTCACCGACGACCTCCGGCTCGAGCTCCGCGGCGAGGGCGCCCTGTTCGCCGCGATGAACGAGGCCCGCACGGAGCACATGACGGACATCGTCGCGACGATCCAGGCAGAGCAGGACGCGGTCGTGCGGTCCGACCTCGACGGGGTCCTCGTGGTGCAGGGAGGACCGGGAACCGGCAAGACCGCGGTGGCGCTGCACCGCATCGCCTACCTGCTCCACGCGCACCGGGAGCGGCTCGCGCGCAGCGGCGTGCTCCTCGTCGGTCCCTCGCCCGTCTTCCTCGCGTACGTGGACCAGGTCCTCCCCTCCCTCGGCGAGACGGACGTCATCGCGACGACCCTTGCCGACCTGGTCCCGGGCGTCCGGGCACGAGGGGACGAAGACACCGAGGTCGCCGAGATCAAGGGGCGGGGCCTGATGGCGTCGGCGATGCGGCGGCTCGTGCGCGCACACCAGCGCGTGCCCGACTCCCCGCGACGTCTCGAGGTGGAGGGTGCCGTCCTCACCCTCCGGCCCGGCGACGTCCGGCACGCCCTCTCCCGCGCGCGCCGCGCCTACCCCACCCACAACCAGGGGTGGGAGACGTTCGTCCGCACCCTCGTCCCGATCCTCACCGACCAGTACGCCGCCGCGCGCGGCGTGAGCGACCCCGCCGAGCGGCCCGACCTCATGGAGGACGTGCGCAGCTCCCGCGAGGTGCGCGTGGCGATCAACCTGTGCTGGATGCCCCGCACGCCCACCGAGCTTCTCGAGAGGTTCTACGCGCGCCCCGACCTGCTCGCGGCGTGCGCGCCGGAGCTGACGCCCCGCGAGCGCGAGCTGCTGCGGCGGTCCCCCCGCTCGGACCTCACCGAGGCCGACGTCCCCCTGATCGACGAGCTCGCCGAGCTGCTCGGCCCCCACGAGGGCGCCGAGCAGCGGGCGGCACGGGCCGCGGGCGAGGCCGAGCGCGCCCGGGACGTCCAGCGCGCCCGGGAGGCCATCGAGGCCCAGGACCTCGGCGGCGGCATGGTCGACGCCGAGACTCTCGCCGGCCGGTTCGCGGCCTCCGGGCCGTCGCTCACGACGGCGGAGAGGGCGGCCGCCGACCGCTCGTGGACCTACGGCCACGTGGTGGTCGACGAGGCCCAGGAGCTGAGCCCGATGGCGTGGCGCATGCTCGCCCGCCGGGTGCCCGTGAGGTCGATGACGGTGGTCGGCGACCTCGACCAGCGTCGCGGCACGATGCGCGCGACCTCCTGGGCGGAGCTGCTCGGTCCCGCGGCCGGTCGCGAGCTGCGGGAGTCCGTCCTCACCGTCTCCTACCGCACCCCGGCCACCATTCTCGACGCCGCGACCCGCGCCCTCGCCGCGACCGGTCGCCCGCCGACCCATCCCGTGACCGCCGCCCGCGACATCCCGGGATCGCTGACGACCGCGCGCGTCCCGACCGGAGAGCTGGCGTCCGCGGCCGCCGACGCGGCGGCGGACGCCCTGGCCGAGCTCGACGCACGGTCCGACGGCGCGGGACGGGTCGCGATCGTGGCCGGGGCCGCGAGGCTCGGACTGATCGCCGACGCCGCCCGCAGGGGCGCGCGCACGGCGCCTGCCCTCGAGCCGACGGGCTCGGGCCGACTCGTCGTCACGGACGCCGCGGGGGCCAAGGGGCTCGAGTACGACGTCGTCGTGCTCGTGGAGCCCGCCGAGCTCGCCGCCGGAGGGGCCGGCGACCTCTACGTCGCGATGACGCGGCCGACCCGGCACCTGACGATCGTCCACCACGCCGACCTGCCGGGGGGCATCGAGGAGGACTGAGTCCGCCCGCCCACTGCGCCGACCGGGACCGGTCGGTGGTCGATGGGCACCGGCCGGGGCCGGCCGGGGCCGGCCGGGGCCGTGGCCGTCGTCACGCCGAACGTGGGACGGTTTTGCTCCACCGGCACCGCGGGGCGAAGATGCGGTGGTGACTCGCGCTCTCCTGGTGGAAAACCCGCACGCCAACGCCGACGACATCCTCACGTCGTCCGGCCTCGAGATCGTCCGCGTCCCGCACGCCCTCACGGAGGACGAGCTCGACGAGGCGCTGGACGGTGTGGAGATCCTCGGCATCCGATCCCAGACCCGCGTGACCGACCGCGTCCTGAGGAACCATCCGCAGCTCCTCGCGGTCGGCGCGTTCAGCATCGGCGTCAACCAGATCGACATCAAGGCCGCCACCACGCACGGCGTCGCGGTCTTCAACGCGCCGTTCTCCAACACCCGATCCGTCGTCGAGCTGGCCGTCGCGGAGATCATCGCGATGACGCGTCGCCTCACCGAGCGCGACAAGTCGCTGCACGACGGCGTCTGGTACAAGTCGGCGTCCGGCTCCCACGAGGTCCGCGGCCGCACGCTCGGCATCGTCGGCTACGGCAACATCGGCTCGCAGCTCTCCGTCATCGCCGAGGCACTCGGCATGCGCGTCATCTTCTACGACACCTCGGAGAAGCTCGCCCTCGGCAACGCCCAGGCCAGGTCGAGCCTGCGCGAGGTCCTCTCCGAGGCCGACGTGGTCACGCTCCACGTCGACGGTCGCGAGGGCAACGCCGGGATGTTCGGCGCCGAGCAGTTCGCCCAGATGAAGGAGGGCGCGTCCTTCCTCAACCTCAGCCGCGGCTTCGTGGTGGACTACGCCGCGCTCGCCGAGCGCATCAAGGACGGCAGCATCTCGGGGGCGTCGGTCGACGTCTTCCCGAAGGAGCCGGGCGCCAACGGCGAGCAGTTCGAGTCGGAGCTGCGCGGCCTGCCGAACGTCATCCTCACCCCGCACATCGGCGGATCGACGATCGAGGCGCAGCAGAACATCGGCACGTTCGTGGCCGGAAAGCTCGGTCGGTACTACCGCCACGGCGTCACGGACCTCTCCGTCAACCTGCCGCGGCTCGCCCTCGAGCCGACGGACGCGACGCGCCACCGGATCGCCTACGTGCACCGGAACACGCCCGGCGTCCTCGCGCTCGTCAACCAGACCTTCGCCGAGGCCGGGGCGAACATCGAGGGTCAGATCCTCGGCACCGCGGCCCAGACCGGCTACGTGATCACGGACATCTCCTCGGAGATCCCGGTCGAGGCGTTGGCCGCCATCAACTCGATGGAGGACACGATCCGGATGCGCGTCCTCTCCCGGCCAGAGAAGTGACCCGCCGCCCGCTGTCACCGGCGGGCTCCCACTGACACGGGCGACGGCCGCCGGTGATGTCGGCTTCCCCTCCGACATCCCCGGCGGCCGTCTGTGTCCGGTGCTGCACCGACGCGGCTGAGTGCCGCCCGGCGCGCTGCATCGGGTGGTGTCAGCGTATCGAACCGGACTCCCCCGCGGACAGGGTCCGCGGGGCGAATCCGGGTGGGATCGCGCGGCCGCGAGCTGCACGACAGCCCGACCCGTCCACGGGCCGGGCGATGCACGCCGGCGCGGGACCGGACCGGGGCCGACGCCCCCGTCTGGCGACAGACACGGGCACACGTCCGACATGGTCAGGCGTCCGACGCGGAGCTCGCCTCGACGCGATCGGCGGAACCGTCGTCATCGGGGCCGGCACCCGGTGACGCCTCGGCGTCCGACCCGGCGCCCTCCTCGCTCCCCGCCTCTGACTCGCGCCGCGCGCGGTCGGCGCGCAGCCCGGCGATGGCGGTCTCGAAGTCCTCGAGCGAGTCGTACGCCGAGTAGACGGACGCGTACCTGAGGTAGGCCACCTCGTCGAGCGCGCGCAGCGGATCGAGGATGGCCGTACCGACGTCGTGGGCCTCGACCTGCGACGAACCGGAAGCCCGGATCGTCTCCTCGACCTGCTGCGCGAGCCGCGCGAGGTCGTCGTCGGAGACCGGTCGGCCCTGACTTGCCTTGCGAAGGCCGCCCACGACCTTGTCGCGGCTGAACGGCTCGACGACGCCCGAGCGCTTGACCACCTGCAGAGAGGAGGTCTCCAGGGTGCTGAAGCGCCGCTGGCAGTTCGGGCACTGGCGACGCCGGCGGATGGAGCCGCCGTCGTCCGCGGTGCGCGAGTCGACGACGCGCGAGTCGGGGTGGCGACAGAACGGACAATGCATGCGCCCTATCCAACCAGGCGCGGGCACCGCCATCTCACCGGGGCAGCTGGATCTCCTGGCCGACCTGCACGGTGGAGGAGGTCAACCCGTTGATCGCGGCGATGTCGGCGGCGACGTCCCGGACGTCCTCGCCGGCCGCGGCGTGCGCGCTCGCGATCGACCAGAGCGACTCCCCGGGAGCGACGACGACGCTCGTGCCGGACTGCTCCGCGCCCGCGCCGGCGATCGCCCCGGTGACAAGGCCGACGCCGATGGCGAGCGCGAGGGCCGCGACGAACCCGGCGATCGCGACGGCGACGCGGCCTCGCGCGGTCAGGCGCATCGGGGCGGCCGCCGCACGGGCGGACGAGTTCCCTCGGGCGACCCGGGCGGCGACCTGTGGCCGCCCGAGGGAAGTGGTGGGTGCCGGGAGGTCGAGCTCGACCTCCGGCAGGGAGGCCGGCCGCACGTACGGCTCCGGCGCGAAGGCGACCGCGGGGACCGCCACGCGCGCGGGCTGGGTCACGACCAACGAGAGCTCGGGACGCCGCGGTGCGGCGGGGCGGGCGTGCTCGTGCGGCTCGTCGACCTCGAGGGGCGAGTCCGGCACGAAGTCGGGACCGACCACCTGCAGACGGGGACGGCGGCGCGGCAGGACCGGCATCTGGCCCAAGGGAAGTGCGCTCACGGTGTCCTCTCCTTCACTCGTCAGGGCCGCGGGTGCGGCCTCCTGTTCTCGAACGCGTGTTCGTCGAACATCTGTTCGTCAGCGTATAGCACTCCGGGGACGAAGTCGACACTCCGGTCGAACATATGTTTGAGATGTCCGCCGCCGCGCCCTACGCTGCAACCACGAGCAAGTTGATCGCAGACCACCGACAACGCTTCGACACGGCCCGTCCGACGCGGCGCCGGACACGACCTGGAGGACCGACATGGCCACACGCGAGACCGGACGCCCGGACGCCGAGCGACCGGCGCTGACCGCACGCCAGCAGCAGGTCCTCGAGTTCCTGCGCGAGGCCGTGGCCGAGCGGGGCTACGCGCCGTCCCTGCGCGAGATCGGTGGTGCCGTCGGTCTCGGCTCGCCGTCGTCCGTCAAGCACCAGCTCGAGGCGCTCACCGACAAGGGCTACATCCGTCGGGACCCGAAGCTCCCCCGGGCGATCGACGTCGTCGACCTCGGGTCCTCCGTGCAGGAGCCGTCCACGCACGAGGAGTCCGCACCGACGCCGATCGGTGCGGGCGGGGCGGCCGGTCACCCGGCCGGCGGGGGCGACCGTCCCGTCCTCACGGTCCATGACGGCGAGGGGCTCGGCGGCCAGGCACCCGCGTGGGTGCCGCTCGTCGGCCGGATCGCCGCCGGCGGACCGATCCTCGCGGACCAGGCCGTCGAGGACACGCTCCCGCTCCCCCGCGAGCTCGTGGGCAGCGGCGAGCTGTTCATGCTCACGGTCGTCGGCGAGTCGATGATCGACGCCGCGATCTGCGACGGCGACCACGTGGTCGTCCGGCAGCAGAACGTCGCCGAGAACGGCGAGATCGTCGCCGCGATGATCGACGGGGAGGCCACCGTGAAGGTGCTCTCCCGCAAGGACGGCCACGTGTGGCTTCTCCCCCGCAACGAGTCCTTCGCGCCGATCCTCGGTGACGAGGCGACGATCCTCGGCAAGGTCGTGGCGGTCCTGCGCTCGCTCTAGCGGGAGCCGCGGTCACAGCCGCGGCTACGGCCACCGTTCCGCCGACGGCCCGGCCGCGGCAACATCCACCGTCCCCCGGAGGCCCGCCCTCGCTCGGTCAGAATCCGAACTTGCTCGCGACCTTCCGGATCGACCTCGCGGAGGAGGCGAGGGCCTGCCGCTCGACCTCCGACGCCTGGAGCGTGAGGGTCACCTCCGCACCCGCACGCCCGATGATCGTGGGCATCGACATGTAGACCGGCCCCTCGCCGTAGGCGTCGGGCATGAGCGTGCTGACGGACAGCACGCGGCGCTCGTCGCGCAGGATCGCCTCGACGATGCGGGCGGTCGACAGCCCGATCGCGTAGTTCGTCGCCCCCTTGCCGCGGATGATCGTGTCGGCGGCGTGGACGACCTCGTGCTGGATGCGCCCGCGGCCCTCGGGGCCGAGGACGTCGGTCCCGACCGTGGCGTCCCACTCGAGCACCGGGATGGAACCGATCGTGGCGGAGGACCAGATGGGCACCTCGGAGTCGCCATGCTCGCCTGCGATGTAGGCATGGACGGACTGGACCGCGACGTCGGCCTCCCGCGCCACGAGGTACCGCAGGCGCGAGGTGTCGAGCACGGTGCCCGAGCCGAAGAACTGGTGGGCCGGGAGGCCGGCGATCTGCTGGGCCGCCTGGGTGACGACGTCGACCGGGTTGGCGACCATGAGGAAGACGGCATGCGGGGCCACCTCGACCAGCTGGGGGACGAGGCTCTCCATGATGTCGATCGTGGCGCCCGCGAGGTCGAGACGCGACTGGCCGGGCTTCTGCTTCGCCCCGGCGGTGATGACGACGACGTCGACGTCCGCGCACACGCCGATGTCGTTCCCGCCCGCGACCGAGCTCATCGGCGTGAACGAGATGCCGTGGGCCAGGTCGAGCACCTCGGCGTTGACCTTGTCCGCGTTGATGTCGAACAGGACGACCTCGCGCGCGGAGCCGCGCAGCAGCATCGCGTACGCGATGGCCGAGCCCACCGCGCCGGCGCCGACGACGGCCACCCGGGACGCGCGCCGGGGCACGTCGGCGGGATTGCGGGGAAGCGGGGCCGTCACACGGGGATCGGCGGCGTGCGCGTCACTCTCGTGGGGCTCGTGCCCCGGGATGGGGTGCTCGGCGGTGTGCGGGGAAGTGGTCACAGTGTCCTCCGTGCGTCGTCGGGCGCATCGTCGTGCGGGCCTCACCCCGAAGATTACGCGCCCCGCGATCCTTTCGGGAGGCCGTCCGCCCCACCGGCCGGAGCGCCTCGCGCCCCCGTGGGATCGTGTGCTCAGACCTGATTCGTCGCCGGCGCGAGCCGGCGGAGGGCCGCCCGCACGACCGCGCCGTCCCGGGTCGGCCACATCGGCGGGAGCGACGCGCGCAGGTAGGAGCCGTAGCGGGCGTTGACGACCCGCGAGTCGAGGACCGCGACCACCCCGCGGTCGGTGGTGGACCGCACGAGCCGTCCCACCCCCTGCGCGAGGAGGAGGGCGGCGTGCGAGGCGGACACGGACATGAACCCGTTGCCCCCGCGCCTCTGCGCCACCTCGCTCCGCGCCTGGGCGACCGGGTCGTCCGGCCGGGGGAACGGGATCCGGTCGATGACGACGAGCCGGTTCGCCGGACCGGGCACGTCCACGCCCTGCCAGAGGGAGAGCGTGCCGAACAGGCAGCTGTCCTCGTCCTCGGCGAACTCGGCGACGAGCGCGGGGATCGAGTCCTCGCCCTGGCACAGCACGCGCAGCCCGGTGGCCGCGCGCACGTGCTCCGCCGCCTCCTCGGCGGCGCGGCGGGAGGAGAACAGGCCGAGCGCCCCACCGCCGGAGGCCTCGACGAGCTCGGTCAGCTCGTCCCGCGCGGCGCCGGCCGTCCCGTCACGCCCGGGCGGCGGCAGGTGGCTCGGCGTGTAGAGGATCGCCTGGGTGCCGTAGTCGAAGGGCGAGCCGACGTCGATACCCCGGTACGCCGTCGGGCCGCCGAGGCCGAGCTGGGCGGCCACCGGCGCGAACTCGCCGCCGAGGGCGAGCGTCGCGGAGGTGCCGACGACCGCGCGGTCGGCCCACAGGTGCGCCGCCGCGCGATCGGCCACCTCGATCGGGGCGAGGTGGAGCCGGGGCGGGTCGAGGTCGTCGCGCCCGCGGTCGCACCACATGACGTCTGCCCGCGCGGCCACTCCCCCGGAGTTCATCGACCCGCAGATCTCCGCGAGCACCACGGCGGCGGACTTCGCGGCCGCCTTGCCTCCAGACGCCTCGGTGCCGGAGGCCTTGTCGCCCAGGGACCTCGCCGCCTCGGTGGCCGCCGACCCGACGAGCGAGATCACCCCGGAGAGCACCTCGTCCGGGCCGTTCGGCAACCGTCCGGCGGGTAGGGCGTCGACGGCTCCGCGCAGGTCGCCCGCCGAACGGGTGAGCTCCTCGGCCGCGCCGCCCTCGGCGCGGACCACGCGCGCGATCCGTTCCACGGCGGCGACGCTCAGCTCGACCGTCCCCTGCGCGCGCAGACGGCCCGCGAGCTCGTGGGCCTCGTCGACGACGATGACGTCGTGCTCCGGGAGCACGCCCGGGGAACCGGTCGCGGCGATGCCGAGCATCGCGTGGTTGGTGATGACGACGTCGGCGACGCCCGCCCGCTCCCGGGCGGCCACCGCGAAGCACTCGTCACGCTGGGGGCAGCTGCGGCCGAGGCACTCGAGCTTGGTGACCGAGACCTGGCGCCAGGCGCGTTCCGAGACCCCGGGCATGAGCTCGTCGCGGTCCCCGGTCTCGGTCGACTCGGCGAACTCGCGGGCGCGCATGACCTGCTCGCCGAGCGGGCCGCGCGCTCCCTGGCCCGCGCCGGCGCCGAGCGCGCTCGACGTCGCGGCGGACGCCGCGCCGGGTGCGGAGAGCAGCGTGGGCTCCTCCTCGGCCGGGTACCCGCCGGAGACCTTGTGCTTGCAGACGTAGTTGTGCCAGCCCTTGAGCAGGGCGACGTCGGGCTCGCGGCCGAGGCTCTCGCGCACCACCGCGGCCACCTCGGGCGCGTCCTTCGCGAGCACCTGGCGCTGGAGGTTGAGGGTCGCCGTCGAGATGACGGCCCTCTCCCCCGACGCCACGGCCCGCGCCATGACGGGCGCGAGGTAGCCGAAGGACTTCCCCGTCCCCGTGCCGGCCTGGACGAGCAGGCGGCCGCCGTCCTCGACGGTCCGGGCCACCTCCCGCACCATCTCGCGCTGGCCCTCGCGCGCGGAACCGCCGCGGGCGGCGATGACGGTGTCGAGGATCGTCAGCGCCGCCTCGGCGTCCCCGCTCTCGGCCTCCTCGGTCACGGCAGCGCCACGAGGCGCAGATCGGCCGCGAGGGCCGGATCGACGATCGCGCGGAGCTCCGTCCCGTCCGGCCCGAACTCCTCGGAGAGGACCTTGCCGTCGGCGTGGGCGCGCGAGACGAGGTCCCCGCGGTCGTAGGGCACGACGACGCTGATCTCCTCGCCGATCGGCGCGGCCTCGTTGAGGTCCCGCTCGATCGCGTGGGTGAGCTCGTCGATGCCCTCCCCGGTGAACGCGGAGACGGTGACCGCGCCCGGGAACCGGGTGCGCAGCGCCATCAGCTCGGCCTCGCCCGCCCGATCGGCCTTGTTGAGGACGATGAGCTCCCGGACGTCGGACGCCCCGTCGACGTCGGCGAGGACGGCGTGCACCGCCTCCACCTGGCCGACCGGGTCCGGGTGGGAGGCGTCGACGACGTGCAGGATGAGGTCGGCCTGGCCGGCCTCCTCGAGCGTGGAGCGGAAGGCCTCGACGAGCTGCGTGGGCAGTCGGCGGACGAAGCCGACCGTGTCCGTCAGCGTGTACTCGCGCCCCTCGGGCGTCTCCGCACGACGGACGGTCGGGTCCAGGGTGGCGAACAGCTGGTTCTGCACGAGGACGCCCGCGGACGTGAGCCGGTTGAGCAGCGAGGACTTGCCGGCGTTCGTGTAGCCGACGATGGCGACCGACGGCGTGTGGCGGCGACGGCGGGTCAGCCGCTTGGTCTCCCGCGCCGGCGCCAGCCCGGCGATCTGGCGGCGAAGCTTCGCCATCCGCGTGCGGATCCGGCGCCGGTCCAGCTCGATCTGGGTCTCACCGGGCCCGCGGGAGCCGATTCCCGCGCCGGCGGCGACGCGGCCGCCGGCCTGCCGGGACATCGACTCGCCCCACCCGCGCAGTCGCGGCAGCAGGTACTCGAGCTGGGCGAGCTCGACCTGCGCCTTGCCCTCCCGGGACTTCGCGTGCTGCGCAAAGATGTCGAGGATCAGCGCGGTCCGGTCGACCACCTTCACGCCGACGACGTCCTCGAGCCCGCGCCGCTGGGAGGGCGCGAGCTCGGAGTCGACGACGACCGTGTCGGCCCCGTTCGCCGCGACGATGTCCCGGAGCTCCTTCGCCTTGCCGGAGCCGAGGTAGGTGGCCGGGTCAGGGGTCGCCCGACGCTGGATGAGTCCGTCGAGGACCGCCGATCCGGCCGTCTCCGCGAGCGCCGCGAGCTCGCGCAGGGAGACCTCGGCCTCCGCGGTGGTGCCGGACGTGACGAGACCGACGAGGACGACGCGTTCGAGCCGGATGCGCCGGTACTCGACCTCGGTGACGTCCTCGAGCTCGGTCGACAGGCTGTCGACGCGCCGCAGGGCCGCGCGGTCCTCCCGGTCGAGCTGCTCGCCGTCGTCCCCCGTGCCCTCGTACTCACCCTCCTGCAGGGCCGTGCCGCTGCGGGAGAGGATGCGGGCGATGACGTCGTCCGGCTCGTCGCCGGCGATGCGGGTGTTGGTCATGGGTCCCTTCGAAGACTGATCGTGGAATCCTCCCACGGTTCGCGCGTCCGCCCCAAGCGTTTTCGCCGAGGGCTGTGGATCGGGCCGGTACCGTTCGGGCTGTGGACGGCGCGCACTACTTCTCCCCGGATCCCTCGGCACCGGAGAACCGGCGCAGCCGCACCGTCACCCTGCGGGGCACCGAGCGGGACGTCGTCACGGCGGGCTCCGTGTTCTCGGCCGGTGGCCTCGACAAGGCCACCGCGATCCTGCTGGACGAGGTTCCGGACCCGCCCGCGCGCGGCACACTCCTCGACCTCGGGTGCGGCTGGGGACCGATCTCCCTCGCCCTCGCGGCCGCAGCGCCGGGCGCGGAGGTCCTCGCGGTCGACGTCAACCCGCGCGCCCTGGACCTCACGGCCGAGAACGCGGCGTCGGCGGGGCTGTCGGTCACCACCCTCACGCCCGACGACGCGCTCGCTCACCTCGGCCCGGACGGGCGGGTGGACGCCATCTGGTCCAACCCGCCCGTCCGCGTCGGCAAGCAGGCACTGCACGACCTGCTCGACCTCTGGCTCCCCCGCCTCGCCCCGGGCGCCCTCGCCCACCTCGTGGTGGGCAAGAACCTCGGCGCGGACTCGCTGCACCGGTGGCTCGCCGAGGACCGCGGGTGGTCCGTCGACCGCATCGCGAGCGCGAAGGGCTTCCGGGTCCTCGTCGTCACCGGCCGGTAGGACGGATCCGGGCCCGGACTCAGCACCGGGCGATGTCAGCGCAGCGTGACGTCCCCGAGGAGCACCGCCGGGCCGGTGAGCGTGACCTCGCCGCCGGCCGCGACGTCCACCCGGACCTCGCCGCCTGGCACGTGCACGCGCCAGGCGTCCGGTGCGCCGGACCCCGCCCACGCGCGCACCGCCACGGCGGCCGCGCAGCAGCCGGTCCCGCACGAGCGGGTCTCGCCCACGCCGCGCTCGAGCACTCGCATGGTGATCGTGCCGAGCCGCTCCCCGCGCTGCCCGACCTCCTCCGGCCCGGGCACCACGAGCTCGAGGTTCGTGCCGTCCTCGGGCACGGGCGCGTAGTCGACGGTCCCGAGCCTCAGCTCGGCCGCCTCGAGCTCCGCCAGGGAGGGCAGCGCGACGACGGTGTGCGGGTTGGGCATGGTCACGCGCAGACCGGCGCGGGTCCCGTCCAGTCCCGTTACGACGACGGCGACGTCCGCCCCGTCCGCCACCGCCCGTTCGCCGCCCGGGAGGACGAAGCGGCCCATCTCGACCGCGTAGTCACCGCCGTCCTTGCGCACCCGACGTGCCCCGCCGCGCGTGGCGACGAGGATCGACCCGCCCTCGTCGAGCACGAGGTGGCCGCGGTCGATGAGGTGGTCGACGAAGACGCGAACGCCGTTGCCGCACATCTCGGCGAGCGACCCGTCGGCGTTGCGGTAGTCCATGAACCACTCAGCCCCGGGCTCCTCGGCCAGCACGCGGGCCGCGTCCGGGTCGCCGGCGTTCACGGTCCGCACGGCCCGGATGACGCCGTCGCCGCCGATGCCCCCGCGCCGGTCGGCGAGCGCCGCCACGACCTCGGCCGTGAGCACGATCTGGCCGTCCGGGTCGTCCACGAGCACGAAGTCGTTCTCGGTGCCGTGCCCCTTGGTCAGCCGGGTCCCGGCGAGCGCGCGGAGAGCCTGGAGGCGTGCGGCGGGAGTCATGGCTCCAGGGTAGTTGCGGCCGCGTCCGCGTCGTCGATCAGTGCCACGGCCCCGTCGACGAGCGACGGACCGGGCGCCAGCCAGGCGACGCGCGCGTCGCGGCGGAACCAGGACAGCTGCCGGCGGGCGAGCTTGCGCGTGGCGGCGGCGATGGCGCCCGCGAGCTCGTCCAGCGGCAGCTCCCCGCGCAGGTGGGCCATCGTCTCGACGTAGCCCACCGCACGGCCGGCGGTCCGTCCGATGCCCTGCCGGACGAGTCCGGCCACCTCCTCGACGAGCCCACCGGCGACCATGGCCTCGGCCCGCGCGGCGATCCGGGCGTCGAGCTCCTCGCGCGGCACGTCGATCGCGATCTGCACGGTCGGCCGCCGGTACCGCGGCTCGCGCGCGCGGGAGGAGAAGGTTTCGCCGGTCAGCTCGATGACCTCCAGCGCCCGCACGACCCGCCGCACGTTGCCCGGCAGGATCGCCTCCGCCGCGGCCGGGTCCGTCGCGGCCAGCTCCGCGTGCAGGGCACTCGCCCCGATCTCCTCGGCGCGGCGCTCGATCCGGGCGCGCACGGCCGGGTCGGTCGGCGGCAGGTCGACGTCGTCGAGCACGGCGCGCACGTACAGTCCCGATCCCCCGACGACGACCGGTCGCCGTCCGCGGTCGACGATCCGGTCGATGTCGGCCTCGGCGAAGCGTTGGAACGCCGCGACCGACGCGTCCTCTCCGGGATCGAGGACGTCCAGCTGGTGGTGCGCGATACCCCGCCGCTCGTCCGTCGGCAGCTTCGCGGTCCCGATGTCCATCCCCCGGTAGAGCTGGACGGCGTCCGAGGAGACGACCTCCGCGTACTCGGGCGACGGCACTCCCACGCGCGCCGCGAGCGCCTCGACGACGTCGAGCGCGAGGTCGGACTTGCCGCTGGCCGTGGGGCCGACGATCGCGGCGACGGCCCGCACCTAGGAGACCCTGAGCGTCGGCATCCCGAGCGAGACGGGCTGGCCGAGCGCGGTGGCGCCGCCGTGGTCGTGCCCGCCCTCCTCGCGTGCGGCCCAGGCGTCGCCCGCACGCGTCCGGCGCACGGAGAACGTCCCGCCGCTCAGAGCCGAGTCGGCGACCAGGTGGTGGGGCGCACCGTGCGTGACGACCGCGGTGACCGTGTCCCCGGGACGCGGCCGGTCGTCGTCGGGCAGTCCGTCCGGGAGCGCGACGTGCACGAGGCGGTTGTCGGCCGCCCGGCCGGTGATGCGGCCGGTGGCCGCGTCCTTCGTGCCCTCGCCCTCGGCGACCAGCACCTCGACCGTGCGGCCGACCTGCTCCTCGTTGAGCTCGGTCGAGATGCGGCGCTGGAGCTTCGCGAGACGGTTGTACCGCTCGGTGACGACCTCGGCGGGCACCTGGTCGTCGTAGTCGGCGGCCGGGGTCCCGGGCCGCCTGGAGTACTGGAACGTGAAGGCGGACGTGAAGCGGGAGGCCTCGACGACGTCGAGGGTGGCCTGGAAGTCCTCCTCGGTCTCCCCGGGGAACCCGACGATGAGGTCCGTGGTGATGGCGGCGTCGGGCATCCTCTCGCGCACGCGGTCGAGGATGCCGAGGAACTTCGTCGACCGGTAGGACCGGCGCATCCGGCGCAGCACGGCGTCCGAGCCGGACTGCAGCGGCATGTGCAGCGAGGGCATGACGGCGGGGGTCTCGGCCATGGCGTCGATGACGTCGTCGGTGAAGGCGGCCGGGTGCGGGGAGGTGAAACGGATGCGCTCGAGGCCCTCGATCCGCCCGGCCGCGCGCAGGAGGTCGGCGAAGGCGCCGCGCTCCCCGAAGGACACGCCGTAGGAGTTGACGTTCTGGCCGAGCAGGGTCACCTCGATGGCGCCGGTGGCGACGACGGCCTCGATCTCGGCGAGGATCTCGCCGGGACGGCGGTCGCGCTCCTTGCCGCGCAGGGACGGGACGATGCAGAACGTGCACGTGTTGTTGCAGCCGACCGAGATCGACACCCACGCGGCGTAGGCGGACTCGCGCCGGGTCGGGAGGGTGGACGGGAAAACCCTGAGCGACTCCTCGATCTCGACCGCCGCCCGGCCGTTGTGCGCGGCGCGCTCGAGCAGCGCCGGCAGGACGTCGAGGTTGTGGGTGCCGAGCACGACGTCGACCCACGGCGCCTTCTCGACGATGTCCTCGCGCATCTGCTGGGCGAGGCAGCCGCCCACCGCGATCTGCATGCCGGGCCTGCCGCGCTTGACCTCGGCGAGCTGGCCGAGGTTGCCGAACAGCTTGCTGGCCGCGTTCTCCCGCACCGAGCAGGTGTTGAGGACGACGACGTCGGCGCCCTCGTCGCCCGCGCGCGTGGCGCGAACGGCCGCCTCGGGGACGGCGGTGACGGGGCGGTAGCCGGCGTCGTCGAGCAGGCCCGCGAGCCGCTCGGAGTCGTGGACGTTCATCTGGCACCCGAGGGTGCGGACGTGATAGGTGCGCATGTCGCGGCTCAGTCTAGGACGGCGTCGAGGGGTGGGCATCGTTGCGTTTCCGTGACCTTGAAGAAATGACCGCGACTTCTCGTTGCACGTAGTGTGCACGCATGACGGAGACCTCAGACCTCGATCACACCGATGTGAACGGCGGCACGACCGGCTCCCCCGCGGGCGGTTCCCAGGGCGAGGCGCACGTCGACACCCCGGTCGGTGAGCCGCTGGTGTCGATGCGCAACGTCAACAAGCACTACGGCGACCTGCACGTCCTGCAGGACATCAACCTCGACGTCGCGCGCGGCGAGGTCGTCATCGTCATCGGCCCGTCGGGGTCCGGCAAGTCGACGCTGTGCCGCACGATCAACCGGCTCGAGACGATCGACGACGGCGAGATCGTCGTCGACGGCCGGCCGGTCCCGGAGGAGGGCAAGGCGCTCGCCCGGCACCGGGCAGAGGTCGGCATGGTGTTCCAGTCATTCAACCTCTTCGCCCACAAGTCGATCCTCGACAACGTGACCCTCGGCCCGATCAAGGTCAACGGCATGAAGCCGAGGCAGGCCAAGGAGCGGGCGATGGAGCTCCTCGAGCGTGTCGGGGTCGCCAACCAGGCGAGCAAGCGCCCGGCGCAGCTCTCCGGCGGCCAGCAGCAGCGCGTGGCGATCGCACGGTCGCTCGCGATGGAGCCGAAGGTCATGCTCTTCGACGAGCCGACCTCCGCGCTGGACCCCGAGATGATCAACGAGGTCCTCGATGTCATGACGAGCCTGGCGAAGTCCGGCATGACCATGATCGTCGTGACCCACGAGATGGGCTTCGCCCGCAAGGCCGCGGACAGGGTCGTCTTCATGGACGCCGGCGCCATCGTCGAGGAGGCGACGCCGACCGAGTTCTTCACGAACCCGCAGTCGCACCGCGCCCAGGACTTCCTCTCGAAGCTCATCACCCACTAGGACCAACCGAACCAGGCGACCGACCACCCGGCCGGTCGTGACGCACGAACGATGGAGAGATGTATGCGACGCACCCGATATGCAACGGCAGCGCTGCTCCTGGCGGGCGCGACCGTCCTGGCCGCCTGCGGTGGCGGCGACGACGAGGAGACCACCTCCGACGACACCTCCTCGGAGGACGGCGGCTCGGACGACGGCAACGAGGCCGGGTCCGACGACGAGGCGGGTTCCGAGGACGGCGACGAGACCGACTCGGAGGCCGGCTCCGACGACGCGGCGGGCGGCGCGGGAGAGTCCCGCGACGGCACGCTCACCGTCGGCATCAAGTTCGACCAGCCCGGCATCGGCCTCCAGGAAGGCTCGAGCTACACCGGCATGGACGTCGACGTGGCCCACTACATCGCCGAGTACCTCGGGTACTCCGAGGACCAGGTCGAGTTCGTCCAGTCGGTCTCCTCGCAGCGCGAGGACATGATCGAGAACGGGCAGGTCGACATGATCATCGCCTCGTACTCGATCACCGACGAGCGCATGGAGCGCGTGGCCTTCGCCGGCCCGTACTTCGTGGCCGGTCAGGACCTGCTCGTCGCCACGGGGTCGGACATCACCGGCCCCGAGGACCTCGACGGCTCCGTGCTCTGCTCCGTGGAGGGCTCGACCTCGGCCGAGCGCATCCGCGACGAGTACGCGGAGGGCGTCGAGCTCTACCCGGCCCAGACCTACTCCGAGTGCGTCGAGTTCCTCGCGGCGGGCACGGTCCAGGCCGTGACGACGGATGACGTCATCCTCGCCGGCTACGCCAACCAGGACCAGTACGCGGGCCAGTTCGAGGTCGTCGGCAACCCGTTCTCCGAGGAGAACTACGGCGTCGGCATCGCGCAGGGTTCCGAGGACTGCGAGCTCGTCAACGAGGCCATCCAGGCCATGATCGACGACGGCTCCTGGGACCAGTTCATCTCCGACAACGCGGGCGACTTCGCCTACAACGAGGAGCTCAACCCGCCGACCCCCGGCGGCAGCTGCGTCTGATCCTCAGCGGTCGGTCCCCTGACCTGACCATCTCGCGCGGGGCCGGCTCCGGCCGGCCCCGCGCACCCACCTCGAATCGAACAGAAGGAGCTGCCGGTGCAGGCGATCCTCGACGGGATCTCGGAGCTGTGGGCCGAGTACGGCGACGCGATCCTCCAGGCGTTCTGGGTGAACGTGAAGCTCACGTTCTGGGCCGCGGTCTTCGCGTTCATCCTCGGCACGATCCTCATGATCATGCGCGTGAGTCCCGCGCCCTCGCTGCGCTGGGCGGCCACGACCTACGTCAACGTGGTCCGGAGCATCCCGCTCACCCTCATCATCCTCGCGTGCTCGCAGGTGTTGTTCGGGCAGCTGCAGATCATCCTCGCCGACCAGGACGTCCCGGGCTGGCTCGCGACGAACAACATGTACCTCGCGATCCTCGGCCTCTCTCTCTACACGGCGTCCTTCGTCTGCGAGGCGCTGCGCTCGGGCATCAACACGGTGCCGCAGGGGCAGGCCGAGGCGGCCCGCGCGATCGGGCTCGGCTTCGGCCAGGTGATGTACCTCGTCATCCTCCCGCAGGCCATCCGGGGCTCGATCGCCCCCCTCGGCTCGACCCTCGTCGCGCTGACGAAGAACTCCACGGTCGCCCAGGCCGCGGGCGTGACGACGGCGGCCGGCATCATGTCGACGGCCATCGAGTTCCGCCCGGACATCATGGTCGCGATCTTCCTGCTCTTCGCCATCGGCTGGGTCATCCTCGTCCTGCCGGTCGGCATGCTCAGTACGTACCTGTCGAAGAAGCTGGCGGTGGCCCGATGAGCAACCAGCCCGGACTGCTGTTCGACGCACCCGGCCCCAAGGCCCGGCGCAACATTCTCATCGTCAACGTGCTCGGCGCGATCATCGTGCTCGGCGTCGCCGCGTTCGTCATCAAGGCGCTGGCCGACAAGGGTCAGTTCGAGGCCGACAAGTGGCTCCCCTTCGTCCATTGGGACTCGTGGGAGGAGTCGGTCTGGAAGAACAACTACCTGCCGGGACTGTGGGCCACGGTCCGCGCAGCGGCCGTCGCCATCGTCCTGGCGAACATCGTCGGTCTGGCACTCGGGATCGGCCGGTTGGCGCGGAACCCGATCGTCCGCGGGATCAGCGGCGTCATCGTCGAGTTCTTCCGCGCGGTGCCGGTCCTCGTGCTCATGCTGTTCTTCAACATCTTCTTCTCGCGACTGCTCGCGGGCAGCACGGGCTTCTTCACCCAACAGGACGCACCGTTCTTCGCCGTGGTCCTCGGCCTGACGCTCTACAACGGGTCCGTCATCGCCGAGCTGGTCCGCTCCGGCGTGCACAACCTGCCGAAGGGTCAGCGCGAGGCCGGCCTGGCGATCGGCATGACCCGGTCGAAGTCGCTGCGCACCATCGAGCTCCCCCAGGCGCTCGTGGCGATGATGCCGTCGATGGTGGCCCAGCTGGTCGTCATCCTCAAGGACTCCTCGCTCGGCTACCTCGTGTCCTACTCGGAGCTGCTGCTCAACGGCCGGCTCGTCGGCACGACCAACGCGAACCTGCTGCCGTCCCTGTTCGTCGTGGCGGTCATCTTCATCATCGTCAACCTGTCGCTCTCGGCGATCGCCAACCTGCTCGCCAAGTTCCTCGCCCCTCGCTCGGCGGGCAGGACGATGAAGAAGGGCGGGCAGCTCGCGAAGGTCGAGGCGGGCTGAGCGCACCGATCAGCGCACGCAGCGAAGGGGACGACGTCGATGGCGTCGTCCCCTTCGTCGTGTCGTCCCTGTCGCCGCTGTCGTCTCGGCGCCAGAGAAGCAGCGCGGCGGGATCTACGGCACGGCCGTGCAGATGGCCTCCTGCCTGACCAACCGCCAGATAGCGGCCTGGGCGACCCCGCCGGGCGCCGCGGACTCGCGGCCACAGTTCCGGCCGGAGGACTTCGTGCGGGCCGGTGACGGGACGCTCTACTCGCTGCCCAAGGAGGGCCGCGGCACGGCCGGCCCACTGGTCACCGCGTTGACGGTGGCCGTGGTCGAGGCCGCCGAGGAGCTGGCCGCCACGTCAGCCGGCCGGCGGCTGAGCACACCCCTGCTGGGGGTGCTCGATGAGGCGGCCAACGTGTGCCGGTGGCGCGACCTGCCCAACCTCTCCTCCCACTACGGCTCCCGCGGGATCGTCCTGATGACGATTCTGCAGTCCTGGTCCCACGGGGTCGAGGTGTGGAGCGAGTCAGGGATGAAGAAACTCTGGTCCGCCGCGAACGTCAAGGTCTACGGAGGCGGTGTCAGCGAGACGGCGTTCCTCGACGATCTCTCCCGCATGATCGGCGACTACGACCGCCTGTCCTCCTCCACCTCGCACGGGAGCGGACTACGCACGGTCTCCAACAGCTCCACCGTGAACGCATCCTCGACGTCGCTGATCTTGCGTCCATGCCCAAGGGCCGCGCCGTGGTCCTGACCTCCGGGTCACGGCCGACCCTGATCCGCACCGTGCCCTGGATGAATCGGCCCAGGTTCTCTGCCGCTACTTTGCGGGTTCGGGCTCTCGGGTGAGGGCCTGGTAGTGGAGCGTCTCGGACTCTATCGGGGTGAGCATCCCGAGGGAGCCGTGGAGGCGCCGGTTGTTGTACCAGTCGACCCAGCCGGCGGTCGCGAACTCGACGTCAGCGAGGGTCCGGAACGGTCCTGGGTGGAAGACGGTGGTGCGGATGCACTCGGTCTTGTACAGGCCGTTGATCGTCTCCATCAGCGCGTTATCGTAGGCGTCGCCGACGGTCCCGATCGACGGGGCGATCCCTTCGAGTGCGAGGTGCTCGGTCAGCCGAATCGCGGTGTACTGGGATCCCGCGTCGCTGTGATGGATCAGATTCCCTGGTGAGACCGGGTGTCCTTCTCGCTGGCGCTGCCAGAGCGCGATGCGCAGTGGGGTCATCACAAGGTCGACCTTCTTGCGCGTCGAAACGTGCCAGCCGACGATCCGCTGAGCGAAGACGTCAACGACGAACGCGACGTAGACGAACCCCGCCCAGGTATGGACGTAGGTGAAGTCCGTGACCCAGACCCGGTTCGGAGCCGGAGCGGTGAAGTCCCGATTCAGCAGGTCACCGGCCCGCTTCCCGTCCGGGTCGGGGATCGTCGTACGGAGCTTCTTCACGCGCCGGACGCCCTCCAGGCCCAGGGCGCGCATCGCCCGGTCCACCGCCCCGCGAAACGTGCTGGCGAGGCCTTCTTGACGGCGGATCAGGGCGACCCACTTCCTACGTCCGTACAGGCCCTCCGGCGTCATCTGCACCTGCCCCGTGACGGGGTTGGGCTTCCAGGCCAGGTCGCGGATCTTGTCCTCGACCAGGGCGTCGGTGACGGTGCGGGCAGCGATACGGGCCGGCTTCTTCCAGGACCGGTAGGTGCGCGCAGCGATCCAAAGGCCCTGCTGGCGCAGGACGCGGAGGATCGACTCGACTGCGTAGCCCTCGGCTCTCATCTCGTCGATGAACGCCAGGATCATCGGCTGCGGGGGCCTGGCTCCCCCGCGAAGAAAATTGAGGCCCGGCGCAAGATCTCGTTGTCCTCTCGCAGCCGCCGATTCTCGGCCTTGAGCCTCTTGACCTCAGCGGATTCCTCGCTCGTGATGCCGGAGCGGGTCCCGTCATCGACCTCGGCCTGCGCGAGCCAGCGTCGCACGGACTCCCGCGAGACGCCCTCCTGCCGAGCGACCGCGGTGACTGCGGCGGTCACGGTGGGGTACTCCTGGGCGTGCTCCCGCACGAGCCGCACGCACCTCGCGCGCAACTGGGGATCGATCTTCTTCGGCATGCTGTCCATCCTCTCGGACTCAAACAGCAGCGGCAGAGAACCTGGACCGATTCACTACGGGTCGGTCGATGAGTTCGTGCGCGAATACCTGCGCAACGTCTACAGCCGCCGGATCGACGGCCGGCACCGCGTGTGGGCGGGCCGCTGGTGGGAACACCCCGAGGCGGTCATCCGCCTCGACGCACTCTGGCGCTCCTGGGAACACCTCCGCCATGACGCCGCAACCGGTATGAGCGTGTGGTGGCGCGACCACGCCGACCACCACATCGCTGTACCGATGGACTCGGACGGGCCTTTCGCGGAAGCAACCGACGGCGAGGAGAACCTGTCAAAACGGGGCGCCCCACTGCCCTACGTCGCGCCACCGGCCGGCATGCTTCCGGACGAACGCGAGCGAGCGGATGCAACCGATCTGGACGCCGCGAACTGACGTCAAGCGATCACGTTGCAGGGCCTTCTGGCACGCTGGATACTGCTCCCAACCTCTTGCGGAAACGACGTGACTCCTGCCACTATATGGGTCAAGTGCCCAAGACCATGGTCTCCTTCCATCGATGTGAAGGAAGTTCGGCGTGAAACGGATGCTCACTGCTATAGCCGCCACACTAGCGTTGATTAGCGCAACTCCCGCTGCCGCTACCGTTCTCGATGAAGAGTCCGAGACCGTCGAGACGGTGTATGTGGAAAACGGCATTGGGGGTCTGACCTTCTCAGTCGAGTACACCTACGATGAACCAAGAGTTCTCGACGACGAACTCATCGTCGAACTCGCTGGCGAGGCGGGCGACTATACCCTTCTTGTTGCGTTCGATCCCGAAGGCGAGGAAATATACAGGGACAACGGGTCCAGCGCCAGCGAGAATGGAACCGTCAGCCCTCAAGGCACAATAGATGTCCTCGTAAAATGCGGCCGCATGTACACCGAAACCCAAACAACCTCCATATTCACGTTCCAGCGCGCGTGCAATTCTACGATCGCTCAGTGGGGTTTCCGATTGAATCGATCATTCCAGCCCAGCGTGAGGGGAACCGTGAATGAATCGGGACTGACATACTCCATAAATGGCAGGCCTACCGGCACCAATGGCCCGCACCCGAACCATACACGTGACCATCAATTTCACGGCAGCATCCCCGGACTACCCGCCTTCTCACGGATTGTCATCAACAACACCATCACCGGCAAAATGAACGACGGCGGGAGCTTTATCGCCCGAGTCTCTGGAACACTTCTTAGTAACAGAGACTCCTAGTAGTCATGAAAATGGTGACCTGATCAGTGAATGAGTTCAATGAGCACGTATTGCGCCTCTTACAGGGAGTGTACCGAGACACAAACATCTCCATATTTGACGTCCACTCAGAGCCTCTCTCGAGTAAGTCCGATCGTACGTTCATCGTCCGGCTCGTCACGTGTGAAGAGTTTCGCCAAAAGGCACTTACGTTCGAGTACGATGCAGATCCAGCGAAAGTAGCATGGCGTTTTGCGGATTCTATTCAGGACGATGTGGTGGAGTCCTCGCACTGGGGGGAGCCAATTCCGCCATGCGGCCTGCACCCGCACCACCCGGCACGCATCAAGATGGACGGCCCGGGAGGACTCACGCTGGAGTGCCCGTACCCCGAGTGGTCTAGGCACATCACCTAACGATTGACCACACGCACTGACCACGACACGACAGAGGGACCGCACCCGTGGGTGCGGTCCCTCTGTCGTGTCGACTGTCTCTCTTGGTCAGCGGTCCAGGCCGGTGCGTTGTACTGGGCGGTTCGTCCGCGAGTCTTGCGGACTTTTGCGGCGCGGCTGGTGCGGCCGGTGCCGACGGCTTCGGTAGCGGGCTTGGCGTGGCTGACATCGGCGTGCATCTTCGTGGCCACCAGGTCGCGCTCCACGCCGCTGGCCTCGAGGTCCCGTGCGGTGGCTTCGCGGCGCTCGGCACTGTCGTACCCGACCAGTCCGGCATCGCGCGCCCAGTCGGCGCCGGTGTCGGAGATGGCTGCCTCGTGGGCGGCGCGTTCGCGTTCGGTGGGGTCCGGTTCACACTCGGCGGCCGCGCGGGCCTGGTCGGCCCGTGCCTCTTCCTGGCTGCTGTGGGCATGGAGCCTGCGTGCTTCGACGTTCTCCGCAGCCGCACGAGACCGCTCGATGTCGGCGGCCACCTGGGCCGCTGCCGAACGGTCCACCTCAATCTGGATACGCTGGCGTACTGCTTCCGGGTCGGCCCCGGCGTTGTCGACGTCGATCCCATACCGGGACCGCACCTCATCCCGGATGCGCTGCCCAGCGTGCGCTGCGTCGGGGTCTTCCTGCGCCCACGCGGTGGCCACCTGGTGGGCGTGACCGATCTGCTCGGGCGTCGCCCGGTCCCACCACTCCGCGCGGTGCACGACGCTCAGTTCCGCCTGCGCGGCACGACGCTGCGCAGACCGAGCTCGTCGTCCTCCCCCTCCTTGGCAAGCGCGGCGGCGAGGGCGCGGCGGGAGACCTCTCCCCCGAAGCCCTTCCGGCCGAGGGTGGCGATCGTCCGGCGGTAGCGGACGTCGCGGTCAAGGCCGCGTGTGGACCTCAGCTTCTTGCGCGCGACCTCGAGGGCCGCGGCGTGCTCGTCCTCGTCGTCGAGCTGGGCGAGGGCTGCGGCCGCGGTCTCGTCGTCCACGCCCTTGCGCCGGAGCTCGTGCGCGATGGCCCGCCTCCCCTGGTGCCGCTCGGCGTACCGGGTGCGCACGAGCATGCCCGCGTACTCGGCGTCATCGACCAGACCCGCGGCCTCGAGCCGGTCGAGGAGCTCGGTCGCGACCTCCTCCGGGGTGTCCTTCGCGGCGAGCGTGTCCGCGAGCTGCGCGCGCGTGCGTGGCGCGGCGGAGAGCGATCGCAGGGCGATGGCCCGGGCCACCTCGAGCGGCTCGGGCGCGTCGTCCTGCGCCGCGGCCCCCGAACCTGGGGGTTCGGGGGCCGGGCGTCGGGTGTACCTGCGGGTCAGAACGCCACCGGGACTTCCTCGCGGGCGGCCTTGCCCCCCGCTCGCGGCGCGCGGGCGGGTGCGGCCGGGGCCTGCGCGGCGGCCGGGTTCTCCTCGACAGCCGGGGCCGGGCTCTGACCGCCGTCCCGGATGCCGAGCTTGACGAGGATCTTGTCCTCGATCTCCTCGGCGAGCTCCGGGTTGTCCTTGAGGAACTGGCGGACGTTCTCCTTGCCCTGGCCGAGCTGATCTCCCTCGTAGGTGAACCAGGAGCCGGACTTGCGCACGATGCCGTGCTCGACGCCGAGGTCGATGAGCCCGCCCTCGCGGGAGATGCCCTGGCCGTAGAGGATGTCGAACTCGGCCTGCTTGAAGGGCGGCGCCATCTTGTTCTTGACGACCTTCACCCGGGTGCGGTTGCCGACCGCGTCCGTGCCGTCCTTGAGCGTCTCGATGCGACGCACGTCGAGTCGCACGGAGGAGTAGAACTTCAGCGCCTTACCGCCGGTCGTGGTCTCCGGGGAGCCGAAGAACACGCCGATCTTC
The DNA here is from genome assembly GCA_900163555.1 of Actinomycetales bacterium JB111. Taxonomy (GTDB): domain Bacteria; phylum Actinomycetota; class Actinomycetes; order Actinomycetales; family Actinomycetaceae; genus JB111. The sequence goes on along the minus strand of FUHX01000079.1, from coordinate 140,221 downwards.
TCGCGCAGCTGGTTGATGAAGATGGCGGTGGTGCCGGACGCGGACAGCGCGCCGGTGATCTTGCGCAGCGCCTGCGACATGAGGCGGGCCTGGAGGCCGACGTGACTGTCGCCCATCTCGCCCTCGATCTCGGCCTTCGGCACGAGCGCGGCGACCGAGTCGACGACCACGATGTCCAGCGCACCGGAGCGGATCAGCATGTCCGTGATCTCGAGGGCCTGCTCACCGGTGTCCGGCTGCGAGACGAGGAGGGCGTCGGTGTCCACGCCCAGCTTCTTCGCGTACTCCGGGTCGAGCGCGTGCTCGGCGTCGATGAAGCCGGCGATCCCGCCGGCACGCTGGGCGTTGGCCACGGCGTGCAGGGCGACGGTCGTCTTTCCCGAGGACTCCGGGCCGTAGATCTCGACGACGCGGCCGCGCGGCAGTCCACCGATGCCGAGCGCGACGTCCAGCGCGACCGATCCGGTCGGGACGACCTGAACCTTCGGTCGCGTGTCGTCGCCGAGGCGCATGACCGATCCCTTGCCGAACTGGCGATCGATCTGGCTGAGTGCGGCCTCGAGGGCCTTGCTACGGTCTGCTCCAGGAGCTGGCATGATCATTCACCTTTCGGCGGGAGCCTCGATGTGGGCCCCGATGTTCGGACGGTCACGGCTGGTCTGATTCGGACGGGTCCCTCTCCGGGGCGCCCGCTGCAGATGACGCTATGTCCGACCACCGACACCCGGCCCAACCGGCCACGTGGTGTGTGGACGGAGGGGCGTCGGCGCCATCTGTGGACACAACGATACTCCGAACACCTGTTCGATGCGGGAGGGGCGCGCCGGGTCGCCCCGGCGTGTCGTCCAGCTCCCCCGGAACCCCGCCCCACTACTCCTCGAGCGAGCGCCTGTGGTGCCACCTCGTGGAGGCCGGGAGCCCGAGCTCGTCGACGAGCGCGTCCCAGACCTCCTGGTGGCGGTAGCCCTCGGCGAGCGCCTCGTTCGCGGTCCGGTACCCCACGCCGGAGAGCGAGAGGTCGGAGAGGTACGAGGAGGCTCCCGCCTCCCCGAGGACGTCCACGGCGGCCCTGGCGAACTCCGAGTGCTTCACGCGGACAAGAATCCCACGCCCCGCCCGCTGACGCGGACCTGACCACGCCGGTCGTGGGTGGTCGGTGCGACGATGGACCCATGACGCCGCAGCCGCCTGCCGATCGGCGTGCCGGCGCGACCTCCCCGGGCGACTCTCTCCCGTTCGGCCCCGCGACCTCCCGCTGGTTCGCCGGCGCCTTCGAGGCCCCCACCCCGGCGCAGGTCGGGGCGTGGGAGGCGGCGGCGTCGGGCGAGCACGCGCTCGTCGTGGCGCCCACGGGCTCCGGCAAGACCCTCGCGGCCTTCCTGTGGGCGCTCGACGACATGGCCACCCGGCCCACTCCACCGAAGGAGCGCCGCACGCGCGTCCTCTACGTCTCCCCGCTCAAGGCGCTCGGCGCGGACGTCGAGCGCAACCTCCGCCTCCCGCTCGCCGGTATCGAGGCCGCCTCGGCCGAGCTGGGCCTGGACGCCCCGGACATCCGCGTGGGCGTGCGCAGCGGGGACACGCCGCCCGCGGAACGCCGCCGCCTGGTCACCCGCCCGCCGGACATCCTCATCACCACGCCCGAGTCGCTGTACCTCATGCTCACCTCGCGCGCCCGCGAGACGCTCGCGAGCGTGGAGACGGTGATCGTCGACGAGGTGCACGCCATCGCGGGCACGAAGCGCGGCGCCCACCTCTTCCTCAGCCTCGAGCGGCTCGACGCCCTGACCGCGCGCCCGGTCCAGCGCATCGGCCTGTCCGCCACCGTCCGGCCGGCGCAGTCCGTCGCGGCCGCCCTCGCGGGCACGCGAACCCCCGACGACGGCGGTCGGCCGGTCCGCGTCGTCTCCCCTCCCGCGTCGCGTCGTCTCGACCTGTCGATCGCGCTGCCCGCCGCGAGCCTGACGAGCCCGGGCCCGCCCCCGGGCGCGACGCCCGGGGAGGCGGGCGACGTCATCGGGGACGGGCGGACGACGATCTGGCCGCACGTGGCGGCCGCGATCGTGGACCAGGTCCTCGCCCATCGCTCGACGATCGTCTTCGCGGGCTCGCGGCGGCTCGCGGAGCGGCTCGCGGCGCAGATCAACGAGGAGCACGACCGGCGCCAGGGCGGCCCGGGGCCTGCGGCCGAGGGTGCCGCGTGGGCGGCGACGATGCCGGCGCAGTCCGGCACGTCGCTCGGGCTGCCCGCCGTCCTCGCCCGCGCGCACCACGGGTCGATGAGCGCCTCCGAGCGGAGGATCGCCGAGGAGGCGCTGAAGTCCGGCGAGCTGAGGTGCGTCGTCGCGACCGCCACGCTCGAGCTGGGCATCGACATGGGCGACGTCGACCTGGTCCTGCAGGTCGGCTCTCCGCCGACGATCGCCTCGGCGGTGCAGCGCGTCGGCCGGGCGGGCCACCACGTCGTCGGCACGTCGCGGGGCATCCTCATGCCCGTCCACCGGGCGGACCTGCTGCCGTCTCTCGTGGCCGCCGAGCAGGCCCTCGCCGGTGCGGTCGAGCCGACGGAGCCGCTGCGCTCCCCGCTGGACGTCCTCGCCCAGCAGCTCCTGGCGATGGTGGCGACGGAGGACCTCGACGCGGAGGAGGCGTACCGGCGCGTGCGCCGCGCGACGAGCTTCGCCGACCTCCCCCGCGCGGCCTTCGACTCCGTCCTCGACATGCTGTCGGGCCGCTACCCGGCGGAGGAGTTCAAGGACCTGCGGCCGCGCATCGTCTACGACCGGACCACCGGGATGCTTCGCGCCCGGCCGGGCGCCGCCCGCCTCGCCATCGTCTCCGGCGGCACGATCCCGGACCGCGGCCTGTACCGCGTGGTCCTCGCGGGCGACGACGGCACCCAGGCGCGGCGGGTCGGCGAGCTGGACGAGGAGATGGTCTTCGAGTCGAGGGTCGGCGACACGTTCACCCTCGGGAACTCCACCTGGCGCATCGAGCAGATGACGGCCGACCGGGTCCTCGTCTCCCCCGCCACCGGCCGACCCGGCCGCGTCCCGTTCTGGCTCGGCTCCACCCTCGGGAGGCCCGCGGAGCTCGGCACGGCGATCGGGCGCGCCGCCCGCACGTGGTCCGACGACGACGCCCAGACGCCGGGCCTCACCGTCTCGGACGAGACGGTCGCCGAGATCGATGACTGGCTGCGCGAGCAGCGCGAGGCGACGGGCGTGGTTCCGAGCGACCGCGACGTCGTGGTGGAGTCCTTCCTCGACGAGCTCGGGGACGTGCGCGTGGTCATCCACTCGCCGTTCGGCCGGCGGGTGAACGCGCCGTGGGCGCTCGTCATCTCGGCGGTACTGGCCTCCCGCTCCGGGACGGACGCGCAGGTGTTCGGCGCGGACGACGGCATCGTCCTGCGCATGCCACCCGGCGAGGGCGAGGACCTCGGCGCAGCCGACCTGCTCATGCACGAGGACGAGGTGCGCGACCGCGTCGTCGGCGCGCTGGCCGGGTCCTCGCTGCTCGCCACGCGGTTCCGGCAGGCGGCGGCCCGCTCCCTGCTGCTGCCGCGCCGGTTCCCGGACAAGCGGCAGCCGCTGTGGCAGCAGCGCCACCGGGCCGCCGCCCTGTTCGACGTGGCCCGGCGCTTCGACGACTTCCCGGTGACGCTCGAGGCCGTCCGCGAGGTCCTGCAGGAGGACTATGACGTCGACGCCCTCGCCTCCCTCATGGGCGACATCGCGGCACGGGACGTGCGCGTGGTCGAGGTCCGGACGAACGCACCCTCCCCGTGGGCGAGGTCCCTGCTCCTCGGGTACACCGCACGCTTCCTGTACGGCGACGACGCCCCACCCGCCGAGCGCCGGGCCGCGGCCCTCACGCTCGACACCTCGCTGCTGTCGGAACTGCTCGGCGAGGGACAGACGGACCCCGCCGACATCCTCGACCCGCGCGCGGTCGCCGAGGTCGCCGCCGAGGCGGGCCTCGCGACCGAGCTGCACGAGGCCGGCGACGTCGAGGGCGCGTTCGACCTCGTCCGCCGACTCGGGCCGATTGGTACCGACGGGCTCGCGGGCCGGCTCGCACCGGGCCTCGACGCGAGCGAGGTGGTGGCCGACCTGCTCGCGGCCGGGCGGATCGCCCGGGTGACGGTCGCCGGGGAGCCGCGGCACGTCGTCGTGGAGGACGTCGGGCTCGTGGTGGGCGCCCTCGGGATCGAGCCGCCGGCCGGGGTGGCCGCGGAGCTCGCCGCTCCCGTGACCGGCGCGCTGGAGCGGCTCGTCCGTCGGTTCGCGCAGACCCACGGGCCGTTCACAGCCGCGGACTGCGCCCGGTGGCTCGGGCTCGCGGACGGGGAGGTCGACGCCGTCCTCGCCGACCTGACGGCGGACGGCACGCTCGTTGCCGGCCGTATCACGCCGCGGGAGGCGGGCGAGGAGGACTCCACCGACACAGAGCTCGTCGACGCCGACCTCCTCCGGCGCATGCGGCGCCGGTCCCTGCACCTCCTGCGCGGCCAGGTCGACGCAGTCGACCACCTGTCGCTGTCCCGGGCGGCGCTCACCTGGCACGGGATCGGCGCGTCGGGCGACGATCGCGCGGCCGCCGGGGACGAGGAGGCGCCGTCGGACGCGGAGGTCGAGTCAGCCCTCCTCGAGGTCGTCGACCGGCTCGCCGGTCAGCCCCTGCCCGTGGCCGGCCTGGACACGCACGTCCTGCCGAGCCGGGTGCCCGCCTACCGGCCGCGGGTCCTCGACGACCTGATCGCGGCCGGCGAGGTGGTCTGGGTGGGCCGCGGGCCGCACCGGGGCCGGTCGGCGGTCCAGCAGGTCGTCCTCCTGCCCGCCGACGCCGTCGCGGACCTCGCCCCGCCCCTCGCCGAGCCGTCGCCTCCCCAGCAGGGCGACGACGAGGCGCCGAGCGAGGCGGCCCTCCGCGGTGTGCTCCGCGTCCTCGGCGACGGCGCCACGCGCACCGTCCACGACATCGCCGCCTCGCTTGCCGCCCCCGACCCGGACGACCCGTGGGACTTGGGCGAGCCGGACGCCGGCGGCGCGGTCCGCCCGGCAGGCGTCGTCGGCCCGTCGGGGGTCTCCCCGTCGGAGGTCGCCGAGGCGCTGTGGTGGCTCGCCGCCGACGGGCTCGTGACGAACGACTCGCTCGCCCAGGTCCGCGCGCGTGCGTCGGGCGGGGCAGGCAGGTCGCGGTCCCGTCCGAGCCGGCCGGCGCGGGCGCTCCGGGGCGGGCTGCGGCGGCAGGCGGTCGCCGCAGCCCGGCCGGCCGGCGGCAGGTATTCGGGCCTGCGCACCGCCCCTGCCCTTCCGGCAGACGCCGCTGGCCGCTGGTCGCTCGTCCGCCGCGGCGCGGCCGCCGAGCCCGACCCGACGCTCGCGCTCGCCTCGCGCGTCTCGCAGCTCGTGGAGACGCACGGCCTGCTCGTGCGCGAGTCGGCCGGGATCGGTGAGATCACGGGCGGCTTCTCGGCCGCGTACCAGGTGCTCAGCCGGCTGGAGGACTCCGGGCGGATCCGCCGCGGCTACGCGGTCGACGGCCTCGGCGGCGCGCAGTTCGCGCTCCCCGCGATGCTCGACCTGCTGCACGCCCTCGCCCAGGTGGGCGCGCACGAGCGGCCGAGTGGCGAGCGGTCGCCACGCGAGGACGTGCGCGACGAACACGCACCCGAGGACCGCGCTCACGCCGTCGTCCTCGCGGCCTCGGACCCGGCGAACGTCTGGGGCGCGGCCCTGCCGTGGCCACGACCGACGGACGACGACGAATCACTGCCCCGCCCGTCGCGCCGGCCGGGCGCGTTCGTCGTCCTCGTCGACGGTCGGCCGGCGATCGAGCTCGAGCGCGGCGGGAAGTCGCTCCTGTCGCTCACCGCGGACCCTGGTGACCTCACCCGGTCGGTCGGAGCACTCTCCGCGGACGTGCGCGCGGGCCGCCTCCCGCGCACCATGCTGCGACGCATCGACGGCGCTCCCCCGGCCGGCCCCAGGGGCTCCGCCCTCGAGCGCGCGCTCGCCGACGCGGGCTGGGTCCGCGGCCCGGGCGGCCTGCACCCGCCAGGGTGACACGAGCACCCGCTGGGCGGCCCGCACTCGCCGGGATGCCACGCGCACCCGTCGGTCGGCCCCCACCCGACGGGCAGCCCGCACCCGCCGGGAATACGCACGCATCCGTCGGCATGACGCACGAACGCCCCTCGCGCCGTGCGCGAGGGGCGTTCGTGTCGAACCGCTGTGGGGCCGTCAGCCGGCCGCCGGGGCGAGCTGCTCGTGCAGCAGCTCGGGCGGGACCGTGTCCGGTACCGGGACGGTCTCGGGAACGACGCCTGCGACGTCGGGCACGCGCAGCGGCTCGTCCGCCGCAAGGCGGCCGGCGACCACGCGCATGACGTAACTGAGCGGCGTGTTGAGCGCTTCGGAGATGGATGCGAGGAGCTCGGACGAGGCTTCCTTCTGACCTCGTTCGACCTCCGACAGGTAACCGAGGGAGACCCTCGCGCCGGAGGAGACCTCGCGCAGGGTACGGCCCTGGCGCTGGCGCAGCTCGCGCAGCACGTCGCCGATCACTTCACGGAGCAACATCGGGGGCCTCCCTTCACTGATCGCCGCGACCGCCTCGGCCGCGGGTGTGGTCACACGGTACCTGGCCTGGCCGACAGGCCGGGAAACGGGCCGGGTCTTGTCTCGCCGGTCGGTACGGCCGACCGGGCGGGCGAGGTTCATGGAGTTCATCATCACCCGTGTCAACGCGCCCGGTCCCGATTCTGTTCCCGCGCCCGAGCGGTGATCCGCCGCGCACCCCGCCCAGGCGGGCGGCCGCCCAAGTACTGGCGGGAATCAGGGGCGGGCGACGTCGTCGAGCAGGTCCCACAGCAGGGCGATCGCGGCCGCGCAGGCCGCCTCCCGGACGACCGGCCGCGGTCCGGCCACCCGCCAGGACCGGGTGCGCACGCCGCCCGGTCCCGCGCACGCCACGTGGAAGGTGCCCTCGGGGTGGCCGTCGGCCGGCCCGGGGCCGGCCACGCCGGTCGTGGCGAGGGCGACATCGGCGCGCAGGACGCGCGCGGCCCCGGTCGCCATCTGCGCCGCGACCTCCGCCTGGACCGGTCCCCCGGCCCGCAGCAGCTCGGCCCCGACGCCGAGAACCTCCGCCTTGACGTCCGTCGCGTAGGCGACGATCCCGCCGCGCAGGACGGCCGACACCCCTGGCACGGCACCGAGGCGGGCGGCGATGGCCCCGGCGGTCAGCGACTCGGCGGTCGCGAGCGTGAGGCCCCGGGCCCGCAGTCCGCCCACGAGCGGGGCGAGCGGGTCGGCGTCCATCAGGCCGCGGACTGCCGGGCCGCCCGCATGTTGCGCGCGGCGGCGACGAAGTACAGCACCCCGCTGATCACGCCGACGGCCACGGCCGCCCAGGCCACGACGAGGGCGGCGATGCGGATCCACTCGGCGGGGTCGGCGGGCAGGATCGTCGCCCACGGCACGAGCAGCAGGCCGATGAACACCATCTGCAGGACGGTCTTCAGCTTGCCGCTCTTCGAGGCCGGCATGACGACCTCGCGCTTGCGCATGACCTCCCGCAGCACGGTGATGCTCACCTCCCGCAGGAGCAGCAGGCCGGTGATGATCCACGAGAGCTCGCCGAACAGCGAGAGCAGGATGAGTGCCGAGGAGACGAGCAGCTTGTCCGCGATCGGGTCCGCGAGCTTGCCGAAGTTGGTGACGAGGTTGAGGGACCTGGCGAGGTACCCGTCGACCTTGTCCGTGGCGGACGCGAGCAGGAAGACTCCCGCCGCGGCCCACCGCCAGGCGTCGCCGTCCATCACGAAGAACCAGATGAAGAACGGGACGAGGACGATGCGGAGCATCGTGAAGATGTTCGCGATGTTCCACAGGGGGGCCTGCGGGGTCTGCTCCGGCGCGGACGACGTCATGCCACCAGGGTAGGGCTTCCGGATCAGGAACCCGCGCCCGGCGCACCGCCGGCCCTACGCTGGTGCCCATGCGCCGCCCCTCCCGCACGACGGAAACCGTGCTGCTCACCCTCCTCGTGATCGCGCTGGCCGCCGGGCTGGTCGTCCTCGCCATGCGGCTCGCCTCCGGCTCGCCCTCCTCCCCCGACGACGACGCCCGCCCCACGCAGGGGTCCACACCCGGCGCGGACGGGAGCCCGGGCGGCGAGTCACCGAGCGAGGACCCGGACGCGGGTGGCGAGGACGCCGAGGCCGGTGCGGACGTCACGTTCACCCTCGCGGCCGCGGGCGACGTCATCACCTACCCCCTCATGAACGAGGAGGCGCGGCAGGCGGACGGCTCCTACGACTACTGGCCGATGATCGAGCCGGTCGCCCCGTACATCGAGGGCGCGGACCTCGCGCTGTGCAACCTCGAGGTGCCGGTGGCGCCCGAGGGCGAGGAGCCCCAGGGCTACCCGGTGTTCGCGGCGCCGGAGGACATCGTGCCGCTCGTGGGGCGGGCCGGGTACGACGGCTGCTCGACGGCGACGAACCACTCGGTCGACCAGCACGCCGAGGGCGTGGTCCGCACGATCGAGGTCATGGAGGCCAACGGTCTCGGCTACGCCGGGACCGCGCGCAGCCAGGAGGAGGCGGACGTCCCCCAGATGTACGTGCTCGAGCGGGACGGCCGGGAGATCCGGGTCGCGCACCTGGCCGCCACCTACTCCACGAACGGCATCCCGGTGTCCGAGCCCTACCTGGTCGACCTCATCGACGACGACAACGTCGTCGACCAGGCGGAGGCCGCCCGCGAGGCGGGCGCCGACGTCGTCGTCGTGTCCATGCACTGGGGCGACGAGTACACGTTCGCCCCGAACGACTACCAGCGCGAGTGGGCCGAGCGGCTCGCGGAGTCGGGCCAGGTCGACCTCGTGCTCGGCTCCCACCCGCACACGGTCCAGCCGATCGAGACCCTCGACGGCGGCGTGGACGGCCAGGGCATGCCCGTCATCTGGTCGATGGGCAACTCCCTGGCCAGCCAGCAGCCCGGGAACTCGACCATCATGGAGACCGCCACCGGGCTCATGACCCTCTCCACGATCACCGTCCCCGCCGACGGGCCCGTCCGGGTCGACTCCGTGCAGTGGATGGGCACCGTCATGGACTCCTACGGGGACTACGGGCTCGTCCCGCTCCACGAGGCGCAGGCGGACCCGTCGCTCACCGCCTGGGACCAGGCCGACATCGACGGCCGCATCTCCTGGCTCGACGGGATCATGGACGACCCGGACTCGCAGTTCGACGCTCCCCCGACGCCGACGGGCGAGCCCCCGCGCGTCGAGCCGAGGTCCTGACCCGGACGACGCCGCGCGGAGGCGACGTCGGCGTGCCCGGCTTCCGCTGACCCGGCGTCGGCGAAACCGACAACGACAGACCCGACATTGCCGCATGCGATGTCGGTGGTCGGACCTAGCATTCCTCTTGCCTCCACAGATGCGTGGCGGCGCCCCCGCACGAACGCCCATGACCCGGACCTGAGCCATCCCCGGCCGGCCGCGGTCCGGTCATGGGCGTTCCGGTCGCGCGCGAAGCAGCGCGCGACCCGCCAGAAGAGGACAGTGAGATGACCGAGCCGTACCCCTCGAGCCAGCCCCCGTACCACCCGTCGGCGCCGACCCCCGACGCGCCCGTCGACGCACACCCGTTGGATGCGACGGTCGGCGCATCGTCGTTCGATGCACCCGTGTTCGGCGCGCCGGCCGACGTGCCCCCGCACGGCGCACCGGCCGACGCTGCCCCGGCGGGCGCCGGCGCGCCGAAGCGGCGCCGGTGGCTGACCGTAGCGGCGGTCGCCCTCGGCGGGCTGTTGGCGGGCGCGGGCATCGGCGCAGCGGGCGCCGGGGACGACGCCGCGCTCATCGGGGCGCGCGAGGAGGCCGAGCGCGAGGCCCAGGAGGCTCGCGACGCGCTGGCCGACGCGGAGGGCGAAGCCCAGGACGCCCGCGACGCACAGACCGAGGCCGAGGACGACGCCCAAGAGGCCCGCGACGCGCTGGCCGACGCGGAGGGCGAAGCCCAGGACGCCCGTGACGCGCTCGCCGAGGCCGAGAGCGACGTCGAGGACCTCGAGAGCCAGGTCAGCGAGCTCACCGATGCCGCGAACGCGACCGAGAGCGCACCCGTCGAGGTCGACGAGCCCGAGCCCGCCCCGCAGGGCAGCACCGACGCCCCGGCCGACGCGCCCGAGCCGCCGGCCACGACCGCAGGCGACGACGGCGGCCGGACGATCGCGCAGTCGAACGCGATCGGCTCGGCGGAGAGCTACATCAGCTTCATGCCGTTCTCCCGCCAGGGCCTGATCGACCAGCTGGTCTTCGAGGGCTACTCCACCGAGGACGCGACCTACGCGGTGGACGCGATCTCCGTCGACTGGAACCAGCAGGCCGCGCTCAGCGCCGAGAGCTACCTCGAGTTCATGTCCTTCTCCCGCCAGGGGCTGATCGACCAGCTCCTGTTCGAGGGGTACAGCCAGTCCCAGGCCGAGTACGGCGTGGCCGCGGTCGGTTACTGACCGCCGTCCCGGCGCGCACGAGCGACGCGTCTACCGGCCCGCCCCGGCACCGACAGTCCGTCCCGCGCGTCGGTCCGGACGGTTCGCGAGTCGGAGCGCAAGCGCGACGACCGCGATCGCCAGGACCGTGACGCCGACGGCCGCAAGGGCGATCATTCCCAGATTGACCTCGTTCAGGCCCAGGGCGAGCCCGCGGAGAGCGAAGGTCACCGCAGCGGCGAATCCCAGCGGTGCGGCGATGAGCAGCGGGAACATCATGGCCGTCGTCATCGTCGCATGCGCCTCCTGATCCGTCAGTCCCGCTCGCAGGAGGTCACTCCCGTCGCGGGCCGACCGGGCAACCCGGTCTCCAAGGTCCCGAAGGAGCGCGACAAGGAGCAAGAGACTCGCCGCCACCAGGCCTGAGGTGACCCAGTCGACGCCCGGGTGGAACAACGTTGACGGAGGCCCCGCGACCAGATCGACGCTGACGCCCGGGAGCCCGGTGGCTGCCTCAAGGACGTCGGTGACCCCCCATTCGGTCGGCGTACTGACGAGGAATCTGTTCTCCTGCACCTCTGTGTCGAGGGGAGGAGAGTCGGGAAACACCAGGAATGTCCCGAGATACTGGGCGTACCGGCTGTCAGCAGGGTCGCAGTTCAGTGCGCCATCCTCCACACGGTAGAAGGCACGTGCCTCCTCGCACGATTCAAACCTCACGACCTGGTCCGTCCCCATCTGCGACGGACCTCGCACTGCTTCGAGGTCCTGCCCGACGATGATCTCGCGTTCCACCATCGATGCCCCGCCCTCGCGAAGACGCGCCTCGAGCGCCTGTTCGTCGCCGTCCTGGCCGTCCTCCCACATCACTGAATAGAGGTTCGCCGAGTCTGAGCGCTGATGAGTGAAGTCGTTACCGGTCCCCGTTCCGAAGATGAGCGCGAAGGACGCCCCGGCCACGAAGACAAGCGCTCCGACCATCGTCGCGGGGCGCGCGACGGACCGCGTCCGCACCGAAACCCTTCGGAGGGCGAGCCACCGGACGGGGCTTGCTTGGCCACCGACCACAGGAGCAAGCATCCCGGACAGCACCGGGATCGCCGCCGGCATGCTCGCGAGCACTCCGATCGCGCCCGCGAACAGCACGATCACCTGCAGCTCGGAGGACCACCCCGGCAGGAGCCACGAACTGCTGGGAGCGAGGAACATGACGAGGAAGGACACGGCGAGCGGCCACAACCAGGCCTGGTCCCTGGCTCTCATGCGCTCGGGCCGCGCGCGTACCGGGACGGGGTTGCTGCGGACTCCGACGACGGCGAGTCCCAACGCCGCGAGAACCACCGGAAGCACGATCCACACAGGCAGCCGTGTCGCCCCTGTGAGAAGGACACCGTCGGACAGTGGGAAAGTGCGACGCCCGGCGATCACTACTCTCCAGAGCAGTGCTCCGATCGCCGCACCTGTCCCCGCAAGGATGGCGGTCTCGATCGACACGACGCGCTTGATCGACCGGCCGGAAACGCCAAGGTTCCACCAGATGCGAGCCCGGTCGCGCAGGAGCTCGGGCAGTGCCCGCGCGCCACCAAGGATGAGGAACGATGACGGAACGACGAGCAGGAAGATGCTCCCGATCACGGCGGTCTTGGTCGTCGGAACGTCCAAGGCGGCAATCGTCAGTGGCTGCCCGTGTGTGTCCGGCCCGAATCTCTCGATCCCGAAGCCCCGCGGATAGCCGAGTTCCCGGTCCTCTGTTACGCGGATGTAGACCAGACCCTCGCTCGCCGACACCAGTCCTTCCTCGCTGATCGCGTCCTCGGGACCTGCTCCCGCGTCGGAGGGGACGGCACCGAAGTCTTCAGCCCGGAAACCGGCCCGCACCAGCCCCGGCGACAGCACAGCTTCGCCAGGGCCCGGCATGTGCGACAGTCCCGGTGGAACGAGGTCCGGATCGTCGGCGTGAGCCTCGTCCGGGTCGAGCCAGATCACGTCGATCTGCGAGAAACCCGGGATCACCGGGCCCGACCATGCGGCCGTCATCCGCGCATCGGCGGGGTCGTACGTGTAGTCCGGCGTGCGTGCCTCAAGATGCCGACTCGCCTCGACACCGGCGTGAATGATGCTCCCGGCGAGAAGGAGACCGACAGTTCCCAGGAGCGCACACACGACGAGGCTGATCTGCCGCCACCTCTGACGACGGTCTCCCGAGAGCGCGAGTCTCCTTGCCACCATCCAGGACGCCGCCCAACGCTCTCTCACCCCGCAGACACCGCCCGCAGCTCGACGACCCGATCGCACAGCTCGGCGACGCGCGGGTCGTGCGTCGCCATCGCGACCCCGACCCGTCGGTCCCGCGCACGATCCACGATCAGCCTGCCGACCGCCATCGCGTTGGCAGCATCAAGGCTCGCCGTGGGCTCGTCGGCCACGAGGAGACTGACCTCCGGTCGCACCAGTGCCCGTGCGATCGAGGCGCGCTGGGCCTCGCCACCTGACAGCTCATCGGTCCTCTTGGCCGCATGGCTCGACAAGCCGACCGAGGCGAGGCTCGCCCGCGCGAGATCGATCGCTCGATCTCTCGGGACGCCGTCGAAAAGGAGGGTGATAGCCACGTTCTCCTCGACCGACAGCTCCGGAAGAAGGTCGGGGGTCTGATAAGCCACACCGACAAGCTCCCGCCGGATACGCGCACGCTCTCCGACGTCGTTCGTCAAGGCATGCCCCGCCACGGAGACCGATCCCGCTTGCGGAACCTGGAGACCCACCACGCAGGAGAGGATCGAGGTCTTGCCCGACCCCGACGGCCCGATCAACGCGACGGTCTCTCCTCCCCGGATGTGGAGGGAGAAACCCTCGACGATCGGCCGCCCCCCGTAGGAAATGACCAGTCCATCGGCCAACAGAACCTCTCGGACGTCACTCTCCTGCAACTGTTCCCCCCTCCCACTCGGGCTCTCCGTACTGATCTCCAGGTTCCGTCGCAACTGGCGGATCAGGGGAGGCGCCAGATGTCGCACTGGTCCAGGATCATCAGTCTGCACGCGCGAAACTCAGAGATGAGTGCGTAGTTCGAGCTCGCGCACCCGCCACCCGCGCTGTCGCGGAGGTAGTGCGTTCCGATCCCCACGCCTCGGGCAGGCCGCCCCTGCGCCTCGATCTCGTGGCCGTCATCGGCCGTGTCGCACGCCGTCATGCTCTGGCTCGTCGCGGTCGCGTACCCACCAGTCGTCGTGCTGGTCCCGGCGAGTGCCGGCGTCGCGACCATGACGCCGATGGCAGCAATGACGCTCGCGCGTCGAAAGAACCGTGAGATGACATCGGTGTTCCCCGTCTGTGAGTGGGGGAGCTTCATCGCCCCCCCGGGTAGAGGCCAGGTTAGCGTTACCTAGCCTCAGAAGGAGCCGCGCAATGATCACGAAACAATAACGTTCGTACCGTCGGAATGAGTCACCGGATCAGACGTGCGTACCTCTTCAGCCGCAGCACGCCCGCGCCGGTCTACCGTCGGTCGGTGAGCTCCCAGGCGTCCTCGCTGTCGCCGTCGTCGTCGTCCCAGTCCTGGGAGACGACCTCGGTCGGCGCGTCGCTCACGGCGGCCGGCGAGTCGTACGGCGCATCGGGAGCGGCCGAGGGCGCGGGCGCCGGCGCGGGCGGGTCCTCGCCCCGAAGCATCGCCAGGGTGGCGGGGAGGTCGTCCGGCTGCACCAGCACGTCGCGCGCCTTGGACCCCTCGGACGGGCCGACGATCTCGCGGGACTCAAGCAGGTCCATGAGGCGGCCGGCCTTCGCGAAGCCCACGCGCAGCTTGCGCTGCAGCATCGACGTCGACCCGAACTGCGAGGTGACGACGAGCTCCGCGGCCTGGAGCAGGACGTCGAGGTCGTCGCCGATGTCCTCGTCGATCTGCTTCTTCGCGGTCGGCTGCGTGACGTCCTCGCGGAAGACCGGCGTCGCCTGCGCCTTCACGTGGGCGACGATCGGGTGGATCTCGCTCTCGCCCACCCAGGACCCCTGCACGCGCATGGGCTTGTTCGCGCCCATCGGCAGGAAGAGGGCGTCGCCCTGGCCGATGAGCTTCTCGGCGCCCGGCTGGTCCAGGACCACGCGGGAGTCGGCGAGCGACGACGTTGCGAACGCCAGCCGGCTCGGCACGTTGGCCTTGATCAGGCCCGTGACGACGTCGACGCTCGGTCGCTGAGTCGCGAGGACTAGGTGGATGCCGGCCGCGCGGGCCAGCTGCGTGATGCGCTGGATCGACGCCTCGACGTCGCGCGGGGCCACCATCATGAGGTCAGCGAGCTCGTCGACGACCACGAGGAGGTACGGGTACGCAGAGACCTGCCGCTCGCTGCCCGGCGGGGGCGTCACCTTCCCGGCACGCACGGCGGCGTTGAAGTCGTCGATGTGTTTGAACCCGTAGTTCGACAGGTCGTCGTAGCGCATGTCCATCTCGCGCACGACCCACTCGAGGGCCTCGGCGGCCTTCTTCGGGTTGGTGATGATCGGCGTGACCAGGTGCGGGATGCCCTCGTAGATCGTCAGCTCGACCCGCTTGGGGTCCACGAGGACCAGGCGCACCTGCTCCGGGGTGGCCCGCATCATGATCGACGTGATCATCGAGTTGATGAAGCTCGACTTGCCGGAGCCGGTCGCGCCGGCCACGAGCATGTGCGGCATCTTCGCGAGGTTCGCGACCACGTAGCCGCCCTCGACGTCCTTGCCGATGCCGACCACCAGCGGGTGGTCGCTCGCGCGCGCCACTCCAGAGCGCAGTACGTCGCCGAGGACCACGGACTCGCGGTCCGCGTTCGGGATCTCGATGCCGATGGCGGACTTGCCCGGGATCGGCGACAGGATCCGCACGTCGGCGCTCGCCACGGCGTAGGCGATGTTCTTCGACAGCGCGGTGATGCGCTCGACCTTCACGCCGGGGCCGAGCTCGACCTCGTAGCGGGTGACCGTCGGGCCGCGCGTGAAGCCCGTGACGGCGGCATCCACGCCGAACTCGTCGAGCACCTGGGTGAGCGAGTCGACCACGCGGTCGTTCGCGGCGGAGCGGACCTTGTGGGGCGGGCCGTGCTCGAGCAGGGCCTCGTCGGGCAGGTCGTACTCGCCCTCGGGCAACGTGAGCTGCTGCCCCTCGGCCGGCAGCGACGTGGTCGGCGGGGCCGACAGCGCGGCGTCGGACTCCGGCTCCTCGTACACATCCCCCGACGGCTCGGGCTCGGTGGCCGCGATGGCGACCTCGACCGGGTTCGGGCGTCGCGCGCGCCGAGCGTTCGCCGGGCGCAGCTCGGGCTCCTCGACGGCGGGGCCGGGGCCGGCTGGGTCGTAGCCGATGTCGGCGGCCTGGTCGAAGGCCTCGTCGCCCTGGTAGTGCTCGAGCAGCTCCGTCTCGCCGGCCCCGCGGCCGCGCCTGCCCCGACCGCGCCGAGGGCTGCGGCCGCCGGTCTCGTCGCCCTCGTCGTCGGCCTCGGCCTGGTTGCCGGACAGCCACGAGGTGAAGCGGCGGACCTTGGACGGCACGTCGCGGATCGGAGTGCCCGTGAGGACGAGCGTGCCGAAGAGCCCGACGAGGAGCAGGACGGGAACGGCGCCCCACGGGGAGAGCAGGGCGTTCAGCGGCGTGCCGAGCACCCAGCCGAGCAGGCCGCCGGCGTCCTCGACGGCGGAGATCGAGTCCATCGGCGACGGCGAGCCGGCGAAGATGTGGATGAGGGCGCCGAGGGCGAGCCCCATGATGGCGACGCCGAAGATGACGTGGGGCCGGACGTCGTCGTCGGGGTCCTCGGGGTCGTCGCGCCACAGCTGGACGGCGAGGATGACGAGGACGACCGGGACGAGGCGGCCCATGACGCCGACGAGGCCGGCGACGGCGTGGTGGATGACCGTTCCGGCGAGGCCGGACAGGCCGAACCACTCGCGCAGCGCGACGACGATCGCGAGCGCCAGCAGGCCCAGTGCGATCGCGTCGTTCCGGAAGCCGCTGGGGATCCGTGCGCGGGGCGCGCGGGGGCTGTCGCCCCCGGAGCCTGAGCGCCCGGAGCCGGAACCGCCGCGCGGGGTGTTCTTCGCGTTGCCGGACGAGGTGCCGCCGGACCGTCTGCCGCGCACGCTGCCCCCTTCCTGGTCGGACGTCCCTCGAGCGGACCCGCCGCGGCGCGAGGATGAGGCCGCACCAGAGTTCGCCCTCGGACGCGTGGGGCGCGCCGACGAGGACGAGGACCCGCGAGGGTTCTGGGGCGACCGAGAGGGGGAAGACGCTCGGGTTGCCATCCCCGGCAGGATAACCGCCATCAGCGCCGTCGGGCCGGAAGCCGGGGCGAGAGACAGGCCGCAGGTCGCGTCCACCCAGCGGGCATGCGGCGCGCTGCGTGCGCGGCGGGCCCCCGCGGGGGCCACAATGGCGAGCGTGCCCGCGACCGCGGGCGCGCGAGCGAGCGAAGATAGAGGCACCGATCTCCATGAGCACCCCCGCCGACCGTCTCAGCCCCGCCCATCCCCAGGGCGTCGACGCAGCCGAGGACATCGCGCACCTGCGCGGCCTCGACGGACGGGTGGCGTGGCCGAGCGGGACGGACGCGATCGGCACGTTCATCGCCGAGTCCGACATCGGCACGGCGCCGGTCGTGCTGGACGCGCTGAACGGCGTCGTCGACCGGCAGATGTTCGGCTACCTCTCCCCACAGGTGATCACGGCCTGCGAGGAGGCGACGGCGGGCTTCCTCACCCGGCAGCACGGCGTCGAGATCGACCCGGCCCGGGTGCGGCTGCTCCCGGACGTCCTCTCCGTCCTGCACGCCCTCGTCCGTCGGCTGCCCGCCGGCGGCCGCATCGTGCTGCCGACCCCGGCCTACCCGAGCTTCTTCGGCGCGGAGGCGCGCTCGGGGGTGGAGATCGTGCAGGTACCCCTCGCGAACGACGCCGGGTACTACAGCTATGACCTCGACGCCCTCGCCGCAGCACTGCGCCCCGGCGACCTGTTCATCCTGTGCAACCCGCAGAACCCGTCGGGCCGCGTGCACTCCCGCGCCGAGCTCGAGGCGATCGCGGAGGTGGTCGACCGCGCGGGCGCCACGGTGTTCGCGGACGAGATCCACGCGTCCGTGCTGCGCCCGGGCCAGGTCCACATCCCCTACGCGTCGATCAACGAGGTCGCGGCCGCCCACTCGCTGACGGCCACCTCCGCCTCGAAGTCCTTCAACCTGCCGGGCCTCAGGTGCGCGCAGCTCATCGCGTCGACGCCCGCGGCCGCGACGGAGTGGGACACCCACTCCGGGTACCTCGCCAAGGAGGCCTCGACCCCCGGCGTGCTGGCCGTGACCGCCGCCTACACCTCGGGCGAGACGTGGCTGAAGGAGCAGCTGACGGTGTTCGACGAGCGGCACACGCAGCTCGCCGGCCTCGTGGCCGAGCACCTGCCGCAGGCCGTGCTCTCCCCCGCCGAGGGCACGTTCCTCGCCTGGCTCGACCTGGGTGCCTACGGCCTCGGCGACGGCCCCGGTGCCGCGTGCCGCGCGCAGGGCGTGGTCCCGGGCAACGGGCCGGCGTTCGGCCGGGCCGGGCACGGCCACGTGCGCCTGAACCTCGCGACGACGGCGCCGCTCGTTCAGGAGACGGTCCTCCGCATCGCGCGGGCGTGCGAAGGATGACCGGACAGCGGCCGACCGGGCCGGGCCTGACCGCGCCGCGCCTCGTCACGGACCGGCTCGTGCTCGAGCCGCTTTCGACCGGGCACGCGACCGAGATGGTCGACGTCCTCGCGGACGCCTCGCTCTACGCCTTCACCGGCGGAGATCCGCCCACGATCGAGGAGCTGACGCGGCGCTACGAGTTCCAGGCGGTCGGGCACTCACCGGACGGCGCGCAGGACTGGCTGAACTGGGTTCTCCGGCGCACCGACACGGGCGCCGCCGTCGGGTACGTCCAGGCGACCGTGGGCGCGGGGGGCGAGGGCGATGGGGACGCCGATCTGGCGCCGGGCTCCCCCGCCGTCGTCGCCGACCTCGCGTGGGTCATCGCCCCGACGCACCAGCGCAACGGGTTCGCCGCCGAGGCGTCGGGCGCCGTGCGCGACTGGCTGGTCGAGGCGGGAGTCCCCCACCACGTGGCCTTCATCCACCCCGACAACGTCGCATCGACGGCGGTGGCCCGCAGCCTTGGCATGCGGGCCACCGATGCCGTCGTCGACGGCGAGACGCGATGGGAGCGGACGGCGAGGGGTTAGACCTCGACGACCGTCGGCATGATCATCGGCGAGCGGCGCAGCTTCCGCGACGCGAAGCGACCGACCACGCGGCGCATGGCCTGCTGCATCTGGTAGGTGTCCGCGTTCCCGCGGGCGACGACCTCCTCGAGCGCCGAGGTGACCTCGGGCAGGATGTCGTCGAACGCGTTCGCCTCGGCCATGCCGCGGGCCTCGATGTGCGGGCCGGAGACGACGCTGCCGCCCTTCTTGTCCACCACGGCGAAGATGGCGATGAAGCCCTCCTCGGACAGGATGCGCCGGTCCTTCAGCTCGGTCTCGGTGACCTCACCGACCGACGTGCCGTCCACGTAGACGAACCCGCACTCGACGGCGCCGACGATCCGGGCGCGGCCGTCGACCAGGTCCACGACCATGCCGTTCTCCGCGAGGACGACCCGGGCCGGGTCGATCCCCGTGCGGACCGCGAGCGCGCCGTTGGCCACGAGGTGCCGGATCTCGCCGTGCACGGGCATGACGTTCTTCGGTCGGATGATGTTGTAGCAGTAGAGCAGCTCGCCGGCCGACGCGTGGCCGGAGACGTGCACCTTGGCGTTGCCCTGGTGGACGACCTTCGCGCCGAGGCGCATGAGCCCGTTGATGACTCGGAAGACGGAGTTCTCGTTGCCCGGGATGAGCGAGGACGCGAAGATCACCGTGTCCCCGGCGCCGACCTCGACCTTGTGGTTGCGGTTGGCCATCCGGGACAGCGCGGCCATCGGCTCGCCCTGCGAGCCCGTGGCCATGAGTACGCGCTTGTGCGCCGGCAGCGAGTCGATCTTCTTCTGGTCGATGAGCACGCCGTCCGGCACGTCGAGGTAGCCGAGGTCCGCGGCGATCGACATGTTGCGGACCATGGAGCGACCGATGAGGGCCACGCGGCGCCCGTGGAGGGCGGCGGCGTCGAGGACCTGCTGGACGCGGTGGACGTGCGAGGAGAACGACGCGACGACGATCTGGCCGTCCGCCTGCGCGAACACCTGGTCGAGCACGCCGCCGATGTCCCGCTCGTGGGCCGTGAACCCGGGGACCTCCGCGTTCGTGGAGTCGACCATGAACATGTCGACGCCCTCCTCGCCGAGGCGGGCGAACGCGCGCAGGTCGGTGACGCGGCCGTCGAGCGGCAGCTGGTCCATCTTGAAGTCACCGGTGTGCAGGATGCTGCCGGCCGCCGTCCGCACCATCACGGCGAGCGAGTCCGGGATGGAGTGGTTCGTGGCGACGAACTCGAGGTCGAACGGGCCCGCCTTCTGGCGGTCGCCCTCCTTGACCTCGCGCAGCACGGGGGTAAGCCGGTGCTCGCGGAGCTTCGCCTCGACGAGCGCGAGCGTCAGCCTCGACCCGTACAGCGGGATGTCGCGACGCAGCCGCAGCAGGTACGGGACCGCGCCGATGTGGTCCTCGTGCCCGTGCGTGAGCACGACGGCCTCGATGTCGTCCAGGCGGTCCTCGATGTACCCGAAGTCCGGGAGGATGAGGTCGACGCCCGGCTGGTGCTCCTCAGGGAACAGCACTCCGCAGTCGATGATGAGCAGGCGACCGGCGATCTCGAGGACCGCCATGTTACGTCCGACCTCCGCCAGGCCTCCGAGCTGGACGACGCGCAGGGCGCCGTCCTGGAGTGCGGGCGGGTCGGCGAGTTCGGTGCTGGCTTGTGTCACCGGGACATCTTGGCAGAGTTCCGCGTCCCGGTCCCACGGGTCCGCGCCGCGGATCCGTCCCGGATCACGCGGTTCGTCGCCGCAGCGTGAGCGTCCCGAGCAGGAGCACCCCGACGGCGATGCCCACCACGATGCCGACGTCGCCCCACGTCCCGCTCGCCACCCGGCCGGCTGCGCCGGCCTGCACCCCCTGCATGGCCTCGACGCCGTACGTCAGCGGGAGGACCGTGGAGACGGCCTCCGCGACCGGCGGCATCGCGTCGCGCGGGACGAACACCCCGGAGAGGACGAGCTGCGGCGCGACGAGCGCGGGCATGAACTGCACGGCCTGGAACTCGGTGCGGGCGAGCGCGGAGAGTGCAAGCCCGAGCGCGGTGCCGAGAAAGGAGTCCGCGAGCGCCACGACGAGCAGTGCCCAGGTCGGTCCGCCGACCTCCATGCCGAGCGCGTAGACAGCGACCGCGATGACGGCGCCGGCCTGCAGCACGCAGACGAGGGCGAGGGCGAGCGCGTAGCCGAGCAGGATGTCCGCCTTGCCGGTGGGCATCGCGAGCATGCGTTCGAGCGTGCCGAAGGTGCGCTCGCGGAGCATGGTCACCGAGGTGACGATGAACATCATCGTGGACGGCAGGAACGCGATGAGTGCGGGCCCCATCGAGTCGAGCATGTTCGGGCCGGGCCGGGCCGAGTAGACCCACCACAGCAGGGCGACGAGCGCGCTCGGGACGACCACCAGCAGGGCGACCGTGCGCGGGTCGCGGCGGAGCTGACGCAGCACCCGGCGGGCGACCGCCGCCGTCGCGCGCGGGCTCATGGCGCACCGCCCGGGGTGCCGCCGTCGCCGTCCACGAGGGCGAGGAAGGCGTCCTCCACGGACACCGTCCCCGTGCGCTCCCGCAGCTCCTCCGGCGTGCCCGTGGCCAGCAGCCGACCCCGGCGCAGGAGCGCGATGCGGTCGCACCGGTCGGCCTCGTCCATGACGTGCGAGGAGACGAGGATCGCGGTGCCCGCCGCCGCGAGGTCGTGGAAGGTGGCCCACAGGTCCCGGCGGAGGACCGGGTCGAGGCCGACCGTCGGCTCGTCGAGCACGAGCAGGGCCGGGTCGCCGAGCAGGTCGGTCGCGAGCGAGACGCGGGACCGCTGGCCGCCGGACATCGTGCGCACCACCTGGTTGCGGGCACCGTCCAGGCCCACGGTCGCGAGCGCGCGCCCCACCCGGTCGCCGAGCGGCTCGCGGCGCGCGCTCTCCCTCCCGCCGCCGAGCAGGGCGCCGAAGAACTCGAGGTTCTCCCCCGCCGTGAGGTCGTCGTAGACGGCGGGCGCCTGCGTCACGTAGCCGACCCGGCCGCGCACGCGCGGGCTGCCGGCCCGCTCCCCCAGCACGCGGACGGACCCGTTCACGCGCGCCTGCACGCCCACGGCCGCACGCATGAGGGTGGTCTTCCCACCGCCCGAGGGCCCCAGAAGTCCGACGACCTCCGCGGCGCCGCCCGGCCTTCCCACGGTGAGGTCGATCCCGTGCAGGATCTGCCTCCCTCCGCGCGTCACGCGCAGGTCCTCGATCGCGAAGACCGCCGGGCAGGGCCGAGCCGGGGTGTGGCTCGAGATCGTCGTGCTCTTCTGCCTACCGCCGCTCGTCCTCGCGGCCCTGCTCGGGCTGCATGCGGGTGGGATCATCGACACGACCGCCGAGTGCCTCGTCCCGGTGCTCTTCCTCGGCGGTCTCACGCTCATGGCGGTCGGGTGGGTGCCGGACGTCGTCGCCACCGCCAGGGGCACACGACCGGTCGGCGGGACGAACACCCTGCTCATGTGGGTCACGCTCGTCGCGGGGCTCGCCACGTGGGCGGCGATGCCGGTCGTCCTCGTCCTCGGTGGGACCGGGCCCTTCGGCCTGGTCACCGAGCCCGTCGCCGCGTCGCGGCAACACGTGTTCTCGCCGGCCTGGATCGCCTTTCTCACCTGGCCGCTCGCCGCCCTCGGCGTGTACGGCCTGGTGAGGTTCCTGCGTCGTCGCACCCGGTAGTCGGGCCCCCGCCGCGCAGTGCTACGCCGGGAGGTACCCCTCGGAGACGAGGACGGACCGCAGCTCGGCGACCTCGTCGTCGGGCGCCTCGACCAGCGGGAGGCGGACGGTGGGCGACGGGATGCGGCCCATGAGGTGGGAGGCGTGCTTCGCCATGACCGCGCCCTGGCCGCCACCCATGATCGCGGAGATGATCGGCTTCAGGCTGGCCGCGACCTTGCGCGCGCCGGGCAGGTCGCCTGCGTCGACCTCGCGCACCATCTCGACGAACGCGGCAGCGCACACATGCCCGACGACGGACACGACGCCCGAGGCGCCATGCGCGAGCCAGGCGAAGTTCAGCGCGTCGTCGCCGGAGTAGTACTCGAGCCCCGTGCGGGACATCTTCTCGAAGCCCGCGGGGACGTCGCCGGTCGCGTCCTTCACGGCAAGGATCTGCTCGTGCGCGGCGAGGCGGTCGAACGTCTCGTTCTCGATGTTCACACCCGTGCGGCCCGGGATGTCATAGACCATGACGGGCAGGTCGGTGGCCTCGGTGACGGCGACGATGTGCTGGTACACGCCCTCCTGCGAGGGGCGGTTGTAGTACGGCGCGACCACGAGCAGCCCCTGGGCACCGGAACGTGCGGCGCCCTCCGCGATCCGCACCGCGTGCGCCGTGTCGTTCGAGCCGGCGCCGCCGATGATCTTGGCCCGGCTGCCCACGGCCGCCACGACCTCGCGCACGAGCAGGTCCTTCTCCGGCTGGTGGGTCGTCGGCGA
The DNA here is from genome assembly GCA_900163555.1 of Actinomycetales bacterium JB111. Classification (GTDB taxonomy): domain Bacteria; phylum Actinomycetota; class Actinomycetes; order Actinomycetales; family Actinomycetaceae; genus JB111. The sequence continues at coordinate 117,016 of FUHX01000079.1, read as the reverse complement.
CTCACCCGTGGTGCCGTTGAGCACGAGCGCGTCGCAGCCGTCGTCGACGAGGGAGACGGCCAGCGACACGGCCGAGTCGATGTCGACATCGCCCTCGGTCGTGAACGGGGTGGCCATGGCGACGGAGACCGATCCGAAGCTGCGCGAGGGAAGAGACGTGGTCATGGGGGAACCGTACTCGCCGTCGGCCGCGTGCGACCGCCACGGTCTGTTCATCGATCCGGCGTGTCTACCCTGACCCCGTGAGCGACCACCACGACGACGTCCTGTCCTCCCTGGCCGCCGGGCGCACCCCGGACGGGCTGCCGACGACGAGCCGTGGCGGCCCCGACGTCTCCGTCCGCCCCGCGATCCCCGCCGACGCCGACCGGATCGGCGAGATCCACGCCGCAACCATGCGGGCCGCCGTCGGACGGTCGGCCGGGGTCGAGGCGGACGACCCGGCCCTCGGCGTCATCGACGACGGCGACCTGGCCCTGACCTGGGCGAACGCCATCGGCGTGAACGCGCCCGGGCACCGGGTGCTCACGGCGCTGGCAGGGGCGAGGATCGTCGGGTTCGCGGCCATCGCCCCGGCCGCCGCCAGCGACCAGGTCGACGACGTCCCCGAGGGGAGCACGATCGAGGCCCTCGCGCTCGAGATCGCCCCCGGTGAGGAGCGGGCGGGGCACGGCGCCCGGCTCCTCGCGGCGTGCGCGGACCTCGCGACCGACGCCGGGGCGCGCGCGCTGACCGCGTGGGTGGCCCGCGGGGACGAGGCGCGCACCCGGTTCCTCACCGCGGCGGGACTCGCGCCGTCGGGCCGGCGGCGGTACCTGCCCGTCGGGCCCGGCGAGGTGGTCCAGGACCAGTACTGGGCGGCACTCGGCGGGTAGGACCCGCGGCCTGCCGGGCTAGATACCGAGGAGCGTGTCGAGCCCGAGGGTCAGGCCCGGGCGCGACGGCACCTGCCGCACGCCGAGGAGGACGCCCGGCATGAAGCTCTCGCGGTGGAAGGAGTCCGTGCGGATCGTCAGCTGCTCCCCCGCGTTGCCGAGCAGGATCTCCTCGTGCGCGACGAGGCCCTGCAGGCGCACGGAGTGCACGCGCACCCCGTCGACGTCGGCGCCGCGCGAGTCCGCGTTCGACTCGGTCGCGTCCGGGGAGGCCGGCACGCCGGCCTCGGCGCGGACCTTGGCGATGCCCTGGGCCGTGGAGATCGCCGTGCCCGACGGAGCGTCGACCTTGTTCGGGTGGTGCAGCTCGATGACCTCGACGGACGTGAAGTACGGGGCCGCCTGCTTGGCGAATGCCATCGCGAGGACCGCGGACAGCGCGTAGTTCGGCGCGATGAGGACGCCGAGGGCGTGCTCGCCGCGATCCGTGCGCTCCTCGTTGACGGCGTCGAGGTGCTCGCGCAGCTCGTCGAGCGCGCCCTCGGTCCAGCCGGTCGTGCCGACGACCGCGTGCGCGCCCGCGGCGAGGATGGCGCGGACGTTGTCGCGGCTCGCGGTCGGGACCGTGAACTCCACGGCCACCTCGGCGCCCGCCGCGGTCAGGTCCGCGGTCACGTCCTGCCCGACGTCGACCCGAGCCACCAGCTCGAGGTCCCCCGCCTCGGTCACCGCCTGCGCGACCTGCTGTCCCATACGGCCGGCCGCACCGACCACGGCCACCTTCGTCGATTCGCTCATGCCCGCGAGGATACGAGGCACGCGACGACGGGGCGTGGCCCGCCCAGGGGACGGGCTGCCGGGGTGGGCTACAGCAGGCGAGCGGGCTACAGGAGGCGGGCGGCGGCGTCGTCGGGGACGGCACCGACCACGGTGGCCGCGCGCTCGCCCTCGACGAGCATGGCGGCGACCTCCGCGACCTCCTGGACGGTCACGGCGTCGATGAGCGCGAGGGTGGCGTCGATCGACGTCAGCTCGCCGCGGACGATCTCGGCGGTGCCGAGCCTGGACATGCGCGAGGCGTTGTCCTCCAGGCCGAGGACCATGCCGCCGCGCAGCTGTCCCTTGGCGCGCTCGAGCTCGGCCGCCGCCGGGCCGGCGGACGCCAGGTCCTCGAGGCTGCCGACGAGCAGCCGGGCGACCTCAGGAACGGACTCCGGCGCGCAGCCGGCGTATAGGCCCGCGTAGCCGGCCTCGGCGTGGGAGGTCGACCATGCATAGGTGGAGTAGGCGAGGCCGCGGCGCTCGCGCACCTCCTGGAACAGGCGGGAGGACATGCCGCCGCCGAGGATCGTGGTGGCCAGGGCGAGGGCCCAGCGCCGGGGGTCTCCCGCGCGCAGGGACGGGGCGCCGATGATGACGTGGGCCTGCTCGGTCGGCCGCACCACGGTGATGCCGCGGCCCTGGGCTGAGACGGAGTCATCGGGCACGGGAGTCGCCGGGGCCTCGATGACGCGGCCGCGCGTCGGGTCCGCGATCGTCCGCCGGGGCGCCGGAGCCGTGGCGGAGTCCAGCGACCAGCCGCCGCGGTCGAGGAGCTCTGCCAGCCGGGCGCACAGCTCGTCGTGGTCGAGGGACCCGGCGGCCGTGAGGACCAGCTCGTCGCTGCGGTAGTAGTTCCGGTAGTGCGCGGCGACGACGTCGCGCGGGAGGGCCATCACGGACTCCGGCGTGCCGCCGACGGGCCGCCCGAGCGGGTGGGCGCCGAGCACGGCCTGGGTGAAGCGCTCGTGCGCGACGTCGTGGGGGTCGTCCTCCGCGGCGGCCAGCTCGTCGAGGATGACGCCGCGCTCGGTCTCCAGCTCGTCCGCGTCGAGGGTCGCCGACGTGAGCATGTCGGTGATGACGTCGAGCGCGAGGGGTGCGTGGGAGTCGAGGACGCGGGCGTGGTAGCAGGTCGACTCCTGCCCGGTCGCAGCGTTGGACTCGCCGCCGACCGAGTCGAAGGCCTGCGCGATGTCCAGCGCCGAGCGCCGCTCGGTGCCCTTGAACAGCAGGTGCTCGAGCACGTGGGTGGAGCCGTAGTGGCCGCCGGTCTCGTCCCGCGCTCCGACGGCGATCCACGCGCCGATCGCGACGGAGCGCTGGCCGGGGACCTGCTCGGTGAGGACGCGGACACCGCCGGGGAGGACCGAGCGCCGGGCGAGCGTGCCGCCGGAGCTCCAGGTCATCTCCGTTCCGGGGGCGCCGGCGGGGGCTACGACAAGGGAACGCGTTCCGGTCTCAGGACCGTGTGAATCGGGGACAGGCACCGATCCACTGTAGATCGCTCCGCGCGCGCAGTCACCGCCGCGGACAGACGGCGCGGTCACGTCACGGTGCGCGCGGTCACCGCCGCACGGAGACGGTGGGGTCACGTCACGGTGCGCGCAGTCGCCGCCGCGGGCGGCCGGTGCGGTCACTGTTCGCGCAGCCACAATGCGCGAAACGACCGGTGGCCGGGCCCATCGGGCCCGGCCACCGGTCGTCACATCAGGTACGTGCTACGCGAGGATCACTCGCCGTCCGCGTCCGACGCGGCGTCGTCGGACGGGGTGTCCTCCGACTTGCGCGTACGCGTCCGGGGGCGGCGCTCACGGGGCGCGCGCTCGCGGCGCTCGCCGCCCTCGTTCTTCTCCTCCACGGCGGGCGCGTCGGAGGACCCGGCGGCGCCGGCCTCCTCGTCGTCCACGACCGCGTGCAGCGAGAGCTTGCCGCGCTGGTCGATCTCGGCGAGCTCGACCTGGACCTTCGAGCCGACCTGGAGGACCTCCTCCACCGAGTCGATGCGACGACCGCCGACGATCCGGCGGACCTGCGAGATGTGCAGCAGGCCGTCCTTGCCCGGGGTGAGCGAGACGAAGGCGCCGAAGTTGGTCGTCTTGACGACCGTCCCGACGAAGCGCTCGCCGATCTCCGGCATCTGCGGGTTCGCGATGGCGTTGATCGCCTGGCGGGCAGCGTCGGCCGAGGGGCCGTCGGTCGCGCCGATGAACACGGTGCCGTCGTCCTCGATCGAGATGTCGGCGCCGGTGTCCTCCTGGATCTGGTTGATCATCTTGCCCTTGGGGCCGATGACCTCACCGATCTTGTCGACCGGGACGTTGACCGTGATGACGCGCGGGGCGGTCGGGGCCATCTCGTCCGGGGCGTCGATCGCCTCGTTCATGACGTCGAGGATGAACAGGCGGGCGTCGCGGGCCTGGGACAGCGCGCCGACCAGGACCGAGGCCGGGAGGCCGTCGAGCTTGGTGTCGAGCTGGATGGCCGTGACGAACTCGCGGGTACCGGCGACCTTGAAGTCCATGTCGCCGAAGCCGTCCTCGGCGCCGAGGATATCGGTGAGCGTGACGAAGCGGCGCTCGCCGTCGACCTCGTCCGACATGAGGCCCATCGCGATGCCGGCGACCGGGGCGCGCAGCGGCACGCCGGCGTTGAGCATGGCGAGGGTCGAGGCGCAGACGGAGCCCATCGAGGTGGAGCCGTTCGAGCCGAGGGCCTCGGAGACCTGACGGATCGCGTACGGGAACTCCTCGCGCGACGGCAGCACCGGCACCAGGGCCCGCTCGGCGAGCGCGCCGTGGCCGATCTCGCGGCGCTTCGGGGAGCCCACGCGGCCGGTCTCGCCCGTGGAGAAGGGCGGGAAGTTGTAGTGGTGCATGTAGCGCTTCTTCGTGACGGGCGACAGCGAGTCGATCTGCTGCTCCATCTTCAGCATGTTCAGCGTGGTGACACCCAGGATCTGGGTCTCGCCGCGCTCGAACAGTGCCGAGCCGTGCACGCGCGGCAGGACCTCGACCTCGGCCGAGAGCGTGCGGATGTCCTTCAGGCCGCGGCCGTCCATGCGGACGCCCTCGGTGAGGGTGCGGTGGCGGACGGCCTCCTTGGAGACCGAGCGGTACGCGGCGGACAGCTCCTTCTCGCGACCCTCGAACTGCGGGGAGAGCTCGGCGAGCATGGCTGCCTTGATCTCGTCCTGGCGGGTCTCGCGCTCCTGCTTGCCCGGGATGGCGATGGCCTCGCGGACGGCGTCGAGCACGTTGGCCTCGACGGCGGCGTAGGCGTCGTCCTGGTAGTCCGGGAAGAGCGGGAAGTCGGCGGTCGGCTTCGCGGTGGTGGCCGCGAGCTCCGACTGCGCGTCGCACAGGGCGCCGATGAACGCCTTGGCGGCGTCGAGGCCCTGGGCCACGATCTCCTCGGTCGGCTTCGTGCCGCCCGCGGCGATGAGGTCGTAGACGTTGTCGGAGGCCTCGGCCTCGACCATCATGACGGCGACGTCGGCGCCGTTCGAGGTCTCGACGCGACGACCGGCGACGACCATCGAGAAGACGGCCTTCGCCTGCTCGGAGTAGCGCGGGAACGCGACCCACTGGTCCTCGATGAGCGAGACGCGGACCGAGCCGATCGGGCCCGAGAAGGGCAGGCCGGCGATCTGCGTGGACATCGAGGCGGCGTTCATGGCGACGACGTCGTACGCGTCGTCCGGGTGCACGGCGAAGATCGTGCCGACGACCTGGACCTCGTTGCGCAGGCCCTTGACGAACGCGGGGCGCAGCGGGCGGTCGATGAGGCGGCACGCGAGGATCGCGTCGGTCGAGGGGCGACCCTCACGACGGAAGAACGCGCCGGGGATCTTGCCGGCGGCGTACTGACGCTCCTCGATGTCGACCGTGAGCGGGAAGAAGTCGAACTGGTCCTTGGGGTGCTTGCCCGCGGTGGTCGCGGACAGGACCATCGTCTCGTCGTCGAGGTAGGCGACGGCGGAGCCGGCGGCCTGACGGGCCAGGCGGCCGGTCTCGAAGCGGACGGTGCGCTTTCCGAAGCGGCCGTTGTCGATGACGGCCTCGGTCGCAGTGATCTCGGGTCCCTCCATGGGGCCCTCCTTTTCTACTGATCAGGCCGGCCCTCACAAAGCGGCCGTCGATCGAGGCCCACGGAGCCGGTTCGGATCCGGAGGCCACTACCGAAGACCGGACGATGTGCCGGGCGCGGCGGTGATGAGGTGGTGGGTGAACGGTTTGGTCGTGCGGTGCGGTGCCGCGCCTGTGTCGGCGCGGCACGTCACACGCGCGAAGCGGCCCCGGTCTCCGTCGGGAGCACCGGGGCCGTCGGGCGTCAGCGGCGCAGGCCGAGACGGGCGATGAGCGAGCGGTAGCGCTCGATGTCCTCGTCGGCGAGGTAGCCGAGGAGGCGCTTGCGCTGACCGATGAGCAGCATCAGGCCGCGGCGCGAGTGGTGGTCGTGCTTGTGCGTCTTGAAGTGCTCGGTGAGGTCCTTGATGCGACGCGAGAGCATCGCGACCTGCACCTCGGGCGAACCGGTGTCGCCCTCGTGGGTCGCGTACTCGGCGATGATCTGCTGCTTGACGTCGGCTGCGAGGGCCATGTGATCTCCAGTTCGGTTCGTTGCACGGAGCTCCGGGGCATGTTCTCCCGGGCATGATTCATCCGTGGCCGGCATGACGGCACCCACAAGCCTAGCAACGGTGGCGTGAGATGGCCCTTGCGATCGGGGTGATGCCGCCCACCGCGAGGGGCTGGTTCGCGGTTGCTGCCGGGCGATCGCCCCTCCGGGCGGCTACCGCGGGGCGCGTGCCTCTGGCGCCTACCTCGCCGTGACCGCGGCCGGGTCGAGCGGCGGCGGTACGGGCACGCCCAGGATGCCGGCGGCGTCCTCGACGTCGGCGCGCATCTGGACGACGAGAGCCTCCATCCCGTCGAACGCCACCATCGGCCGCAGGCCTGCCACGAACTCCACGATGACCTCGAGGTCGTACAGGTCGAGGTCGGTACGTCCGAGGACGTGCGCCTCGACCGTCCGCTCGGTCCCGTTGAAGGTGGGGTTCGTGCCCACGGAGATCGCCGCCGGGAGGCGGATCCCCTCCGCGTCCGCGGAGCCAAGCTCGTCGAAGGGGCCCACGAGCAACCAGCCCGCGTAGACGCCGTCGGCGGGGACGACGCCGAGGTCGTCCGGGGCGAGGTTCGCCGTCGGGTAGCCCATCTCCCGCCCGCGCTGGAAGCCGCGGACGACCCTCCCCCGCAGGCGGTGCGGGCGGCCGAGGACACGCGCGGCCTGGTGGACCTTTCCGGCCGCGAGGGCCTCGCGCACCCAGGTGGACGACCACCGGCGTCCCGTCAGGTCGCAGGCGACGTCCTCGACGAGCACGAGGTCGATGCCGTTCGCGTCGCACAGGGCGCGGAGCACGCGGGCGTCGCCGGAGTTGTCGCGTCCGAACCGCACGTCCTCCCCGACGACGAGGCACGCCACCCGCAGGTCCTTCACCAGGTAGTCGGTGACGAATGCTTCCGGCGAGGCTGCCGCGAAGTCGAGGTCGTAGTGCTGGACGAGGACGCCGTCCAGGCCGAGCGAGGACAGGCGCTCGAGGCGGTCGTCGATGCTGGCGACGAGGACCAGGCCCGAGTCCGGGCGGTGGACCTGCACCGGGTGGGGGTCGAACGTCAGCGCGACGGACGGGAGGTTCCGCGTCCGCGCCTCGTCGACGGTCGCCGACAGGATGGCCCGGTGCCCGCGGTGGACGCCGTCGAAGACGCCCACCGTGAGAACGACGGGACCGAGATCGTCGGGGATCTCGTCGGTGTCGTGCCAGAACTGCACGTGCATGTCCTCCAGAGTGTTCGGCTGCGTGCGGCGACCGGATCGGCGCGTCGCCGGCAGCGGGTGCCGAACGTCAACTGTAGTTCCCGGCGACGACGCCGATGACACGGTCAGGTGGCCGGGGCGCGCTCCGGCTGGGTGGGTCGGGCGATCGGTTCGGGGACGGGTTCCTCGGTGGGGCCACCGGCAGGGTCCTCGGCGGGGTCGTCGGTGGGGTCGTCGATGGGGTCGCCACAGGGTTCCTCGGCACGTCCGTCGGCTGGTTCCCCGCCGGCTTCCTCGACGCGCTCCTCGACCAGCACCCGACGTGGATGGCCTGAGCTTCCCCCGACGACGACCCATCTCCGTCTCGTCGGTACCGTTCCGACGCTGGCCCCTGTGGTGGTGTCGGAACTCGGGCTGGTGGCGCGGCCCATGACGGCACCGGTTCCCGCGGCGGTCGCGGAGCCCGTGCCCGGGCCGGCATTGCCGCCTGCGGCGACACCGGTTCCAGCGGCGGTGTCGGCACCGGTCCCGGCGCCGGTCTCGGGCCGGCGGCCGGATCCGCTGCCGCCCTTCCCCTCCCCGTCGATCTCGACATCGATCTCGCCCGCGTCTCCATGCGCGGTCCGTCCGTGGTCCACGGACGCGAGGTCGCCGGCGTCGGGCGTGGTGGCGTCGGTCGTGGTGGCGTCGGGCCTCGCGTCGTCCGCGAGAGCCTCACGGACGATGCGGCGAGGGTCGTACTGCTGAAGTGCCGACCGCCATTCGGCAGCCCTCAGCGGGACCCCGAGCTCGTCCTCCGTACGGACCTTGGTCGCCTCGACGAAGGACCGGAAGCTTCGGACCCAGCCGCCCAGGCGGGCCGCGTAGGCCGGGATCCTGCGAGGCCCGACGACCAGTCCGGCGACGAGCGTGATGAGAAAGAGCTTCTCGAGCGTGAGACCGAACATGTCAGTCAGTCCTCTCCGGTGCCCCTCCGAGCGTGGGGGCGATCTCGCCGGTCGCGAGCCGCGCACGTCGGGCGACGGACCGGTCGCGGATGTGGGCGATGAGGCACGCCGCTGCGTACAGGGCGGTGAGCGGGACGGCGATGAGGAACATCGAGAGCACGTCGGCTGCGGGGGTGATCATCGCGCTCATCACCACGATGCCCACGACGACGACCCTCCAGCTCCTGACGAGCACCCGCGCGGGCAGGATGCCCAGCAGGTTGAGCAGCACGAGGCCCACGGGGACGGTGAACGCGGCCCCGGTCGCGAGGACGAACGTCAGCGCGAAGTCGACGAACTCGGACGCCTGCAGGAGCGTGGAGTCGTCCGCGGAGGCGAAGCCGAGGAGCACCTCGACCATCCGTGGGAAGAGGTAGGCGCCCGCGAGGCAGCCGACGAGGAACAGTGGGAGCGCGGCGGCGAGGCCCGCGAACGTCAGGCGTCGTTCCTTGCACGTCAGGCCGGGCGCGAGGAACGCCAGCAGCTCGTAGACCCAGACCGGGGCCGACAGGACGAGGCCGATGATGATGGCCAGGCGGACGGAGAGGTCGAAGGCCCCGGTCAGGCTGTCGTAGTTGAGGCCGGCGAGGCGCGAGTCCGGGACGGACTCCAGGGGCGAGCGGATCACGTCGAGTACGGGGTTCGCGAGAAGGAACCCGACGACGACGCCCGCCGCCAGGGCGAGCGCTGCCCGCCCGATGCGGTCCCGCGCCTCCTTGACGTGGCCCGCCAGCGGCATCTGGCGGGCCCCGGCGGGCGTGGTCGTCCCGGCGGGCGTCGTCGTCCCGGCGGGCCTGGTCGTCCCGGCGGGCGTAGTCGTCCCGGCGGGCGTAGTCATGAGGTGATCTGCTCCTCCGACGGTTCGGTGACCTCCTTCTTGAGGATGCGCACCGACTGGCCGACGCTACGGGCCAGTGCGGGCAGCTTCGAGGCGCCGAAGATGAGCACGACGATGGCGAGGATGACGAGTGCGTGCCATCCGGTGAGGTTGCGAAGCATGGGGTCCCTCTTCTCGTGGCCGGCAGCGGGTGCCGGGGTGGTGTGGCGAACGGGGTGGAGCTGGGAACGTGGTGGTTCGGGGGTCGGGCTTCTGCGCGAGGTGGTCGCCGGATCCGCCGGTGGCGGGCGACGTCGTCAGCGGATTCGACGCTGGCGACGGCCGCCGTCGGCGGATGCGCCGCCGGCCGTCGGGCGCGACGGTCGGAGGATCAGCCCTCGCCGCCGGGCGCGCCGCCCGGGCCGCCGCCGGACCCGTCACCCGGGGGCATTCCGCCGCCACTGCCGTCACCGCCCGGGGCTCCTCCCCCACCACCGGGGGCGCCGCCACCGGTCGGCTCGGTCGTCGTGTCGACACGGACGACGAGCGAGGCGACGTAGCCACCTGAGGCGTCGCCGGAGATCGACGCCATCTGAAGAGCCGCGGCGTCCTCACCGAACACGTTGTCGGACTCGAGGGAGACCTGGGAGAGGTTCTCCGCGGACCCCGAGTAGGCGTCGCTCTCGTAGACGGCAGCGAGGACGTCCTCCGGGAAGGCCAGCTGCGAGGTCGCGATGGCGTTGGTCGAGTCCTCGATCGATGCGACGTCGGGGTAGACCTCGAAGTGGATGTGGGTCCAGCGGCCCGTGTAGCAGCCGGGCATGATCGACGTGAACGTGACCTCCCCGTTCGCGTCGGCGATCTGGACGCCGCGGAGCCAGCTCTCGTCCTCGACGCCGTCGGAGTACATCGAGTACCGGCCCTGCGTGTCACAGTGCCACGCGTAGACGGCCACTCCAACGAACGGGGCGTCGCCGTTCGCCATGTCGGTGATCCGCAGGGTGAAGGCGAGCGGTACGCCGTCGACGGGGTCGTCCGCGCCGATGCTCGAGCGGAGGTCGGAGCGGACGATGCCGGACTCCGACAGGACGTCGGGCCCGTTGGAGCCGTCGCCCGGGTAGGGGCCGGCGGTCTCGTCCGGGATCTCGCCCGTCGGGAGGTCGCCGGTCGTGGTGATCGTCCCGGAGGACGACGACTCGCTCGTCGACTCCGACGCGGACTCTGCACCGGCGGTGCCGTTGGTGCTCCCGCCGGTGACGGCGTTGCCGGAGCCCGACGTGGAGGAGGCCCCGCCGTCGGACGGGGTGCATGCGGCGAGGACGCCGACCGCGGCTCCCGCGCCGACCAGGCTGAGGACGGCCCGGCGGCTCATGAGCGTGGAGATGTCGAAGCCGGCTCCCTGGTCCACGACCTCGTCGTCGGGGCGGACGAGCAGTCGCCCCTCGTAGGCGGGGCCGTCGGGGGTGTTGTCGGGCTCGGGCACTGCGGTGGCCATGGCAACCTCCAGGTTGTGGTCGAGACCCCTGGGCGGGGTCGGCTGTGCCACCTACATTCGGCGCCCACGCTGGGCGGACACTCGACCGATCCTGTGGGCGTCGTATGGAAACTCGGGAGACCTAGGGATCTCCTGTGAGTGTGCTGTGGGCTGCCGCCGGGCCTACTCCAAGGTCCAGTTCGGTGAAGGCTCCCGGAGCTCCATGGCCGCGACCTGCCACTCCCCCGACACGAACGTCATGTAGGTGTATGCCGTGAAACGGAGCTCCTCGGCGGTGTCGATCACCTCGCCCTCGCTGTCGAGGATGTCGGTCTCGTGGAACATCCCGTTGATCCAGATCTCCTGCGAACCGTCCCAGTGGGCGGTGAGGCCGTACCACGAGGACATCTCGAGGGCGAGATCATCGTGGTAATAGCCCCCGATGGCGTTCGTTTCCGTCTGCTCGATCAACAGGCGGCACCCTTCGCACTCCGGTGCTGCGAGGGTTCGTAGAGGCTCGGTCAGGCCGGTCTCGAAGGCGCGAGCAAGTGACTCGACGAAGTAGATAGCCGTGTTGTGAGGAACCTCCACCCCGGTCGTTCCGATAACCGAAGCGCGTTCGGGCAGAGGGGTTCGACGGCGTTCCAGCTCCCACTCGGTGAAGTCGACGGTCTGGATGGTCCCACCGATGGCTCCCACGTAGCCAAGTTCGATGCCCACTGCGCGTTCGAAAACCGATGCCGCACCGGTGACCATCGCGGTCGGAATCGTCGCTGGTTCCGCCTCGATCGTCGGCCCGATCGCTCGCGGGAGTTGATCGGAGTCCGCCACATTGGTTCCGCCTATTCCGCAGCCCGTCAGCAGAAGCGCGGCGACGATGGACCCGATCGTGGCGCTTGCGGTCCTGGTGTGCCTTGTCGTGGCGGTCCAGGTCGTCGCGTCCGCCGTCGTCGAGGACTTCATCGTCACGGCTGTCGTCGAGGTGATGATTGCGCGCCCTGCCCCATGGGTTCTCATGAGCCCGACGCTATGGGCGAAGCGAACCGCTCCGAATCTCGTATCCACAGGCTGTGGAAACGTAAGCACGGTCGAGAGCGGCACGGAGTGAAGAGGCGCCGGGCGCGGTGTGCGGCTCGACCCGTGACGTCCGGCAGTAACCTCGAGGCATGCGCATCACTCATCTCGGACACGCCTGTCTTCTTGTCGAGGCGGCCGGTGAACGCGTGCTCATCGATCCCGGAACGCTCTCAAGCTTCCAGGGCACGCGCGGCATCGACGCGGTCTTCGTGACGCACTCCCACCACGATCACCTCGATCGTGCCCGAGTGCCTGGGCTCCTCGAGGAGAACCCCGAGGCGAGCATTCACGCGGATCCGCTGTCGACCGAGATCCTTTCCAGCGAGCTCGGGATCTCCGCAGAAACACTGCTTCCAGGGGCACGAGTCTCGGTCGGGCAGCTGCACGTGCGGGTGGTCGGCGAGAAGCACGCGTTCAACAACGACCGCACGCCTGTCGTCCCGAACGCAGGTCTCGTTCTCTCGGCGAACGACGAGCCGACCCTGTTCCATCCTGGAGACGCGTACGACGCCGATCCTGGCGAGATCGACATCCTTGCTCACCCTCTCAATGCGCCGTGGGCGGCATCGGCGGACTCGATCGAGTTCGTACGGCGCCTTCAGCCGGGGGTCGTCATCCCCATCCATGACGCCCTCCTGTCCGACGCCGGGCGCATGCTCTACGGCTCGCACATCCGGCAGTTCACGGATCTCCCCGACATGCGCTACATCGACCTGGCGAACGACGAGTCCGTCACGGTCTAGCTCGACGTCGGATACCGAGCCTGGGGACACGCGGGACACAGGCACTGGGCGAACAGTGCAGCACGTGGCCCCACAAGTGTGAGGTGTTGCCTCGCACGGAAACGCGAGCTCGCGAGATGACATTGCGACACAGGCTGATGACGCAAGAGATCCTCGACCGTGCACTATCCGGCGCCTCGCGGTAGCCGTGTCGAAAACCTGCACAATTGTCCCGTGCGGCTAGTCGGGTTTGTCGTCCAGCTGCACGCCGACGGTCGTTCCACCCGGAGCATTTCGATCCGTGTTGTTCCGATCCGCGCTTTTCCGGGGTGGTCGTTGTCCTGTCTTCTTCTTGAAGACTGGGTCGTCTTGCCTGGTGGCGTTCTTGCTTCCGAATTTGTTTCGGATGGCGCTGATCGCGTCGGCGCTCAGGGGTGGGGGTGGTTTCGGGGCTCTGGCGGGAAGGATGGATCGGGCTGATTGGTAGGTGTGGCCGGTGGGGGTGGTGACGGTGAGGTCGCCGCCGGCGGTGGTGCGGTCCGTGCCGCTACTTCCCGTGGCGCCGGCTGTGCCGCCACCGCCGCTGCTAGCGGAAGCATTCGCGTCCGCGCTGCTGCCGCCCGCTGTTGTGCGGGTGTGGGTCCAGCCGGGGTTCTGCTTGGTGTGGTTGCACCGTTCGCACAGGCCGCTGGCGTTGGCCTGGCTGGTCGGCCCGCCCTCGGCGTGAGGGGTCGCGTGGTCGATGTGTCGGATCGGCGCATTGCAGTACGGGCTGGCACACACGTCATCACGCAGCAGGATGAGTTTGCGGAGCTGTCCGGTGAACTCCCTCGCCCTGCTCTCCGTGGACACCAGGCCACCTGCTGCGGGGTCGGTCCATAGCCGGCGGTAGAACACGCTCGCGGCACTGTTCACGTGGTGGCGGGCGATGGTCGCCGCGATCGGACCGTGTCCGGGCAGCCAGGCCGGCTGGTCACTGTCACCTGTGAGGGTCTGGTCGGTCACCACGATCGACAGCGCCACATCCTGCGCCTCGCCGGCAGCCTTGCCGGTGAGGCGTTCGAGGAGCAGGTCGGCGGAGAGCTGGTTCTTCGTCCTGCCGTCCGCTTCACCGGAGTTGATGAGGGTCAAAGCCTTCGCGTGGAGGGAGGCGTAGGCACGCACGGCCTGGGTCATGGGCAGATAGGCCGTCAGATAGGCCATGTCACCGGCCGCCGGCCGAACCGATACCCGGCGTTTCTTCATCTCGACCTCCGCTTGGCGCAGGGCGTGGGACTCGTCCAGCTCGATGGCCAGGGCTTTCGCCCGCGTGACGACCTGCCGGTCGCCGAGCAGAGGCAGGTCACCGGCAAGGGCCTCATCAACCCGCGACCGGTCGGCTGCGGGCAGGCAGGCGGTCTCCCGCACCATGAGAGTGGCCCGCCACTCGCTGGTGCGCCCCGCCGCGAGGTGGGCCAGCGTGTGCGGCATCTCGCGGACCAGGGCCATGGCCATCCCGACATGCCGAGACCCCTTGGCAGGTGAGTCCATCCTCGCCAGGGCGACCTCGCTGTCCAGGCCCCGGCCGCGTCGTGAGGCGGGGATGCCCTGGCGTTCCTCGGCATCGTGCCGCATCCGCACCAAGGCGTCACTGACCTTCGCCTGCGCTGCAGCGGCCGCGGACTTGACCTCCTCCAACGCCCTCAATTGAGCGACAGCCTCACCCTGCGACCCCGGCACCACGCCCGCCAGCAGGTCCCGCACCGACGCGATCTGACCGGCCGACACCGAAGAGGCAGACGCGGCTGACGCGGCGGAGGAGGAAGCGGAGGAGACAGAGGGAGCCGAAGAGGTGGAGGGAGCGTGCGACGGAGAAACCTCCGCCAGCACCCCGGAGGAGAGCGACGACGCGCCGGCCGGCGATACGGAGTGGGCCGCTGCGGGAGTCGGCGATGAGGTAGATCGAGGCGACCCGATGGTCGCCGACGAGGAGGAGGCGACCGAGGCTAGTCGAGCTGAGGTAGGAGAATCGGGCACGGGCACGGGCACGGGCACGGGCACGGGCACTGGTGTGGGCCGCTGCGCTCCGGGCTTCTGACGCGCCCGGCGTGTGCGATCGATATCGGCGACTGCCATGGCCCCCACCCCCTTTTCCGTGTGCGTCATCCAACCCGGTCGATCCTGATTGATCTCTTCCCCTTCAGTGTAGAAGCGACCACCGACATTCAATGCGCCCACCGGCAGCATCTGTGGAAAGCGCGGAACGTTCACCACCTGTGGAAGCCATGAGCCATATGTAGAACCAGTTCGACGTCGCAAGCTGTGGAAAAGTCGAATCGATAATCCCACTGACATCGCTAACGATCGCCTGTGGATAATCGCCAACGAGAACGCCCTGTGGACAAACCGTACGCACAGCACATAAGCGCACTCGAAGCGAGCAAGCGGGGACGCGGGCAAGCGGGGACGCGGGATGAGTCGGCCGAGCGCAGGACGCGCAAGTGGCGCGCGAGGAATCACGCACGACGCGCTCGAGGACGAGCAGCTGCTCCCCTATGACGCGGGCCGAAGCACGAGGACAGGCTTCGCTCTCAGCCCCTCACGAGTCAGGAGGGCGACGAGTGCACCGTCGGGCGCGAACGCGCCGACGACACCACCCTCATCAGCGCCATCGACAACCGACTCGTCCCACTCGATCCGCTGCCCGTACCCGAGGGCGCGCGCCTCGTCCTCACTGACCTCGCGCATGGGAAACAACTCGCGGGCGACCTCGCCGGCAGGCGGAACGGCGAGCACCCCGTCGCCGGCCTCGTCAGCAACGGCGATCGCCAGCTCCTCGATCGTCGCCGCGTCGGACACCCGAAGCGGGCCCACCTCGGTCCGCCGCAGCGCCGTCAGGTGCCCGCCGCTGCCCACCGCGTCCCCAAGATCCCGCGCGATCGCGCGGATGTACGTCCCGGACGAGCAGCGGACCCGGACATCGAGGTCGACGACGGGCAGCGCGCCGGTAAGTCCCGCGGGCGGGACATCGCCGGGGCCACCTCGGGGGCCATCGCCGGAGCCGTTGGCTCCTCCGCCAACCGCCGGCTCACCACTCGCCAGCGAACCAGCCACCGGGCCACCAACCACCGGCAAACCACCGACGACGACGTCGCGGGCCTCCCCCGTCACCACGAGCTCGTGGATGGTCACCTCGCGCGCGGCGAGCTCAACATCCTCACCCGCACGCACACGCGCGTACGCGCGCTCGCCGTCGACCTTCACGGCCGACACCGACGACGGCACCTGCGAGATCTCGCCGGTCAGCGACTCGAGCGCCGCCGGCAGTCGGCCGGCCACGTCCTCGAGACGAGCCCCATCCGTGGTGAGCGCCTCGCCCTCGGCGTCGTCCGTCGTCGTGGAGATGCCGAGGCGGATGGTGGCCTCGTAGGTCTTGTCCGCGCCCACCACGTGGGTGAGCAGGCGCGTGGCCCGGCCGATGCCGATGACGAGCAGGCCGGTGGCCATGGGGTCCAGCGTCCCCGCGTGCCCGACCTTCCGGGTCGCGGCGAGGCGCCGGATCCGTGCGACGACGTCGTGGCTCGTCAGCCCCGCGGGCTTGTCGACGAGCAGCACGCCGTCGGCGGCCTGCGCCCGCCCGCGGGGGATGTCGAGGGCCACGCGGGTCAGTCGTTCGTCACGACGTCGGAGGTCGCGGCGTCTCCGGAGGTCGCCTCGGCGTCGGCACCGGCCTCGTCATCCGCGGCCGCCAAATCCTCCGAGTCCCCCTCCACGCCCTCGTCCTCGAGCTCCCGGGGCTTCTTGTACGGGTCGGCCTCGCCGGCGAAGGTCGCGCCGGCGGACTGCGCCGCGATGCGCTCGTCACGCAGCTTGGCCTCGGCGAGCCGGTCGGCCATGTCCTTGGCCGTCGTCGGGAGGGCGTCGAGCACGAACTCGAGGGACGGCGTCAGTCGCACGCCGGTCTGCTTGCCGACCTCGGACCGGATGATCCCCGTGGCGGACTTCAGGGCGGCGGCCGAGGATGCGCGGTCCTCGTCGGACCCGTACACCGTGTAGAAGACCGTGGCGTGCTGGAGGTCCCCGGTGACCCGGACGTCGGTCACGGTGACGAAGCCGAGGCGAGGGTCCTTGATCCGCGTCTCGAGCATGCGGGCGACGATCTCGTGGATGCGCTCGCCGAGCCGACGTGCGCGGCCGGAGTCGGCCATGGGTGCCTCCCAGGTAGCGAAGGAGCGGCGACCGGGAGCCGGCCGCCGCTGAGGTCACGCCCGGCCGGTGAGGGCCGAGCGGGTCGTGCAGGTGATGAGCAAGGGTGACGACCCCGGCGGGGTGCGGCACGTGCCGCACCCCGCCACGGATCGATCAGTCGCGGGGCTTCTCCCGCATCTCGAAGGCTTCGATGACGTCGCCTTCCTGGATCTCGCGGTAGCCGATGTTGATACCGCACTCGAAGCCCTCGCGGACCTCGGTGACGTCATCCTTCTCGCGCCGCAGTGAGTCGACCTTGAGGTTCTCCGCCACCACGATGCCGTCGCGCACGAGGCGGACGGACGCGTTGCGGCGCATGATGCCGGACCGGACGATCGAACCGGCGATGTTGCCGAACTTCGAGGAACGGAAGACCTGGCGGATCTCGGCGGAACCGAGCGCCACCTCCTCGAACTCGGGCTTGAGCATGCCCTTGAGCGCGGACTCGACGTCCTCGATCGCGTCGTAGATGACCGAGTAGAACTTCATCTCGACACCCTCGCGGTCCGCCAGCTCCGTCACGCGCTCCGCAGGGCGCACGTTGAAGCCGACGATGATCGCGTTGTCGACCGTCGCCAGGTTGACGTCGTTCTGCGTGATCGCACCGACACCGCGGTGGATGATGCGCAGCGCGACCTCGTCGCCGACGTCGATCTTGAGCAGCGAGTCCTCCAGCGCCTCGACGGCACCGGACACGTCGCCCTTGAGGATGAGGTTGAGGTGGTCGACCTTCCCCTCCTCCAGAGCCTTCGTGAAGTCCTCGAGCGAGATGCGCTTGCGACGCTTGGCCAGGGTGGCCGCACGCTCCGCCGCCTCACGCTTGTCGGCGATCTGACGGGCGGTGCGGTCGTCCGGGGCCACGAGGAACGTGTCACCGGCGCGCGGGACCGAGGCGAGGCCGAGGACCTGCACCGGCTGGGACGGGCCGGCCTCGTCGACCTGGTTGCCATGCTCGTCGTGCATCGCACGCACACGGCCGTGGGCCGTGCCCGCCACGATGGCGTCACCGACGCGCAGCGTTCCGGACTGGACGAGGACGGTCGCGACCGAACCGCGGCCCTTGTCGAGGTTCGCCTCGATGGCGACGCCTCGCGCGTCCTTGTCCGGGTTCGCCGAGAGCTCGAGCGCCGCGTCCGCGGTGAGCAGGACGGCCTCGAGGAGGCCGTCGATGCCCGTGCCCTGCTTGGCGGAGATGTCGACGAACATCGTGTCGCCGCCGTACTCCTCGGCCACCAGGTTGTACTCGGTGAGCTGCTGGCGGATCTTCGCCGGGTTCGCACCGTCGACGTCGATCTTGTTGACCGCCACCACGATCGGCACGTTCGCCGCCTGGGCGTGGTTGAGCGCCTCGATCGTCTGCGGCATCACTCCGTCGTCCGCAGCGACCACGAGGATCGCGATGTCCGTGACCTCGGCACCACGCGCACGCATGGCCGTGAAGGCCTCGTGCCCCGGGGTGTCGATGAAGGTCAGGGCGCGCTCGGAGCCGTCGTGCTCGACCGACACCTGGTACGCACCGATGTGCTGGGTGATCCCACCGTGCTCACCGGCGACGACGTCCGTGGACCGGATCGCGTCCAGGGTCTTCGTCTTACCGTGGTCGACGTGACCCATGACGGTCACGACCGGCGGACGCGGTGCGAGGTCCTCCTCGGACTCGCCTGCCGCCTCGGCCTCGAGGTCGATGTCGAACTGCTCGAGCAGCTCGCGGTCCTCCTCCTCCGGGGAGACGAACTCGATCACGTACCCGAGCTCGGTGCCCAGCAGCTTGAACGTGTCCTCGTCGAGGGACTGGGTCGCGGTCGCCATCTCACCGAGGTGGAAGAGGACAGTGACGAGCGACGCCGGGTTGACGTCGATGCGGTCGGCGAAGTCCGCGAGCGAGGCGCCCGCACGGATGCGGACGACCGTCGTGCCGTCGCCGCGAGGAACCTGCACGCCGCCGATCGACGGCGCGCTCTGCTCCTCGAACTCCTGACGCTTCGCGCGCTTCGACTTCCGCCCGCGGACCGGACGACCGCCTGCGCGGCCGAACGCACCCTGCGTGGAGCCACGGCCACCACGGCCGCGGAAACCGCCGCCGGGACCACCGGGACCGCCGCCAGGACGACCGCCGCCACCGCCACCGCCACCGGGACGGCCTCGACCGCCACCGCCGGCGCGCTGGGGCGCTGCACCTGGACGGCCGACGCTCGACTGGCCCGGCATCATGCCGGGGTTCGGGCGCGGGCCGCCGGGACGCGGTCCGGGACGGGCGGAGCCACCGGATCCACCGGTGCCGCCCGGACGGGGCATGCCCTGGGAGGATGCGAACGGGTTGTTGCCCGGGCGCGGGGCGCCGCCGCCGGAGCGGCCGGAGCCGCCCTGTCGACCGCCGCCCCCGGTGCCGCCGGGACGCGGCATGCCCTGGGAAGACGCGAACGGGTTGTTGCCCGGGCGCGGGGCACCGGGCTTGGCCCCGGACGCACCACGGCGCGCGGCCGTCGCCCCGGGCTTCGGGGCGGCACCCGGCTTGGGCGCGGCAGACGACGCGGCCGAACCGGACGACGTCGCCTCACCCTCGGCCGAACCGGCCTCGGCGGCCGGGGTCGACGCCGCAGCACCGGCGGCAGCCGGCGTCGCGGCGGCAGCCGGCGTCGCGGAATCGGCACCCGCGGCCGGAGCGGCGTCCGTGGAGGACGTGCTCGACCCGGCGGTCGCCTGCGCGGCGGCAGCCGGGGTCGGCGCGGCCGAA
Organism: Actinomycetales bacterium JB111; assembly: GCA_900163555.1. GTDB lineage: Bacteria > Actinomycetota > Actinomycetes > Actinomycetales > Actinomycetaceae > JB111. The sequence continues at coordinate 97,468 of FUHX01000079.1, read as the reverse complement.
CCGGTCGCGGCCGACGCATCGGCACCGCCCTGGGCGGACTCTCCGGCCGACGCCGGCGCGGCCTCGGCCGGAGCCGGGTCGGACGCGGCGGCAGACTCGGTCGCCGCAGCCTTCGCAGGCTTGGCGGCGGGCTTCGCACCCGGCTTCGGGGCGGCCTTGCCGCCGGACGCAGCCGTGTCGCCCGACGCAGTCTTCTCGCCGGACGCAGCCGTGTCGCCCGACGCAGTCTTCTCGCCGGACTTCGCGCCCTTTGCGGGCGCCTTGCTCGTGGTGGACTCCTCGGCCTTGGGCGCCTGGGACTCGAAGTGCTCCTTCAGCCTTCGAATGACCGGCGCCTCCACCGTGGAGGACGCGGACTTGACGAATTCGCCCTGCTCTCGCAGCGTCGCCATGACCGTCTTGCTGTCGACGCCGAGCTCCTTCGCGAGCTCGTGAACGCGGACCTTGGCCACATTTCTCCTGTCTCGGACCGTCCCAAGACAGGGCGGACCGTGGTTATTGCTGGCAGCTCATCGCTGGGTACTCATCGGGTGCCCATCGGCTTCCAACCCGCTTTCATCTCGTACTGTCCGACGGCTCGGTGCCGGCGGTTCTCTCGTTCTCGAACCAGTGCGACACGGCGTCGATCGACGGGTTCCCCGCTGCACGCAGGGCCCTGCCGATCGCTCGACGCCGGATGGCCTGGTCCAGACAGGCGCGCTCCGGGTGGAGCCACGCCCCTCTGCCGGGTGCGGAGGCGTTCACGTCCACCGCCACGGAGGTGGGGGTGTCCAGAACGATCCGCACGAGGTGGGACCGAGTGGCGCGCGCCCGACATCCGATGCATGTCCGCACCGGGCCGGTCGGTTCGTTCCCGTCGGGATCGCTCCGTTCGGCGCCGCCCACCATGGTAACCCCTCGCGTCCCGTCAGCCGTGGTGACTTCGGTGGTGCGCCTCACCCGTCGCTCGGGCCCGCCGCCGCGACGTCCGACGTCAGGGCCTCGCCCGACGACGACACGTCACCCGCCGACGTCGGGGCCTCGCCCGACGACGACACGTCACCCGACGGCGTGACGTCACCCGCCTGCACCCCGTCCCCCTCCGCCGCGGCCTCGCGCGCGGCGGCCGCGGCCGCGATCGCGGTCTGGCCGACGGGCTCGGACGGGGCGGCGTCGGAGCGGATGTCGATCCGCCAGCCGGTGAGGCGGTTCGCGAGGCGGGCGTTCTGGCCCTCGCGACCGATGGCGAGCGAGAGCTGGTAGTCGGGCACGATGACGCGCACCGCGCGCTGACCCTCGTCGACCACCGTGACGCTGGACACCTTGGCCGGCGACAGCGCGTACCCGACGTAGGTGGCGGGGTCCTCGGAGAAGTCGACGATGTCGATCTTCTCGCCCTGCAGCTCGCTCATGACGGCCCGGACGCGCGCGCCCATGGGACCGATGCAGGCGCCCTTGGCGTTGAGGCCGGCGACCGACGTCCACACGGACAGCTTCGTACGGTGGCCGGCCTCGCGGGCGATCGCCTCGATGCGGACGGAGCCGTCGGCGACCTCGGGGACCTCGAGCGCGAAGAGCTGACGCACGAGCTCCGGGTGGGTGCGCGAGAGCGTGATCTGCGGCCCGCGCTGCCCCCGCGAGACGTCGACGACGTACGCGCGGATGCGGTCGCCGTGCTTGAAGGACTCGGTCGGCACCTGCTCGTGCTGCGGGAGCTCGGCCTCCTGGCCGTCCGGCAGCCGCACCATGATCTTGCGGGGGTCGCGCCCCTGCTCGACGACGCCGGAGAGCAGGCCGCCCTCCTTGTCCCGGTACGAGCCCATGACCTTCTCGTCCTCGGCGTCCCGCATGCGCTGCGCGATGACGGACCGTGCGGTCGCCTTGGCGATCCGGCTGAACCCGGACGGCGTGTCGTCGAACTCCTCGATGACGTTGCCGTCCTCGTCGGTGTCGGTGGCGATCACGGAGACGACGCCGGTGCGGCGGTCGAGCTCGACCCGCGCCGGGGTCACGGCGCCGGGCGTGCGCTGGTAGGCGCTCAGGAGCGCGTCCTCGATCGCGCCGATCAGGGTCTCGAGCGGGATCCCCTTCTCCGACTCGACGAGCTTCAGCGCCAACATGTCGATGTCCATCGATGTCCTCCTCAGAAAGTGTCCGGCGGGGCTCAGCGGTCGCGCCGCTTGAGCTCCACCTCGACCCGGGCACCGACGACGTCCCCGAGCGCGATCTCGTGCTCGGCCCCGTCCCGGCTCAGCTTCAGCGTGGTGTCGTCGACGACGTCGTCCACGTAGGCGGTCGTCGCCCCCCCGGCGGTCGTCACCGTGACGAGGCGGCCGACGGCGCGCCGGAAGTGGCGCGGCTCGGTCAGCGGCCGGTCGGTCCCGGGGGTCGACACCTCGAGGGTGTACGCGCCGGGGATGACGTCGATCTCGTCGAGCGCGGTCGAGACCTCGCGCGAGACCTCACCGATCTGGTCGGAGGACACGCCCCCGGGGCCGTCCGGCAGGTCGACGACGAGCGAGACGGTCCGACGACGCCCCGCGCCGGTCACCTCGACGTTCTCGATCAGCAGTCCCGCCTGCTCGACGGCGCCCGCGACGGCTGCGCGGACCTGCTCGGCCAGATCGTTCGATGCGGTGGTCACGCGTTCCTCCTCGTGGGCCCGGTTGACTCTCCGGGACAGTCGAGCAGTCTACCGGTCCGGGCACCGCGACCACGGGCCGGATCGGTGGGATCATCGTCCGTGATGACGACCACGAGCCGCCCTTCCCCCCGCCGCCGCGCACCGTTCGCGATCGCCCTCGCGGCCGCCGGCGCGATCGCACTGACGAGCTGCGGGCTCCGCCTGGACACGGGCCCCGAGGGGCCGAGCCCGGCCAGCGTCGCGGAGACCCACCGGCAGGACGCCGCGATACAGGCACAGAACCTGGCCGAGACCACGCGCGCGGTCGCCGAGACCGAGACGGACCCGTCGGTCCTCGAGGCGCTGGACGCCGTCGCGGCCGGGCTGGACGAGCAGGTCGAGGCCCTCGGCGGGGTCTGGGTGGCATGGCCCGACGGCGCCCCGGAGGGCGAGTCCAACCGTCCCGTTCCCGAGCCCGCGTCCGCGTCCGGGCTCGAGGACCTGCGCGGCCTGCTCACGTCGTCGGCGGACGAGGTCGTCACCGTGCTGACGGATGTCCCCGCGACCGACCAGGACCTCGCCTCGGTGCTCACGTCCGTGGCGGTCGGCCGGTACCTCGCGGCCGCCGAGCTGCCGTGGGAGGACGGGGCGGAGGCCGCCGTCGAGCCGGCGGCGCCGGGCGCGGACCTCATCGCAGGCGTCGCGGACGGCCCGACCGTCCGCGCCCTGGACCAGGCCCACTACTTCGCGCAGACCATCGCGGCGCGGGAGGACGACGCCGAGGCCGCCGAGCGCGCGACCAACCTGCAGGTCCTCATCGACGCCGCCCTCGCGGCCGGCGCGCCGGACACCCGCGAACCGGCCTACCCGTGGCCCGACGGCGAGGCCGTCACGTACCGGATCGAGGCCGAGCAGGACCTCCTCGACCAGTGGATCTTCCTCGCGACGACCGCGCCCGGCCAGTACCGCGCGGACCTCGTGGACGCGGCGGTCGACTCCGCCCTCACGCTCGCCTCGCTCGGCGAGGACCCGGGCGCCCTGCCGGGCCTGCCGGGCTCCGCCCCGGACGCCGAGTCGGCCTCCGGCGAGACCGTGACCGGCGAGACCGCGACCGGGTAACCGGCGACCGGGTAGTCGGCGGCGGGCCGGTCGGGGCCGGTCACTCCGGAGCGACGACCTGCATGCCGTGCGCGCGAGCGGCCTCCGCGAGCCGCACGTCGTAGGTCACCAACGCCGAGGCGTCGACGCCGAGAGCGCCCGCAAGGTGCAGTGCGTCGAGACTCCGAAGGCCGGTCTGCGGGTACAGCCCCGCGTCGCGGAACTGATCCCTCGTCAGGGGTGTCAGGGTGACGCCGTCGAGAATCTCCGTGATGAGCACCTGGTCGATCCCGTACCGCACCCCGATCCGCCGCAGCTCGGTCTCCAGGAGATCGCTCGAGACGATGGTCGGGCCGGTGTCGAGGTACCGACGCAGTCCGCCGGACTCCCGCTCACGGCTGATGAGCTTCACCGCGGCGGACGTGTCGAGATAGACGACCCCCGACATCGTCGGCTCGGCGGCCTCCGCCGTCACCGGTCCTCGCGCTCCGCGTCGATGATGTCGGCGACCGGGTGCCCGAGGTCGACAGTCGGGAGACTCGACCACCCGCCGTTCCTGCGCGCGGGGCGCGAGACCGGGAACGGCAGCTTCGGGGACGGGGTCGGCGAGAGATAGGCGACGACCACCCCGTGGTTCGTCACCTCCATCGCCTCCCCGGCCGCCACACGGCGCAGCACGTCCGCGGACTGGTTCCGGAGCTCTCGGTGCGAGATGGTGGCCATCTCCCAACCGTAGCACCGCGCGTAGCACGCGGCGAGGCCCCTCCTACTCCGGCAGCACCCCGTCCGCCGCGAGGCGGCGAAGGATCTCGGCCGCGGCGTCGTCGGGGGCGAGCTCCTCGCGCTCGTCGGTGGCCCGGTTGCGGACCTCGACCACGCCGTTCGCGAGGCCGCGCCCGACGACGAGCGAGTACGGCACGCCGATGAGCTCGGCGTCGGCGAACTTCACGCCGGCGGAGACCTTGGGGCGGTCGTCGTACAGGACCTCGGCGCCCGCATCGGCGAGCCGGCCCGCCAGGTCCGCGGCGGCCGCGAAGATCTCCTCACCCTTGCCGGTGGCCAGGACGTGCACGTGGAATGGCGCGACGACGGCCGGCCAGCTCAGACCCTTCTCGTCCGCCGTGGCCTCCACGATCGCGGCGACCGCGCGGGTCACGCCGAGGCCGTAGGAGCCCATGGTCACGGTGACGGCCTTGCCGTTCGGGTCGAGGACGCTCAGGCCGAGCGCCTCGGCGTACTTCGTGCCGAGCTGGAAGATGTGCCCCATCTCCATGCCGCGGGCGAGCTCGAGGGGACCGGAACCGTCCGGGGCGGGGTCGCCGGCGCGGACGTCGGCGATCTCCACGGTCCCGTCCGCGACGAAGTCGCGGCCCGCCACGAGGCCGACCACGTGCACGCCGTCCTCGTCCGCGCCGGACGCCCAGACCGAGCCGTCGACGACGCGGGGGTCGAGCAGGTAGCGCACCGCCTTCTCGTCGCCGCGCGCGTGCTCGGGACGCGGGCCGATGTAGCCGGGCACGAGCTCGGGGTGCTTGCGCAGGTCGTCCGCGGTGGCCGTCTCGACCTCTGCGGGCGCGAACGCCACCTCGGCGCGCTTCTCGTCCATCGCCCGGTCGCCGGGGATCCCGACGACGACGATCTCCCGCTCCCCGTCCGGGTGGCTGAGGGCGAGCACGAGGTTCTTCAGCGTGTCCGCGGCCGCCCAGGGGCGGCCGTCGGTCCGCGGGGCCTCGGCGTCCAGGCTGGTGACGAGCGTGTCGATCGTGTCGGCGCCGGGGGTGCGGACCATCGTCGGGGCGGGGGGCTCCACGTCGTGGACGACCGGCTCCGGGACGAGGGTGACCACGGCCTCGACGTTGGCCGCGTACCCCCCGGGCGAGCGGACAAACGTGTCCTCGCCGGCCGGCGTCGGGAAGAGGAACTCCTCGGAGCGGGAGCCGCCCATGGCGCCGGCGTCGGCCTCGACGACCGCGACCGGCAGCCCGAGGCGCTCGAAGATCCGCAGGTAGGCGCCCCGGTAGAGCTCGTAGGAGGCCGCGAGCCCGTCGGCGTCGATGTCGAACGAGTACGCGTCCTTCATGATGAACTCGCGCCCGCGGACGATGCCGGCGCGCGGGCGGGCCTCGTCGCGGTACTTCGTCTGGACCTGGTACAGCTGCGCGGGCAGGTCCTTGTAGGACGAGTACAGGTCCTTGACCAGGAGGGTGAACATCTCCTCGTGCGTGGGCGCGAGCAGGTAGTCGTTCTTGCGTCGGTCCTGCAGGCGGAACAGGTTCTCGCCGTACTCGGTCCAACGGCCCGTCGCCTCGTAGGGCTCGCGGGGCAGCAGCGCCGGGAAGTGCACCTCCTGGACGCCGATCGCGGCCATCTCCTCGCGGACGATCCGCTCCACCTTCCCGAGCACCCTCAGGCCGGCCGGCAGCCACGTGTAGATGCCCGGTGCGGCGCGGCGGATGTAGCCGGCGCGGACGAGCAGCTTGTGGCTGATGATCTCGGCGTCGGCGGGGTCCTCGCGCAGCGTGCGCAGGAAGAAGGAGGACATCGTGGAGAGCATGGGCACAAGGGTAGGCGGTGCGGCGCGGTGGGCGTGCCGCCCTCCGCGCGCACATGCGCCATGTGCCCGACGGCGGCCCGTCCGACTTGCGCGATCGCCGCACCGAGGCAACCGTTGGAGCCACCTCCGCACCGCGGATCCGACCTTATTGCACGGTCGAAAAAAAGTGACGTAGTGTGCGATCAACGGGCCGACGAGGGCCTCGCTACCCGTCCCGCGGCAATGACGCTCAGGTACGACAAGGGAAGGAACGACCATGTTCGACAACACACGATCGCCCCGCACGGATGCGAAGGTCGGAGCGTGGTTCATCGGAGGGCGCGGATCGCTTGCGACCACCGCCACCGTCGGAGTGGGCGCCCTGTCCCGTGAGCTCATCGAGCCGTACGGCGTAACGACCGCGAACAGCGAGTTCGCCGGTGCGCCGTTCGCCCCCTTCACAGACATCGTCGTCGGCGGTCACGACATCGCCTCCACCCCCCTGGACAAGCGTGCGGACCAGCTCGCGGCCGGTGGACTCTTTCCCACCGAGCTCGTCTCCGCGGTCTCCGGCGACCTCGCGCGCACGGACGAGGAGGTGCGGCTCGTCCCGAACGACGGGCCGACCCAGCAGCACGACATCGACACCATGGCGGCCGACATCCTCGCGTTCAAGGAGCGCAACGGCCTGCGCACCGTGGTCGTCGTCGACATCTCCTCCACGGAGCCCCTGCCGCAGGACCACCCGGCGTTCCACTCGGAGGCCGAGCTCGTCAAGGCCGTGAGCACGCCGGGGCTGACCGTCCTGCCCCCGAGCTCGGTGGCCGCCGCGGCCGCGATCCAGGCCGGCTCCCCGTACGCGTGCTTCACCCCGTCCGCCGGCATCACTCTCCCCGTGCTGTGGGCGCGGGCGCAGGCGGCCGGGATCCCGATCGCCGGCCAGGACGGCAAGACCGGTGAGACCCTCATCCGCACCGTGCTGGCGCCGATGTTCACCGCCCGCGGGCTCAAGGTCCTCTCCTGGGCCGGCACGAACGTCCTCGGCGGCGGCGACGGCGCGACCCTCGCCGACCCGGAGGCCGTGAAGTCCAAGCTGGCCTCGAAGAACCGGGGCCTGCACGCCCTGGCCGGCGACCACGTCGTCGCCCCGCTGCACATCGACAACGTGCCGGACATGGGCAACACGAAGACCGCCTGGGACCACATCCACGCGGTCGGGTTCCTCGGCAGCCGCGTCACCCTGCAGACCACGTGGAGCGCGTACGACTCCAGCCTCGCCGCTCCCCTGGTGCTCGACCTGGTCCGCTCGCTCGTCCTCGCCTCCGACGCCGGCCAGACCGGCGTCGTCGCCGAGCTCGGCTGCTTCTTCAAGAACCCCTGGGACAGCGACGTGCACGCATTCGCCGAGCAGACCCGGCAGTTCGCCGACTGGGTGGCCCGCACGTCGGCGCTCGTGCCGGCGGCGGGATCGGCCGAGGTGCCGGCCCCGGAGAGCCCGTCGCTCGCCGACGCACCGGTCGCCACTCCGCGATGAGAACCGCCGACCTCCTCGAGCTCGTCCGCGCGCCCGCCGCGCTGACGGTCGTCGGGGACACGCTCGTCGGCGCGTCCTCCGCGCGGGCCACCGTCGGCGGCCGCGGGCTCGCGCTGTCGGCCTCGTCCGTGTGCCTGTACGCGGCCGGCATGGCGCTCAACGACTACGCGGACGCCGACCTGGACGCCGTCGAGCGTCCGGAGCGACCGATCCCGTCGGGGCGCATCTCGCGCTCGGCCGCGCTCGGGGTCGGGGCCGGGCTGACCGGAGTCGGCCTCGTGCTGGCGCGCGCGGCCGGGCGGGCGCCCGGCCGGGTCTCGCTCGCGCTCGCGGCGTCGATCTGGGCCTACGACCTCGCGGCGAAGCCGACGCCCGCCGGGCCAGCCGTCATGGCCGTGTGCCGCGGCCTCGACGTCCTCATGGGTGCCGCCGGCCCGGGCTGGCGCCGCGGCCTCCTGCCCGCCGGCCTGCTCGCGGCGCACACGGCTGCGGTCACCGCCGTCTCGCGCGGCGAGGTCCACGGCACCTCGACCTTTGCCGCGGCCTCGGCCGCGGCGGTCACCGGCATCACGGCGGCGACCATCCCGCTGACGGCACCTTCCGCGACCCGGGCGGGCGCCGTCGTCGGGGCGGCGGCCTACGCGACGGCCGTCCTGCCGAGCCAGGTCGAGACGGCGAAGGACCCGAGCGCGTCGAACGCCCGGGCCGCGACCGGCACGGGGATCCGGGCGATGGTGCCCCTGCAGGTCGCGCTCGCGGCGCGCGCCGGGCACGCCGTCTCGGCGGCCGTGCTCGTCGGGGTCGGCCTGGTCGGTGGCCTGCTCGCCCGACGTCGCCGCCAAGGAGACGTGACGTGACCACCGACCCGTGGGTGCTCGGGTACGGGACGAACGGCTTCGCCGACCACCCGCTCCCCCAGGCCCTCGACGTCATCGGGGCCGGCGGGTACGGGGCGATCGCGCTGACGCTCGGCCACCCGCACTTCGACCCGTTCGGCCCGGACTGGCGCCCGCGGGCCGCGTCCCTCAAGGCCGAGCTCGACGACCGCGCGATGCGGGTCGTCGTCGAGACCGGCGCGCGCTACCTCCTCGACCCGTGGCGCAAGCACCGGCCGACCCTCGTGGACCGCGAGGCCGCCACGCGGATCGCGTTCCTCGGCCGGGCGGTCGAGATCGCGGCCGCGCTGCACGCCGACTGCGTGTCCCTGTGGAGCGGCGTGCTGCCGGACGACGTCGGCGCGGACGAGGGCTGGGAGCTCATGGTCGGCCGGCTCGCCGAGCTCGTGCGCTTCGCCTCCGAGCGCGGCGTGACGCTCTCGATCGAGCCGGAGCCGGGCATGCTCGTCGAGACGGTCGCGGACGCGCAGCGCCTGCGGGCCGACCTCGGGGACCCCGAGTCCGTCGGCATCACGGTCGACCTCGGGCACTGCGTCGCCGTGGAGCCCGAGGGCGTGGTCGGCGCGCTGCGGCAGGCCGGCCGGCTCCTGCGCAACGTCCAGGTGGACGACATGCTCCCCGGCGTGCACGAGCACCTCGAGCTCGGCACCGGGCAGCTCGACCTTCCGGCCGCGATTGCGACCCTGCGGGAGATCGGCTACGCCGGCGTGGCCGCCGTGGAGCTCCCCCGCCACTCCCACGACGCGCCGCGGCTCGCGGCCACCTCCCTCGCGGCCTGGCGGTCGGCGGCCGAGGCGGCACCGTCCGTGGCCGGACCCGTACCACCCGCCGCATCGGCGACACCGTCAAGGAGGACGACGTGAACACCCAGGCAAGCGGCCCGAGCGCCGAGCAGTGGATCGCGGAGGCGGTCGAGACCGCGCGGTCGGACCCGGGCCGCGTCACGCGGCTGTTCGCCGAGGCCGGCCGGAAGGTCGGGCGCGAGCCGCTCGACCCCGCCGACCCGCACGGCTACCACGGCACCGCCGACGACGACGCGCGCGCCGCGATCGTCGTCGCCCTGCAGTCCTCCGGCGCCCCGGCGGACGCCCTGACCGACCTGTACGAGCACGGCGACGACGCCGAGCGACGCGGCGTGCTGCGCGGCCTGGAGCGGGTCGCGGGCGCCGCCGACCTGGCGGACGAGTGGCGCGAGGTCGGCCTCACGCTCACCGCCGACGCGCTGCGCACGAACGACCCGCGGCTCGCGGCGGCCGCCATGGGCGACTTCGCCCGCGACCACCTGGACGACCACGCCTGGCGGCACGGCGTCCTCAAGCTCGTCTTCATGGGGGTGCCGCTCGCGGTCGTCAGCGGCCTGGACGACCGCCGCGACGCCGAGCTGGCCGACATGGCCGACCGGTTCGCCGCCGAGCGCCGCGCCGCCGGCCGCACCGTCCCCGACGACCTCCGCCTCATCGACGCGCGCGCGTAAAGGAGAACGACACATGCGCATCTTCGACCCACACATCCACATGACCTCCCGCACCACCGACGACTACGAGGCGATGTACGACTCCGGCGTCCGCGCCCTCGTCGAGCCGGCGTTCTGGCTCGGCCAGCCGCGGTCCAACGTCGGCTCGTTCGTCGACTACTTCGACTCCCTCATCGGCTGGGAGCGCTTCCGCGCGGCACAGTTCGGCATCCGCCACCACAGCACGATCGCGCTCAACCCGAAGGAGGCCAACGACCGTCGCCTCCACGAGGTCATGGAGATCCTGCCCCGCTACCTCGCCAAGGACGGCGTGGTCGCGGTCGGCGAGACCGGGTACGACTCGATGACCCCGGAGGAGGACACGATCCTCGAGCAGCACCTCGCGCTCGCCATCGAGTTCGAGCTCCCCGCCCTCGTGCACACCCCGCACCGCGACAAGGCGCCGGGCACGCAGCGGACCCTCGACGTCGTGCTCGCCTCCGGCCTGCCCGCCGAGCGGGTGCTGGTCGACCACCTCAACGAGACGACCGTCGACATTGTCGCCGACTCGGGCGCGTGGATGGGCTTCTCCATCTACCCGGACACGAAGATGGACGAGCAACGCGTGGTCGCGATCATGCAGCGCATCGGGCTGGACCGGATCATCGTGAACTCGGCCGCGGACTGGGGCCGCTCGGACCCGCTGAAGACTGCGAAGACCGGGCACGCGATGCTCGCGGCGGGCTTCTCGGGCGACGACGTCGACCGTGTCCTGTGGCGCAACCCCGTCGACTTCTACGGCCAGTCCGGCCGCCTCGACCTCACGCCCGTCCCCGGCTTCGAGCCGGCCCGCCAGGGCCCGGACACCTTCGAGGGCAACTCGGTCCTGCGCGGGATGGCGTCGCGCCGGGAGGCCTGAGTGGAGCTCTCGTACTGCACCAACGTCCACCCGTCCGAGGACCTCGACGGCGTCATCGCCCAGCTCGACACCCACGCGGGTCCCGTGCGGGCCGCCGCGGGGCTGGACTCCCTCGGGGTCGGCCTGTGGCTCACCGCGGAGACGGCCGCCGTCCTGGCGGCCGACCCGGCCGCCCGCGAGCGCCTCGCCGAGGCGCTGGACCGCAACGGGCTCACCTTCCGCACGGTCAACGCCTTCCCCTACCGGGGGTTCCACGACGACGTCGTCAAGCTCCGCGTCTACGAGCCGGACTGGACCACGCCGGAGCGGCTGTGCTTCACGACCGACTGCGCCACCGCGCTCGCCGCCCTGCTGCCCGAGGGCGCGGACGGCAGCATCTCGACCCTGCCCCTCGGCTGGCGCACCGGCTGGGGACCCGAGCAGGACGCCGCGGCGGAGGAGAACCTCGCCGCGCTCGCCGAGCACCTCCGCGCGCTCGAGGAGTCGACCGGCCGCACGGTGCGGGTGGGGATCGAGCCGGAGCCCGGCTGCATCCTCGACACGGTCGCCGACGTCACGCGGTGGCTGGGCGAGCGCCCGGCCCTGACGGCGGACGGCCGGATCGGCCTGTGCCTCGACACGTGCCACCTCGCCGTCTCCTTCGCGGACCCGGCCGGCGCCGTCGCCGCCGCGACCGACGCCGGCGTCCGGATCGTCAAGGTCCAGGCGTCGGTCGCGCTCGAGGTGACCGACCCGTCGGCGCCCGGCGCCGCGGCCGCCCTGACGCCGTTCGCCGAGGACCGCTACCTGCACCAGGTGCGGGCCGGCGACGCCGCTACGGGCGCGCCCGCGGCCGACGACCTTCCCGAGGTGCTCGGGGCGGACCCCGCCTGGCCCACCGACCGGCCCTGGCGCGTCCACGTCCACATCCCCCTGCACGCCCGGCCCGCTCCCCCGCTGCGGGCGACGACCGAGGTGCTGGGCGCCGCCGTCGACGCGGTCCTGGCCGCCCCGCACGGAGCGGAGGCCCACCTCGACGTCGAGACGTACACGTGGACCGTCCTGCCGGACGACCTGCAGCCGGAGAGCCTGGTCGACGGCATCGCCGCCGAGATCCGCTGGGCGCGGGAGAACCTCACCCACGCCCTGGCGGCCGACAGCGCCGCGTCGCCCCTGGCCGCCGCAGCCCGAACCACCACACCCGAAGCCACCACACCCCTACCGGAGGTCACCCGATGAGCCGCGTCCTTCTCCTCGACGTCGTCGGACTCACGCCGCGCGCCCTGCGCTCCATGCCGCGACTGAGCGCGCTGGCGTCCTCGGGCCGCGGCGTCCGCCTGGACACGATCCTTCCCGCGGTCACCTGCAGCGTGCAGTCGACGATCCTCACCGGCGTCATGCCCAAGGAGCACGGGATCGTCGGCAACGGCTGGTACTTCCGCGGCCTCGGGGACTCCCTGCTGTGGCGCCAGCACAACACGCTGGTCACCGCCGAGAAGGTCTGGGAGACCGCGCGCCGGCAGGACCCCTCCTTCCGCGCGGCCAACATGGGCTGGTGGTACGCGATGGGCGCCAGCACGGACATCACGGTGACGCCGCGCCCGATCTACCACGCGGACGGCCGCAAGAGCCCGGACGCCTACGTGCGCCCGGCCGAGCTCCACGACCGCCTCACCGGCGCGCTCGGCGAGTTCCCACTCTTCCAGTACTGGGGCCCGACCGCCTCGATCGTCTCGTCGAAGTGGCTCATCGACGCCACCCGCGGCGTGCTCAACAACCGGTGGGGGCAGCCCGAGAACGACCTCGTGATGACCTACCTGCCGCACCTGGACTACGACCTCCAGCGCTTCGGGCCGAACGCGCCGGAGGCGGATGCGGCCGCCGCCGAGCTCGACCGGGAGCTCGCCCCCCTGCTCGACGACGCCGCGAACGGCGGGTGGAGCGTCGTCGTGGTCAGCGAGTACGGCATCGCGGGCGCCAGCCGCCCGGTGGACATCAACCGGGCGCTGCGCCGCGAGGGCCTGCTCGAGGTCTATGTCCAGGACGGCCTGGAGCAGCTGGACCCGTGGACGTCGCGCGCGTTCGCGGTGGCCGACCACCAGGTGGCCCACATCTACGTCCCGGACCCCGCCGACGTGCCCAGGGTGGCGTCGATCGTGAAGTCCCTGCCCGGCGTCGACGAGGTGCTCGACCGCGAGGGGCAGGCCCGCTACGGCCTCGACCACGAGCGGGCCGGTGAGCTCGTCGCCGTGGCCGAGCCGGGCGCCTGGTTCACGTACTACTTCTGGCTCGACGACGACCGCGCGCCCGAGTACGCCCGCGGCGTCGACATCCACAAGAAGCCCGGCTACGACCCCGCCGAGCTGTTCTTCAACCCCGAGGACAAGCTCGCCAAGGCGAAGGCCGGCCTCAACCTCGTGAAGAAGAAGATGGGCCTGCGCTACGCGATGAGCACCGTCCCGCTCGACCCGACCTGCGTGAAGGGCACCCACGGGCGGCTCCCGGACTCGGACGAGGAGGCGCCGATGCTGCTGACGTCGGACCCGTCGCTCATCGCCGACGGCGCGACCTCCGTCGGCGCGACCGGGGTGAAGGACATCGTGCTCGCCGCCCTCGGCCGGTCCTCGGGAGGCTCGTCATGACCGCGCCGGGGTTGGCGGCCGAGCCCGAGTTCGTCGTCCTGGCCGGCGAGGACGGGGAGCCGATCGGTTCCGCCCTGAAGGCCGAGGTGCACACGGACTCCACCCCGCTGCACTTCGCGTTCTCGTGCTACGTGCTCGGCCCCGACGGCCGCATGCTCATCTCGCGGCGCGCGCTGGGCAAGAAGACGTGGCCGGGCGTGTGGACGAACGCGTGCTGCGGCCACCCCGGCGTCGGGGAGACGAACGAGAGCGCCATCGAGCGCCGGATGCGAGACGAGCTCGGCCTGGACGTGTCCGGCATCCGGCCGGCGGTACCCGGCTTCCGGTATCGGGCGGTGGACTTCAGCGGCGTCGTGGAGAACGAGATCTGCCCCGTCTTCCTCGCGGAGGTCGCGCGCGATCCCGAGCCCGACCCCGACGAGGTCATGGACTGGGCGTGGATCGCGCCGCGCGACCTCGCGACGGCGATCGACGCCGCCCCGATGGCCTTCAGCCCGTGGTCGGTCCTGCAGGTCCGCGACATGCGCGAGAGGGGCGTGTTCCCCGATGCCGCACGCGACTGAGCGCGAGGCAGGCCCGGCCGTCACCGAGCTCGCCCACCGGGTCGACGCCTTCATGGCCGACGCCGACCTGCTGACCGCCGAGCTGTGGGCGGAGGTCGCGGACGGCCCGTCCGGGTCGAGCGCGCTCAGCGAGGTCATCGACGCCGCGCGGGCGGCCGACGGCGGCAAGTTCCTCCGCCCGCGCCTCGTCGCCGCGGCGTACGCCGCCTACGGCGGCCGGGAGGTCCCTCTGCTGCGACGCGTGGCCGCCGCGCAGCAGCTCCTGCATGTGGGCCTGTGCATCCACGACGACATCATCGACGTCGACCGCGTGCGGCACGGCCGGCTCGGCGTCGTTGCGCGCGTCGAGGGCACCGCCCGGGAGGCGGGCGTGCCGGCGGAGGCCGCCCGCCGCCGCGGGGACGCGGCCGGCGTGCTCGCCGGCGACCTCGCCATCAGCACGACCGTGTCCGCGCTCATCTCAGCGCCCGCGCCGACGGCCGTCCGCATGCGGCTCGCCGAGGCCGCGCTCGCCGTCATCGAGCAGGCCATCGCCGGCGAGACGCTCGACGTCTTCTTCGAGCAGGCCGACCCGGCCGCGACCGACCCCCTCCGGGTCGCGGCCCTGAAGACCGCGTCCTACAGCATCACCCTGCCCCTCGTCCTCGGTGCGATCGCCGCGGGGGCGGGCGACGACGTCGGGGAGACGATCGCGCGGGTGGGCGAGCCGCTCGGCATCGCGTACCAGCTGCACGACGACGACCAGGGCCTGTTCGGTTCGTCGGCCGCCACGGGGAAGCCCGCGGCGTCCGACCTCAAGGCCGGCAAGCGCACGGAGCACGTCCGCCGGGCGTACCTCGCGGCGTCGCCGGAGCAGCGGGCCGTGCTGGACGACCTGCTCGGCCGGCCCGACCTCGACGAGGCGGGCGCCGACGCCCTGCGGGAGACCGTGGTCGCGACGGGCGCGCGGGCCGAGGTCACCGCGCTCACCGCCGAGCTCGTGACCCGCGCGATCCGCACCGCGCGGGCGGAAATGCCGGCGCCGCTCGCGGAGTACCTCGAGGAACTCGTCGCCGGCCTGACCTCCTGACGGGCGTTCCTCCGGCACGATGGACCGCAGTGCATGATGAACCCCATGCGAACAGCGATCACGGACCTGCTCGGCATCGAGCACCCGGTCATCCAGGGCGGCATGCAGTGGGTGGCGACGGCGCCGCTCGCCGCGGCGGTCTCCGAGGCGGGCGGCCTCGGCATCATCTCCGCGCTCACGCAGCCGACCCCCGACGCGTTGCGGGAGGAGATCGCGCGCGCCCGGGAGCTGACGGACAGGCCGTTCGGCGTGAACCTCACGTTCCTGCCCGCGATCACTCCCCCGCCGTACGAGCAGTACGTCGCCGCGATCATCGACTCCGGCGTGCGGATCGTGGAGACGGCGGGCGCGAAGCCGACCGAGGCGGTGGCTGCGTTCAAGGCCGCGGGCGTGACCGTGATCCACAAGTGCACCTCGGTGCGGCACGCGCGGTCGGCCGAGGCGATCGGCGTGGACGCCGTGACGATCGACGGCTTCGAGTGCGCGGGTCACCCGGGCGAGGACGACGTCGGCGGGCTCGTCCTCGTCCCGGCCGCCGCCCGGGCGCTCGGCGTCCCGGTCATCGCGTGCGGCGGCATCGCGGACGGGCGCGGCCTCGCGGCCGCCCTCGCGCTCGGCGCGGAGGGCATCGCCATGGGCACCCGGTTCCTCGTCACCGCCGAGTCCCGCGTGCACGACGACGTCAAGCACGCCATCGTGGCCGGTTCCGAGACCGACACCCGGCTCGTGCTCAGGGAGCTGAGGAACACCTCGCGCGTGGCGGACAACTCGGTGGCCCGGGAGGCGGCCGAGGTGCTGGCGGGCGGCGCGGAGTTCTCCGAGGTGGCGCACCTCGTGGCCGGTGCGCGCGGGCGAAGCGTGTGGGAGACCGGGGACACCGAGGCCGGGATCTGGACCGCCGGTCAGTCCATGGGGCTCATCGACGACATCCCCGCCTGCGGGGAGCTGGTGCCCCGCATCGTGGCCGAGGCGGAGGGTGTGCTCACGCGGCTGACTAGGTGATCCGGGCCGCGCTCGGTCGCGCCCGGCGGACGAACGAGACGTGGGATGTCTCGACCACGGTCCCGTCGACGACCGCGCGCACGAGCCGCGCGGGTGCGTGACTCACTGGTGTCGCACTACGAGTCGAGACCACACAGTTCTCGTATGTCACCAATGTGTGCGCCGACCGCATCGAGATCTCCGTCTTGAACCGAGAGAATCAGGTCCCGTCCGATCTCAGCAATACCCGAGAATCTCTCGTCGTCCGGTGAAACAGATTGCGCCAGATCACCCAGAGCGGCCATCCGGTGCGGGCCCAGCTCGTCGGAGATGAAATCAGCATCCGGGTCGAAGGGAACCGAGAACTGATGCGTGAGCTGACAGGTCAGCTCGCCCGAAGACATGATCTCGGATTTGTTCGGTGGCTTGGAGTCAGATGGTTGGGGAATAACGAAGTAGCCGAGGAGCAACCCGCCCGCCAGCGCCAGCACCGCCGGCACCGCAGTCCACCAGGACAGGGCCCGGTGGCCCTTCGCACCAACATCGTTCGGGTCCATGTCAGCTCACCGCCTCTTCGTTGGTAACGATCGTTGCCGCCATCCGAAATCGAGCTGGGCCACTCAACATGATGCCCTCACCGTCGAGGAAATCGGCCCTATACGCCAGAAACGGCCACCAGTTTCAAATGAGGCTATCGCAGATGGAAGGGAGTGACGACACTTTCGGGACTCATCGACGACATCCCGACCTGTGGGGAGCTCGTGCCGCGCATCGTGGCCGAGGCGGAAGGCGTGCTCGGGCGGCTGGCCGGGTGATCCGGCGGTCGGCTACCTGATCTCGCGGGACCAGTCGCCGTACGGGCACTCCAGCCGGAGTCCCGCCGGGCCCTCGTACTCGATGTTCGCCGGGTGATGGTCGTGCACGCCGCACGGCGGGACGGGCTGAGCCCACAGCGCGTTCTCGACCGCCTCGTCCTGCACGTAGTTCGCGAGTGTCCACGCCATATCGATCGGCCCGGCCGGTGTCGGCGCGACCGTGCCAGTCTGGCCAAACTCACCGTTCGCCTCGAACTGGACGGTAATACCCACCGAATCTGCGCCCGCCCGGTGGACGGACGAGACGCGTGAGATCTCGACCGAGGTCCCGTCGAAGACCGCGCTCATCAGACGGTGGACCTCCGCGTCCAGGTCCCTCAGCCCGAGCATCTGCTTCATCCTCCTCGATGGCACACCTACCCGCGCCTACAGCACGACAGTGGCGTAGGTGGCCTCCTGGCGCATCCCGAGCCGGCGGTACGTCGCGAGCCCGGCGGTGTTGTAGTCGTTGACGTACAGGGAGACGGTCGGCGCGAGGTCGCGCAGCACGTCGCGCACGACGGCGGCCATGCCGCTCACGCCGAGCCCCTGGCCGCGCCGGTCTGGCGCGACCCACACGCCCTGGATCTGGGCCACGCCGAGCGCGAGGGCGCCGACGTCGGCCTTGAAGACGACCCGCTCCTCCCCCGTCACCGGGTGCGGCTCCGTGCGGATCCAGGTCCGTCCCTGCCCGAGGAGCTGGGCCACCCGCCGGGCGTACCCGCCGCCGTACCGGGTGGGGTCGTAGCCGACCTCCTCGATGAACATGGCCACCGACGCGGGCTGGACGATCGGCGCCTCGCCAACCGCCCCGCGCCGCACGAGTGGGTCGGGCGCGACCGCGGACTCGTTGTCCATGACGAGCAGCGGCTGGTTGCCGCGGATCTCGCGCGGGCGGTTCCAGCTCGTGCGCAGCGAGTCCCACAGGGACAGCACCTCGTCGGCGTCGCCGAGCACCGACGATGCGGCCTGCCCGCGCGCGACGATCCGCTCGGCGATCGCGGGTCGCTGATCGGGCGTGGTGGCGACCGGGATGATGTTGGCGCCGGCCCAGGTGACGGACCGGAGCGCGACGTCGTCCTCCACGCCGTACATGACGGCCCGGGGGGAGGGGTACTCGAAGCGGTTGTCGCCGATCTGGATGGCGGCGAGCGTCGAGGTCAGCGGCCGGGTCGCGCACACCGCGAGGGCCTCGGCCGCCCGGGAGTGCGCCAGCACCGACACCCCGACCGATCCGGCCCGCCTGGGCGAGCCCCGGAACAAGCGCACTCCGGCCCTAGTGGACGGAGACCTGGGGGGCCGCACCGGTCCCGGCCTCGACGCCCATCTCCTCGGCGATGCGCCCGGCCTCGAAGATGAGGGTCTCGACGATCTGGTCCTCGGGGACCGTGCGGATGACCTCGCCCTTGACGAAGATCTGGCCCTTGCCGTTGCCGGACGCCACGCCGAGGTCGGCCTCGCGGGCCTCACCGGGACCGTTGACGACGCAGCCCATGACCGCAACGCGCAGAGGAACGGTGAGGTCCTTGAGCCCCTCGGTGACCTCCTCGGCGAGCGTGTAGACGTCCACCTGGGCGCGGCCGCAGGACGGGCAGGACACGATCTCGAGCGTGCGCGGGCGGAGGTTGAGCGACTCGAGGATCTGGTTGCCGACCTTGACCTCCTCGACCGGGGGTGCGGACAGCGAGACGCGGATCGTGTCGCCGATGCCCCGGGAGAGCAGGGAGCCGAACGCGACGGACGACTTCACGGTGCCCTGCAGGGCCGGGCCGGCCTCGGTGACGCCGAGGTGCAGCGGCCAGTCGCCGCGCTCGGACAGCAGCTCGTAGGCCCGGACCATGACGACCGGGTCGTGGTGCTTGACCGAGATCTTGAAGTCGTGGAAGTCGTGCTCCTCGAACAGGGACGCCTCCCACACGGCCGACTCCACGAGCGCCTCCGGGGTCGGGGCGCCGTACTTGGCCAGCAGGCGCTTGTCGAGCGACCCGGCGTTCACGCCGATCCGCAGGGACGTGCCGTGGTCCTTCGCCGCCTGGGCGATCTCCTTGACCTGGTCGTCGAACTTGCGGATGTTGCCCGGGTTCACGCGCACGGCGCCGCAGCCGGCCTCGATCGCGGCGAACACGTACTTCGGCTGGAAGTGGATGTCCGCGATGACCGGGATGTTGGACTTCCGCGCGATGACGGGCAGCGCCTCGGCGTCCTTGTCGGTCGGGCAGGCCACGCGCACGATGTCGCAGCCGGAGGCCGTCAGCTCGGCGATCTGCTGGAGGGTCGCCCCGATGTCGTGCGTCTTCGTCGTGGTCATCGACTGGACGGAGATCTGCGCGCCGTCCCCCACCGGCACGTCGCCGACCATGATCCGGCGCGTCTTCCGCCGCGGCGCCAGCACGGGCGGCGCCTGCTTGACGGTGGGGATACCAAGACTCACGGGGGTGCTCACGGCATCAAGTATCGCACCGAAGCACTCCGGCGCGCCGAGCGTGCGCTCACCCCGTGAGCGAGACGGGCACCACGATGTCCGCGACGATCAGCAGGACCGTCATCGCGAGCATGAGCCCGACGACGACGTACGTCACCGGGTACAGCCTCGCCGTGTCCGCGGGGCCGGGATCGGGCCGGCCGGTCGCCTTCGCGAACCCGCGGCGGAGCGCCTCCCACAGGCCGCCGGCGATGTGCCCGCCGTCGAGCGGCAGCAGCGGGATCAGGTTGAAGATGAAGAGCGTCATGTTGAGCGCGCCGAGCAGGGACAGCAGGTCCCCAAACCGCTGGACGGGCGTGTACTCCGGCGCGTCCACGGACGCGATCTCGCCCGCGAAGCGGCCGACCCCCACGAGCCCGACGACGCCGGGGTCGCGGTCCTGCATGCCGAACGTCGCGCGCGCGACGTCGAGCAGGGTGCCCGGCAGGTTGACGACGATCCGGACGGTGCCGGACAGCTGGTCCCAGGCGAGCGACGGCACCTCGGCCGGCGACAGCCGGTCCTGCGCGAAGGCCGGACCGATGCCCACGAAGGGCTGCACGCTCGTGCTGCCATCCTCCTGGGGGCGGGCGACCTCGGCGGGCGTGACCGTGAGGTCGACGAGCTCGCCGTCCCGGCGCACGACGACGTCGGCCGCCGTCACCGGGGACGTCGCGATGGCCTCCTGGACGTCCGCCCAGCTCTCCGGGGTGACGCCGCCCCAGGAGACGATCTCGTCCCCGGGCAGCAGCCCGGCCTCGTGGGCAGGCCCGGGCTCGCACGGCTCGCCACCACCGGTCCCGTCGCCGCCCGGCGACTGCTCGCCCCCGGTGAGGCACTCCGAGACGGTGTCGAGCGTCGTCGTCGGGGCGGCGACCCCGATCCCGCAGGCGACCACGGCCAGCAGGACCACGGACAGGACGAGGTTGACGATCGGCCCGCCGAGCATGACGACGATGCGCTTCCACACCGGCAGCAGGTAGAACGCCCGGTGCTCCATGCCCGCGGGGAGCTCCTCCGCGGAGATCTCGCGGGCGTCCTGGGCAAGGGTCGGCCGGCCGTCCGCGCGGTGCGTGCGCACGCCCTCCCGCGCCGGCGCGAACATGCCGCCGAGGGTGACGAAGCCGCCGAGCGGGATCGCCTTGATGCCGTACTCCGTCTCGCCACGCTTGCGCGAGAAGATCGTGGGGCCGAAGCCGACGAAGTACTTCGGCACGTAGACGCCGAAGCGCTTGGCGGGCAGCAGGTGGCCGAGCTCGTGCAGGGCGATCGACGCCATGAGCCCGACGACCAGGACGAGGACGCCGAGGAGGAAGCTCACCGGGTCTCGACGACCTCCCGCGCCCGGACGCGCGCCCAGGACTCGGCGGCCTCGATGTCCTCCAGGCTCGGGTCGCTGGTGCCCGTGTGCTCGGCGAGGACCTTCTCGACGACGCCGACGATGTCCAGGTACGGCAGCCGACCGTCGATGAACGCGGCCACGGACTCCTCGTTCGCGGCGTTGACGACCGCGGGGTGCGAGGCCGACGCGCGCACGGCGTCCCGGACGAGTGCGACGGCGGGGAACGTGTCGTCGTCGAGGGGCTCGAACGTCCAGGCGACCGGCTGGTCCCACGCGCACGGGGTGGCGACCCCGCCCAGGCGGCGGGGCCAGGACAGGCCGAGCGCGATGGGCAGGCGCATGTCAGGCGGGGAGGCCTGGGCGAGCGTGGAGCCGTCGACCGTCTCGACCATCGAGTGCACGACCGACTGCGGGTGCACGACGACGGTGATGTCGTCCGGCGCGATGTCGAACAGCAGCGAGGCCTCGACGAGCTCGAGCGCCTTGTTCATCAGGGTCGAGGAGTTGATCGTGACGACCGGGCCCATGGCCCAGGTCGGGTGCGCGAGGGCCTGGTCGACCGTGACCTCGGCGAGGTCCGCGCGGGTGTGGCCGCGGAACGGGCCGCCGGAGGCTGTGAGGATGAGCCGGCGCACGTCGCTGACGCCGGTGACGACGGGCGAGGTCAGGCCCTTCTCGTGCCGGATACCGCCGAGTCCCTGCGCCATGGCCGAGTGCTCGGAGTCCACCGGGATGATCTGGCCGGGCCGGGTGAGGGCGTTCGCGACGAGCGCCCCGCCCGCCACGAGGGACTCTTTGTTGGCCAGCGCGAGCGTGGCGCCGGAGGCCAGGGCGGCGAGCGTCGGCCGCAGGCCGACGGACCCGGTGATCCCGTTGAGCACGACGGCGGTCGGCGGCTCCCACCGGTCCTCGCCGGGGGCGGATGGCGCCGCGTCGGCGGCCCGATCGCCGTCGAGCATGCCGGCGAGCTCGGTGGCGGCGTCGGGGCCGACGACGATCTCGGGAAGCGGGCCGCCCGCGGCGGCCGCGCGAATCGCCTCGGTGGCGGCGTCGGCGGCGTCGGGGTCCGCGATCGCGACCCGCTCGGGGCGGTGGGCGGCCACCTGCTCGGCGAGCAGCTCGGGGCGCGAGCCGGACGCGCCGAGCGCGCAGACCACGAACCGGCCGGGGGCTTCCGCGTTGGCGCGGGTAACGACGTCGAGGGCCTGGGTGCCGATCGATCCGGTCGAGCCGAGGAGGACGACCTGCGTGGAGACCTCGCTCATGCGCGCGCGAGGAGCACCTCGACCACGCGGTCGAGGTAGGCGTCGACGACTCCCTCCGCGTACGCCCCACGGCCCTGGGCGGGCGGGAACGTGACCGCGCGGACCTCGTCCGCCGTGAGGTCGTCGGTGCCGTCGAGGGCGTCCGAGACCCGGCCGAGGAAGGAGTCAACGGACGAGGCGGAGTAGCCGGTGGTGCCGGGGCGGACGAAGCGCTGCTTGGCCGGCCGCTCGAGGCGGGGCCGCAGCGTCTCCTCGAGCTCGGCGACGTGCGCCCGCCAGGCGTCCGGGCCGCCGGAGGCCATGGCCTCGTGGCGGCGACGGCGGGTGTGGCTCTCCTCGAGGCGGTCGAGGGCGAGGTCCACCTGCTCGGGGTCGTAGCCGGCGGCGACGAGGTCGAACGCGACCTCGCGGACGTCGGACTCGGTCACCCCGCCGTCGACGTCCCTGGCCCGCGTGAAGAACTCATCGACCTGGTCGGTGTCGTAGCCCTGCTCGCGGCGCGACACCCGCGCGAATCCCCTCATCCTTCGTCCTTTGCTCCCGTGGGCTGCTCGATGACCTGCGCGGCCAGCTGGCCGCAGGCCCCGTCGATGTCCGAACCGCGCGTGTCCCGCACGGTGGTCGTGATGCCGCCGGCCCGGAGCTCCGCCACGAACGCGGCCTCGACGTCCCGCTCGGAGGCGGTCCAGATCGAGCCCGGCGTCGGGTTCAGCGGGATCGGGTTGACGTGCGCCCACCCGTGGCCGCGCTTGTTCAGCTCCTCGGCCAGCAGGCGGCCACGCCAGGCGTGGTCGTTCATGTCCTTGATGAGCGCGTACTCGATCGACACGCGGCGACCGGTGGCCTTGTAGTAGCGGTGGGCGGCGTCGAGCGCCTCCCCCACCTTCCAGCGGGAGTTGATGGGGATGAGCTCGTCCCGCAGCTCGTCGTCCGGCGCGTGCAGGGACAGCGCGAGCGTGACGGGGATGCCGAGGTTCGTCAGCTTGTCGATCGCCGGGACGAGGCCGACCGTGGAGACGGTGATGTTGCGGGCGGACAGGCCGAGGCCGGCGGGGGCCGGGTCGACCATGCGGCGCACGGCGCCGAACACGGCGCGCGGGTTCGCCAGCGGCTCCCCCATGCCCATGAAGACGACGTTGCTCAGGCGGGTCGGGCCGCCGGCCAGGCCGCCGTCCCGGGCCGTCGCGGCCGCAAGACGCACCTGCTCGACGATCTCGGCCGTCGACAGGTTGCGGGTCAGGCCCTGCTGGCCGGTGGCGCAGAACGGGCAGGCCATGCCGCAGCCGGCCTGCGAGGACACGCAGAGCGTGGTGCGGCCCGGGTAGCGCATGAGCACGGACTCGACCACGGCGCCGTCGAACAGGCGCCAGACCGACTTGATCGTCGCCCCGCCGTCGGCCTCGAGGTCACGCACCCGTGTGATGAGGGACGGGAGCAGCGTGCCGGCGAGCTGCTCGCGGGCGTCCGCGGGCAGGTCCGTCATCGCGGTCGGGTCGTTCGTCAGGTGCGAGAAGTAGTGGCGTGAGAGCTGGTCGGCGCGGAACGCCGGCAGGCCGAGCTCCTTGGCGACGCCCTTGCGCTCGTCGACCTCGAGGTCCGCGAGGTGGCGCGGCGGCTTGCCGCGGCGGCGCGCGGTGAACGTCAGCTCGAGCTTGGTCCCCGGTGCGGCACCCTCGAGCGCGGGGCGGACCTGGGGCCTGGAGGCGGGGGCGGGCGTGGTCGGAGTCGTCATATCGATCGCTAGTCTCTCACCGAACTCACGTCGCGGCGCGAGCGAGCGGCCCGAGCGCGAGGTAGACGAGGGGCAGCGTGACGACGATCGAGTCGAGCCGGTCGAACAGGCCGCCGTGCCCGGGCAGCAGGTTCGACATGTCCTTGACGCCCAGATCCCGCTTGAGCAGGGACTCCGCGAGGTCCCCGAGGGTCGCCGTGCAGACGACCGCGACGCCGAGGACGACCGCGAGCCACCACGGGTAGCCCTGGACGAGTGTGACGAGGATCCACGAGGCGACCACCGCCATGACCACGGATCCGGCCACTCCCTCCCACGACTTCTTCGGGGAGATCGTGGGCGCCATCGGGTGCTTGCCGAACAGCATGCCGAAGACGTAGCCGCCCGTGTCGTTCGCGGCCGCGAGCAGGGCCGTGGTGAGGACGAGCCAGTAGCCGTCGTCGATGCGGACCATGAGGACCGCGAAGGAGGCGAGGAACGGGACGTACGTGAGGGTGAAGACGTCGACCGAGGCGTCGAGGATGCCGCCCGACCCGCCGCGCCGCAGCAGGGCGACGGCCGAGACCACGCCGACGGCGGCCACGTACGCGACGACCTGGCCGCCGATGCCGAGGAACCAGGTGGCGGCGACGATCGCGATCGAGCCGAGTGCGACCGGCACGAGGTCGATGACGATGTCGCGCTGGCGGGCCGCACCGCGGATCTCCCAGGAGCCGAGGAGCGCGACGATGCCGACGAGCACGACGAAGGGCTCGGGGCGGAACGCGAGGGAGAGGACGAGGACGGTGATGAGGCCGATGCCGACCGGGATGGCCGCGCTCAGCTCGCGGCCGGCGCGGGGCTGCCGCTTGGCGGGAGCGGCGGCCGGGTTCGCGGGGTCGGGGTTCGCGTGGTCTGGGTTCGCAGGGCCTGCGGGCGCGACGGCGGTGCCTGCGGCACCCGCGGGCGCGGCGCCCGTGCTCGAGGGGACGGATCCCGCGTCACCGGTCGCGGCCACCTCGACGCCGGTCCCGTCACCCGGGGTGACGGGACCGCGCGGGGCGCGTTCCGGCGTCGGGGAGTCCATGGGGCGTCCTCAGACCTCGAGGAGCTCCTTCTCCTTGGCCTCGACGATGCGGTCGATCGAGTCGACGTGCGCCTTGGTCAGGGAGTCGAGCTCCTTCTCCGCGCGCGTGCCGTCGTCCTCACCGACCTCGCCGTCCTTCACGAGGCGGTCGAGCTCGTCCTTGGCCTTGCGGCGGACGCTGCGCACGGAGATGCGGGCGTCCTCGGCCTCGGTGCGGGCCAGCTTGACGTAGTCCCGGCGGCGCTCCTCCGTGAGGGCGGGCAGGACGACGCGGAGGTGGGTGCCGTCGTCGGTCGGGTTGACGCCGAGGTCGGACTCGCGCAGGGCCTTGTCGATGGCGGTGGCGGCCGACCGGTCGTACGGGGAGATGAGGACGGTGCGGGCCTCGGGGATGGTGAGGGACGCGAGCTGCTGCAGCGGCGTCGGGGCCCCGTAGTAGTCCACGAGGATCGAGTTGAACATGCCGGCGCTGGCGCGGCCCGAGCGGATGTGGCTCATCCGCTCCTGGGCGACCTCGACGGCCTTGTCCATCTTGTCCTCTGCCTCGAGCAGGGTGTCGTCGATCACGTGGGTACTCCTCAGAGGTTGTCGCTGGAGGTGACCAGCGTGCCGATCTTCTCACCCAGCAGGGCGCGGGTGACGTTACCCGGCGTGCCCATTCCGAAGACACGCATGTTCAGGTGGTTGTCCATGCACAGGGAGAACGCGGCGGCGTCGACCACGCGCAGGCCCTTCGCGAGCGCGTCCTCGTAGGTGACGTGCTCGAGCATGACCGCGTCGGGGTTCGTGCGGGGGTCGTCGGTGTAGACGCCCTCCACCCCGTTCTTGCCGACGAGGACCTCGTCGCAGTGGGTCTCCAGGGCACGCTGCGCGGTCACCGTGTCCGTGGAGAAGTAGGGCATGCCGGCGCCGGCGCCGAAGACGACCACCCGGCCCTTGTCCAGGTGGCGCATGGCGCGCAGCGGGATGTAGGGCTCGGCGACCTGGCCCATCGTGATGGCGGTCTGCACGCGCGTGCGCACCCCGGACTGCTCGAGGAAGTCCTGCAGCGCCAGGGCGTTCATCACCGTGCCGAGCATGCCCATGTAGTCCGCCCGCGAGCGGTCCAGCCCACGGGCGGAGAGCTCCGCCCCGCGGAAGAAGTTGCCGCCGCCGACGACGATGGCGACCTGGACGCCCTGGCGCTGTGCCTCCGCGATCTCGCGGGCGACGCGCAGGACGACGTCCGGGTCGAGACCGACGTCCCCTCCGCCGAAGACCTCACCGGAGAGTTTGAGCATGACGCGGCGGGGGCGTGGGGTGCGCTCCCGTGAATCGGCGAACTGTTCGTCGGCTTCGGACATCGGTGGGTCTCCTTCGTCTCGGGGCGCGGGTGGGGTGGTCACCTGGGGGCTGCAGCACGGGGGCGTCTGGCGCGGCGGCGTGCGGCGCGGGGGCGTGCGGCGCCCCGCCGGGTGGCGGATAGGCGGGTGGCCCCGGACCGTGAACGGGTCCGGGGCCACCTGTCAGGCGTTGATCAGGAACCGACGCGGAAGCGGGCGAAGCCCGTGACCGTGCCGCCGGCCTCTTCGACGACCTTGCCGACCGTCTTCTTGGGGTCCTTCGAGAAGGGCTGGTCCAGAAGGACGTTCTCCTTGTAGAAGCCGTTCACGCGACCCTCGACGATCTTGGGCAGCGCCTGCTCGGGCTTGCCCTCCTCGCGGGCCGTCTGCTCGGCGATGCGACGCTCGTTCTCGACGATGTCCGCGGGGACCTCGTCGCGGCTGAGGTAGGTCGGCGAGTAGGCCGCGATGTGCATCGCGACGTCGCGGCCGGCCTCGGCGCCCGCGGCGTCGGTCGCGACGAGCACGCCGATCTGCGGGGGCAGGTCCTTCGCGGTGCGGTGGAGGTAGGACGCGACCTTCTTGCCCTCCACGCGCGCCACGCGGCGCACCTCGAGCTTCTCGCCGATGGTGGCGGCGAGGGCCTCGACGGCGTCCTTCACGGTGCCGTCGCCCGACGGGGCGGCCAGGAGGGCCTCGGCGTCGGTCGCGCCGGAGGCGACGGCCGCGGCGAGGACCTGGTCGGCCAGGGCCACGAACTTCTCGTTCTTCGACACGAAGTCGGTCTCCGAGTTGACCTCGACCAGCGTGCCGATCTCGCCCGCGCCACCGGCGCTGACGTCGACCGCCACGAGACCGTCCGAGGCGGAGCGACCCTCGCGCTTCGAGATGCCCTTCAGGCCCTTGACGCGGATGATCTCGATCGCCTTGTCGCGATCGCCCTCCGCCTCGACGAGGGCGTTCTTGACGTCGAGCATGCCGGCGCCCGTGGAGTCACGCAGAGCCTTGATGTCGGCCGCGGTGTAGTTGGCCATGGATTCCTCTCAGGTCGTAAGCGAGCGTCAGTTGGCGGGGGTCTCGTCGGCAGCCGGGGCCTCGGGGGCCTCGGTCGCCTCAGCAGCCGGAGCCTCGGTGGCCTCCGCGGCCGGAGCCTCGGTCGCCTCGGCAGCAGGGGCCTCCGTCGCCTCGGCAGCAGGGGCCTCCGTCGCCTCAGCAGCAGGGGCCTCGGTGGCCTCAGCAGCAGGGGCCTCGGTGGGCTCAGCAGCGGGGGCCTCCGCGGCGGGCGCCTCGGCGGCCGGGGCGGCGGTCTCGGCGGCGGCGTCGGCCTCGTGGGCGGCGAGCATGTCGCGCTCCCACTCGGCGAGCGGCTCGGCGTCGGCGCTCTCGGCGCCGGTGTTGCCGCCGTGGCGGACGACGATGCCCTCGGCAGCGGCGTCGGCGACCACGCGGGTCAGCAGCGAGACGGCACGGATGGCGTCGTCGTTGCCCGGGATCGAGTAGTCGACCTCGTCCGGGTCGCAGTTGGTGTCGAGGATGGCGACGACCGGGATGCCCAGCTTCTTCGCCTCGGAGACCGCGAGGTGCTCCTTCTTCGTGTCGACGATCCACACGGCCGACGGAACCTTCGCCATGTCGCGGATACCGCCGAGCGTGCGCTCGAGCTTCTCCTTCTCACGGCGCATCATGAGCAGTTCCTTCTTCGTGTGGTTGGAACCAGCCACATCGTCGAAGTCGAGCTGCTCGAGCTCCTTGAGGCGCTGCAGGCGCTGGTGGACGGTGGAGAAGTTCGTCAGCATGCCGCCGAGCCAGCGGTGGTTGACGAAGGGCATGCCGACGCGGCGGGCCTGCTCCTCGATGGCCTCCTGGGCCTGCTTCTTGGTGCCGACGAAGAGGATGGAGCCGCCGTGGGCGACCGTCTCCTTGACGAACTCGTACGTGCGGTCGATCTCCGCGAGCGACTGCTGCAGGTCGATGACGTAGATGCCGTTGCGCTCGGTGAGGATGAAGCGCTTCATCTTGGGGTTCCAGCGGCGGGTCTGGTGACCGAAGTGGACACCGGACTCGAGCAGCTGACGCATGGACACGACGGCCATGGCTGTTCCTTCCGGCGCGGGCGAACCCGCGCGTTTCTCGGCCCCACCGCTTCGCGACGGGGCCCTGATTCGTGGTTGTCGGTCGATGCCGGGTGGCTTCGACCCCTGGTGCTCGCGACGCCGGCGCCCACCGGGGTGGGACCGCTGCCGGTACGCCCCGCCGACCGAGGCCGTCCACGCGAGGTGGGGGCTGGTGCGGCGGTATGCGGGCACGCGTAGTCGACCGACACGAGGTCGGCCGCTCCTCAATCGTACCGGAGGCCGGGTGGCCGCGGCTCGCCGAAATGTGCGTTGTCGGACTCACACCCGCCCCCTCGATCTCGCCGCTCCACATCCGCGTTCCGGGCCGCCTCGTCCACAGGCTCTGAAGGTCCCGACGTCAGCCGGTCGCCCGGGCGCGTTGGGTGAGGGGCATGCATGGACGAGAGGATCGACGACGCCCACTCTCACGGCCGCTGCTCGTGCTCGCGCTGGTCCTCTGGGCCGCGCTCGTACCGGCGAGCGCCTCCGGAGCACCGGGTGCGAATGACGGCGGGGACGCGACCGCGGAGGTGGGAGTCGGTGCCGCCGGCCTCCTGGGGGCCGGTGGGACCGGCGCAAGTGGAACCAGTACGGGCGGGATCGGTTCGGACCGGACTGGCGCGGGTGTGACCGGCCCGCTCGGGCCGGCGGCCACCGATGACCCGCCCGACGGCGACGCCACGTCCGGAGACGAGGTCGCCTACGACTGGCCGACCGGCGGACCGGTCGGCGTCCTCGCTCCGTTCGAGGGCTCGGCGACCCCGTACGGGCCCGGGCACCGCGGAGTCGATCTGGCGGTGCTGCCCGGCGACGCCGTCCTTGCCGCGGCCGACGGCGAAGTGGCATTCACCGGCTCGGTCGCCGGGCGCGGGGTGGTCTCGATCGATCACGCCGACGGCCTGCGCACCACCTACGAGCCGCTCGTCCCGAGCGTGGCGGCCGGGGACCGAGTCGTCGCGGGCCAGCCGATCGGCGTTCTGGACCGGGGGCACTGCCCGCCGCCCGGATGCCTGCACTGGGGTGCCCGGCGCGGCACGCACGACTACGTCGACCCGCTCAGCCTGCTCGACGACGCCCCGAGACCGGTTCGTCTCCTCCCTCTGGGTACCCGGCTCCCCGCGCTCGCGCCCACCGGAACCACGTCAATCGGCAACAACGAGCCAGGACTGTCACCGAGGTCCTGAGAAAAGAACTGTCACCGATGTCCTGAGACATGAACCGTCACCGAAGTCCCGAAACATGACGGCTCAGACCTGGTGCCACCGTTCCCGGACTCGTAGGTGCGGGAGGGCGGCGCCGGGCGGGAGGCTCAGGCGCGAGGGTGGGCCTGGGCGAAGACGGACCGCAGGCGCTCGGGGCTCACGTGCGTGTAGCGCTGCGTGGTCGCGAGCGAGGAGTGGCCGAGGATCTCCTGGACGCTGCGAAGGTCGGAGCCGCCTGCGAGCAGGTGCGTGGCCGCGGAGTGTCGCAGGGCGTGCGGACCGATGTCCTGCACGCCGGCGAGCGCCGTCAGCCGCTGGAGGACGCCGCGGACGATGCGGGCGTCCATGCGCCCGCCGCGCGCGCCGAGGAAGAGTGCCTGCGACGTGCCGTCGCCGAGCAGCTCGGGGCGGCCGGTCTCGATCCAGAGCCGGGCGGCGTCGGCGGCGGGCCTACCCATGGGGACGACCCTTTCCTTGTTGCCCTTGCCGACCACGCGCACGGTGCGCTCACCGAGGTCGAGGCCGGCGAGGTCGAGGGAGACGAGCTCCCCCACCCGCAGACCGGTCGCGTACAGGAGCTCGAACACGGCGTGGTCGCGCAGGTGGACCGCGCCACCGTCGGTGGCCAGCTCCTTGGCGACCTCGAGCAGCGAGTCGATGGACTCGATGCCGAGCACGGTCGGCAGGTGCTTGTCCGGCCGGGGCGAGCGCAGGCGCTGCGTGGGGTCGACCTCGATGCGACCGGTGTCCGCGAGCCACGCTCCGAAGGCCCGGATGGCGGCGGTGCGCCGGGCGAGGGTCGAGCGGGCGAGCCCGCGGGACCGCTGGTTCGCGAGCCACGCACGCAGCGTGGCGAGATCGAGGTGGCCGAGGTCGGGGGGCGAGTCCTCCTCGAGGCCGAGGTGCTCGGCGAGGGTCGCGACGTCGCCGACGTAGGCCCGCACGGAGTGCTCGGACAGTCCTCGCTCGGCGCGCAAATGGCGGGCGAAGGCCGCAATGACGTCTCCGGTGGTCGCTTCCGCTGCCGACGGCGAGCTCATGCCCTCGAGCGTACGCCCGACCGTGTGGAACATGCCGGACGACCGCCGCCGGGCCGGGCGGAGGCACGCCCGGTGGGTGCCAACGAGCGGAGGCGGACCGGTCGGCCCGGTCTCATACCGATGTCGACCCGACCGGTCACGCTCGGCCTCGCGCGGACGCCGCGCCACCCGGTCACGCGTGGGCCCGCGCGGACGCCGCGCCACCCGGTCACGCGTGGGCCCGCGCGGACGTCGATCCGTCTGGTCACGCGCTGCGCCTTGCGCGGCGCCACAGGCTTCCCTCGGCCAGCACCCTCCCCTCGAGGTGAAGGAACCCGAGGGCGGAGCGCACCTCGTCCGGTCGGAGACCCGCGGTGCGCGCGATCGAGTCCGTGTCCGCCCCGCCGACGGCAGGCAGTGCGTCGAGCACGCGGGACTGGAGCGGGTCGAGGTCGTCGAGCAGGCCGCGCGGACCACCGGCCGACAGTCCCGCGTCGCCGGCTGAACCTCCCGTGCCTTGGCGCGAATCGGGTCGACTCCCGGTCGAAGGCGAGCGCCCCGACGCCCCCGGTCCGTGTCCCGACGCGCCCGACCCACGCCCCGCCCAGCCACCGATCGGCGACGCCAGCTCGACGGCCTCCTCGAACGTGGTGATACACGTGGCGTCCTGCTCGCGCAGGAGACGGTGACAGCCCGCCGACGCCATCGACGTGACGGGACCCGGTACTGCGCCGAGCGGTCGGCCCATCCCGGCGGCGTGCCGGGCGGTCGACAGCGCGCCGGAGCGGAACGCCGCCTCGACCACCACCGTGGCCGACGCGAGCGCTGCGATGAGCCGGTTGCGGCTGAGGAACCGGTGCCGGCCCGGGTTGCAGCCCGGCGCCGCCTCCGACACGACCGCGCCGTCCGCCAGCAGCCGCTGGAGCATCTCCTCCGACCCGCGCGGGTAGAAGCGGTCCGCGCCCCCTGCCATGACGGCGACGGAGCGACCGTCCACGGCGAGGGCGCCTCGGTGAGCGGCGGTGTCGATGCCGAACGCTCCCCCGGAGACGACGACCAGCCCGGCGTCGGCGCACCCCGCAGCGAGCTCGGCGCCGACCGTCATCCCGTACGGGGTGGCCGCCCGCGAGCCGACGACCGCGATGCCGAGCCCGGCCATGACGCCCCGCTGCCCGCGGCCCCACAGGGCGACCGGGGCGTTCTCGCCCAGGTCGTCCAGCCCCCGGGGCCAGCCCGGTCCGCCGGGCACGGCGAGCCATCCGCCCTGTCGGGCGAAGCTCGCCAGATCCCGCGCCGGGTCGAGGACCTCGAGCCTCGGCGCCCACCGGGCCACGGCGCGCGCGAGGTGCCCCGGACGCTCCTCGACGCCGTCGGGGACGGACGGGAGGACTGCCGACGACGCAGCCCGGCGCAGCCATGTGAGCGCGCCGGCCGCCCCGAGGCGTGCGATCAACCGGTGGGCATGCGGGTCCGGGCCCTCGACGAGCCGGCTCCACCCCGCGCGGGCATGGAGCTCCTCGCCCGCTTGCGTCTCGATCTCGTCACCCATCGGAGGCCCTCCGGAGCGTGAGGGCGCGGCCGACGTCGGCGCGCTCGGGAGCATCTCGTTCGGCAAGGTCCGCGATCGACCACGCCACGCGGAGCACCCGGGAGAACCCGCGCATGGTGAGCATGCCGCGGTCGACGGCGCGGGTCGCGTCGCGCATGGCCTCGGCCGGCGTGTGGGCGCGCAGCCAGGGGCCGGTCACCTGCGAGTTCGTCGTCCAGCCGGTGCCGGCCAGACGGGCGCGGGCGGTCTCCCGTGCCCGAGCGACGCGCTCGGCGATCTCGCGCGAGCCCTCGACCTTCTCGCCGCCGTGGGCCATCGACACGCGCGTCACGCGATCGACCTCCAGGCGGATGTCGACGCGGTCGAGCAGCGGCCCGGAGAGCCTGGAAAGGTACCGGTGCCGTGCGGCGGTGGTGCACGTGCAGTTGCGGCCGTCCCCCACCGCGTAGCCGCACGGACAGGGGTTCGCAGTCATGACGAGCTGGAAGCGCGCCGGGAACCGCGCGGCGCCGGCCGCCCGGTGCAGGACGATCTCGCCGGACTCCAGGGGCTGGCGCAGCGAGTCGAGGACGCGCGCCGGGAACTCCGGCGCCTCGTCGAGCACGAGCACTCCCCCGTGGGCGCGGGACGCCGCGCCCGGGCGCGGCAGGCCGGACCCGCCGCCGACCACGGCGACCGCCGTCGCCGTGTGGTGGGGTTCCTCGAGCGGCGGCCGGGTAATGAGCGAGCTCCCGGTGTACGTGCCCGCGATCGAGTGCACCGCCGTGACGTCGAGAGCATCGCGCTCGTCGAGGTCCGGCAGCAGCCCCGGCAGCCGGGCCGCCAGCATCGTCTTCCCGGCGCCGGGTGGGCCGACCATCAGCAGGTGGTGCCCGCCGGCGGCCGCGATCTCCAGGGCCCGCCGCGCGTCGGACTGGCCGAACACCTCGGACATGTCGGCTTCCGGATGGCTCCGCCTGTCCGGCGGCTCCTGGACCGGCCGGGCTGCCTGGACGCCCGGCGGACGGTGCGCCTCCCCGCCGAGGAGGACGACGAGGTCGGCCAGGTGCTCGATGGCGCGGACGTCCATCCCGGCGACGAGCCCGGCCTCGCCGGCGTTCCCGGCGGGGACGACCGCCTCGGTGATGCCGGCGTCGCGCGCCGCGATCACCGCGGGCAGCACGCCGCGCACCGGCTGGACCGTCCCGTCCAGGCCGAGCTCGCCGAGGAAGAGCCGCGGCCGCGAGTCGGCCACCTCCTTCGCCGCGACGAGCACGGCCACCGCGAGCGCCAGGTCGAGCCCGGTCCCGTGCTTCGGCAGGGACGCGGGCGCGAGGTTGACGGTGGTGCGCGACGGCCGCCAGGGCCGCCCGCAGGACGCGAGCGCCGCGCGCACGCGCTCCCGCGCCTCGGAGACGGCCGTGTCCGCCAGGCCCACGATCGTGAAGGCGGGCAGGCCGTCGGAGATGTGCGCCTCGACCTCGACCACGTGCCCGGTCGTACCCACGAGCGCGACGGCGCGCGCCCGTCCGAGTCGTGCGCTCATCAGCTCACTGCCCTCAGGTGGGTGAGCTCGCCGCCGTCGGCGTGCACGACGATCCCGACGACGTCGATGCGCACCCGCCGCTGCTCCGGGCCGCGTGCCTCGACCCACTGCCGCGCGAGGGTCCGCAGGCGCCCCGCCTTGGCGGGCGTCACCGCCTCGATCGCGTCGCCGAAGACGGCGCCGCGACGCGTCTTCACCTCCACGGCCACCCACGACCCCTCGCCGGGATCCCACGCGACAAGATCGATCTCGCCCGCGCGGCAGCGCCAGTTCCGCTCCTCGACCGCCCAACCCAGGCCGGCCAGGTAGTCGGCCGCCCGCTCCTCACCCCACGCCCCCAGGGCGATGCGGCCCGCGCCCCGATCGGGGGGCGCAGCGACGTCGTCCACGCTCGTCATGGTGACCACCTCCGCCCCCTACCCAAGGCGACGGGGCGGACGCGGGGCGCGCCCCGGCGTCGGGGCTGTGGACGGAGCGGCGGCCGGAACGGTTGTGGATCACGCGGCCTGGTGACCCGGCCCCGGACCGGCCGGGGCTACGGGGACGAAACGGGACAAGCCCCCCCGGGATCAGACCTCGGGGAGCTTGATGTCCGCCTGGTTGAGCTCCTCGACGTTGATGTCCTTGAACGTCACGACCCGCACGTTCTTCACGAACCTGGCAGAGCGGTAGACGTCCCACACCCAGGCGTCGGAGAGGTTGAGCTCGAAGAAGACGTCGCCGCCGGCGTTGCGCACCTGCACGTCAACCGAGTTGCACAGGTAGAAGCGCCGCTCGGTCTCGACGACGTAGGTGAACAGGTTCACCACATCCCGGTACTCGCGGTACAACGCGAGCTCGAGATCGGTCTCGTAGTTCTCCAGGTCCTCTGCACTCACGGGGCCATCATGCCCTCTTGGCGGGCGGGCAGTCGCCATGAGACACGGTGCAGCGCGCTCGGGCCGAACGCGGCGATCGCGTCGCGGTGCTTCGTGGAGCCGTATCCCTTGTTGCCGTCCAGGCCGTAGGGGGCGAACTCCGGGAGCGCGGACGCCTCCGTCATCAGGCCGTCGCGCTCGACCTTCGCCACGACGCTCGCGGCGGCCACGGACGCGCACCGCATGTCGCCCTTGACGACCGTGGTCACCGGCGTGGGCCAGGGGTCGTCGGCGGATGCGAACAGGTCGTCGGGGACGGCGAGCCAGTTGTGGGTGCCGTCGAGGATCGTCGCGACCACGGGGCGCCCCGCAAGGCCGGCGAGCACCTGGGCGAGCGCGCGGCCGGCGGCCAGGCGCTGGGCGGCCATGATCCCGAGGGAGTCGATCTCCTGCGGAGTTCCGTGCCCGACGCCGATGCTCACCGCCCAGGACCGGCTCGGCCCCACGAGGGCCTCGCGGGCGGCCGGGCTGAGCATCTTGGAGTCGTTCAGGCCGGCGGGGATCTCCCCGGCGTCCGCGCCGATCGCGCAGACGCCGACCGTCACGGGGCCGGCGAGCGCTCCCCTGCCGACCTCGTCGACACCGAGGACGACGCCGCCCGGCGCGCAGGCCGAAAGGAGGTCGAACTCGTGGGTGAGGTCGGGGCCGGAGGCGGCCGGACCGGAGGCGGCTGCGGGCTGAGCGGCGGAGGCCGGGCCGGAGGCGAGAGGGCCGGAGGCGGGCGGGCCGGCAGAAGCCTGACCGGCGACCGGGCGGCGGCCCGCCGGGCGGGCGCCGGTCACGGGTCGGGAACCGGATCGAAGGTCTCGTCCGGGTCCGAGTGCCAGGTGATGTTGCTGAGCGGCCACACGGTCACGAAGGCCGTGCCCACCACGTTGTCGATGGGGACGAACGGGCCTCCCGGCTGGCCCAGGTGGGCGCGGGAGTCAGCGGAGTTGTCCCGGTTGTCGCCCATGACCCACAGGGAGTCCTCGGGCACGACGATCTCGAACTCCATCCGGGAGGGGGCGGCGCCGGGCGCGAGGTACGGCTCGTCGATCTCGACCCCGTTGACCGTGAGGTTGCCGTCTGCCGTGCAGCAGGCCACCGTGTCGCCGGGCAGCCCGATGACCCGCTTGATGAGGTGGTGCCCGGCGTCCTGCGGGTAGATGCCGACGAAGGTCAGCGCCTCGGTGATCGCGTTGCGCACGGGCCCGCCGTCGTTCTCCGGCACGTCGTCGAGCCAGCCGCCCGGGTCGACGAAGACCACGATGTCGCCGCGCTCGACGTCGGTGAGCCCCGGGGTCAGCTTGCTGACCATGATGCGGTCGCCGATCTCGAGGGTCTCCTCCATGGAGCCCGAGGGGATGTAGAAGGCCTGGACGAGGAAGGTCTTGATGAGGACGGACAGCACGAGCGCGCAGACCACCACGATGGCGGTCTCGCGGACCCAGGCGAGGATGCCGGACGAACGTCGGCGCCGTCGTCGGGAGCCGTCCCGCTCACGGTGAGCGCCCTCCGAGGACGCCGCGTGCCCGGCGGACGTCCCGTGCCCCGCTTCCGTGTGGTGCTCTGCACCGGCCCTGTGCTCCGACACGTCTCCCCGTTCGCCGTCGGCATCGTCCCGCTCGATCCGCGCACCGTCGCGCGAGCCGCTCAGACCCTGGCGACCGGCGTCGGGCGCCTGCTCGGGCGTCGGCGCACTCGGGTCGCGCGGGTCGGTCATCGGTCCTCCTCGATGCGGCTCGGGAGGGGCCCCGGCCGACCGGCGTCCGTGTCGCCGACGCCGATCACACTATCCCGGACATGGCGACGCCCGGCGGACGATGTCCGCCGGGCGTTCGACACATTCCTCGCCGGGGCGAGGTGGAGCGAGATCAGTTGACGCGCTTCTCGCGGATCTTGGCCGCCTTGCCGCGCAGCTCGCGCAGGTAGTACAGCTTGGCGCGGCGCACGATGCCGCGGCTGACGAGCTCGATCGAGTCGATCGACGGGGCGTGGACCGGGAAGGTGCGCTCGACGCCGACGCCGAAGCTCACCTTGCGGACCGTGAACGTCTCGCGGACGCCCTTGCCCTGACGGCCGATGACGACGCCCTGGAAGACCTGCACGCGCGAGCGGGTGCCCTCGACGACCTTCACGTTGACCTTGACGGTGTCGCCGGCGCGGAAGTCGGGGACGTCCGAGCGCTTCGACTTGTCGTCGATGAAGTCCAGAGTCTGCATATCGTTCACTCCTTCGTCCGTGCGCGCAGGTCACGGGCGGCATGGTGGCGCATCGCGCCGTTCGTCTGGTGGTGCGTGCTCAAGGCCGTCGCCCCCTGCGGCAGGAGATCGGCCGCGGCACATGGCCGCGCAAGCCTGTCCATCCTGCCACAGCCGAGCCCCCGCGCCCCAGGGGGTTCAGACGCCCTCGCGCGTGAGGTCGAGCACCATCACGACGTCGGAGTGGGTCGTCTCCCCGACCCGGAACGTCCGCCGGCCCGCGCGGGTGAAGCCGGAGCGCCGGTACGCCTTCTGGGCGCGCTTGTTGCCGCCGTTCGTGCCGAGCCAGAGCGCGGCGACCGGCTCGCCCTCCACGCGCGCCGCGCGCACGGCCCGACCGGCGTCGGCGATGAGCAGCGAGGCGAGCCCGGAGCCCATGTACTCCGGCAGCACGTACACCTTGGACAGCTCGGCCGCCGGGCGCGCGGTCACGCAGGCCGCGACGTCAGCCGCGTAGGGCGGCTCGTCGACCGTCGTCGGCAGCAGGCTGAGCGTGTACCCGACGGCGGCCTCCCCCACCCACGCGACCCGCAGGACCGACGTCGCCCGCTCGGCGTGCTCCGCCATCGCCCGCGGCGTGAGGTGCGTGTCGACGAAGCTGTCGATGTCCTCCTGGCTCGTGCCCGGCGGGCACGCCAGCGGGAAGGTGAGGGCCGCGAGCGCGGCGACCGCGTCGCCGTCGGCGGGGGTGGCATCGCGGACGGTGACCGGCACCGGGGACCCGGCTCCCGACGGCACCACGTAGCCGAGCGAGGCGAGGGTGCGGCGGTCGGCGGGGTCCAGGGCGTCGACGTCGAGGGAGTGCAGGATGTCCGGTCGGCGTGCGGCCGTGCGGGCGAGGGACTGCTCGCGGCGCCAGGCCGCGGCGGCGCCGTGGTCGCCGGAGGTGAGGACGGCGGGGATCTCGAGCCCGCGCCACGTCTCGGGGCGCGTGTACACGGGGTATTCGAGGGTCCCGTCGCCGGCGTGGGACTCCTCCTCGAGCGAGTCCGGGTTCCCGACGACGCCCGGCAGCAGGCGCACGACGCCCTCGGTAAGGGCCAGCGCGGCGACCTCGCCGCCGTTGAGGACGTAGTCGCCGAGCGAGAACTCCATGACCGTGACGTCGTCGCGGCTCGCGTAGTGCTCGGCCACGCGCGCGTCGATGCCCTCGTAGCGGCCACAGGCGATGACGAGCGGCCCGCCGGACGCGGCGAGCTTCTCGACGGCGCGCTGCGTGAGCGGGGCGCCGGACGGCGTGGGGATGGCGAGCGTGCCGCCGTCCGCGAGCAGTGGGTCGAGCGCCTGGCCCCAGACGTCGGCGCGCATGACCATGCCCGCTCCCCCGCCCGACGGCGTGTCGTCGACCGTCCGGTGGCGGTCCGTCGTGACGTCCCGCAGGTCGTGCACACCGATCGTCACGAGCCCGTCCGCGCGCGCCTTGCCGATGAGGCTGAGGTCCAGCGGCGCGAGGTAGTCCGGGAAGATCGTCACGACGTCGATGCGCACGTCAGTCCTCCGGGTCCGGCTCGTCGTCGAGCGGGTCCGCGGCCAGCAGGCCGCGGGGCGGGTCGAGCACGACCCGGCCGCCGGGGACGTCGACCTCGGGGACGAGGGCGGAGACGAACGGCACGGCGGTCGTCCCGCCGGCGGTCTCCTTGATCATGAGCAGGTCGTGGCCGGGCGCGTGCCGCAGGCCGGTGACCTCGCCGATGTGGCGGCCGTCGACGTGGTCCGCGCGCAGCCCGGCGAGCTCGTGCGGGTACCAGGCGTCGTCCTCGTCCTCGTCCTCGTCCTCGTCCGACTCGACGACGAGCCGCACGCCGCGCAGCGACTCCGCCGCGGTGCGGTCCTCGGCTCCCTCGAAGCGCACGAAGGTCGCCCCGCGGTCGAGGCGGTGGGACGCGATGGTGAGCGGTCCGGCGTCGGCGGGCTCCGTCTCGATGGTGGCGCCGACCGCGAGGCGGCGCTCCGGGTCGTCGGTGCGGACGTCGAGCCGCACCTCGCCCTTCAGCGCGTGGGGCGCCCCGATCACGGCGACGGTGAGCTGCACGAGAACTCCTTGACTGCGTGTGGGCCTGACTGGCGTGAAGGCTTGACTGGCGTGAGGTGCGGAGGCGTCCGCCCGGTGAAACGCGCCGGACCCGGCCCGCTGAGCGGGCCGGGTCCGATGCGGATGGTGCGTAGCCGGCCGTCAGCGACGGTCGGTGTCGACCACGTCGACCCGCACGGGGCCGGTCGTCGACAGCGCGCCGACAACGGTGCGCAGCGCCTTGGCGGTGCGGCCCTGACGGCCGATCACGCGGCCGAGGTCCGTCGGGTCCACGCGAACCTCGAGGAGGTCCCCGCGGCGCAGCGAGCGCTCGGTGACGCGCACGTCGTCAGGGTTGTCGACGATCCCGCGCACGAGGTGCTCGAGGGCGTCGGCGAGCACGTCAGGCCTCCTCGGCCGGAGCGTCCTCGGCCGGGGTCTCCTCGGCGGCGGCGTCGTCGGAACCGGCTGCCTCGGCGGCGGCCGCGGCAGCAGCCTCGGCGTCCTCGGCGGCCTTCTTGGCCGACGCGTCAGCCTTGCGCTTCTCGGCGGCGTCCTCGGCGGCCTTGACGGCGGCGGCGCGGGCCTCGGCGGCCTGCTCCTCCGTGGTCTCCTTGGTGCGCAGCGTGCCCTCGGCGCCCGGGAGGCCCTTGAACGTC
Organism: Actinomycetales bacterium JB111; assembly: GCA_900163555.1. GTDB lineage: Bacteria > Actinomycetota > Actinomycetes > Actinomycetales > Actinomycetaceae > JB111. The sequence continues at coordinate 57,918 of FUHX01000079.1, read as the reverse complement.
TGCCAGTCACCGGTGATCTTCAGCAGGTTCGCGACCTGCTCGGTCGGCTGCGCGCCGACACCGAGCCAGTACTGCGCACGCTCGGAGTTGATGTTGATGAGCGAGGGCTCCTGGAGGGGCTCGTACTGCCCGATCTCCTCGATCGCACGGCCGTCGCGGCGGGTGCGCGAGTCCATGACGACCACGCGGTACTGCGGGGCGTGGGTCTTGCCGAATCGCTTAAGTCGAATCTTGACTGCCACTTGAGTGGGTGCTCCTGGTTCTGGGGTTCAGGTGAGCGGCGCCGTCATGCCGGTGGGTGTCGGACCGACGGTGCTGCTCGGGACGCGACGCACGCAGGAGAGAGGGGCCCACGAATGCCGAGTACAGCCCCATATTGTGCCAGAGATCGCGCCGCGCGTAACCGCCACGGCCCGAGCAGCCACGTGCAGTGGGCCACGTCCGCCCCCACCCCCTCCCGCGAGGTAGGAACGGAGCGCCCGAGGTAGGAACTCGTAGTTCCTCCCTCGCAGGTCCCGTTCCTACCTCGCGGAAATGAGGAAACGGGGCGCAGGGCGCAGGGCGCGGTCAGGCAACCTTGGGGCGGACCGGGATGCGGCGGAACCACAGCCACGCCAGGACACACAGGTAGGCCGCGATGAGCGCGGAGATCCCGAGTCCCACCCCGATCGGCATGTGGATCCACCGGTGCAGGTCCCCGTACGAGGACAGGTTGAACACCCCGGCGACCACGAGGACGGGCACGGCCGCCGTGACGATGAGGAGCGCGATCGGGATGTACCAGTCGGAGCCGGTGAACCGGTAGAACGCGATCCCGGTGACCGTGCCGCCGAGCTGCGCGCACATCAGGTGGATCGTCAGCAGGGCGAGGTAGACCCACCAGCCGCGATCCCAGTCGGCCGGCTGGGCGACGCCGTCGTTGGTGGTGTTCGTGGCGTGGGTCCAGCCGTACCCGTCGAACACGAGGCCCTCGATCCGGACGAGCAGCACGCAGGCCGCGGCCCAGACGAGCCCGGTCACGGGGGCGGACACGATCTGGCCGATCGCGATGTTCCGCCGCGTGGCGCCGTTGGCGATGAAGACGTTCGCCTGGGTGTAGACGGACGAGATCGCGACGGCGAAGGAGAGCCACACGGCGATCTGCACGGCGAACTGGGCGAACGACATGTCGACCGTGCCGAAGCGGTTGACGAGGCCGAGCACGATGGCGACGACGACCGCCGCGCCGAAGAGCAGGAAGCCGGCGAACAACGCCTGCACGGCCGTGGTCCACACGGCGACCTTCGCCCACTGGGGCTCGTTGCTGTACTTGGTCGGGGCGCTCATGAGGTCCTCCCGGTCATGTGGATGACGACGTCCTGGAGCCCGACGTGGCCGACGCCGATCCCGCGGGTGGCGAGGTCGGCGCGCGCGGCCGCGTCGAGGTCGGCGAGCACGGTGAGCTCGGTGGTGGGGCCGAGGGTGCGCTCGCTGAGCACGCGCATGTCGGCGGCGGCCTGCCTCACGGCGTCGTCGCGGCCGGTGAGGGTGGCGCCCTGGGAGCGCAGCTCCTCGGTCCCGCCGGCGTGGACGACCGACCCGCGGTCGAGGAGCACGACGTTCTCGAGCATCGTCTCGACCTCGGAGATGAGGTGCGAAGAGATGACGATCGTCCGCGGGTGGGCCGCGTAGTCCGCGAGCAGCAGCTCGTAGAACTCCACGCGGGTGGCCGCGTCCATGCCGAGGTGGATCTCGTCGAGCATCGTCAGCGGCGCGCGGGTGGCCAGGCCGATGACGGCGCCCAGCACCGACCGCTTCCCGCGGGACAGCGCGTTCGGGTTCTTGGTCAGCGGGACCTCGAACCTGTCGAGGAGCTCGTGCGCGAGATCCCCGTCCCAGCGGGGCCGGAACATCTCTGCGACCTCGAGGGTGTCGGCGACCTTCGAGTCGCCGATGACGTCCCCGCTCTCGCGGATGAGGCAGACGGAGGTCGCGACGTCCTCCTCCTCCATCGGGTCGGCGCCGCCCACGGTGACCGTGCCCCTGGTCGGGGCGCGGAACCCGGCGAGCAGGGACAGCGCGGTCGTCTTGCCCGAGCCGTTGCGTCCGAGCAGGCCCGTGATGCTGCCGGCCTCGATCTCGAAGCTGACGGCGTCGAGCGCGAGCGAGCGCCCGTAGCGCACGGTGGCGTTCTCGAGCCTCGCGTCGAGCGGGCGAGGGGTGTGGTCGGTGGACATCGAGTCTCCTTGGTCCGTGGTGGGCCGTGGGTCGGTACGTGCATCGGGTGGCGGGCTGGGTCGCGGAGCGGGGCGCGCCCCGCTCCCGCCGTCGGCGTCACTCATGCCCGCGGGGTCCGGATCGGCGTGGATCGCAGGGTCGCGACCACGACGACGGCGCACACCACCGTGAGCACGCCGACGAGTCCGGCGAGGGGGGCCGCCCCCAGGCCGGCGCGAGCGGCCAGCGATTCCGCGGAGTGGGCGTCGAACTGGGACATGGCGGCGATGAGGGTGAGCGCGCCGAGAGGCAGGTACACCGACCCCGTGAGCCCGCCGAGCCGCTGGTACCCGGCCCCGACGGCGAGCCCGGCCACCACCCCGGCGAGCGAGGCGAGGGTGCACACGCCGACCGTGACGGCGATGCCCTCGTCCCACAGGCCCGTCGCGACGCCTGCCGGGCCGGTGCCGAACCCGCCGTGCGGGATGTCGAGACCGCGGTAGACGACGCCCTCGACGACGAGCGCGAGCGTCCCGCCGAGCCCGACGATGACGACCCCGAGCGCCGACGTGGCCGCCGCCGCCCGGAGGAACGAGCGCCTGGTCATTCCGGCCGCCACATGGGCGCCGGTCTGCACGAGCACGAGGATGAGTCCAAGAGCCGCCATGAACCCGGGCGACGCGACGAGCACGCCGCGCACGATCGACTGGTCGAGGTCGGTGAAGGCCCCGACGACCGGGCCGCCGGCGAGCGCGACGACGAGGAGCAGGCCGACGAAGCCGAGGACGGCGACCCGGTTGACGCGGGCGATGTCCCCGGCGGCCCGCAGCCACTGCGGGCTGCGCACCCCTGTTGCGGTGGTAGCGGTAGGAGCGGGGGTGATGCCGGCGCTGTGCGACGTGCTCATCGGGTCCTCCTCGTGGCGTCGATGACGATCTCCTGCAGGCCTGCGCGGACGCCGCCGACCGAGTGCTCGGCGACGACCTGCTCGACCTCGCCGTCGATGCGCACCCGCCCGCGGTCGAGCACGACGACGCGCTCGAGCACGCGTTCGACCTCCTCGATGAGGTGGCTGGCGATGATGATCGTGCGCGGGTGCGCGATGTAGTCCTCGAGCAGCCGCTCGTAGAAGTAGCCGCGGGTCGGCGCGTCCATGCCGAGCTGCACCTCGTCGAACATCGTCAGCTCGGCGCGCGAGGCGAGCCCGATGGCGGCTGCCAGCCCGGAGCGCTTGCCGCGCGAGAGCTGCGGGACGATCGCTCGCACGGGGATCTCGAGGTGGTCGATCATCTCGGCGGCGAGGTCCGCCGCCCAGCCGGGCCGGGCCCGGGCGGCGAGACCGAGGACCTCCCGCACGCTGCCCTGGAGCAGGTGCCCGCCCTCCCCCGCGAGGCAGATGCGCTCCATCCGCTGCTCGTCCTCGAACGGGTCCGCCCCGCCGACGAACACGCGGCCGGCGCTCGGGCGCCGGAACGAGGCGAGCAGGCCGAGGAGCGTGGACTTCCCCGAGGCGTTCGGGCCGAGCAGGCCCGTGATCGTGCCGGGCTCGATCGTGAGCGACACGTTGTCCAGCGCCCGTTCGGCGCCGTAGCGCACGCTCACGCCGGTGAGGTCGACCCCGTAGCCGGTCATGACGCCTCCCTGTTCGTCCGGGCGGTGATGTGGGCGAGGAGCGCCTCGGTGTCGATGCCGAGGTAGGCGGCCTCGTCGAGGATCGGGTCGAGCTTCTCGGCGAAGAACGCGGCGCGGCCGCTGCCCCTCAGCCGGTCCTGCGCCCCGTCCGCGACGAACATGCCGACGCCGCGCTGCTTGTAGAGCACGCCCTCGTCCACGAGAAGACCGAAGGCCTTCTGCGCCGTGGCCGGGTTGATGCGGTACGTCGTCGAGAACTGCGTCGTGGACATGACCTGCTCCCCCTCGCGAAGGTCGCCGGCGAGGACCTGCCGCCGGATGTGCTGAGCGATCTGCTGATAGATGGGCTCGGGCCCGTCGAACACGTCACCCACCACCTCTCTGGTTCATTACTCGACTAATGAACCATGGAACCCCGAGTGGCGTCAACCCCCGACGACGCACTCGCCCACGCGCGTTCGCGGTCGCCCCCGCGCCCGCCCACTCGCGCCGTGGGATCCTCGGACCCATGACGAGCGCGCAGCGACCGATGCACCTGACCGGAACGATCCTCGTGGGCCCAGACTGGGAGCTGGACGAGATCTGGATCGCCGACGGCGTGATCCACACGTCCGCCCCCGAGAGCGCGGGCGAGTTCGAGAAGATCAGCGGCGTCGTCGTGCCGGGTCTGGTCGACGTGCACTCGCACATCGGGATCGGGGCGGACGGCCCCACGTCGGTCGAGCGCGCCGAGGAGCAGGCGATCCTCGACCGGAACGTCGGCACGCTGCTCATCCGCGACGCCGGGTCCGCGATCGACAACAGCTGGGTGCAGGAGCGCGAGGACCTCCCCCGCCTCGTCCGCGCGGGGCAGCACATCGCCCGCCCGAAGCGCTACATCCGCAACTTCGCCCGCGAGCTGGAGGACGTGAACGACCTGCCGGAGGTCGTGGCGCAGGAGGCGCGCCGCGGGGACGGCTGGGTCAAGCTCGTCGGCGACTGGATCGACCGCTCGCTCGGTGCCGACGCCGACCTCACGCCCCTGTGGCCGGTCGACGTGCTCACCGACGCCGTCGCCGCCGCCCACGAGAACGGCGCGCGCATGACGATCCACGCCTTCGCCCGGGAGACCATCGACGACGTCCTGGCGGCCGGCGTCGACGGGGTCGAGCACGGTACCGGCATGAGCGACGACCACATGGCCGAGTTCGCGGCCCGCGGCATCCACGTCACCGTCACCGCCCTGCAGACGGAGCTGTTCAAGGACTTCGTCGGCCAGGCCGGCGCGAAGTACCCGGTCTACGCCGCTCGCATGCTCGCCATGTACGAGGGCCGGACCGACTTCTGGGGCCGCATGGTCGACGCCGACGTCCCGCTGCTCATGGGCTCCGACGCCGGGTCCACCCTGGACCAGGGCACCCTCCCCCGCGAGCTCGCCGCCTGCGTCGAGCTCGGCATCCCGGCCGAGCGCGTCCTCGCCGCCGCCACGTGGGCGGGACGCGAGTACCTCGGGGCGGACGGCGTCGAGGACGGGGCCAGCGCCGACGTCGTCGTCTACGAGACCGACCCGCGCGCCGACATCACGGTCACCCGGGCCCCCAGGGCCGTCATCCTGCGCGGCACCCGGGTCGTGTAGCTCCCGACCAGGGACAACGCGGAGGGCCCCCGGCGTTCGCCGGGGGCCCTCAAGCGCTCGTGACGAGCTCTCGCTACCGCAGGAACTTCTGCAGGGCGTCGAGGTCGACGTCGTCGGGAGCGGGCGAGACGGGGCCGGAGCCACTACCGAAGGCGGCGCCGCTGCCCTTCGACGGCTTCTCCGCCATGGCCTGCTCCTGGCGGGCGCGCTTGGCGGGGTTGCCGCTCTTGCCCTTCTTCTTCCGCGGCTGCTGGACCTGGCGGCCGCGCGACTTCTTGCCGCCCCCCATGCCCGGCCCGCCCGGCATCCCGGGCATCCCACCCATGCCCGGCATTCCGCCGCCCCCGCGGTTCATGTTGCGCATCATCGTGCGGGCCTGCTCGAACCGCTCGACGAGCGAGTTCACCGCCTGCACGGTCGTCCCGGCGCCCTTGGCGATGCGGGACCGGCGCGAGCCGTTGAGGATCTTCACGTTCGCGCGCTCGGCCGGGGTCATCGAGCGGATGATCGCCTCGACCCGGTCGACCTCCTTCTCGTCGAAGTTGTCCAGCTGCTCGCGCATCTGGCCCATGCCCGGCAGCATGCCGAGCATCTTCTTCATCGAGCCCATCTTGCGCAGCTGCTGGAGCTGGCCGAGGAAGTCGTGCAGCGTGAAGTCGTTGCCCGCGAGCTTCTCGGCGAGCTTCTCCGCCTCCTCGGCCTCGTAGACCTTCTCCGCCTGCTCGATGAGGGTGAGGACGTCACCCATGTCGAGGATGCGGGAGGCCATCCGGTCGGCGTGGAAGCGCTCGAAGTCGGTGAGCTTCTCGCCGGTCGAGGCGAACAGGACCGGCACGCCGGTCACGCCGCGCACGGACAGGGCCGCACCACCGCGGGCGTCGCCGTCGAGCTTGGACAGGACGACGCCGGTGAAGCCGACGCCCTCCGCGAAGGCGTTCGCGGTGGTGACGGCGTCCTGACCGATCATCGCGTCGAGGACGAACAGGGTCTCGTCGGGCTGCACGGCGTCGCGGATGTTCGCGGCCTGCCGCATCATCTCCTCGTCGATGCCGAGGCGACCGGCGGTGTCGACGATGACGACCGAGTGCATGCCCTGCCTCGCGCGGTCGATGCCCGAGCGGGCCACCTGGACCGGGTCGCCGACGCCGTTGCCGGGCTCCGGCGCCCAGACCTCGACCCCGGCGCGCTGGCCGACGACCTGGAGCTGGTTGACCGCGTTCGGGCGCTGGAGGTCCGAGGCGACGAGCAGCGGGGTGTGCCCCTGCTCGCGCAGCCACAGGCCGAGCTTTCCGGCGAGCGTGGTCTTGCCGGCGCCCTGGAGGCCGGCGAGCATGATGACGGTCGGCGGGTGCTTCGCGAAGGCGAGGTCGCGGGAGTCGCCGCCGAGGATCTCGACGAGCTCCTCGTGGACGATCTTGATGACCTGCTGGCCCGGGTTCAGCGCCTTCGACAGGGTGGCGCCGGTGGCGCGCTCGCGGATCGCGGCGGAGAACTGGCGGACGACCGGGAGGGCGACGTCGGCGTCGAGCAGCGCGCGGCGGATCTCCCGGATGGTGGTCTCGACGTCCTCGTCGGAGAGTCGACCCTTCCCGCGCAGGGCGCTGAAGGCGCCGGTGATCCGGTCGGAGAGGCTGGCGAACACGTGGGTCCTTGTCTGTTCGGGACGTGCCGGCGCGTCGGTCGGGCGACCGCGCGGCGGGCGAACTACTGGCGTCCAGGGTAGCAACGCGGCCGCCTCGCGCCGGGTGCCGGGGACGGCGCAAGGCGTGGGATCGGACGCATGCGAGTGCGACTCGTTCAGTCCGCGTCGGCAGCGTCCGTCAACACCTTCTCCCTGAGTGCCGCGTCGACCGCGGCCACGAGGCGGGACACGAGCTCCGCGCGCCACGGCGTCCACGCCCGCGGCCCGGCCGCCTGGGCGTCGGCCTGCGTGAGCGCGGCCAGCAGGTGCAGCCGCCGCCGCGAACCGACCCGCCTGGCCACCCACCCCGCGACCGCCGGGTCGGCGATGTCCGAACCCGTCGCCGTCTCGGCGAGCAGCAGGTGGTCGCGGACGAGCCCGACGACGTCGGCGGCCGCCTCGGGCGCGAGCCCGAGTCGGGCGGCCGTCCCGGCCGCGATGGTGGCCCCGCGCTCGGCGTGGTCGATCTCGCCGGGCACCTTGCCGACGTCGTGCAGGAGGGTGCCGATCAGGAGGGCCGGGTCGGCGATGCCGCCGGCCTCGGTGTGCTCCGGCGTCGGGTGGATGCGGGCGAGGTTGGCGACCGCGGCGAGCGAGTGGCGATCCACGGTGGCGGTGTGGACCGCGGTGCGCTGCGGGCGGTTGCGGATCGGCGCCCACTCGGGGAACCAGGTGGCCATGACGCCGGCGATGTCGAGTGTGTCGAGGACGTCGAGGAGGCGGTCGCCGCCGGCGAGGACGGCGAGGAGGTCGGCCAGGGCGTCGGGCGACCAGGTGCCGGTCGCGGCGTGGGGCTCGGGGCATGCGGCGAGCGTCGTGGCGGTGATCGGGGACAGCGGGAGCCCGGTGGTGACGGACGCACGGGCGGCGCGCAGGGCGAGGCCGGGGTCGGCCTCGGGACGCACCCCGACCGCGAGGACGAGCTCGCCGTCGTGGGCGATGATGCCGTCCGCGACGACGGTGTGGCGGGGGCGCCGGCCCGCGAGCAGGGCCTCCATGGAGACGCGTCGGCGGGGTCGGGCCGCGGACCGGGCTGCCTGCCGGATGGTCGTGTCGAGGGCGTAGCGGATGGTCCGGCCGGCGGCCGAGACTGCGGCGAGGAGCTCGTCGGCGGAGTCGGCGCCGACCTCGGTGCGGCCGGGCATCCGGCCCGCGGTGGGCACGGCGGACCGCAGGTGCTCGTGGTCGACCGGGCCCGAGCGGCGGCGGCCAAATCCCATGGCGGCGGCGACGTCGTCCTGCTCGCGGAAGCTGAGGCGCGTCGCGGAGCGCCTGGTGGCGCGCTGGAGGGCGTCCCGGACGTCGGCGAGGAGGTCCGCGGCGTCGTCGGCGGCCCCGTGCGGGCGGTCGGCGAGCCAGGTGGCGGCCAGTGCGTGGAGGATGCGGGCGTCGCGCAGCCCGCCGCGGCTCTCCTTGAGGTCGGGCTCGGAGACGTGGGCGAGGAAGCCGCGGCTGGACGTGCGCGAGGCGATGGCCGAGGTGAGGTCGTTCAGTCGGGTTCGGGCGGCACCGCGCCAGTCGGCCAGCACGGCCGAGGCGGCGTCCGCCGTGACGTTCCGGTCCCCCGCCACGTGGCGCAGGCCGATCATGCCGACCGCGGCCGGCACGTCGACGTGGGCGACCGACCGGCAGTCGGCGAGGGTGCGCACGGAGTGGTCGAGCTGGAGGCCCGCGTCCCAGATCGCGTACCAGAGCCGGTCCGCGACCTCGGCGAGATCGGGGTCCGGCATGGCGCCGTCGTGCAGGAGGACGAGGTCGAGGTCCGCCTCCGGGCCGCCGTCCCGGCGGGCGAGGGAGCCGACGCAGGCCAGTGCGATGCCGTGGGTGAGGGAGAGTCCGGTGCGGGCCTCGGCCCACGCCCACGTGTCGACGAGGGCGGCGTCGGTGACGTCGGCGAGGACAGCCCGGTAGTCCCGGCCGGCCGACCGGTCCCCCGAGGCGAGGCGCTCGGGCGAGGGTGCGGAGATACCGCGGCGGACGGATGCGAGGCCGGTGATGAGCCTCGGTCCGTCCGCCGCGGTCTCAGTCACAGCGCGTCGGTCCCGCGTTCACCGGTGCGGACGCGGACGACCTCGCTCACGTCGCTGACCCACACCTTGCCGTCGCCGATGCGGCCCGTGTGGGCGGCGCCGACCACGGCGTCGAGGACGTCGGCGGCCTGGCTGGCGTCCACCAGGACCTCGATGCGGATCTTCGGCACGAGGCGGACCTCGTACTCGGCGCCGCGGTAGACCTCGGTGTGGCCGTGCTGGCGGCCGAACCCGTTGGCCTCCGAGACGGTCATCCCGCTGACGCCGGCGGCCTCGAGCGCGGACTTGACGTCCTCGAGCCGGAAGGGCTGAACGATTGCGGTCACGAGCTTCATAGCGGTCCTCACTTCTCCGTAGCGCCGAGGAGGGTGCCCGTACCGATGCCTTCGTACGCGCTCTCCGCGTGCTCGGCGGTGTCGATGCCGGATACCTCCTCGTCCTTGCTGACACGCCAGCCCATCGCCTTCTTCAGGACCAACGCAATAACCAGTGTGACGACTCCTGAATACACCATCGCGACGACGGCGATGATGACCTGGACTGCGAGTTGCGCGAACCCGTGACCGAAGATGAGACCCGTGTCGTCCGCGAGGACACCGATGAGCACGGTGCCGACGAGGCCACCGACCAGGTGGACGCCGACGACGTCGAGCGAGTCGTCGAACTTCCACTTGTACTTCAGGCTGACGGCCAGGGCGCAGACGGCGCCGGCGACCAGTCCGAGGACGATCGAGGTGACCGGGTTGAGGGCGCCGGCGGCCGGGGTGATGGCGACGAGGCCGGCGACCGTGCCGGAGGCCGCGCCGAGGGACGTCATGTGACCGTCGCGGATGCGCTCGGTGACGAGCCAGCCGAGGATGGCGGCCGCCGTCGCGGCGGTGGTGTTCACCCAGGCGAGGCCGGCCACGCCGTCGGCGGTGAACGCGGAGCCCGCGTTGAAGCCGAACCAGCCGATCCACAGCAGGGCAGCACCGATCATGACGAGCGGCAGGTTGTGGGGGCGCATGGGGCGTGTGCCGAAACCGATCCGCTTCCCGACCACGAGGGCGAGGACGAGGCCCGCGATACCGGCGTTGATGTGGACGACCGTCCCGCCGGCGAAGTCGATCGGCTCGGCGATCGAGGCGAAGGGGCCATCGCCGGAGAGCAGGCCGCCGCCCCACACCATGTGGGCCATCGGGAAGTAGGAGGCGGTCACCCACAGGGCGGTGAAGACCAGCCAGGTCGAGTACTTCACGCGGTCGGCGATCGCGCCGGCGATCAGGGCGGTCGTGATGATCGCGAACGTCGACTGGAAGGCGACGCCGACGAACATCGGCACGCCGACGTCGTCGAGCAGATAGCCGCCGTCGGGGCCGACGGCGACCCCGGACAGGCCGAAGCCCTCGAACGGGTTGCCGAAGATGCCGCCGATCGAGCTGGAGTAGCTCATCGACCAGCCCCACAGCGGGTAGATCACGCCGACGACGGCGACCACGCCGAAGGCCATCATCATCATGTTGAGGACGCCGCGGGAGCGCGTCATGCCGCCGTAGAACAGGGCCAGGGCGGGCACCGTCATCATGAGGACGAGCGTGGCGGACATGAGCATCCAGGCGGTGCCACCGGTATCCAGTTCGATGGGCACACTGGTTGAGAGATTCATCTTTCCTCCTCGCCGGCACATCCGGCCGGGTACGAGGGAAAGACTTGTCGCCCGATGTTTCGGCGGCTCGCGCGGCACGTTTCACGCAGATGACGGCGATTCGCGGCGCGTAACAATCATGTGAACTGGGTCGAGAAGATCTGATTCGGCTTGGGAATGGGAGGCGGAGAGGGCATCGCGTCCGCGTGCGCCCGAGGAGGGACGAGATGAATCTCCGACGCCACAGTCGCGCCGTTGCTAGGTTGAACCGACCATCGCGAGCATCTCTGGGGGCCACCATGAGCAGGGCTAGGACGCACGACGTGATCGGCGCTGGGTTCCGGGGGGGTCGTCGGTCAGCCGCACCCTGCGTGAGCCTTGCAGCGTCGCTTCTCGCGATCTCCGCGTGCGGCACGTCGTCAGGATCGGCCGACTCCTCGGCGTCCCAGGGCGGTGAGACTGCGTCCACCGAGACGACCTCTGCCGAGGATCCTCCGGCCGAGACGCCGTCCTCCGGTCCGGACAGCGAGAGTTCCTCGGAAAGCCCGTCTGATGCCGCGCCGTACGGATACCTGGACAACGCCTCAGACGTCGACTACGACGTCAACGCCCTGATCGAGAGCCTCCCGGGATGGAACTTCCCGTCCCTTCTCCCTCACAACCACCTCGTCCTCGTCGACTCCGAGAACGGCGTGGCCGTCCGGGGCTACATCATCTACCAGGACCACTTCCACGAGATCGTCGAACCGGACCGGTGGGGTGACATCCCCATCGATCCCGACTGGCCGGAGCCCGTGATCTGGATCGACGGGGACACCCACGAAGTCCTGAGGCACGACATCATCTACGACGAGCTCGTCCCCCACGTGCCGTAGCTCATTGCCGAGTCCGAACCCCGCCGAATGGTCAGGCGAGGAGGGAGTCCACGAAGTCCTCGGGGACGAAGGGCGCCAGGTCGTCCGGGCCCTCGCCGAGGCCGATGAACTTCACCGGCACGCCCAGCTCGCGCTGGACCGCGACGACGATGCCGCCCTTCGCGGTGCCGTCCAGCTTGGTGAGCACGATGCCGGTGACGTCGACGGCCTCGGAGAAGACCTTCGCCTGCTGCATGCCGTTCTGGCCGGTGGTCGCGTCGAGCACGAGCAGCACCTCGGAGACGGGCGCCTGTCGCGACATGACGCGCTTGATCTTGCCCAGCTCCTCCATCAGGCCGGCCTTGTTCTGCAGGCGGCCGGCCGTGTCCACGACGACGACGTCGACGCCCTCGCTCCGGCCGGTGCTCACGGCGTCGAAGGCGACCGACGCCGGGTCGGCCCCCTCCTTCTCCGAGCGGACGACGGGCACGCCGACGCGCTCGCCCCACGTGCCGAGCTGCTCGGCCGCGGCGGCGCGGAAGGTGTCCGCGGCACCCAAGAGGACGTCGTGGTCCTCGGCCACGAGCACGCGGGCCAGCTTGCCGATCGTGGTGGTCTTGCCGGTGCCGTTGACGCCGACCACGAGGACGGTCGCGGGGTGCGGCTCGCCGTCCTCGCCCGCATGCGGGGCGAGGTTGAGCGAGCGGTCGACGTCCGGGCCGACGAACTGCAGCAGCTCGCGACGCAGGACCTCGCGGATCTCCCCGGCGTCGGAGGTGCCGAGGATCTTCGCCTCGGTGCGCAGCTTGTCGATGAGCTCGGTGGTCGGGCCGACGCCGACGTCCGCGAGCAGCAGCGTCTCCTCGAGCTCCTCCCAGTCGTCCTCGGACAGGTCGCCGCGCGACAGGATGGAGAGCAGGGCCTTGCCGAACCCGCCGGAGCGCGCGAGGCGCGCCCGCAGGCGCTGCAGCCGCGAACCGATGCCCTCGGGCGTCTCCAGGGTCGGGGCCGCGGGCTCCGGCGCGACGTCGATGCCCGCGCCTGCCTCCTCGGTCCCCTCCTCGCCCGGGAGGACGCCCGCGTCCGGGCGTTCGAGCGTGGCGGTGGCCGAACCACCGGTGGCCGATGCGCCCGCGGCCGGTTCGGCGTCGGCCGGGTACGGGCTCGCGTCCTGCTTCGGCAGCGGCGCGTTCTTCCGCTTCCGGGAGGGAACGAGCCAGAGTCCGACGATGAGTCCCACGACGACGATGACGCCGAGGACGATGCCTGCGATCACAAGGGGGTTGTCCACGGCCCCCAGTGTGGCAGCCCGGGCGGGCCGGTGCGGACGCGCCCGATGGGCGGGTGCTCACACCCGCGCGGACGACCCGCCCTGCGCGACCAGCCCAACGCGACCAGCCCTACGCCGAGTCCCGCTCCAGCCGCTGGGAGATGACGGTCGACAGTCCGCCGCGCATCGTCACGCCGTACAGCGCGTCAGCGACCTCCATGGTCCGCTTCTGGTGGGTGATGACGATGAGCTGGGAGCTCAGCTGCAGCTCGGCGAAGATCTCGATGAGGCGGCCGAGGTTGACGTCGTCGAGCGCCGCCTCCACCTCGTCCATCACGTAGAACGGGCTGGGCCGCGCGGTGAAGATCGCGACCAGCAGCGCCACGGCCGTCAGCGACCGCTCGCCGCCCGACAGCAGCGACAGGCGCTTGACCTTCTTGCCCGCGGGCCGCGCCTCGATCTCGATTCCGGTCGCGAGCATGTCGGACGGGTCGGTGAGCACCAGCTTGCCCTCACCGCCCGGGAAGAGCCGCGGGAAGACCTTCTCGAACTGCTCGGCCGTGTCGTGGAACGCGGAGGTGAAGACCTCCTCGACCCGCACGTCGATGTCCCGCACGATCTGCAGGAGGTCCTCGCGGGACCGCGTGAGGTCGGCGAGCTGCTCGGTGAGGAACTTGTGGCGCTCCTCGAGCGCGGCGTGCTCCTCGAGGGCGAGCGGGTTGACCTTGCCGAGGCGCGCGAGGTCCTTCTCGGCCTTCGCGAGACGCTTCTCCTGCTCGACGCGGACGAACGGGGTCGGCTCGGGCGGCTCCTCGCCGTCCGCGACCGGCTCCGTGGACGGGATGAGGACGAGCGGCCCGAACTCCTCCAGCAGGACCTCCGGGTCGATGCCGAGCTCCTCGATCGACCGCTGCTCGGCCTGCTCGACGCGCAGCGCCTGCTCGGCGCGGGCGAGGTCCTCGCGGTGCGCGGCATCGCGGAGCCGGAGCAGGTTCGCGTCCAGCTCGGCGATCTCCCCGCGCACGCGGGCCGTCACCTGCTCGCGGTCGGCCCGCTCGGCCTCGGCCGCGGCCCGCACCTCGGCGGCCTTCTCCACGGCCCTGTCGGCGACGGCGACTCCCTCGGTCGCGCGCTGCACGACCTCGTCCGCGACGGCCGCCTGCCGACGACGCTTCTCGGCCCGCTCGGCCGCTGCCTGCCGGGCGGCGCGCTCGGCGCGGGCCGCGGACTCCAGCGACGCGGCGCGCCCGGCGAGCGCCCCCACGCGCTCCTCGACGGTGCGCAGCGCGAGCCGCATGTCGGTCTCGTGCGCGCGGGCGGCACGCGCCTTGCCGGCGGCCTCGTCGCGCTCGAGGGTCGCCCGCTCGAGGTCCGCCTCGGCCTCCTCCGGCTCCCGACCGGCCAGCTCGAGCCGCTCGGTGAGGTCCGTGAGGGCCGTCCGGTGCTCGGCCAGCGCCGCCTCGGCCTGCTCGCGGGCCGGGCCCGACCGCTCCACCTCGGTGCCCGCGTCCCGGATCGTCTGGCGCAGGCGGCCGAGCCGCTCGGTGACGGCCGACATCTCGGCGTCCGAGGCGTGCAGCGCGTCGAGCGCGGACTTCGCCTCGGCGCGCGCGGCCTCCACGGCCTCCCCAGCAGGGCCGAGCGCGAACCGCGTCGCCTCCGCCCGCGCGGTCGCCTCCGCCACCGCGGCGAGCGCCTCCTCGTGCGCGGCGTGCAGCGTGAGGACCGAAGACTCCTCCCCACCGCCGCCGAAGACGTATCCCGCCCCGACGACGTCACCCAGTCTCGTCACGGCCGTCCACTCGGGACGGGCCGCCACCGCGGCCCGCGCCGCGGCGAGATCGTCGGTGAGCACCACGCGCTCGAGCAGGCGGGCGAGCGTCGGGCCCAGCTCCCCCTTGGCGGTGACGACACCCGCTGCCGCCACGACACCGTCGGGCAGGTCCGCCGGGACTGCCGGCGCGTCCGCGCCGGGGTCCGCGGCGACGACGAGGCGCACCTTGCCGCTCTCGGCCTCGCGCGCGCCGCGGATCGCGGTGACGCCGGCGTCGAGGGACTGCACGACGAACGCGGCGGCGAGCGGGCCTAGGGCCGCGGCGACCGCGTCCGCCCAGTCCGCCTCGACGTCGAGGTGATCGGGCAGGGGGCCGAGGATGCCCTCGACGTCCTCGCCCGGGGCCGCCTCCGACGCGCTCAGGCCGAGGGCGAGCGCGTCCGCACGCGACGTCGCGGCGTCGCGCTCGGACTCCGCCTGCCGCAGGGTCTGCTCGAGCTCGGCGACCTTCTCCTCGGCGGCGTCCAGGGCATCGGACGCCGTCTCGAACACCGAGTCGAGGTCCTCCTCGCCGTCCTCGGCGCCGGCGACCTCGCGCTCGAGGGACTCGAACTCGAGCTGCGCCTTCTCGATGCGCGCCCGCGCGTCCTCCTCGGCCTGGTGGATGCGGTCCAGCTCCCGCTGCGCGCCCTCGAGCCGGCTGCGCCGCTCGGCGACCTGGCCGGTGAGCCGGGCAAGTCCCTCGCGGCGGTCGGCGACGGCCCGGTGCACGGCGGCCAGGGCGTGCTCGGCGGAGCGCTCGGTGGTCTCCGCCTCGCCGCGCGCCTCCTCGGCCTCGGTGAGGGTGGCCTTCGCCTCGTCGCGCTCGCCCGCGAGCTCGGCCTCGGCCTCGCGCGCCTGCTTGGCGCGGGCCATGAGGGACTCGGGGTCCCGGCCGTCGTCGTCGGACCGGTCGGCCGAGGCGGCCGCGTCCTCGCCCGGCCCACCGAGCAGGCGGGCGCGCTCCGCGGCCACGTCCACGAGCGCGCGCAGGCGCTCCCGGGCCGAGGAGAGCCGGTACCAGGTGTCGGTGGCGGCGCCGATCCGCGGTGCCGCGCCGGCCGCGGCCTGCTCGAGGGAGGCGAGCGTGCGTCGGGCGGCGTCCTGCTCCGCCTCGGCCTTGGTGAGCTGCGCCGTGATCTGGGCGGTGTCGGTGCTCGCGGCCTCGGCGGCGGCGCGGAGCTGGGCGAGGTCGTCGGCCAGGAGCCGCGCTCGGGCGTCCCGCAGGTCGGCCTGGACCACCTGCGCGCGCCGGGCGACGTCCGCCTGCCGGGCGAGCGGGCCCAGCTGGCGGCGGATCTCGCCGGTGAGGTCCTGGAGGCGGGCGAGGTTCGCGGCGGTGGCCTCGAGCTTGCGCAGCGCCTTCTCCTTGCGCCGCCGGTGCTTGAGGACGCCGGCGGCCTCCTCGATGAAGCCGCGGCGGTCCTCGGGTGTGGCCTGGAGGACGGAGTCGAGGCGCCCCTGCCCGACGATGACGTGCATCTCCTTGCCCATGCCCGTGTCGGACAGGAGCTCCTGGATGTCGAGCAACCGGCAGGACTCGCCGTTGATGGCGTACTCGGAGCCGCCGGAACGGAACAGGGTGCGGCTGATCGTCACCTCGGTGTACTCGATCGGGAGCACGCCGTCGGTGTTGTCGATCGTCAGGGAGACCTCGGCGCGACCCAGCGGCGGGCGGCCGGAGGTGCCGGCGAAGATGACGTCCTGCATCGTGCCGCCGCGCAGGGACTTCGCTCCCTGCTCCCCCATCACCCAGCTGAGCGCGTCCACCACGTTGGACTTTCCGGACCCGTTCGGGCCGACGACGGCGGTGATGCCGGGCTCGAGATGAAGGGTCGTCGCGGATGCGAAGGACTTGAACCCCCGCATCGTCAACGTCTTCAGGTACACGCGGGAAGCCTAGGTGAGAAAAGGCCCCGGGCCGCGGATATCCGCGCCCCGGGGCCGATGAGGTCTGCTCAGGCCGCGAACCAGAGGGCGATCTCGCGCTCGGCGCTCTCCACCGAGTCCGACGCGTGGATGATGTTCTCGATGACGGGCCCGCCGGTCTCGAACGCGAGGTCGCCGCGGATCGAGCCGGGGGCCGCCGTCGTCGGGTCGGTCGTGCCGGCAAGGGTGCGGATGCCCTCGATGACGCGGTGGCCGGTGATCACGGCGGCCACCACGGGGCCACGCTTCATGAACTCGACCAGGCCGGGGAAGAACGGGCGCTCGCGGTGCTCGGCGTAGTGCTCGCCGAGCAGGTCGTCGCCCGCGGTGAGCATCTTCAGCTCGGAGATGACGTATCCCTTGGCCTCGATCCGGCGCAGCACCTCGCCGGTGAGGTTGCGGGCGACGCCGTCGGGCTTGATGAGGACAAGGCTGCGCTCGAGCGATGAGGTCATGGCGCCAGCCTACGTGGGGTGCTCAGGCCTCGAAGGCCGCGACCGCGTCGTCGTAGTACTCCAGCTCCGCCTTGTACCGCTCGACCCGGTCGGCGTCGATGTCCGCGCCGGTGCGCAGGGCGATGAGCCACAGGAGCGCGAAGACGACGGCGAGCGCGAGCGCGAGCGGCACGAGCAGGGCGCTGAGTGCCAGGCCGGACTGGATGACCCAGCCGAGGATCTCGACCGGGCCGGGGTGCTTGCGCATGAGCGCCGCCCCGACGATGCACGCGACGAACGCGACCGCCCCGACCGACCAGATCCAGGGCAGCGGCGCGACGCGCAGCCCGTGGGCGACGAGCGCGGCGAACAGCATGACGAAAGCCTCGAGGGCCAGGATCGACGTGCAGAACATGGCCCGGGCCGACTTCGGGGGCCGCGGCGGCCGCGGGGGTCTCGCGGGCTGCTGCGGGGTCTCGGTCGGTTCGGTCGTCACCGCTTCAGGGTAGTTCGGCCGCGGCGGCCCGCGCGCCCGGGGCCAGTGACCAGGGACTCGATCGCCGCGGAGACGGCCTCCCGCTGCACCTGGGACCCGTACCGCACGTCCACCGGGATCGGGTCCAGCACGACGACGGCGCCCACGGCCACGTCCGTCACGTCGCCCACGGCGCGGGTCACCAGCGAGGCGAGCGCGGGTCCGGCGAGCGCCGGGCGGCCGGCGGGCCGGCCGCGGGAGGCGCCGCGGGAGGCGCCGCGACCGCGGGCGGCAGGGGTCGGCTCGACCGCGACCGCGAGGACCTGGCGGCCGCGCGGCCCGATGCCGACCGCACAGGCCTTCGCCACGCCGCGCACGCCGCGGGCGGCGAGCTCGATCGCGACGGGCTCGAGGACGGAGCCGGGCGGAGTGATCTCGCTGCCGCGGCGGCCGGTGAGCCAGAGGCGGCCGGCGGCGTCCACGTGCCCGGTGTCGCCGGTGCGGTGCCAGCCGGCGCTCATCTGGGCGCGGGCCTGCTCGGCCGCGGGCAGGAGGTAGCGGTCGCGGATGTGGGGCGCCGATCCCCACACCTCGCCGCTGACGCCGGCCTCGGTCGCGAGGTCGTCCGCGGACCGTGCGGGGGCGGCGTCGGGGTCGTGCGGGGCGATCGCGATCTCGACGCCGGGCAGCGGTCGGCCCACACAGGTGCCGGACCCGGCGGCCCGCGTGGACTCGGCCTCGATCAGCTCGTCGAGGGTGATGTCGGTGAGCGGGAGGGCGCCGGCGAGGCCGTACGGGGCGTGCACGTCGCGGGTACCGAGGAGGTTCGAGAGCCGGGCGAGCTCGTCGACGGTGACGGGGGCTCCACCGACCGCGACGGAGCCGATCGTGAGCAGCGCGCGGCGATCGTCGTCGCCGAGGGCGTCGGCACTCTCCAGGACCGAGGCGACCTGGGCGGGCGTGAGGGAGAGGACGGCGTTCGGAAGTCGGCGCGCGGCGGCGGCGAGCTCCCCGGCGTCGAGCCGGCCGGACCGCCCGGCGGCCGGGATCACCGCGGGCGCCCCGGCGCCGAGCGCGAGCAGCGCGGCCGGCGCGAAGGCGGCGATGACGCCGCGGTCCGGGCCGAACGGGAGAACCCGCCGGGCGGCGTCGAGCATCGCGGCGAGCGTGGCGTGGCTGTAGACGACGCCGGAGGGGCGGGTCGAGCCGGTCGCGTGGAAGACGACGAGGGCGTCGGCCCCTGGCTCCGGCTCGGCGGGCAGCGACGCTCCCCCGGCCAGGAGCTCCTCACCGTGCGCGACCAGCTCCGGGTACGAGCCGCGCAGGCCGAGCAGGCGCCGCTGGGCGGTGCTGAACGGCTTGCCGCCCGGCGTGCCCGCCACGTATCGCTTGGGCGCCCACTTCCGCACGCGTGCCGCTCTGGCGGCCGCGGGGGTCCCGATGAGGCGGTCGAGGCCGGCGCGGCGCAGGGCGCGGTCGAGCTGTCGGGTGCCGAGGCGCGGGTCGGCGAGGACGGCGACGGCCCCGATCCGGCCGATCGCGAACAGGCAGGCGGCGAGCTCCCGCCCGGTGGGCAGGACGACGCCGACCCGGTCACCGGCCGTGACCCCGACGTCGGCGAGCGCGAGGGCGACCCTCGTGGCGTCGTCGTGCAGGGTCCGCCAGGAGATCGGGCCGTCGGCGGGGCCGCGCCCCGTGCGCGTCCCCGAGCCGGTCGTGAGGGCCGGCGAGTCGTCGGTCGAGCGCCCGACCAGGGCCCGCCAGGGGTGCGGGTGGTCGGCCGTCGGCTGCTCGCTCACCTCGCCAGGCTAGCCCCGCGGGACGTCCGCCGGAGCCCGGGGGGCGCCGCACCACCCGGCACGACGACCGGCGCTCCCGCCGCTCCCCGAGCCGCTCCACTTCCGCCGACCGCGCGGCCACATCCGGGCCCCGGTTCGTGGGATCATCCACACGACATTGTCACGCCTGGTTTTTCGACCCGGCGGACCCACTCTCGTCGAAGGACCAGCGCATATGGCTACCCCGCACATCGCCGCCGAACCGGGCGACATCGCCCCGGCCGTCATTCTTCCCGGCGACCCCAAGCGGGCCGGGCGCATCGCCGAGATGCTCATCCCGGACGCGAAGGTCGTCTCCGACGTCCGCGCGAACAAGGTGTACACCGGTGAGATCGACGGCAAGCCTCTCACCGTCATGGCGTCCGGAATGGGCATCCCGTCCGCCGTCCTGTACGCCAACGAGCTGTTCAGCCATTTCGGTGTCCAGCGCATCATCCGCGTCGGCACCGCGGGCGGGCTGGCGCGCAACGTCAAGGTCGGCGACGTCGTCATCGCCACCGGCGCCCACACCGACTCCGCGATCAACGTGCCCCGGCTCCCGGGCCTGCACTTCTCCGCGATCGCGAGCTTCAACCTCGTCGCGGCGGCGGCAGCCGCCGCCGAGGCGAAGGCCGGCGACACCCCGGTGCACATCGCGCCGATCGTGTCCCGCGACCACTTCTACGGCAACGCCGACGACCTCAACGTCACGCTCGCCCGCTACGGCACGCTCGCCGTCGAGATGGAGGCCGCCGGCCTCTACGGCGTCGCGGCCGAGCACGGGCGACAGGCCCTCGCCGTCCTCACGGTCTCGGACCACCTGCTCGACCACTCCGGAGACATGTCGCCGGAGGACCGCGAGACCCGGTTCGGGCTCGCCCTCGACCTCGCCGTCGCGGCGGCGCTGTCGTGATGCACACCGGCCGACCCGCCGGGTGATCGGACCTCTCGGGTAAGGAACCGCCATGAGCGACTCAGATATCGGCAGGCTTCCGTGGTACCGGCCGGGCGCGCCCGCCCGCTCCGGTTCCGCGGTCGCGTCCGGGGGGACAGACCACGAGGCGGCCACGGTCACCTCCCCCCGCGACGACGACGAGCCTGCCGCTGCTGCAGCCGCTCCCGACGACGTCGCGGCCACGTCTCCAGAGGCCGGGGTCGGAGGCCCCGGGTCGCCCGGGCCGGAGCCGGGGGGTGCCGCGAGCGGGGAGGCGGCGGACGCCGAGGCGTCCGCGGACCGGCCGGCGGGCCGCTCGTTCCCGGCGTCGTGGCCCTCGCGGGCACCGTCGTCGAAGGACCTGGACCCCTACCCCGACGACGACCGCCCGTCCCGCCGCCGGCGCACCATCTCCGGACGCCCCTTCGACCCGTGGATCGCCGCGGGCGACCGCATGCCGCCGCCCGGCGGCTACGAGTCCCCGCCCTCGGTCGCCGCGCCCGCCCAGGCGGACGCACCCAGGGCGACCCCCCGACGTCGGGCGGGCGGCACCACGGGCAAGGGGCCGGGACGGCCCCGCAGCGCGGCCGCCGAGTCCAAGGCCCACGAGGCGATCCTCGACCTGTTCGGGGAGCGCGGCTGGGCCGGGCTGTCGCTGGACGCGGTCGCGCAGCGGGCGGGGCTCGGCAAGTCGTCGATCTACCTGCGCTGGTCGGACAAGCAGGACCTGCTCATGGACGCCCTGCGGGGCATCGACTACTCGGTCATCCACCCGCCGACGGGTGGTCGGAAGCGGAAGCCGTCCGTGCGCACGCGGCTGCTCTACGCGGCGCACCGGCGCATCGACCAGTACGGCGGGCGCCACGGCAACGCCATGTACCGGCTGAACATCGAGACCCGCATCTACCCCGAGGTCTTCGCCGACCTCTGGCAGGAGACGGTTGGCCAGTCCGTGCGGGACCTCGCCTCGGTCCTGCTCGACTCGGTCGAGTCCGGGCTGGAGCCCACGGTGGAGGACACGCACGACCTCATCGCCTCCGTGGAGGGGACGGCCGTCTATCTGGCGTTCCTCACCGGCCCGTCCGAGAAGCTGTCCAAGCAGGTGCTGGACCGGCGGATCGAGCGCATGGTCGACCGGCACCTGCGGGCGATCCGCGAGCAGGTCGCCAGCCGGTCCCACGCGGGGCGGCTGCCGGCGTCGGGCTGGCCGAGCCGCGTGCAGCGACCGGCGGAGTAGGCGGGCTCGGCCAGGCGGGCCTGGCTCGGCCCCTCCTGGCCGGCTCGGCCCGGCTCAGCCCGCGGGCAGCAGCCCGCGCTCGGTGAGCAGGGCGCGCGCCTCGTCCGGAGACGTCCACAGGTGGGCGTCGAGGCCGGCGGCGGCCCCGGCGTCGACGTTGGACGGGCGGTCGTCGAGGTACAGGATCCGGTCCG
The DNA here is from genome assembly GCA_900163555.1 of Actinomycetales bacterium JB111. Lineage (GTDB taxonomy): Bacteria > Actinomycetota > Actinomycetes > Actinomycetales > Actinomycetaceae > JB111. Next base: position 36,183 of record FUHX01000079.1, on the reverse strand, counting down.
CGAAGTGGTCGAAGTGCGAGATCGCGTCCTCGTACGCCTCGACGCTCGGCTTGGTCAGCCCGGTGTAGCAGGAGAAGCGCTGGACCGTGAAGGCGGACGCCCACGGCTGGTTGTCGAAGCAGCGCGCGAGGGAGCGGGGCGCGTTGGACAGGACGCCCATCTCCACGTGGTTCTCGCGCAGGTCGCGCACGAGGGTGAGCACGGCGGAGGGCAGGTTGATCCAGTTCTCGACGTCGGCCGCCACGAGCTGGGCGATGACGTCCGGGTCGATGTCGCCGGCCCCGGCGTCCTTGGCGACCGCCCGCCAGTAGGCGGCGTCGTCGTGGACCCTGCCGTACTCCTCGCGGTGGGCGGCGATCGCGGCGACGACGTTCTCGAGCGGCTCGCCCGACGTCGGCAGGCCGAGCAGGCGGGCGGCGATCGCGGGGATGGGGCCGTTGGTGGTGAGGGTGCCGCCGAGGTCGAACAGGACGGCCCACTCGTGTGCGGGGGAATCGTGCAGGTCAGTCACGCTCATCATCGAACCACGGATTGGTCACGGTTTGTCCCGCACTTCCCCTTCCTCGTTCACGGTAGAACTGGGGCATGGACCTCACACGGATCGCGGACGACCTGCGGGACTTCTCCGCCGAGCGGGACTGGGAGCAGTTCAACACCCCGCGCAACCTCATGCTGGCGCTCGTCGGTGAGGTCGGCGAGCTCGTCGAGATCGCGCAGTGGCGCACGGACGAGCAGGTCGTCGAGCACGCGCGGACCGAGGCGGGCGGCCGCGCGCTCGGCGACGAGCTGAGCGACGTCCTGTCCTACCTCGTGCAGGTCGCGGCGAGCCTCGACATCGACCTCGGCGCCGCCTGGGAGACGAAGATGGCGGCCAACCGGGAGAAGTATCCGGCGGACCTCGTGCGCGGGTCGATCAAGAAGTACGACGAGTACCACGCGCGCGGGCGGGGCGACCTGCCCGCGTGAGCCGGTTGACCCGCGGGGCGCCGGCGGCGATTCTCAGGTGCCCGGTCACGTCGGCCGTGCACCCCACCCCGGAGGAGAGACAGTGACCGATCGGCCCCTGGCGACTGCGCGCCCGCTCCCGCGAGCGGCGATCTTCGGCGCGGCGATCTGGGCCGTCCTCCCGCTGTACTGGCTGGTCGAGGTGATCGTGGCGTCGGCCGTCACGGCACCGTTCTCGTTCCTCTCGAACACGATCTCGGACCTCGGGGCGTCGGAGTGCGCGTGGATCCCGTACCGGTGGGACTGGGTGCCCGTCTGCTCGCCGCTGCACGCGCTCATGAACGGGGCGTTCGCGGCCTTCGGGGTCCTCCTCGCCACCGGCGCGTGGCTGCTGAGCACCGCGCTGCCGAGGACGGCCCTCAGGGCGATCACCCGCGGGCTGTTCGTCGCCGCGGGGATCAGCGCCATCGGCACCGCCCTCGTCCCGATCAACACGATCGTCGACCTGCACTCGCTGGTGTCCGTGCCGATCTTCTTCTTCGCGCCGGCCGCCGTCACGCTGCTGGGACTCCAGCTCGCCCGCCTCAGCGGGGGGCTGCGGATCGCCGGGGGCCTCGGGGTCGGCGTGGGGGCGTTCTGCCTGGCCAGCGCTGTATGGACCGTGACCCTCGTGGCGCTGGACAAGAACTGGTCCATCCCCGAACGGCTCACGCTCTGGCCCATCCCGGCCTGGGCGGCCGTGCTCGCGGTGACGATCGTCGTCGTGGCCGGGCGGGCGCGCACGGAGCTGCGCCCGGGCGCCGGGGTTCCCACGGCCTGAGCGGGCTCGCCCGCCGGGACCGGCCGGGTCGGGCCGGGACCGCGAGCCACCTGCCGAACTCCGCACCCGCACGCCCGACCAACCGAGCTCCGCACCCCCCGACCTCGTCCCGCTCCCCAGTCGAGACACCTCGATTCGCGACGCCCGCCGGTCGATAACGCCTCTTTTCGAGGTGCCTCGACGACAATCCGGACGGTCGCGCCGCCGGAGTTCACTACAGTCTCCTCGTGGCCCAGCACCAGACCCCCGCGAAGAAGCCCAACCTCGCGGCGCGCATCATCGTCCTGCTCCTCTTCGCCGGGGCGGGCATCGCCATCGCCTCCTTCGCGATCGGCGCGGAGAACCTCTCCCTCAGCGAGAAGACGTTCATGATCCTGCTCGGGGCGTTCTTCGCCTCCCTGGGCGCCGCGATCGCGTTCTTCGCCCACCAGCACCTGATCTTCGGCGTTGGGCTCGCGCTGCTCGGGCTCGCGGGCGTCGTCACCGCGGTCGTCCCGGAGACGATCATGGCGTACCGCTCGGGCCTCTTCACCGGCGAGTTCGTCCCACGGTGGGCGCCCCAGAGCCAGACGGCGGCCCGGGTCCTCGGAGCCGTGGTTGCGCTCGTCGGCCTGGGGGCCGCCGCGGACCAGATCATCAAGTGGGGCAAGCAGCGAGCGGCCGCGCGGCAGGCGTGGTTCGGGCCTGGCGCGGGGACGGGGCAGCAGGGCCACGGCGCCCACGCGCACGGGTACGCGCGGCCCGAGCAGCGGTTCCAGCAGGCGCCGCTCGACTGGCAGGCTCCGCCTCCCGGCACCGCTCCCGGCCCGTTCGGCTCGCGCAACGGCCCCGACGACGCCCGACCGGCCGGCTTCTAGCCACCGGCTCCCGGCAGCCGACGGGAGTGCCTACCCAGGGCATCCGCCCAGGGCTCGAGCCCCAGGGCATCCGCACGGCGTCGCACCCCCGGCCCCTCGCGGAGGTCGCTCGTGCGGGACTACCCGGCCCTGTCCGCCGCCACCTCCCGCGCCTCGCGCTCGCGCCGGACGTGCGACCTCGCGTGCTCGAGTGCGTCGTCGAAGGACTCGAACAGGTGCCGGTGGTGCCGGAGCGCGTCGAGCACCCCGACGTGCCGCAGGATGCCCTCGTGGCCGGGCCGCACGCCCTTGACCAGCACCGTCACTCCCCTCCGCTCGAGCCCGGTCACGAGCTCGCGCAGCGTGTGCGCGCCGGTGGCGTCGACGAAGTCGAGCTGCGACATGCGCAGGATGACGACCCGCGCGTGCTGGACGGCCATGATCGTGTCGAAGATGCGCTCGGCCGGCGCGAAGAACAGCGGGCCGGTGAACCGCACCGCGACGATCCCGGCGTCATCCTCGCCGCCGCCCTCGATCCGTTCGATCCGCACGGACGTCGAGCGGGCGAGCGTGCGCAGGGCGAGTACCGCGGCGAGGCCGAGCCCGATGAGGACCGCGACGACGAGGTCGAACGAGACGGTGATGATCGCGGTGACGACGAACGTCAGGGCGCCGGAGCGCGAGGACCGCAGCACGGCGATCATCGGTCGCAGCGGCACCATCCGGCACGCGGTCACGAACAGCACGCCCGCGAGCGCCGCGTACGGGATCTCGCCGACCGGCCCCGCGGCCACGAACACGATGCCGAGCAGGATGAGCGCGTGCACCACCGAGGCGAGGCGCGTGCGCCCGCCGGACCGGATGTTGACGGACGTGCGGGCGATCGCGCCGGTCGCGGGCATGCCGCCGAACATCGCCGAGCCGACCGAGGCGATGCCCTGGCCGACGAGCTCGCGGTCCGCGTTGTAGGGGCCGGTGTCCGCCATGCCGGCCGCGACCCGCGCGGACAGCAGCGACTCGATGGCGGCGAGCGCCGCGACGGCGGCGGCGGACGGCAGCAGGCTGCGCAGCATGTCCCCGTCGATGCCCGGCATCGAGGGCATCGGCAGGGACGACGGGATGGCGCCGAGCGTGGCCAGCGGCGTGTCGACGAGGGCGGTGATCGCCGCGACGACGACGATGCCCACCAGCGAGCCCGGGATCGACGGGTGCAGCCGCGGCAGGAGGACCATGGACGCAATCACGACGGCGACGGCGCCGAGCGCCCAGGCGAGGTGGACGAGGTCCGCCTCGGCGAGCGCCTGCCCGGCGGCGACGATCGCGACGGGGCTGAGGTCGCCGGACGCGTACCGCTCGGCGGTCGTCACGAGCGGGACCTGCTGCATGAAGATCGTGATGGCGATGCCGAGCGTAAAGCCCTCGATCACGGGCCAGGGGATGACGGAGACCGTGCGCCCCAGGCGCAGGAGCCCCGCGACGACGACCATCACCCCGGCCATCAGGCTCACCAGGGCGATCGCGCCCGGCCCGTGACTGGCGGCGATCGGGACGAGGACGACGACCATGGCGCCGGTCGGGCCCGAGACCTGGACGTTCGACCCGCCGAAGATCGCGGCGAGGAAGCCGGCGACGATCGCGGTGATCAGGCCCTGCTCGGCCGTGAGCCCGGAGCTGACGCCGAAGCCGAGGGCGAGCGGGAGCGCGACGATGCCGACCGTGACGCCGGCGAGGACGTCCCTGCGCCACGTGCGGCGGACGCCCGCGTAGTCGCTGCGGGCCGGGAGCAGCATCCGCAGGTCGGACATCGAGCGCAGGATCGTCCGCGCGGTCGACCTGAGGGCACGGTCGCCGCGCGAGCCGACGGCGGCTGTCGCCGCGGGCGCACCCGCGTCGGTCGCGGTGGGCGCACCCGCGCCGGTCTCACCGATCGCGCTCGTCCCGGCCGCATCCGTCACGGCCTCGCCCGTCCCGTCACCGCGCGAACCGTCCGCCCCGTTCGTCTCGACCTCGTTCATCGGGCGGACCCGATCGTGGGCAGGGACTTCGCCTCGGCGAGGCGCTCGGCGGCGTCCTCGCCGTCGCGGGAGAGCATCCCGAGCAGCAGCGAACGCGCCGCGGAGAGCAGGTCGGCCACCCGGCGGTCGGCGAGCCGGTAGTACACGTGCGAGGCGCGCCGCTCGGAGTCCACCAGCCGGTGGGTGCGCAGCACCGCGAGGTGCTGCGAGAGGTGGGCCTGCTCGAGCCCGGTCTCCTCCCGCAGCTCGGTGACGCTCACCTCGGGCGTGGTCGAGAGCATCTCGAGGATGCGGATGCGGACGGGGTGGGCGAGCCCCTTGAACATGGCGGCCTTGACCTCGTACAGGGGGCGCTGACTCTGATCCAGTGGCATAGTGATTTGATGATATCGCTACGTCGCTGGTCCGTCAGCGACCCCGGCCACACCGCCCCCTCCCCGACCTCCTACGCTCGCCCCATGACCGGATGGCAGTTCTGGATCGACCGCGGCGGCACGTTCACCGACCTCGTGGCCCGCCGCCCCGACGGCACCCTCGTCACTCACAAGCTCCTGTCCGAGAACCCCGGTCGCTACCGCGACGCCGCCGTCGCCGGCATCCGCGAGCTCCTCGGCCTCGCCCCCGGCGCGCCGGTCCCGCCCGGCACGATCGACGTCGTGCGCATGGGCACCACGGTCGCCACGAACGCCCTGCTCGAGCGGCGCGGCGAGCCCACCGCCCTCGTCGTCACCGACGGGTTCGGGGACGCCCTGCGCATCGGGTACCAGGAGCGGCCGCGGATCTTCGCCCGGCACATCGAGCTGCCGTCGATGCTCTACGAGCGGGTCGTCGAGGTGCGCGAGCGCGTCGCCGCCGACGGCGAGGTGCTCCTCCCCCTCGACCTCGACCACCTGCGCCCGGCTCTCGCGCGGGCGCGCGAGGACGGGATCGACTCGGTCGCCGTCGTGCTCATGCACTCCTCCCTTCACCCGGCTCACGAGCGCGCGATCGGGGAGCTCGCGGCCGAGCTGGGGTTCGCGCAGGTCTCGCTGTCGAGCGAGGTCAGCCCGCTCATGAAGCTCGTCTCACGCGGCGACACGGCCGTCGTCGACGCCTACCTCTCCCCCATCCTGGGGCGGTACGTCGACCAGGTCGCGACCGAGCTAGCGGGCGTGCCGCTGCTGTTCATGCAGTCCAGCGGCGGGCTCACGGACGCGGGCTCGTTCCGCGGCAAGGACGCGATCCTGTCCGGCCCGGCGGGCGGGATCGTGGGCATGGCGCGCACGTCCGAGGCCGTCGGCCTGACCCGCGTGGTCGGCTTCGACATGGGCGGCACGTCCACCGACGTCTCCCACTACGCCGGCACGTTCGAGCGCACGTCCGCCACCCAGATCGCCGGTGTCCGCCTGCGCGCCCCGATGCTCGACATCGAGACCGTCGCCGCCGGCGGAGGCTCGATCCTGCACCTTGAGGGCGAGCGGTACGTCGTCGGCCCGGACTCGGCCGGCGCCGACCCCGGCCCGGCCTGCTACCGGCGCGGCGGGCCGCTCACGGTCACGGACGCGAACGTCATGCTCGGCCGGATCAGGCCGGAGAGCTTCCCCCACGTCTTCGGCCCCGACGGCGACATGCCCCTCGACGTCGACGTCGTCCGGTCCTCCTTCGCCCGCCTCGCGGACGAGATCCGGGAGGCGACCGGGGACGACCGCACCCCAGAGCAGGTGGCGGAGGGCTTCCTTGCCATCGCCGTGGCGAACATGGCCGGGGCCATCAAGAAGGTGTCGATCGCGCGGGGGCACGACGTCACCGGGTACGCGCTGACGACCTTCGGCGGCGCGGGCGGGCAGCACGCCTGCGCGGTCGCGGACGCGCTCGGCATCCGCACGGTGCTCGTGCCGCCGATGGCCGGGGTGCTCTCCGCGCTCGGTATGGGCCTCGCCGACGTCACGGCGATCCGCGAGCAGTCCGTCGAGGAGCGGCTCGACGAGGCGCTGCTCCCCCGCCTGGCCGACCTCGCGGCCGAGATCGGGGCCGCGGCGAGCGCCGAGGTGGCGCGGGCGGCGACCGCGGCCGACATCTCCACCCACCCCCGCGCGCACCTGCGCTACGAGCGGACCGACACCGCGATCGCCGTCCCCCTCGGCGAGATCGCGGACATGGTCCGGGACTTCACCGCCGAGCACGAGCGGACGTACTCCTTCACGATGGACCGGCCGATCACGGTGGAGTCGGTCAGCGTGGAGGCGCTCGCCCCGTCCGCGCCGCAGGCGCTGCACCGACCGCACACCCCCGACGACGCCGAGCCGACCACGGTTCCCGTCCACCTGGGCGGGGTGGTCACCCAGGTGCCCGTCCGCCGTCGGGAATCGTTGGCGCCCGGCACGCACGTGCCGGGGCCGGCCCTCATCACGGAGGACGACTCGACGACCCTGGTCGAACCCGGCTGGTCGGCGAGCGTCGCCGACGGCGGGGCGCTGCGGCTCGACCGCGTGGTCGCCGCCCGGCCGCCTGCCGCGGGGACCGAGGCCGACCCGGTCATGCTCGAGATCTTCGGGAACCTGTTCATGTCGGTGGCCGAGCAGATGGGCGCGCGGCTGGAGGCGACGTCGCAGTCGGTGAACATCAAGGAGCGGCTCGACTTCTCGTGCGCCCTGTTCGACCGGGACGGGAACCTCATCGCGAACGCCCCGCACATCCCCGTGCACCTGGGGTCGATGGGGGCGACCGTCCGGGAGGTCCTGCGCCGTCGGGGCGACACGCTGCGCCCGGGCCAGGTCCTCGCGGTCAACGACCCGTACCACGGGGGCACGCACCTGCCCGACGTCACGGTCGTCACCCCGGTCTTCGACGCGTCCGCCGACGACGGCGACGGGCCGGTCATGCTGCTCGCCTCGCGCGGGCACCACGCGGAGATCGGCGGCATCACGCCCGGGTCGATGCCCGCGACCTCGACGACCGTGCTCGAGGAGGGCGTCCTGTTCGACGACTGGCCGCTCGTGACGGACGGGAAGTTCCGCGAGGCCGAGACGGAGGCGCACCTGTCGGCGGGCCCCTACCCGTCCCGGGACGTCGCGACGAACCTCGCGGACCTGCGGGCGCAGGTCGCGGCCAACGTCAAGGGCGTGGCGGAGGTGCGGGCGCTGATCGAGACGTACGGGCTCGACGTCGTCACCGCCTACCTCGGGCACGTCCAGGCCGATGCCGAGGAGGCGGTCCGCTCCGTCATCGCCACGCTTACCGGCGGCAGCTACGACTACGAGACCGATGCCGGCGCGCACATCCGCGTCTCGGTGGAGATCGACCGCGACGCGCGGGAGGCGGTCATCGACTTCACAGGCACGTCCGCGCAGCTCGGCACGAACCTCAACGCGCCTGCCGCCGTGACCACGGCCGCGGTGCTGTACGTGTTCCGCACGCTCGTGGGCAAGGAGATCCCGCTCAACGACGGCTGCCTGCGCCCGATCACGATCCGCCTGCCCGACGGGTCGATGCTGTCGCCGACGTACCCCGCGGCGGTGGTCGGCGGGAACGTCGAGACGTCGCAGGCCGTGACCGGCGCGCTGTACGCGGCTCTCGGCGTCATGGCCGAGGGCGCGGGCACGATGAACAACGTGACGTTCGGGAACGAGAGGCACCAGTACTACGAGACCCTCGCCTCGGGGTCGGGCGCGGGCGAGGACTTCGACGGCACCGACGTGGTGCAGACGCACATGACGAACTCCCGCCTCACGGACCCCGAGGTCCTCGAGTGGCGGCTGCCCGTGCTGGTCGAGTCCTACGAGATCCGGTCCGGCAGCGGCGGCGCGGGCCGGTGGCACGGCGGCGACGGCGGCAGGCGACGGCTGCGGTTCCTCGAGCCGATGACCGTCAGCCTGCTGACGAACAACCGCCGCGTGCCCCCGTACGGGATGGCCGGCGGAGAGCCGGGAGCGCCCGGGGTCAACCGCGTGTTCCGGTCAGGCGGCGAGGTCGTGGAGCTGGCCGGCGTCGACACCGTGCACGTCGAGGCCGGTGACGTGCTGCAGGTCGAGACGCCCGGCGGCGGAGGCTACGGGGCGGCGTAGGCCGCGCGGGCCGGGTTGCTCGTCAGCTCCAGTCGATCGAGAAGTACTGGACCTCCTGGTACTCCGCGATGCCCTCGTGGCCGCCCTCGCGGCCGAGGCCGGAGGACTTCACGCCGCCGAAAGGCGCGGCCGGGTCGGAGACGAGCCCGCGGTTGATGCCGACCATGCCGACCTCGAGGCGCTCGGCGATCGTCATGGCCCATTTCAGGTCGCCGGAGAAGACGTAGGCGGACAGGCCGAACTCGGTGTCGTTGACGGCGGCGACCATGGCGTCGTCGTCGGACCAGGTGACGATCGGGGCGATGGGCCCGAAGATCTCGGTGCCCATGAGGACGGAGTCACCGGGGACGTCGCGCAGGACCATCGGCGGGTAGAACCAGCCGGCGAGCCCGTCCGGCACGTCCGCCTGGTGGGTGACGCGGGCGCCCTCGGCGAGGGCCTTCTGCACGAGCTCGTCGACGCCGCGGCGCGCCTTGTCGCTGATGAGCGGCCCGATCTCGGTGTCGGGGTCGGCGGCCGGGCCGACCCGCAGCGCCGCTACGCGCTCGCCGAGCCGGGCGGTGAACTCCTCGGCGACGTCCTCGTGGACGAACAGGCGGTTGGCGGCGGTGCAGGCCTGCCCGCCGTTGCGCAGCTTGGCGATCATGGCGCCGTCGATCGCCTTGTCCAGGTCCGCGTCGGCGGCGACGACGAGCGGGGCGTTACCGCCGAGCTCCATCGAGGTGGAGACGACGCGGCCGGCGGCCTGCTCGAGCAGGCGCGAGCCGATGCCGGTCGAGCCGGTGAAGGAGAGCTTGGCGACGCGCGGGTCCTCGATCCACTCGGTGACCACGGTCGAGGCCTTCGACGTGGGGACGACGTTGACGGCGCCGTCGGGCACTCCGGCGTCGGTGAGGATGCGGGCGATCGCGAGCGCGGTGAGCGGGGTCTCGGAGGCCGGCTTGAGCAGGACGGTGCAGCCGGCGCCGAGCGCGGGGGCGATCTTGCGCGTGGCCATGGCGGCCGGGAAGTTCCACGGGGTGACGAGAGCGGCGACGCCGATCGGCCGGTGCGTGACGACCGTGCGCGTGCCGCCGGCCGGCGACTCGACGTAGACGCCCTCCATGCGCACGCATTCCTCGCTGTACCAGCGGAAGAACTCCGCGGCGTAGGCCACCTCGCCGCGGGCGTCGGACATGGCCTTGCCGTTCTCGGCGGCGATGAGCCCGGCGAGGGCCTCGCTGCGCTCGGTCATGAGCTCGAACGCCCGGCGGAGGATGTCCGCGCGCTTCCGGGGCGCTGTCGCCGACCAGGCCGGGAGCGCGTCCGCCGCGGCGTCGACGGCGCGGCGGGCGTCGTCGGGCGTGCCGTCGGAGATCCGGGCGAGCTCGTCCGTGGTGGCCGGGTCCGAGACCGCGAACGTGGCCGACGTCGATCCGGCGGCGCCCGCGCCGCCGATCCACACGCCGCGCTCGGGCTCGATCGTGGCGATCAGGTCGGTGACGGCCGTCGGGTGGGTGGTCGCTTGAGTCATCGTCGTCTCCTTGGGTTCTGCCGTGCGTCGCCGCCGCGGCCGCCGTGGGCGCGAGGGAGCGTTCCCTCACTGTGCACCCGGTGGGGCGGGTCTGGCTATCACCCGACCGGGTGGGTCTGGCCGTTACCCGACCTGGTGCGCGGCGCCGTGTGCGGACGGTTGGACATCAGTCGGTCTGTGCCCGATCCAGGAACTGCTTGAGGGTGTGGAGCTTGTGCTCGCGAGCCACGCGTTCAAGCGTGACGGAGTCGATTGTCGGCGCCGAGATCAAACTGAGGATCTCGTCGTGTTCTTCGACGGACGTCCGCGCGCGTCCCGGCACATAGCTGAAGCTCGATCGCCGAATCGCAGCCATTCGCTCCTGCTCGCGCGTGAGCATGTCCAGCAGGTGCGCGTTCGGGCACGGCGCGCACAGGACGGTGTGGAACTCCTGGTTGAGACGGGTGAATCGAATCGGGTCGAAATCCTCACCCCGCATCCTGCGGAGCTCGTCGTTGATCGCCGTGGCATGCGCGATCTCGTCCGACGACACGTGCGGCGCCGCAAGGGAGGTTGCGAACCCCTCGAGCAGTGCCATCGACTGCATGACGTCCGCGTAGTCGACCGGATCGATCCCGGCCACCTCGGCACCGATGTTCCGCCTGTAGGTCACGAGGCCCTCCGCCTCGAGCCGCCGTACTGCTTCCCGGACCGGCAGCGCAGAAGTACCGAAGCTCTCCGCGATCTGACTGAGGACGAGTCGATATCCCGGCGAGTACGTCCCGTCGACGATCCGCTGGTAGAGCTCCCTGTAGACGCGTTCGGACTTCGACGGCGCCGCCGGCACCGCAGCCTCGCTCGTGTCGCTCGACATACCGTCCTTTCGCGTGTTGATGAATCGTAGTTGAACTGTCATACCCCGACGGAGGCAGTCGTGCCTCAGCGCGCGCCGAATCTCGCGGTGTGCACGGGACCGAGCGACACGTGGACGGCCTGCTGCTCGGTGTAGAAGTCCAAAGACCGGTAACCACCCTCCTGGCCGAGACCGGAGGCCTTGACCCCGCCGAACGGCGTACGCAGGTCCCGCACGTTGTGCGAGTTGAGCCAGACCATGCCCGACTCGACGGACTGGGCGAACAGGTGACCGCGCTCGAGGTCGCGGGTCCACACGTACGCGGCGAGCCCGTACCGCACACCGTTGGCGAGCTCGAGCGCCTCAGGCTCGGAGTCGAACGGGGTGATCGCGACGACGGGACCGAAGATCTCCTCCTGGAAGATCGATGCCTCCATGGGCACGTCCGCGAACACGGTCGGTCGAAGATAGTTGCCCTCCTCGAGTCCCTCCGGCCTGCAGCCGCCCGCCACGAGTCGCCCCTCGGACTTCCCGGCCTCGACGAACCCCCACACCTTCGCGAAGTGCTCGGGGTGCACGAGCGCACCGACCTCGGTCGCCGGGTCCTGCGGGTGACCCACGACGATCCGGTCCGCACGCTCCGCGTACCGAGCGACGAACTCGTCGTAGATGGGCCGCTCGACGAGAATTCGGGAACCGGCCGTGCACCGCTCACCGTTCAGCGAGAACACGCCGAACAGGGTCGAGTCGATTGCGGCGTCCAGGTCGGCATCTGCGAACACGATGGCAGGCGACTTGCCGCCGAGCTCCATCGACATCCCCTTCAGACCGTCGGCGCAGTTACGGAAGATCGTCTGTCCCGTGCTGGACTCCCCCGTGAACGAGACGAGACTGACATCGGGGTGCTTGACGAGCGCGTCGCCGGCGGTCTCGCCGTACCCCCCGACCAGGTTGAACACGCCGTCCGGCACCCCGGCCTCCTCCATGATCCCGGCCCACAGCGACGCCGACAGTGGAGTGAACTCGGCCGGCTTGAGCACGACCGTGCAGCCGGAGGCCAGCGCGGGCCCGAGCTTCCACGACTCGAGCATGAACGGCGTGTTCCAGGGTGTGATGAGACCGGCGACGCCGACGGGACGACGGTGGACGTAGTTGAGCTGCCCGCCCGGGACCTCGAAGGCGTCCGAACGCTGCGCGACCACGAGATCCGCGAAGAATCGGAAGTTCTCCGCAGCTCGGCGCGCCTGACCGCGAGCCTGCGTGATCGGAAGGCCGGTGTCGAACGACTCCATCGCGGCAAGGTCGTCCTCCCGTGCCTCGACCGCGTCGGCGATCCGGTGCAGGATCCGGTGCCGCTCCCGGGCCCTCATGCGGGGCCACGGCCCCGTCTCGAACGCCTCCTTCGCGGCGGCCACCGCCAGGTCGATGTCGGCGGCATCCCCGCTGGCGGCCGTCGTGTAGGCGCGGTTCGTCGCAGGATCGAGTACCTCGAACGTCGCGCCCGAGACGGAGTCGACGTGGCGACCGCCGATGTAGTGCCGAATCCCGTCGGGAATGCCCGGAGGCAGACTGCCGGCCGTGCGTGCCGTGTCCTCTGAACTGGTCATGTCGATTCCTCTCAGGCGGTCGTGGCAGCGGGCGCGGGAGTCAGGTAGTCCGCTCCGATCTCGGCCAGTCGGGTGACGGTGGAGCGCCCGTCCTCGGTCAACCCGATGAGAGGGGACCGCACCGCCGACGAGGCGATGAGGCCCCTCTCCGCCATGAGCCACTTGACGGGCGCCGGGTTGGTCTCGGTGAAGAGCAGGTCCACGAGCGGATGCACGCCGTAGTGGATCTCCTGGGCGCGGCGCCAGTTGCCCTCCGTCGCCGCGGCGTACATCTCGGCGACCGCGGCCGGAGCGATGTTGGCCAGCGCGGAGATGAACCCCTGGCCACCGAGCGCGAGAAGGGGCAGGCAGAGGAGCTCGATCCCGGACCACATGAGAATCTCCGGGCCCGCCTCGTAGCGGACGCGGGAGAAGTGTTCGAAGTCCTTCGTCGTCTCCTTCACCCCGACGAAGTTGTCCAGGTCGCGGAACAGACGGGCGATGGTCTCGGGGGCCAGCTCGACGGCCGTCCGGCTCGGCACGTTGTAGGCGACGATCGGCAGGTCGGGGAACTCGCGCGCGACGGTCGAGTACCAGACGTACATCGCCTCCTGCGTGGGTCGTGCGTAGTACGGGGTGATCACGAGCGCCATGTCCGCCCCGGCATCGCGTGCGGCCGACGTCAGCTCGAGCGTCTCGTCGAGCTTCGCGGTACCGGTTCCCGGGAGGAACGGCACCCGCCCGTCGACGGCGGCCGCAACCGTGCGGATCGCCTCGGCACGCTCGGCGATCGTCTGCGCCGACGGCTCCCCCGTGGACCCGCCGATGGAGATACCGTCCGAGCCGTTCGCCAGCTGCCAGTCCACGAGGCCTCGGAGGCTGTCGTGATCGACGGAGCCGTCATCGGTGAACGGGGTGACGATCGGTGCGATGGACCCGGAGATCGAGGCAGGGTCGGTGCGGAAGCTCATTCCTTGCTCCTTGCTGCGGGAGTCCCCGCGCTCGTGGTGTCTGCCTGGTCGGCCTCGTAGCGGACCTTCCAGGCTTCGTTCATGGGGTACAGCCCCTCGACCGCGTGGCCCTCGCGCACCCGGTCGGCGATGTACTCCTCCATCGCCTCCTGCTTCTCGGCAGCCTCGAGGACGTCGTCGAGCATGGGAGGCGGGATGACGATCGCGCCGTCGTCGTCGGCGACGATGACGTCGCCCACCTGAACGGTCGTGCCGCCGCAGGCGATCGTCACGTCGGTCTCCCACGGGATGTGGACGCGGCCGAGCACGGACGGGTGCGCGCCTCCTGCGAGGACGGCCATGCCCGTCGCCGCGACTGCGACCGAATCGCGGACGGCTCCGTCGGTGATGATGCCGGCGGCACCGCGGGCCTGGGCGCGCAGAGCGAGGATGTCGCCCAACGTGCCGGCCGACGTGTCCTGCCGCGCCTCCATCACGAGTACCTCTCCGGTGCCGACCGTGTCGATGGCGCGCTTCTGCGCGTTGAACCCTCCGCCGTGCTTGGCGAACAGGTCGGGGCGGTACGGCACATAGCGCAGAGTCCTCGCGGTGCCCACGATGCGGGTGCCGCCGGCGAGCGGGTGGACCCCGTCGATGCTCGCGCCCGGGTGCCCGAGCTTTCTCAGCTGTGCCGACAGCGTGGCGACGGCGACTCGACCGAGTCGGGTGCGGCGATCGTCGTCGAGCTGGAACCTGCCGGGCACGGGTGCCGCTGCGTCGCCGGCGGTCGTCGCCGCCGATGATCCCCACGCATCGCGAGCCGTGGCGGCGTCCACCCGCGGTGGCGCGCCGTCGCCTCGAACGGCGGGACCCTCGACGACGTCGGTCGCGAGCCGTCCCGACGTCATCGACTTGTCGTCGACGGAGAAGACCTCGACCTCGACGCGTTGGCCCGGGAGCGCCACCGAGGCGCCGGCGGGCGTTCCGGTGAGAATGAGGTCGCCCGGCTCGAGAGTCATCGTTCGACTGAGATCGGCGACGATCTCCGGCAGGGAGAAGATAAGGCCGTCGGTCGAGTCCTCCTGGACCAGCCGACCGTCGAGCCAGGTCCTGATCGCCAGGCGGCGGGGGTCCAGTTCTGCCGCCGGGAGCAGGACCTGACCGACCGGGGTGAACCCGTCGGCACTCTTCGAGCGCACGTTCGATCCCTTGTCTGCCCACTTGAGGTCCTGTAGTCCGAGGTCGTTGCTCGCCGTGACCCACTCGACTGCGTCCCATGCCTCGGCGGCGGTCTGGTTCAGCACGGTCCGGCCGATCACCAGGGCAATCTCGCCCTCGAAGGTGAGGAGCTCGGTACCGGCCGGACGCGCAACCTGCCCGGGGCCGGACAGCGAGGACGTTGCCTTCAAGAAGTAGGACGGATAGTCGGGTCGACGCCCACGTTCTGCTGCCCGCGATTCATAGGCGATGTGAACAGCGATGATCTTGCCCGGCCGCTGGCCGAGGGTGGATGTGATCGGATCCGATTCGTTCGATGCGTTCACGCGTACCACGAGGTCAACCTCTTCTCGATCCAGCTGACAATCTCGTTGAGGATGACGGCGATGATCATGATGAAGACTGCCATCGCCCAGACCGACGGGAAGTTGCTCTCGTCCCCGAATCGGGCCGACAACCCACCGAGCCCGACGAGGGCGATGAACATCTCGCCGTTGATCATTCCCTTCACTGCTCGACCCGTTCCGAGGCGAATACCGGCAACGATCAGCGGGACCGCAGAGGGGATGATGACCTTGACGACCGCCTGCCACCGTGAGGCCCCGAACGAGGCCGCCATGTCGATGAGCGGATCGTCGACGTCCCGGATTCCCGCAGCCGTGTTGATGATGATGATGAAGACCGCGTAGAGGATGACGACAGCGATCCGTGTGGTGTCGGAGAGCCCGAATGCGGCGAACAGGATCGGCGCGAAGACGAGCGCCGGGATGAACAACATGGCGTTGACGTAGATGTCCAGCGCCGCGAACACGCGCGACGACAACCCCATGAGCACGCCGATGACGAGACCGGCGACCAGGGAGATGGCGAAACCGATGGCCAGGGATCGGAAGCTCGCGACCAGGTGGGGCTGGATGACTCCGTCCGCGAAGAGCTCACCGAGCCGCGCGCCCACCTCGGTGAACGGAGGCAGCCACCGCAGGGAGAACAGTCGACCGATGAGTTCCCAGGCGAGAACGATGACGACGATTCCCGCCCACGTGGACGCTCCGTTCTTCAGCGCGCGGAGGGATCGACCGGAATGCCGTGTGGCACTTGTTTCGGGCGTGGCGAGGGCAGTCATACGGCGGCCTTTTCATGCATGTCGCGAAGGCGCTCCCAGAGGTATTCCTTCAGGCGCGTGAGCTCCGGGCTGGCCTCGGCCCTGGCTGCGGATCGGGGACGAGGCAGGTCGACGTCGATGACCTCCTCGATCTTCCCCGGCCGCGCCGACATGAGGACGATCCGGTCTCCGAGGAGAACGGCTTCTTCCATGTCGTGCGTGACGAAGACGACCGTTCGACGGTCCTGCTGCCAGATGTCGAGCAGCTCCTCCTGCATGTAGCGCCGTGTCTGCTGGTCGAGCGCTCCGAACGGTTCGTCCATGAGAAGGATGGGGCTCTCGACGGCGAGTGCACGGGCGAGACCGACGCGCTGCTGCATCCCGCCCGAGAGTTCCCTCGGGTACTTCTGCTCGAACCCGGTCAGGCCGACCTTCTCGATGTAGGCACGGGCCTTCGCCATCCTCTCGGCCTTCGGCACGCCGGCGAGCTCGAGCCCGAACGCGACGTTCTTCTCCACCGTCTCCCACGGCAGCAGCGCGAAGTTCTGGAACACGATCGCGGACTTCTGGTGCGGTCCCGTCACACGAGCGCCGTCGATGTCGACCGTTCCGGAGGTCGGCAGGACGAGGCCGCCGACCGCGCGCATGAGAGTGGTCTTCCCGCAGCCGGAAGGACCGATGACGGTGACGAACTCGTTGTCCGCGATGGTGAGGTTGACATCCTTCAGGGCGACGGTCTCGCCTCTGCCCTCGCTGATGTACCGGTGATTGACGTTCTCGATGGTGATCATTGCGGCCTTCTGTCGGTCGGTAGATGAGTGGTCGCTGCTACTTCCAGCGCTGGACGCGACGCTCGATCGCCTGCATGACGAGAGCGAGGACGATTCCTTCGATGGCGACGGCGATCGTGAGGGCGTAGAGCTTGTCCGCCTGGAAGAAGCCGCGATAGTCGAGCATCAGCGAACCGATGCCGATCGGGAGCATGATTAGCTCGGCGATGATCATCCCGGCGAACGCCCGACCAAGTCCGGTTCGAAGGCCCGTCATGATCGCGGGGAATGCCGCCGGCATGAGCACCCGACGCCACAGCTGCGACTCCGAGGCGCCGTACGACCCCGCCATCTCGACAAGACTCGGGTCGACCGCCCGCACGCCCGCCCTGACGTTCGTCGTGATGAACACCCAGGCGAACAGCACGATGATGAAGACGCGGGGCGAGAGGCCGAGCCCCATGGCGACGAGCACGACCGGGATCAGCGGAGCGATCGGCAGCGCGAGCCCGATGGCCGTGATGGGCCCGAACGCGCGGTCGATCGGCTTCCACCGAGCCATCGCGAGACCGAGCGGCACCGAGATGACGACCGCGATCGGGTAACCGATGAGCAGGGCGATGTTGGAACGGCCGAGGGCCGGCCACATCTCGCCGGTGACGAAGGCGATCTCCCACAGCGCCGCCATTGCCTCCAGGAATGTCGGCATGAGCAGCGAATCGGCCCAGCGAGCCCCGATCTCCCACACGCCGGCGAAGACCACGAGCGTCGCCAGCCGTACCACCCACGTCTCCCGACGCGTGAGCTTCTGCCGAAGCTGGATGCGTGGGGTTGCGGGCAGGTCGGTCGGTCGCTGACGCGAGTCGCTGGGCGCGGCCGTCATTCGGCGGCACTCCCGGCGACGTCGTAGTCGGCCACGGTCTCGGCCGACAGCTCGTCCCCGATCACCTCGGCATCCCGGTAGAAGCCGATCGTGGCCTCGACACTCGCGGGGTCGAGCTCGGAGGTCTCCGGGAACGTCCCGTTCTCCACCAGGGCCTCGAGGAGGGGCTGCACCTCGTCGACGTCGGAGCCAAGGATCTCTGCGGCCGTTTCGGCAAAGGCCGCGGGGTCGTCGTTGACCGCTGCGAACTGCTCGTCCAGCGCTGCAAGGAGCGCGGCGGCGGCCTCGGTCGCCCCGTCCCCGGCAGCGCGATCGACGACGATCGTCTGGGTCAGAAGATCAGCCTGGGTCTCGACCAGGTTGTCGATGATGTGGGCGGCTCCACCCGCGTCGACGGCCATCCAGTCCTCGACCCTGACGATCGTTCCGTCGATCTGGCCGTCGAGCAGCGCCGTCACACGGTTGCTCGACCCGGAGATCACGACGAACTCCGGCTCGGCCTCAGGGCACTGGTCTGCGAGGTAGCGACGCAGGTGCGCCGTGCTGGTCGACCCCTCCGAGTGGTACGCAACGGTTCGACCGTCGAAGTCCGCGCACGAGTTCACGTCGGATGCACCGACGATGAGGTAGTCGAGGATGTTGTTGTTGCCGACCATCGTCAGCTCGGCTCCGCCCTCGTCGGCTGCCATCACCGTGGCCGGCCCCATCGACGCCACGTTGATGTCGCCGCCCATCAGAGCCTGGGTCTGCACGTCCGGCGAGTCGAACTCGATGTACTCGACGTCCCAGCCGTCCTCTTCGAGGGACTGCAACGCCGCAATGATCGGCGTGTCCGTGGGGCCGATCGTTCCCGGGAAGCCCAACGTGATCGACTGGGCGTCCTCCCCACCGTCTTCTCCCCCGCCACACCCCGCCAATGACAGGGTGGCTGCTGCAATAAGTCCGATTCCGGATGCTGCACGCTTCGAGATCATGCGGTTCAACTCCTTCGTTGTGGTTCCGCTCGCCGTCGACAGTGACGACAACCAGTCGCTTCAGCGACTGACCGTAGACGAGATCATATACGATTCCAGATCACGGTCAACCACATGCCGGGAACTTCTTGGTGCAGGCTGAGCTTCGAGATGCACCCGTCGGCGTCGACAGGCCACTACACGTCCCGTCACACTCAACGGGGTGGGTCTGGCCGTTACCCGACCGGGTTCGCGGCGCCCGCCGTGGAGGTCGACAGGGTCGAGATGTCGGCGGACTCCTCGTCCGCCCGGGCGGCGTCGGCGTCGTCCGCGTCCGGGAGGTCCGTGCCTTCAATGACGAGGCGAGCGGCCTCGCGGGCGGTCCTCCGACGTCGGCCGCGCGTGATCGCGAACAGGCCCCAGGCGACGCCGCCGAGCGTGAGCGAGCCCGCGGACGCCTCGGCGGGCGTGGGCAGGCGCCACTCCACCAGGCAGGCGAACAGGACCGCGAACATCGCCTCGGTCACGAGCAGGAGGCCGAGCACGGCGGCACCGAGGCGCAGGCTCGCGCGCGACCACAGCCAGGTCGCCACCCACGTGGAGCCGAGGCCGAGGATCACGCACCAGGTGAGGAGGGTCGGCAGACCGGTCGTGGACGGGATCGGCGGGTGCCCGTTCATGAGCGTGTCGAGGCCGAAGATCAGCGGCAGGGTGATGAGCGTGCCGAGGCCGAGCTGCGACGTCCACGCGACAGACTTCGTCAGCGGGTGGTCCGTGAGGTACTCGCTGTTCCACACGCCGTAGACGAGCCAAGACAGCAGGGCGAGCGCGGCGAGCATGAAGCCGAGGACCGGGTAGGGGCCGACGCCCTCGATCTCACCGGCGATGGACGTGACCGCGTTGACGGTGAGGCCCGCAGCGACGAGGAGGAACGGACCTGCGACCGTGCGCCAGGCGAAGGCGGGTCGGCGATAGTTCCCGACCGCGGCCATGACGAGCGGCAGGCACGCGAAGATGAGGGCAACAGGCACCGCGCCGACCGCGACGATGCCGGCGGACATGAGCCCGTAGAACAGGGAGTTGCCGAGCAGTCCGAGGGCGATGATCCGCCACCAGTCACTGCGCGTCATGCCCCTCAGGTCGTCGAACCCGCGCAGCGCCAGGAGCAGGAGCGAGGAGAGGCCGAACACGATGTAGCGGCCGATCGCGAGCTCCGCACCGTCCGTGGCGACGAGTCCGGGGGCCACGAACGCGACGCCCCACAACGAGGTCGCCCCGAACGCGCACAGCACCGCCATCCACACACCAGCCATGGTGGCACCCCCATGCACACCTGTCCCGGGATGCGCGGGGGACGTTCACCACCCGGACGAGACGTGGGCCATCGGTTCCAGCGCGGCATGCCACGAAAGGGCGGTGAGTGGCACGTTTCGGGGGAGAGACGTGCCACTCACCGCCCCGACGACGAACGAGGTCGCCGAACCGGTCTCCAACGGCGCCGACGGGGTCTCAGCAGCCCAGCGCCCGGCGGATCACCGACCACGCCCGGTCCAGCGGGCCCGACGCGTCGGCACCCGGAGCACTCTCGGCGCCCGCGCGGCCGCCGGCCGATCCGCCGGACGGTCCTGCGTCGTCGGGGGTGAGTGCGCGCAGCGCCTGGACCCCGAGGATGCCGGCGAGCAGGGCGTCGGCCCGCTCGGCGAGGTCGTCGGCCGGGGCGCCGTCCGCGGCGAGGCCGCTCGCGATGCGCCCGGACAGGACGGCCATCAGCGCGGCGCGGGCCTCGGCGGACGACCCGACGCCGGGGTCCACCGACACGAGGAACCGCCACGGCCCCGGGTTCGCCCGGGCCCACGCGTCGACGGACTCGACGACGGCCCCGGCATGGGACCCCTCCCCCGCGTCCCCGCCCTCGGCCGCCGCGTCGACATCGGCCAGGAGCTCCTCCGCGAAGGACCCGTGCAGCGCCTGGACGTAGGTCTCGCGGCTGCCGAAGTGGGAGTACACGCACATGGTCGTGCGGCCGGAGGACTTCGAGAGCGCCCGGACCGTGAGCTCGACGGGGCCGCGCTCGCGGATATGCGCGGTCCCGCCGGCCATCAGCTGCTCGACGACGGTCATCGTGGCCATTCCTCTCCGATCCGTTGACCAATAACAAGTGTCACCCTAGTCTGATATCGCTTGTTATTGCGTTCCCGATCGACGCTAGGAGTCACCATGACCACGCTCGACCCCACGACGGCCCCCGGCCGGACAGCACGCAACGCCACCCCTTCAGACGCCCTCGCCCCCACCGCTCTCGCACGCACCGGCGCCGTCGCCGGCGTCCTCACCGCGCTGATCCTTCTGATCAACGCCGCCAAGCGAGCAGAGCTCCTCCCCACCACCGACGTCACCCAGCTCCTCGCCCCGTTCGCCCAGGTCTTCGGCATCGCCTTCCTCGCGTCGCTGTACCTCGCCGCGCGCGGCCGGTCGGGCCTGCTGGGTCGGATCGGGTTCGGCGTCAGCTTCATGGCGATGGCGCTGCTCGTCGGCGTCGAGTTCGTCGTCAACCTCGTGTTCGCCCAGCAGACCGGGCCCGAGATCCAGGCGCTGCAGGACGGCCCGCTCGGCACGGCGCTCGTCGTCGCGTCCGTCCTCTTCCTGCTCGGCACGGTCACGCTCGCCGTCGCGCTCGTCTCCAGGGGCGAGGCACCGGCCGTCCCGATGATCGGCTACGCGCTCGGCGGCACGGTCGTCTCCCTGCGCGCATTCGTCCCGGAGGTCGCCCTCCAGATCGGGCTCGTGCTCATGGCCGTCTCGATCTCCGCCCTCGCGATCTGGCTCTGGCGCCGCGCCGCCACGCGCCAGGCCGCCTGAGACCGCCCGCCCCGTTCGACGAGAAGGCGGTGAGTGGCACGTTTCGGGGGAGAAACGTGCCACTCACCGCCCCGACGACGAACGCGGGCTCCCCGGTCACCGCGCCCGGGGCGTCGGACGGCCACCACCCCCGACGCCTGCTCGCCTCACCCCGGGGTGCGCACGGGGTGAGGTGATGGAAGGATCGGGGCATGGTCAGCGCAGTGCACCTGATCCGGGCGCCGGAGCTGGCGTCCACCGCCGAGTACGCGTACGCCGCCACCGCTCCCGCGGACGCGCGGCTCATCTTCCTCGCCGGCTCCTGCCCGCTGAACGCCGACGGCTCGACGGCGGCGGTCGGCGACGTCGCGGGGCAGGCCGCCGCCTGCATGGCGAACCTCGAGACCGCGCTCGGCGCCGCCGGGGCCACCCTCACCGACCTCATCTCGACGCGCGTGCTCGTCGCCTCGTCGGACCAGGCGGACCTCGTCGCGGCCTGGGAGGTCGTCCGCGACACCCTCGGTGAGCACGACGTCCCGAGCACGCTGCTCGGCGTCACCGTCCTCGGGTATGACGACCAGCTGGTCGAGGTCGAGGCGGTCGCCGCGGTCGTCGACGACTGAGCGTGGGCCGGGCGACCGACAGCATCGGCCAGATGGCACGGACCGGGACGCGGCGCGACCCGACAAGGACCACAGCCCCTCGGCGAACTACCGACTGAGCCGTCGGTGCCGGTCCAGGCGCCGCAGCCCGGAGGCGCGGACCGGGTCCGGCGCGGGCCGCAGCGCGGCGCGCAGCCGCTCGTTCGCGGCCCGCTCCTCCAGGTCGGTCCCGATGGCCACGAGCCCGTCCGGGTGGCGCGCGACGTGATGGGCCGGCCGGCCCGTGGTCGCCTCCACCGGCCCTGGATGCCCGGGAGCCCTCGGCGCGTCGGCGATGTGCACGTGCCGCCCGACGACGTTCGCCACGTACCGCCGCACGCCGCGCGGCGTGCGCACGGGGACGATCCCCTTGAGCCGGTAGGCGCCGGGCGGCGGGTTCTCCAGCAGGTCGACGAGCGCCCCTGCCTCGATCGCGTCCGACGCCGGCACGCTCACCGAGCGCGCATGCGCGTGCGCGGGGCCCGCCTCGGCCCGCACCAGGTCGGCGAGCGGGAGCTCGTCGGCGCGGGCGTCCGGGTCGGCGACGTCGAGGACGAGCCCCGGGTCGACGTTCCCGCCGTTGGCGGCCACGACGTACGCGGCCGGGTTGCGCTCCCGCACGCGCTCGGCGAGATCGGCGACGGCCGCCGAGCGCCGCCACGGCGGCAGGAGGCCGGCCTTGTTGGCGACGACGAGGGTGGCGGCGTCGAACCGTCCGTCCGCCCCGTCCTCCGCGGGCGCGGTGAGGTCGACGACCTCGACCACTCCCCCGGGCCGGGCGTGCTCGGCCGAGCTGAACCGGATGCGCCGGTACACCTCGAGCGGATGGGCCACCCCGCTCGCCTCGACCACCACCGCGTCGAGGCGCAGCCTGAGCGCGGTCAGCGTCTCGAGGGCCTCGTCGAGCCCGCCGGAATCGGGCAGGCAGCACAGGCAGCCGCCGGTGATCGAGGCGGCCTGATCGACCTGGCCCGCGACGAGGGCTGCGTCGACGTTGATCTCGCCGAAGTCGTTGACGACAACCCCGATCCGGGCGCCCCTGGCTGCCAGCAGGTGGTTGAGCAGGCTGGTCTTCCCGGCCCCGAGCCGGCCGGTCAGCGCGATGACGGGAACGCTCATGGCCTGCGCCGGAGCCGGAAGAATCGGGCCTCGCCCGCCGGGGCGAGGTCGAAGCCGGCGAGGTCCGCCTGGGCGGCGACGACGTCGGGCAGGGGGTGCCGGTAGTCGTGCTCGGCGACGTCCTCGCGGACGACCCGGTCGCCGTCGAGGACGAGGTAGCGCATCCGCCACCGCATGATCTCCCCGCCGACCGGCCAGCCCTCGGCGATGCCGCGGTGGGTGTGGTCGCCGGACCGGGTGACCGTGAAGTCGTACGGTTCGACGCGCGCGGGCGCGATCGGCTCCTGGAGGTCGAACAGGAGCTCGCTGCCCGCGGGCAGCCGCCTGCCGAGCCGGTCGAACAGCTCGAGGCGCTCCTCGCGGTCGAGGTGTCCGATCACGCCGAGCATGACCGCGCCGCCGATCGCGTCGGGGAGCTCGGCCTCCTGGATCCGCTCCGGGCGGACCTCGATCCGACCGGCCCACTCGGGTCGCGCCGCTATCGTGGCTTCGAGCCCGGCGCGCATCGACTCGCTCGGCTCGATCGCGAGCACGGTGGCGCTCGGCGAGCGGTCGAGGACGAACGCGGCGTTCTGCCCCGTGCCGGCCCCGATGTCGACCACCGGCCCGCGCGCCGGATCCAGCCGGTCGACCATCGCGTCGACGACCGCGCGCTGGGCGGGCAGATAGTCGGCCGTCAGCAGGTCGTAGGAGACGGCGGTCGCGGCGTAGGTGTCATCGACTCTCGCGGCCTCGGTCATGCGCCGAGCCTACCTTATTGCAAATGTTTCTCACTTATGCTCGGGAGCCTCCGGCCGATACCCGCCCGACGCCTGCCACAGCCCGAACAGGTACGGCGCGATCTCGCGGCCACCCCGCCACGAGCTCACCTTGAACCGGGCGGACCGGTTGCGCCGCCTCCCGCTCGCGGCGACGGCGCCGGCCGGGATCTTCAGCAGCAGCCAGCCGCTGCCGGCCGGGGCCATCTCGGAGATGTCGGCGAAGGGGTAGCGGCGGTAGGGCCGCCACAGGAACTTCTCCACGACGATCGCGTCCGGCTCGAGGCGGCACACGCGGCCCCGGAGCAGCGCGACCCCGAGCAGCACGGTGAGGACGGCGAGCAGGCCGAAGACCCCGCCGAGGATCAGCACCGTGATGGTGTCGCGCGACTCGCCCTTGTCGGTCAGGAGGGTCTCGGCGGGCATGCCGATCGCGACCGCCGCGAACAGCAGGGCGCCGAGGAACGTGGTCGCCGCAAGCCGCCAGGACCATCGGACGCCACGGGCGCCGTCGCCCAGGTCGTCGGTGGCCTCCGGGGCCGGGACCGCCATGTCACTCACCTCGCCTGCTGCCGGCGCGGCGAACCGGGGCGCGGCGGCCGGTCACGACCCGCCCTGTGCGTCGCGCGCCCGAGCGCCGAAGGTGCCCGACGTCAGCGTGCGGTACGAGGCGGTGACGATCTCGGCGAGGACCGTCAGGTCGACGTCGTCGAGGTCCTTGACGTAGACGCAGCCGATGCCGGTCGTGTGGGGTCCCAGCCGGGCGAGCGCGTCCGCGTGGGCGGCGACGCCGTCGAGCAGGTAGATCGTCGACGCCTGTCGGCGCGGCGAGAAGCCGGCGGCGGGGGCATCGCCCTCGCGGCCGGAGTCGTACCGGTAGTGATACTCCCCGAAGCCGATGATCGTGCCGCGCAGAACCGGGTCCTCCCCGGTCGCCTCGCGCATGAGCTCGACGAGGCGGCGCGCGTCGCGGGCCCGCTTCGCGGGCGTCGCGCGGTCGATGAAGGTGGCGATCGGGTCGTCCATCCGCGAATCGTAGCGACCCGGGCCTTTCGTCCCTCGCGCCGACACCCGCCGCTCCCTAGCGTGGTGTCATGTCCCCCATCGACCTGCACTCGCTCGCCCAGACCCTCATCGACGAGGCCCAGGCGCACCACTCCGGCCGCCAGTCCTCGTCCTTCCACGGAGCCCCCGGCGGCTCCCTCACCCAGATCGTGCTGGCACTCACGAAGGGACGGTCGCTCTCGGAGCACGAGAACCCCGGCCAGGCCACCCTGCAGGTGATCGTCGGCCGGGTCACGCTCGCCACGTCCGAGCGGACCTACGCCCTGGACGCCGGCGACTTCATGGTCATCCCCCACCAGCGGCACGATCTTGTCGCGGTCGAGGACTCCGCCGTCGTCCTCACGGTCGTCAAGGAGCGCTGAGCCCCCGACGGCGGAGCGCGCCATCGCGCGCACCTCGCCCGGGTGGCGGCCGGCCCGGAGGCGGGCCGCCCGCGGCCGGACACACAGCTCTCGGGCGGCCGACTCCTGGACGGCCGCCCGGGTCCCCGCGCTCAGGTGATGACGCCCAGTCGATGACACTCAGGTGATGCGCTCAGTTGATGATCTGAGCGGTGGGATCGGATGCGAGCGCGGCGAGGCGCTCCCGCCATCCGTCGAGCTGCTGGGGGGTGAGCCGAGCCCAGTCGCCGACCTCGCGCACGATCCGCAGAGGCGCGGCCGTGCGGTACGAGCGCGTGGGATTGCCGGGGAACTTCTTGTCCGTGACGTTGGGGTCGTTCTCGAACGTACCCGTGGGCTCGACCTCGTAGACGTGCGGGGTCCCGCCGCGCAGCGCGGCGACCTCGGCGGCGAGGCCGGCCCCGTCCTTCAGCGCGGTGAAGTACACGTGGTTCATGAGGACCTCGGGCCGGTAGTTCGAGTGGTGGCCGGCGGTCAGGTCGTCGCCCGGACGCAGCTCGGCGTGCGTGCCGTGGAAGAACGGGCCGGCGTCGAGGGGCTCCATGACGAGAGGGTAGATCCTCACGCGACTTCCCGCTGTACATACTAGTTGTTACAGTTGGGTAATGACCTCCAGGGACCAGCTGACGACGGCCATGGCGGACCTGCTGTGGGAGCGCGGCTACGCGGCCACCAGCCCGCGCGACGTGATGGCGCGGGCCGGGGTCGGCCAGGGCAGCATGTACCACCACTTCTCCGGCAAGCACGAGCTGGCGGTCGAGGCGATGAGCGCCGTCACGAAGGACCTCGTCGACGCCACCGCGGTCCTCGACGGCGACGACTCCCCGCTCGCCCGACTCAAGCGCTACCTCACCGTCCCCCGCCCGGGCACGCAGGGCTGCCGGGTCGGTCGGATGACCCAGGACCCTCAGGTCGTCGCAGACGACGACCTCAGCGCGATCGTCGGCGGTGCGTTCGACACGATGCTCGGGCGCTGGGAGCGGACCATCGACGAGGCCGTGGACGCAGGGGAGCTCCCCCGCACGGTCGTCCCCGCGGACCTCGCGCGCACGCTCGCGGCGGTCATTCAGGGCGGGTACGTGCTCGCCCGCGCGAAGGGTGAGCAGGAACCGATGGACGCCGCCGTCCGAGGTGCTCTCTCCCTGCTCGACACCGCCCGGGACTCCGCGGGCTGACCCGCGCCCGACCATCCCCACCACACCGACGACCCAGGAGAACGCCATGACCATTCGCATCGGCATCAACGGATTCGGCCGCATCGGCCGCAGCTACCTACGGACGGCCCTGGCGAGCGGGGCCGACGTCGAGGTCGTCGCCGTCAACGACCTCGTCGAGCCCGCGGTTCTCGCGAACCTCCTCGAACGGGACTCGATCCTCGGACGCCTGGACGGGGTGGGCGTGGACGGGAACGCGATCACGCTTGGCGGATCCCGCATCCGCGTGACGGCGGAACGAGAGCCCGGGAACGTCCCGTGGGGTGAGCTGGGCGTCGACGTCGTCATCGAGTCCACCGGTCGGTTCACCGACTCCGCGAGCGCCCGGGAGCACCTGGCGGCGGGTGCACGCAAGGTCATCATCTCCGCCCCTGCGGACCATGAGGTTCCCGCGCTCGTCCTCGGCGTGAACGACGACGACGTCGACCTCACCGGCGACGTCTTCTCCAACGGCTCGTGCACCACGAACTGCCTGGCCCCGATGGCGAAGGTCCTTCACGAGACCTTCGGCGTGGAGTCGGGTCTCATGACCACGGTGCACGCCTACACGAGCGACCAGCGGCTGCACGACGCGCCCCACAAGGATCCCCGACGGGCACGGGCCGCCGCCCTGTCGACGATCCCGACGTCGTCGGGCGCCGCGAGGACCATCGGACGGATCATTCCCGAGCTGGACGGCAGGTTGACCGCCATGTCCCTGCGCGTGCCGGTGCCGGTCGGGTCGATCACCGACCTCACCGCGAGGCTGAGCCGACCGGCGTCGGCCGAGGAGGTCAACGCCGCGTTCGCGGCCGCCGCGTCGAGCGAGGGGCTCTCGCGCTACCTCGAGTACTCCGAGGCGCCGCTGGTCTCCGCGGACATCGTGGGCAACCCGCACTCGGCGATCTTCGACGCGCCGCTGACCCAGGTGGTCGGCGACCAGGTCAAGGTCTTCGCCTGGTACGACAACGAGTGGGGCTTTTCGAACCGGCTCGTCGAGCTCTCCGAGCGCGTCGGCCGCTAGCGGATCGTCCCCGCGCGCCTACGCGAGCGCGCCGGGGAGGACGGGGTCAGCGGGGCACGGCGCCTCCGCGCCCGCGCGGGCCGGGACCGGGTCCGCCGCGCAGGCGGGCTCGGCCCCGTCCCCGACGGCGGGCGCCGGGTCCGCCGCGCACGCCTCCCCCTCCGCGGATTCCTCGGCGGCGGGCTCAGGATCCGCGTTGCACGCCGGCTTCGCGAGCGCCGCCGTCCGGTCGGGATCGAGCGTGGCGAGGATCGACAGGGCGAGGTCGGCGACCCGGCCGGCCCCTCCCTCGCCGAGCCCGCCGAGCACCTGGGTGCGCACGGCGTCGGTGTGGATGGGGAGCGCCTCGCGGTAGACGTCCACGCCGTCGTCCGTCAGGGTGGCGTTCGTGGCGCGCCGGTCCGACTCGCACGCGGACCGGACGATCAGGCCCTTGCGCTCGAGGCTCGAGACCACGCGCGAGAGTCGCGGCAGCGTGGCGTTCGTGCGCAGGGCGAGCGCGGTCATGCGCAGCGTCCGGTCCTCGGCCTCGGCGAGCGCCTCGAGGAGCATGAACTCGAACGAGGTGATGCCGATGTCGGTGAGCCGGCGGTCGAGGGCGGTCGGCAGCAGCTCGCCCATTGCTCGCAGGCGCGCGATCGCCACGCGTTCGTCCCTGTCCAGTGCACTCATGGCACCGATCGTATCTTTAGTTGCACCTGCAAGCAATGCGTGATAGTTTCATCTACAAGTAATCACGCGGCGCGATCGCATCGCCTCACGAGAGGGACACGAGCATGACGACCTACACCATCATCGGCACCGGCAACATGGGCACGGCGATCGGGAACGTCCTCGCCGCCGGCGGGGCCGACGTCACCCACCTCGCCCACGCGGAGGTCGGGAACGCGACCATCTCCACGGACGTCGTCGTGCTGGCGGTCCCCTACTCCGCGGTCGACGAGATCATCGCCGCGGTCGGCGACCAGCTGGCCGGCAAGACGGTCGTGGACATCACCAACCCCCTGAACTTCGAGACCTTCGACTCGCTCGTGGTCCCCGAGGGCAGCTCCGCCACCGCGCAGCTCCAGGCCCGCCTGCCGAAGAGCTCGGTGCTCAAGGCGTTCAACACGAACTTCGCCGCGACGCTCTCCTCGAAGACCGTCGGCGACGCGACGACCACCGTGCTCGTCGCGGGCGACGACGCCTCGGCCAAGGTCGCCCTCATCGAGTCGATCACCGCCGGCGGGATCGGCGCGATCGACGCCGGGTCGCTCGCCCGGGCCCACGAGCTCGAGGCCATGGGCTTCCTCCAGCTCACCCTCGCCGCGAACGAGCACATCGGCTGGACCGCCGGCTTCGCGGTCGCCAAGTAACCCCACCAGCAGCGGCGGGTGCGCGGACGCGCGCCCGCCTCGAGAAGGACGTCATCATGAGCACCCCCGACCAGGACCGCATCCTCGACGCCAGGACGAGCATGGGTCCGGTGACCCTGCGCGTCGGCGACCTGGACACGATGTCCGGGTACTACTCCAACGCGTTCGCCCTGGAGCCCATCGAGGAGACGGCGCGCGGACGGGAGGTCCACCGCCTCCTCGGGCGCGCGGGCACGCCCTTCGTCCGGCTCGTCCACACCCCTGACCTGCCGACCCTCGACCGCCGCCAGGCCGGCCTCTTCCACACGGCCTTCCTGTTCGACGACGGGCCCTCGCTGTCCGCGACCGTCTACCGCGCCGCACAGGACCCGCGCGGGACGTTCACGGGCTCGAGCGACCACATGGTCAGCGAGGCGTTCTACTTCACCGACCCGGAGGGCAACGGCGTCGAGCTGTACACGGACCGCCCGCGCGAGCAGTGGACGATCACGAACGGCGAGATCCAGATGGCGACCACGTTCCTCGACCCGAACGCCTACCTCCGCGAGCACCTCACCCAGGAGGTCCTCGACGCCGCGCCGACCCAGGCCGGGACGGTCGGGCACGTCCACCTCCAGGTCGGCGACGTGCCCACGGCACGCGCGTTCTACGTGGACGCCCTCGGGTTCGAGTCGACCCTGAGCAGCTTCCCCGGTGCCCTGTTCGCCTCGGCCGGCGGGTACCACCACCACATCGCCATGAACACGTGGAACAGCCAGGGTGCCGGGCCGCGCGCGGCCATGCTCGGGCTCGGGGACGTCGCCGTCACGGTGCCCGACGCGACCGAGC
The DNA here is from genome assembly GCA_900163555.1 of Actinomycetales bacterium JB111. Lineage (GTDB taxonomy): Bacteria > Actinomycetota > Actinomycetes > Actinomycetales > Actinomycetaceae > JB111. Next base: position 6,495 of record FUHX01000079.1, on the reverse strand, counting down.
TGGAGGCCACCGCCGCGCGGCTGCGCGCCAAGGGGATCGATTTCTCCACCGACGGCCGGACCCTGCAGGTCACGGACCCCTGGGGCACGCAGGTCACCCTGTCCGTCCCGAACCTCGCGGCGGACGAGGTGCTGGCGCGATAGGGGCACCTTCTCCTGGAACGGGCCGGCGCGGCGACGAGAGTCGCTCGCGCCGGCCCGTTCTCGTTACCCTGTCGGCACGCCGAGGAGGTCACCATGCCCGAGCACGTGCCCACTCTCGACGTCACCTACCCGTTCGACGGGTCCTGGGAGGTGCGCAACAGCCCTGCCAACCGCGTGCCGAGCCACGGCACCCGGCTGTTCGGATCCGCACACGCGATCGACTTCGTGCCGGTCGTCGACGGACGGAGCGCGCCGTTCACGCCACGGTCCCTCCTCCGGCCGGAGCCGCCCGAGTCGTTTCCCGGGTTCGGCCACCCGATCCTCGCGCCTCTCGCGGGGATCGTCCTCGCCGCCGACGACGACGCACACGACCATCCCGCGTACCGCGGCCTCCCCTCGGTCGGTTATGCGCTCACCCAAGGACGACGGGCCGCCAGGGGGTGGCCCGCGCTCGCAGGGAACCACGTGCTTATCGAGCACGACGGGGTGGTGGTCGCGCTGTGCCACCTCATGCGTGGCAGCGTGGACGTGCATCCGGGTGACGCCGTGGAGCCCGGCGCCGTCGTCGGTCGTTGCGGGAACTCAGGCAACAGCATGGAGCCCCACGTGCACGTCCAGGCGATCGACGGCCCGGACGCCCGGCGCGCCGGGCCCGTGGCGCTCACCTTCGAGGGCGGCGTGCCTCGGAACGGCGAGATCGTCGTCGGGCGGCGGAACTCATGACCGGGCGCCGGTAGGCGGCCGCTCCCAGGACTCGATCGGCCCGGGGACGACCCGGAAGAGCGGATGCGGTTCGGGACTCGCGTCGCGCCACCGCTCGGCGACCTCGGGGCTGCGTCCGGCGAGCTTCGTGTGGAGGTGTCGCCACTCGTGGTCGAGCTGGCCGTCCGTGACCTCCAGGAGCGCTGTTGGCGGGTCCGGTCGGTCGATCCGATCGCGCCGGAAGCGGTAGCCGCGCGCGTCCGCCTCGTCCGCGAGCGCCGCGAGGTAGGCGCCGACCGTGGCGACCGGATCGGGCTGTGCGCGGCACCGGAGAAGCTGCGGATGCCGCGTGTAGCCGCGGGTGCGCCCCGCCAGCACGGCCTGGGCGAGCAGCGTCTCGCGCCAGCAGGCCACGAGCCCCTTCCCGTCGAGGAACCGCGGGTGGACCGACCAGATCCGCATGGCGCTCCCCTCCCCTCTGATCAGGTCAAACATCGGGTGAACAACTGCTGAGGACGGTCTCATCTCGATGACGGTCAGCGCTCACGAGCCGTTCGTAGCGTCGTCGGCGTCCGGTGCACACCGCACCGCGGAACGGAGGACCACCCCATGACCACTGCCGCTCTTCCCACGGTAGACGCCGCGCCCGGCCTGTCGGCACGCGAGACGGTCGCCGCCGCCAAGTGGGCGTACACCACCGGTCGGATCGACCTCGCCCGTGGCGAGTCGCTGCTCACCGACCCGGACACTGTCCCCCAGGTCGGCGACGTCGTCCTCGCGCGCGTCGCGTCCGTGGGGCAGCACAGGCGCATCGAGCTGCAGACCGGGCGGCGCGCCACCCTCTACCCCGGCGACGTCGTGGGCGTCTGCTACGGCAGCCGGTACGCGCCCGACCAGTTCCTCGCCGAGATCCCCGGCGATCTCGGGCCGTGCCACCTCGCGGCGGCCGGCGGGATCGCCTCGCGGGTCGAGGCCTCGCACGACGCGATGAGCGGCGCGACGGAGCTGACGCCCATCGGCATCCTCGCCGACGCCCAGGGCCGCCGGGTCAACCTCCGTGACTCGGCGATGAGTCCCGCCGTCCCCCTCAGCTCGCACCGCGCGCCGACGATCGCCGTCGTCGGGTCGTCGATGAACGCCGGCAAGACGACGGCCGCCGCCGAGCTCGTGCGCGGCCTGCGCGCCGCAGGCCTGCGGGTCGGCGCCGCGAAGGTCACGGGCACCGGCGCCGGCGGGGACGTCTGGTTGTTCACCGACGCGGGCGCCTCCGTGGTCCACGACTTCACGCACGCCGGCGTCCCCTCCACCTATCTCCTGGCCCCGGAGTCCGTCCGGGACGTCTTCACCACGCTCACCACCCAGCTCGCCGTCGACCGCACCGACGTCAACGTCATCGAGGTCGCCGACGGACTCTTCCACGCCGAGACGGCCGCACTGATCACGGACCCTCTCTTCCGCGACCGGGTCGACGGCGTCCTGTTCGCCGCCCGGGACGCGCTCGGCGCCGTCGCGGGTGTGCAGTGGCTGAACGAGGCCGACCTCCCGCTGCTCGCCGTCAGCGGCCTGCTGACGGCGTCCCCGCTCGCCGTCCGCGAGCTGGAACGGGCCGACGGGCCCGACGTCGTCGCGACGTCCGACCTGCAGGTCCCCGAACAGGCACTCGCCCTGCGCGACCAGGCCGTGCGGACCCGGGACCGGGCCGTCACCGGCCTCGCCGTCCTCGCCGAGGACGCGAAGGCGGTCTGATGACACCCTCCCTTCCCTCCTCCCCCGAGGCGACAGCCTTCACAGGGGTTCCCGCATCACCCGAGGCGAGCGCCTCCACCGGCGCCCCCGCGCCCGAGGAGTCCCCGCCGAGCATCCCGCGCGCCATCGGCCCTGGCCGACGGCTGCGATTCGGCCAGCTCATCGGCATCGGCGTGGGGCAGGCCCTCGCCGCGGTCGGCGTCGCCATGCTCACGCAGCGCGGCTTCGACACGCTCCTCGGCACCACGGGCGACGCAGGCGGATCGGGCGGCCCGTCGGCACCCGACGCCATGAGTCTCACCGTCCTCGTCGTCGGCCTGCTGCTCTGCGTGCTCGTGAGCGCCTGGATGCGCGGCGCGGAGCGCACGGAGTCGGAGAAGCTCGGCCAGCACTACGTGACCGAGGTCCGGGCCACCCTGTTCCGCCACCTCACCGCCGTCCCGGCCCGCGAGCTCGGCCGACGCGGGCGCGGCGACATGCTGATGAAGTTCGTCGGGGACCTCTCGGCGCTGCGCCTGTGGGTCAGCCGCGGGCTCGCCCGGCTCTCCGTCGCCGGCGTCGCCATCACCCTGGCCGTGTCCGCGCTCGCGTGGATGAACCTCGTCCTCGGTCTCACCGTCGGCGTGGTCCTCGTCCTCGGGGCCGGCCTCACGCTGGCCATCACGCCCTGGATGATGCGGACCGCGAAGGTCTCGCGCCGCCGTCGCTCGCGCCTGACCGGCGAGGTCACCGAGCGGCTCACGCAGGTCGCGGTGCTGCAGGCCGCCGGCCAGGAGCGGCGGGAGAGCAAGCGGGTCGGTCGGCACAGCGAGAAGGTCGCGGCCGCCATGGTCGACCAGGCGCGCGCCTCGGGCGCCGCCCGCGCCATCGCCGAGGGCACCGCCGTGGCCGCGAGTGCCGCCGCGCTCGTCGTCGGCGGGCTCGAGGTCACGGCCGGACGCGCGTCGCCCGGCACGATCGTCGCGGGCGTCAGCCTCGCGGGCATGCTCGCCGGCTACCTGCGCGACCTCGGACGGGTCGCCGAGTACGCCTCCCGCGCCAGCGTCGCCCAGGATGCCGTGCGCCGGTTCCTCGACATCCCGCCGCTGCCGGTCGCCCCGGACGCACCGGACATCGAGGTCGAGCACGGGCTCGTCGAGGTGGACGACGTCAGCCTCGTCGGCGCCCTGAGGAACGTCACGGTGCGCGCCGAGCCCGGCACGCGGGTCGCCGTCGTCGGCCCGAACGGGGCGGGCAAGAGCACACTGACGTCCGTCGTCGCCCGGCTCGTGGACCCCGACTCCGGCACCGTCCGCATCGACGGTCAGGACGTGCGCGCGCACTCCCTGCGCTCCGTGCGCCGGTCGATCGGCATCTCCTCACCCAGCATGCCGCTGCTCTCGGGAAGCGTCCGCCGCAACGTCACCTACCGCCTCCCCAAGGTCGACGACGAGGAGCTCGCACGCGTGACCCGCCTGTGCGGCCTGGACGAGCTCGTCGGTTCCCTCCCGGACGGCTGGGACACGAACGTCGGCCCCGGCGGCGGTCAGCTCTCCGCCGGCCAGCAGGCCCGCATCAGCATCGCGCGCGCCGTGCTCGGCAGGCCCGCCCTGCTCGTGCTCGACGAGGCCGAGGCCCACCTCGATCCCGAGAACTCGCGCATCGTCGACCGGGTGCTCGCCGACCATCGGGGCACGGCCCTCGTCGTCACCCACCGGCACGAGCTCATGGCGTCCTCCGACGTCGTCTGGTGCCTCGAGGACGGTCGCCTCGTCCGCGTGGCCTCGCCCCGCGAGCTGATGACCTCCGACGGCGGCACCGCCCTCCTCGACGAGGTGGTGCCGGCATGAGCGGCTCGCCGTATTCCGTCGCCCACGACCCCCTGGTCGCCGGGCGGACCGCGTCCGTCGTCGGCTCGGGGCCCAACGGCCTGAGCGCCGCGGTCGCGCTGGCCCGCGCCGGGGTGCGGGTCACCGTGTACGAGGCCGGCCCCGAGCCCGGCGGCGCCACCCGGTCTGCGGCCGTCCTCGGCCCGGGCACGACCGTCGACCTCGGCTCTGCCGTGCACCCCTTCGGCGTGGCCAGCCCGTTCCTGCGCACGCTCGACCTCAGCCGCCACGGCCTGGAGTGGGTCCAGCCGGACATCCCCGTCGGCCATCCCCTCGACGACGGCCCCGCCGCCGTGCAGTACCGCTCGCTCGCGCGCACGGCGGCCGACCTCGGGCCGGACGGGTCGGCCTGGTGGCGGCTGTACGCGCCGCTCGTCGGCGCCTGGGAGGAGACGGTCGCCGCGTTCCTCGGCCCCATGCTGCGCCCCCCGCGCCACCCCGTCGCCCTCGCCCGGCTCAGCATCCGGGGGGCCCTGCCCGCGCAGGCGATCGCGCGCGCCCTGTTCCGCACGGAACGCGCCCGCGCGCTGTTCGCCGGGACGTCCGCGCACGCGGTCCTCCCGCTCGACCGGCCGCTGACCGCCGCGTTCGGCGTCCTGTTCGGCGCCGCCGCCCACGCCACCGGCTGGCCCGTGGCCCGGGGCGGGTCGGACGCGATCGCGGCGGCGCTGGTCGCCGAGCTCGAGTCCTACGGGGGCCGGGTCGTCACCGGCGCCGAGATCACGGACCTCGCCCAGGTGCGTCCGGCGGACGTCGTGCTCCTCGATCTCGGCCCGCACGCCGTCGCGGACGTGGCGGGCGCGGAGCTGCCCGCCGCCGTCGTCCGCGGGCTTCGAGGTTGGCGGTACGGCACCGGCGTCCACAAGGTCGACTACCTGCTCGACGGGCCGGTGCCGTGGAACGACGCCCGGCTCGGCCGGGCCGGGACCGTCCACCTCGGCGGCTCGCTCATGCAGATCGCCGCCGCGGAGCGGGACGTCCACGCCGGCCGGCACCCCGGGCGGCCGTTCGTCCTCGTGGCGCAGCAGAGCGCGATCGACGTCAGCCGGGCCCCGACGGGGCAGCAGGTCCTCTACGCCTACGCGCACACGCCGGCCGGTTCCACGGTTGCCGTCGGCGACCGGGTCGACGCTCAGATCGAGCGGTTCGCCCCGGGCTTCCGCGATCGCGTGATCGGCCGGGTCGAGAGCTCGCCGGCCGACCTCGAGCGGTGGAACGCCAACCTCGTGGGCGGCGACGTCATCGGCGGATCGATGGGCGGCGCCCAGCTCCTGCTGCGCCCGCGGGCCACGCTGCGCCCCTACTCACTCGGCGCCCCCGGCCTGTTCATGTGCTCCGCCTCCACCCCGCCCGGCGGCGGTGTGCACGGCATGAACGGCTACCACGCGGCCCGCGCGGCCCTCGCCCACCTGCGACGGGGCGCGCGGTCGACGCGCGCACCCGCACCGACCGTGCACATCCCGACGAGAAAGGACTCGCCATGACGACGCCGACCGGGGACCCGAGATGAGTGCTCACCCCGCTCCGAACGCCGGCCGGACCCTGTTCACCAAGCCGGTCGCGTACCTCGCCGGGATCGCGCTGACCGCGCTGGTCGCCTCACCGATCCGGCACAACCATCGCCCGCCGGCCGACCGGGTCGACGGCTTCCCCCTGTCGTACTACCCGATGTTCTCCGCGCGTCGCACCCGCAACGGGACGGTGCACCACCTGCTCGGCTTCGACGCCGACGGAGGGGAGCACATCGTTCACCACCGGCACGCCGGCACCGGCGGCCTGAACCAGGTGCGCCGGCAGATCAACCGTCGCGTGCGGGAGGGGCGGGCCGAGGAGCTGGCCTGGTCGGTCGCCGCCTCGGTCGCGGCGCGGCCCGCGTCCGTCGCCGACGGCGGATCACGTCCCGCGCACCGCCTCGTCCGCGTCCAGGTCGTCACGAGCGTCCACCGCTTCGACGACTTCTTCTCAGGCGACCGCACCCCCAGGCGCAGGACCTTCACCGGCCCGACCGGACGGAACAGCGACGGGTCGGTGCGGTG
>FUHX01000081.1 GCA_900163555.1 Actinomycetales bacterium JB111 | reverse complement strand
CCCCCTCCCCGTCCGCCGGCGCCGGTCGATGACGACCCCGTACCCCGAACCCCCTGGAGAGACCCGATGTTCACCCGGATCCGCGCGGCCGCCCACCGGCTCGCGTCCGCCCTCGACCGACGCATCCTTCCCGCCACCTCGGCCGCCCGCCCCGCGCTCAACCGCGTGGCGACCGGCGCGTACACGGCCTACTACCTCGCGCGGCGGGTGAGGATGTTCCGCGCCGTCCACCGCACCGACCCGTCGCTGTTCCGTCCGGTCGGGCCGGTGAAGGTCCTGCGCCGGCCGCTCCCCGCACCGGTCGCGGACGCCCTCATGTACGCGACGATCGCTTCCGACGTCGCGTTCACCCTCGGCCTGCGGCACCGCGTGACCGGCCCCCTGCACGCCGCGCTGCTCACGTGGTCGCTGTCGTACCGCAACTCGTGGTCGATGATCTTCCACAGCGACAACAACCTCGTCCTGCACACCGCCGCGCTGGGACTGGCCCCGTCCGCCGACGCCGTCTCGATCGACTCCCTGGTCGCTCGCCGGGCGACCGGCGGCCCGAAGACCGCCGCGCCGTCGTCGTGGCGGTATGCCGCGCCCGTGCGCGGGATGCAGGCGGTCACCGCCGTGAACTACTTCCTCGCCGGCTACGCGAAGGTCGCCGGCCCGCTCGGCTGGCGATGGGCGGACGGTGAGGTGCTGCGCCGCCAGATCGCCGCGGACGGCCTGAGGAAGGAGCTGCTCGGCAGCAGGGCGGCCGGGCTCGGGATCAGGCTCTACCCGCGGACGGCACTGTTCACGGTCTCGGCCGCGGGGTCGCTCGTGCTCGAGCTCGCCGCCCCGCTCGCGCTGCTCGACCGCCGGCTCGCGCGCCTGTGGGCGGTGAGCGCCTTCTCGATGCACTGGGGCATCTTCGTCATCATGGGGATCCGGTTCCGGCACAACCTCTCCGGCGTGCTGTACGTCCCGTACTTCCCGGTGGAACGGCTGCTGCCCGCGCGCCTCCGCTGACGAGGGTGGCTCAGGGCGGGTGCGCGTCCTTCCGTGCCGCCTGCCCCTCCCCCGTCAGCGCTCGCGCCGCGCGAGCCGCTGGAGCGTGGGCGAGAACGCGAGCGCCACGAAGAGCGCGACCCCGGCCACGAACACCCACAGCGGGTGCTCGAGATGGCTCGGGTGCCTCCCGCCGCCGATCAGCGGCAGGAACACGACGACGGAGACGGCCACAAGGAGCACCGCCACCGCCTTCCCGACGACGACGCCCACGCGGCCCGAGGAGCGGCGGGCAGCGACGAGGCACAGGACGATCGCGAGGGCGACGCCGACCAGCAGGACGATGAGCCCCACCCCGAGCAGCGAAGAGAACTTCTGACCCCAGTAGTCCTGGTTGCTGTGCACGTGCTCGGCGCCGAACGAGTACCGGAGCGAGTCCCAGACGCTGAAGGCGTGCCAGTCATCGTCGTCGCCCCCGCGCTCGGCGAGGAACGACCACACGGGCAGGAACGTGCCGACCGCGAGCAGGGCCGCGGTCGCGGCCGCGTAGCACCTGATGGCGAGGCCCTCGAGCGAGTCGAGCCGTTCGGCCAGCCGGCGGTGAACATTCGGCGTCGTCATGTGTGGGTCCTCCCGGGTCGGGGCACAGTCTGCCTGCAGCCGCCGTGGTCGGCGCCCGGCAGCAGGCGGGCCGGCGGGTGGACCTTCACGCCGATGCCAGGGCTTCTCGGATGACGTCCGAGCGAGACTTGCCCTCCCGCTTTGCCCGAGCGTCGAGGTCGGCGATCTCCTCCACGGTCAGACGCAACGCGACGACCTGCGAGGGCTCAGCACCACGGCCGGGGCGCCCACGCCCCCGCATCTTCAACCTCTCGACGTCGAACCCAGCCTCGGCCTCATCCGCCCATGCCGAGATCTGCTCCTCGGTGACGGGATTCCCGTTGATGGTCTCGCGCTCAGCCATGTCATTAATGTTATACGAAAATGCCCGTCCGCCCCAGTGCAGCTGAGGCTTTCTCCGATCACGCGCCGACCGGGGTGCGTTCCTCGAGCACCTCGCCGACTCCCCATGCCGCGAAGGCCACGCCGACCGCGGCCACGAGGCCCGCGCCGATCGCGACCGGCCCGAACCCGACCAGGCCGGACAGGGCGATCCCGATGCCGGCGCACAGCACCATGACCAGGCTCCCGATGGTCGTGAACAGAGTGAAGTCCGTGCCCGCGCTCTCCGGCCGCGTGAGGTCCATGCAGATCGTGTAGACGATCGCGAAGCCCGCGGCGAACGCCGCGTTCGCGAGCCCGACGACGGCGCCCACGTACCAGGGCCAGACCATCCCGTAGGCCATGGGCACCACGGCGAGGGCCGCGAGCACCTGGAAGCCACCGAGCCACACGAGCGCCCGACGGCGCCCGAACCGCCGGATGCCCGCCCCCGCGGCGATGCCGGCGACGACGCCCGTGAGCGAACCGCCGATCACCACCACGAGTCCGATCGTGGCCTCGTCCCAGCCGGCGTCCACCAGCAGCGGGCGCACCAGGTTGTAGGCGACGGTGAACCCGGCGGTGTAGGCGGGCAGGAGCACGAGGCTCCACCACCGCACGCGGCGGTCGGCGAAGAACGACACGACCGTGCGCAGGGTCGCGCGCGGGGCGTCGAGGTCCCGCGCCTCGTCGTTCTCCCGCCAGCGCAGCACGAACGGCAGCGGCAGCGCGGAGGCCGCGGCGAGGCAGAGCGCGGCGGCCTGCCAGCCGGCGGCCTGGTAGACGACGAGGACGACGCCACCGCCGACGACCTGCGCGACCGACGCGCCGGCGGACTGGAAGCCGTTGCCGAGGCCGCGCTCGTCGGGGCGCAGGGTGCGGGTCGCCGCGGCGTCGGCGGCGATGTCCTGCGTGCCCGCGACGACGAACAGCACCGCGAACACGGCGAGCAGGGTCGTGAACTGCTCGGCCGGGTCGAACAGGGCCAACGAGGCGCAGCCGAGCACGAGCAGGGACTGGGTCAGCAGCAGCCAGCCGCGGTAGTGCCCGACCCGGCGCGAGCCGAAGCGGTCGACGACGGGCGCCCACAGGAACTTCAGCGTGAGCAGGATGGCCACGCCGGAGGCCGTGCCGATGAGCGCGAGCGGCACGCCGCGCGCCTGCGCGATCGTGAGGAAGGCGTAGGTGAAGAACCCCAGGCTGAGGTTCTGGGTGCTGTAGAGCGCGGCGACGAGCAGCAGGCGCTCGGTGCGCGTGGTGTCCGGTCGGACGGTCGTGGTCATGCTGCTCCTTGTTCCTGGGCGAGCGCGGCGTACTCGGGGCATACCGCGACGAGCTCGTCGTGCGTGCCGACCCCCGCGACGCGTCCGTCGTCGAGGACGACGATCCGGTCGGCGGCCTGCACGGTGGTGATGCGGTGGGCGATGACGATGACGGTGCGCGCCGCGGCGAGCGAGGCGATCGCCTGCTGGATGCGGTCCTCGGTGCCGGGGTCGACCGAGGCGACGGCCTCGTCGAGCACGAGGATCGGGGCGTCCTTGAGCAGCGCGCGGGCGATGGCGAGGCGCTGCCGCTGCCCGCCCGAGAGGTCGGTGCCGCCGTCGTTCAGCGCCGTGCCCAGACCGTGCGGAAGTTCCCGGACGACGTCGTCGCACTGGGCGACCCGCAGCGCCTCCCACAGCTCCTCGTCGGTCGCTCCCGGCCGCGCGATCCGCAGGTTCTCCCGCACGGTGTCGTCGAACAGGTAGACGTGCTGCTGGACCACGGCGACCTGGGCGACGACGCCGTCGGACCCAAGGTCCGATAGCGCGACGCCACCGATCCGCACCGCGCCGGCGTCCGGGTCCCACAGCCTGGCGATCAGGTGGGCGGCCGTCGACTTGCCCGCGCCGGAACGCCCCACGAGCGCGGTGACCCGGCCCGACGGGACGTCGAAGGTGACGTCGTCGAGCGCGGGGGTGTCGGCGCCGTCGTAGCGGAAGGTGACCCCCTCGAACGCGACGGACGCATCCGCGGGGCGCGTGGGCCGGTCCGGCTCCCGCAGGACCGGCTCCTCCCACACGTCGGCGATCGCCGCGGCGACCTGCTGCTGGCTGCGGCGGTACCCCGTCAGCGACATGAGCTCCTGGATGGGCTGGTAGATCGCGAGCGACAGGAACAGGAACGCCAGCAGGGTCACGGCGTCCACGGCTCCGGCGGCCGACAGCGCCGCTCCGAGCAGGATGAGCAGGACGAGGCCGAGCTCGACCGCGATCGCGCCGAGCGCCGTCGCCGGGGCGGCGCCGACCGACATCGACGTGCTGGCGCGCGCCAGGTCGTCGATCGCCGAATCGGCGCGGCGCTCCATCCCCGAACCGGGGTTGCCACGCAGGACGGCGGTGCCGCGCACCTGGTCGAGCAGCACGGAGGTCGTCGACCGCCGGGCTACGTGCAGGTCGGCGAACACCCGGCGGTAGACGCGATCGCTCCACACGGTCAGCGCCCAAAACACCGGGAAGCCGGCGAGGGCGGCGCAGGCGAGCCGCCAGTCGACGATGCACAGCAGGACGACCGAGCAGATCGGCTGGACGAGGCTGCCGACGATCTGCTGGGGCACGTTCTGGAAGTCGAGCATCGGCACGTCGTTGCCGATGAGCGTCGAGAGCCTGCCCGAGTCGGTGCGCCGGAAGAACCCCAGCGGCACGCGGCGCATCCGCGAGAGCAGGGACAGCTGGAGGTCGGCCTTCGCCGCGGCGGAGAGCCGCCAGACCAGGCCGTTGGCCCAGACCGACGCGAGCAGTCGCGCGGCGAGGCCGCCGACGAGCAGGGCGGTGACCACCGCGACCATGGTGGTGTCCAGCCCGGAACCGATCACGGGGTTCCCGGTCGCCGCGGTGACCACCACGAAGACGGCGATGAGCGGCACGCCGCGCACGAGGCCCTCCGCCACGAGCCGGACGACGCCGTGCCGGAGCAGTCGAGGCCACGAGGCGCCGTACAGCGCCCGCCACTGCCGGGCAAAGCCCAGCCTCGCGATCCCGGGCCGCGCGAGCCGCGCGGCGGCGCGCTCGCGGGCACCGACGTCGTCAGCCTTGGCGGGGTCGACATCGGTCCCGATGGGGTCGACGTCGGTCTCGACGGGGTCGACGTCGGCCGCGACGGCTTCGGCCGCTTCGACGTCGTCGATCGGCGCGACCTCGGGCGCCGCCTTCGCGGTGCCGGCCAGGCGCCAGCCCGCCGCGTGCGTGTAGGCGTGCCACAGGTCCGCGTACGGCTCGCACCGGGCGAGCAGCTCCGCGTGCGGCGCGCGGTCGACGATGCGACCGCCGTCGAGGTAGGCGATCTCAGCGGCGTCCTGGATCGTCGAGAGCCGGTGCGCGATCGCGATGACCGTCCTGCCCCGGCTCGCCCGCGCGATCGCGGCGAGGGTCGCGCGCTCGGTCGCGGCATCCAGCGAGGCGGTGATCTCGTCGAGCACGAGCACGCGGGCGTCCTTCAGCAGTGCTCGCGCGATGGCGATGCGCTGCCGCTCGCCGCCGGAGAGCGTGCCGCCACCGGAGGGCAGCTCGGTCCCCCACCCGTCGGGCAGCTTGTCGGCGACCGGAGCCAGCTGGGCGTCCGTCGCGGCGGCCACGACCTCCGCGTCGGTCGCGTCGGGCCGGGCGATGCGGATGTTCTCGAGCAACGACGCCGCGAAGATGTGCTCGCTCTGCTGGACGAAGGCCACCGTCCTCGCGAGCACGTCGGTGGCGATGTCCCGCACGTCGACGCCGCCGATCCGCACGGCGCCGGCGTCGACGTCGGCGTGGCGTGCGAGAAGGCTCGCGAGCGTGGACTTGCCGCTGCCCGTATGGCCGACGAGCGCCGTCGTCGCGCCCTCCGGGACGACCAGGGAGACGTCGGCCAGCACGGGGTGGTCGGGCTCGTAGGCGAACGAGACGCCCTCGACGTGCACGTCGAAGCGCTCCGGCACGCGCGGCTCGGTGGGGGTCGGCAGCGAGGGCGCCTCGAGCAGCTCGCTGACGCTGCCCGCCGCGAGCTGTACGCGCACCATGATCGTCGCGAGCGTGCCGACGAGGCCGATGACGGGCGTGAGGTAGCCGAGCGCGAGCAGGAGGAACAGTGCCATCGTGGCGAAGCTGATGTCGCCGTCGAGGAACAGCGGTCCGGCGACCGGCAGGAGCAGCGCCACCGTGCACCCGGTCGCGACCGACATGACCGCGACGACCCAGCGGCCGGCCCCCGAGGTCGAGGCGATCTCGAGCCGCTCGGCCTCCAGCACGGCCCGGCTCGCCCGCGCCGCCGTGCGGTCGGCGCGCACGAAGCTGCGGATCACCTCGATGCCCTGCAGGTAGCCCATGATCGCGCCCTGCAGCACCGTGGCGTGCTTGGCCTGCGCCTCGTTGCTGCGCATGGCCAGCCTCATGCCGACGGCGGAGACCGCCACCAGGAGCACGAGAGATCCGAGGGCGACGAGTGCGAGGCGCCAGTCGAGCGCGAGGAGCAGTGCGGTGGTGACGAGCGGGACGGCGGCGGCCGCGGCGCCGTCGGGTACGCCGTGGGCGAGTGCCTCCTCGAGCTGCTCGACGTCGTCGTGCAGGACCTTCTTCATCTCGCCGGTCGAGCGCTGTCGCACGCGGGCGAGCGGGATCACCTGCAGTCGGCGGGCGAGCGTGCGGCGCACGTCGGCCAGGACGCGGTAGGCGGCGACGTGCCCAAGGTGCGTGGACACGCCCTGGGCCACGGCCCGCAGCACGATCGCAACGGCGGTCCAGCCGGCGATCGCGGGGATCCGGCCCGGGTCGCCGTCGTCGGAGAAGAGGGCGACCGTCACCGCGTAGACCGCGACGAACGGGGCGAGGGAGCCGGCCGCGGCGACAACCGCGCACACGGCCGAGCCGATGAGGCGGAGGCGGTGCCTCGCGACGATCACCCTGAGAGACGTGGGCGGTTCCTGGTCGTGGTGGGTGGTGCGCGCGGCCGGGGGCGCGCTGGTAAGGGTCACCTAACCGACGGTAGAGACAGTCCGGAGATAAATCAACAGGCGTGTATTTCTTGAGATCGGTCGTTACGCTGGCCGGCATGCCTACCCAGGGGAGCTCGGGACGCGGGCGCGGCCGCCCGCGCGGGCGTAGTGCTGTCACCCGCGACTCAATCGTCGCGACCGCGCTGCGGCTCGCGGGCGACGAGGGCTTCGGCGAGGTCACCATGCACCGGCTCGCTCGCGAGCTCGGCGTGACGCCGCGGGCGCTCTACAACCACGTCGCCGACCGCCAGGAGGTCGTCGACCTCGTCGCGGCCGAGCTGCTGCGGCAGCTGCCGGAACATGCCTTCGACCAGGCGGACTGGCGGGACGCCCTTCGCACGGCCTACGCGGAGGCGCGCGAGATCTACCGCCGCCACTCGCGCGCGACGCTGATCTCCCTCGACGAGACCGTGACGGCCGCGTCGATCGACCCGCGGCGGATCACGACGGCCGAGCGCATGCTGGAGTTCTTCGTCGGCATCGGCCTGAGCCTCGAGCAGGCCGTCGACGCGCGCACGGCGTTCCTGCTGGACGTGTTCGCGTTCTCGATCCTGGTGGACTACCGCTACGACCGCAGCCCCGAGCCGGTGCGCGCCGAGCTCGAGCGCCCCGTGCCGAGGGCATGGCTGGAGGCGCTGCCGGAGGTCGAGGCGCCGAACGCCCGGGCAGCGTCGGGGCTGCCCGGGCGTTCGAGCGACGGGATGTTCGCGGCGTTCGTCGAGATGCGGATCGCCGGCGTCGAGCAGATGCTCGGCGCTACGCGGCGGCCTCCTGCTTCCAGCGACGCGCCTGGATGAACGAGCGCACGCCGAGCACGATGTAGGCGACGAGCAGCACGAAGGTGATGGCGCTGACGACGACGGCGACGGGGCGCTCAGCGGTCCCGGCGAACACGTCGCCGATCTTGACGACGTTCATGAGGGTCCCGCCGACGCCCGCGAGGGCGACCACGAGGGCGATGTGGACGCCGAGCTTGGGCCGGCTGATGCCGACGACCCCGAAGACGACCAGGAGCGCTCCGAGGATCGCCGGGATGAGTGCCGTCCAGCTCGCGAACGAGGTGGCGATGTAGCTCGCCACGCCGAGGACCACGAGGATCCCCCCGACGACGATGGTGGTGCGCGGCATGGTGCTTGTGCGGTTCACGGTTCTCCTTGGTCGTGCGGCGGGCGCCTCTGTGGTCTATCCGCCGCGAGGTGGAGCAAGCGACGCGATACCGAGATAGTGCGCGAGGGCAAGTTCCGCCTCGGACATCTCCTCGCGGGTGAGGTAGTCCACGGGCTCACCCACAACGTAGTCGGCGTCGATCGAACGGATCTGATCGACCAGCAGCCGGGACGGTCGCTCTGCGATCTCCACCTCGGGTCGGTGGATCGACGGACCCGCAGACGTCGACGTGGGGATCACGGTCACGACCGACAGCGGTGATTCGGAGGGCGACACCACCAGACCGAGGCATCTCCCGCAATGCTTCTAACCGCGCGGCCGGCCGAGGTCGATGCGGCAGATGACCCCGCGGATCACCAAGCGTCCGGCTCAGCGTTGAGGTCCTCGTCCTTGAGGTTCACGGAATCGTCGCGAAACTGCCCGAGCCAGCGCTCGTGGTCCAGAAGCCGCAGCGCGCGTCGGACCGTGTCCGAGGTGCTCTCCCCCGGACGGGCGGCCTCACGCAGGATGCGGCCGTCCTCGACCGTGGGCCGGAACAAGATCGAGGTTGACATGCCACAAGGATGTCGACGTGTCCGACACGTTCTCAACACCCCGGTCTGCGACGCACTCACCGAGGAGACCGGCCCCGCAATGCAGCAGCGGGCAATGCGGCGCTCAGCTGAACTGTGGACGCAGCTCGTGCCGGATGGTGGAGAAGTTGGCGGGCGTGACCTTCCACCGTCCGCGATCGGTGTCCTCGAAGGTCACCTCATCACGCCCGTTCGTCCGGTCGAACTGCACCAGGAGCGCCACCGGCAGGGGCTGCTCAGGCGAGTAGTGCGAGTCGGTGTACGCGGCGACCGCGGGCCTGATGCTGGACGGCGAGGCCGCCGCACCGGAGGCCGCGCCGTCCGCGGAGTACGCGAAGCCGTGGACCGCGCTGACCTTCTGACCGTCGAGCTCGAGGACGAGAGCGAATGCCGCCCAGTCCTCCGGAGCCCCCTTCAGGTTCTGGATCAGTGCGCGGACAAGACCGACAGTGACGTCTTCCGACATACGACTCCTCAGACTGGATCGCGGAGCTGATTGCTCTCACGGGAACGTCGGCGTCCCACACAACGGCGAAGGGCCCGCCTTCCGGCGGGCCCTTCGCGACGAGTCACTGTCTCAAGAGTTTCTCGAGTGGAGCTAGGGGGATTCGAACCCCCGACCTCTTCCATGCCATGGAAGCGCGCTACCAACTGCGCCATAGCCCCGTGCCCCGAAGGGCGAGGACAACTTTACGTCACCGTCTGACCACTTAGCCAACTCAGGCGGCCCCCGCGGGGGTGATCCCGAGCACGCGGGTCAGAGGTGGATCACGTCCCCTTGTTCCAGCTCTCCGGGACGCCCGCGGGGTCCGAGTGGGTCATACGCCCGGACGCCCCGATCACCTGCTGGTCCTGCCCCGAGGCGCCGGCCCCCGGCTTCTCGAACACGGTGAGCTGGGTCTTCGGCACCAGGTCCACGCCGACGTTGTGCACGGCGAGGCGCCAGGCCGGCTCCCGGTCCCCGTTCTGCCCCAGCACGGACCAGTGGCAGTTGCCCATGCCGCCGAACCCGAACCACTGGGGCCCGAGCCCGAGCACCTCGGAGATGCCGAGCGTGATGGCGGCGCCGTGGGACGCGATCGCGACCACCTCGCCGTCGGCCGCGGCCTCCCCCACCTCGAGGATGGCCTCGGCGACGCGCTGCGCGGCGTCCGCGCGGGACTCCACGCCGATGCCGGCGGGGTCGCCGCCGCCACGCCAGACCTCGTACTCCTCCGGGTGGCTCTCCTCGAGCTCGTCGCGCGTGAAGCCCTCCCAGCTGCCGAAGCCGCGCTCCTTGAGCCGGCCGTCGATCTCGAGGTTCACCCCGGCGGCCTCGGCGAGGATCCGCCCGGTCTCGGTGGCCCGCGACAGGTCCGAGGCCACGACACGGCTCACGCCGGCCCGGGCAAGCACCTCGGCCGCACGGTTGGCCTGCTCACGACCGAGGTCGTTGAGCGGGATGTCGATCTGGCCCTGCATGCGCAGGTCCTTGTTGTAGTCCGTCTGGCCGTGCCGCAGCAGGATGATCGCGCGCGCGGTCACCGGGCCTCCCCCGCCTCGTCCTGGTCGGCCTCATCCGCGCCGGGCCCGCCCGCTCCATCCGAGCCGTCCGCGTCCCCGATCCCCTCGAGGTCGAGCTCGACGACCGGGCAGTCGCGCCACAGCCGCTCGAGCGCGTAGTACTCGCGGTCCTCGGCGTGCTGGACGTGCACCACGATGTCCGAGTAGTCCGCGAGGACCCACCGCGCCTCGGAGCGCCCCTCGGTCCGCACGGGCTTCACGCCCTCCTCGCGCAGGGCGTCCTCGATCGCCTCGACGATCGACCGCACCTGCCGCTCGTTGGAACCGGAGGCCACGAGGAAGACGTCGGTGAGCACGAGGTGCTCCGAGACGTCCAGGGCGATGATTTCCTCCGCCTTCTTCTCGGCGGCCGCGCGGGCGGCCACCTGGGCGAGTCGGCGGGATCGATCGTCGGCTACCACTTGTCTCCTCGGTCTTCGGGCACTACTGGTCGAAGTCTACGAGTCGGCCCGCCGCGATCCAGCGGGGCGACGGGCCTCATCGGCCGAACAGGTACAGGCCTACCGCGGCGCCCACGCCGAAGAAGATCGCCGCGACCAGCACGAAGATCGCCAGCCCCCGCCACCAGCGGATCGGCCGCTTGGGCAGCTTCTCGTCCGAGGCCTTTCCGGCCTTCCCCGACGACGTCGCCGCGCCCGTCGTCCCGGCGCCCGCCTTCCCCGTGGTCACCTTGCCGGAACCCGTCTTACCGGCACCCGTCTTGCCCGTCGACGTCGTCGACGCCGGCTTTGCCGGCGCCTTTACCGTGGCGGGCGAGACCTTGGGGACCTGGCGGGTGGCGTCGTCCGCCGTCGGGGCGGGTGGGGGCGGAGGCTTGCGCGCAGGCTCGCCGGAGGAGCTGCGCAGGGAGCGTCGGGTCGGGTTCTCGTCGGTCATCGGGCCACCGTGGCTTCGTCGAGGTAGAGGCGGTGCTTGGCGATGTACTGGACCACGCCGTCGGGCACGAGGTACCAGACCGGCTTGCCCGAGAGCACGCGCTCGCGGCAGTCGGTGGAGCTGATCGCCATCGCGGGCACCTCCTGGAGCTGGATGCGGTCCTCCGGCAGCCCGTCCGTCACGAGCGGATGGCCGGGACGGGTGACGCCGACGAACGTGGCCAGGTCCCACAGCTCGTCCGCGTCCTTCCACGCGAGGATCTGCGACAGGGCGTCGGCGCCGGTGATGAAGAACAGATCGGCGTCGGGCATCTGCTCGCGCAGGTCGCGCAGGGTGTCGATCGTGTACGTGTCGCCGCCGCGGTCGATGTCCACGCGGGACACGTTGAACCGGGGGTTCGAGGCGGTCGCGATCACGGTCATCAGGTACCGGTGCTCGGCGACCGTGACCGGGCGGTCCCGCTTGAACGGCTGGACGCCGGTGGGGACGAACAGCACCTCGTCGAGCCCGAGGAGATCCTGCACCTCGGAGGCTGCCACGAGGTGGCCGTGGTGGATCGGGTCGAACGTGCCGCCCATGATCCCCACTCGGCGGCCGCGTCCCCGACGACGTCGGGAGGTCACGTCAGTGGCGGGTGCGGACCGAGCGGAACGCCCACGTCATGAGGAACAGGACCAGCAGGATCGCGAGCACGCACGCGCCCGCGACGTACGGGTTGACGTTGTGCAGCAGCGGCTCCGCCTCGTCGGACGCGGCGGACAGGCGGGCAAGCGAGCTGGCCATGGGTGAGACTCCTTCTTCGACGGCTCCCGGTAGTCTCCCACGATCCGCGCCGCCCCGTCGTCAGGTGTCGTGCCCGCCACCGAGGCGCCGCAGCTCGATCTCGACGACCTCCTCGCGGCCGAGGCTCTCGAAGGCCTCCTTGCCGAGCAGGGACTCGGGGTCCGTCGCGGCGATCTCCTCCGCCGCCCGGCGCCGCTCGGACAGCTCGGCGACCTCCCGCTCGGCCCCGCGAAGCGCCTGCGCGGTGTCCCCGGCCCCGCCGGAGCGACTCACGTCGACCATGCTGCTCGAGGCGCGCACGGCCGCCCGCTGCGCGACGAGGGCGCGGCGCTCCGCGTCCACCTGCCGCACGTGGCTCTCGAGCCGGCCGATGCTCTCCCGCAGCTCGGCCTCGCGGCCGGCGAGGAGATCGGCCTGGACGTCGAGCCGGTCGCGCCTCTCGCGCGCCGCGATCCCGCGGGAGATCGCCTCGCGGGCCGCGGTGTCGTTGCCGTGGGCGACCGCGATGCGGGCCGCCTCCTGGTAGACGTCGACCTCCTCCTGCTCCCGCTCGCGCAGGAGCTCGGCGCGCCGGCGGCCGACCGTCACCTCGTCGACGGCGCGGCGTGCCTCGTCCAGGGCCGCCCGCTGCTCGCGGACCGCGCCGAGGAGTCGCTCGGCCGGGTCGCTCGGCTCGTCGCCGCGGCGGGAGGTGTACTCCGCCCGTCCGATCGAGCGGATGCGCCGCCACAGGCCCATGAGCGCCCCTAGTCGCGGCCGGTGCCGCGGGACTCGTCGGCGTCGTCGTCCCGGGTGTCGGCCGAATGGTGTCGGCCCGTGCGGGAGGACCCGTCCCCGAGCGCGGCGAGCGACTGCGCCTCGAGCAGCAGGTCCTCCGACGCGCGGTTGAGTGCGCTGGACGAGGCACCACGGGCGTGGAGGAGGGAGCGGCGCAGGTCGCCCGAGAGCCGCTCGTGGGTCTGGATGTCCGGCAGAAGGTCGGTGAGCAGGCGGTGGCGCATGCCGGAGTCGGGCTCGTTCTCCACGACCCGCAGGTCGTCGTCGAGCTCGCGGAACGCCCGGCGCAGGTCGACGGCCACCTGGGGCAGCTCGCCCACGGGCCGGTTGGACTCCTTCGCGGCCTCGATGGCCCGGTCGGTGGCCTCGACGGAGCGGCGCATCGCGAGGCGGTGCCGGGCGACCTCCCGGACGGTCGGGTCCGAGGACAGGGCCCGCACGTTCAGCTGCCCCTGCTCGACCCGCGCCCGCACGCGCTTGCTGCGCGAGAAGCGGCGGATGCCGTACCAGGTGAGCCCGACGAACGCGAGGAAGCCGACCACGCCGATGCCGAGGAGCCAGAGCAGGACCTCGATGATGGTCGGCATGGCGTCTCTCCGTCCGTTGGCGCCGGGCTCCCGGTCCTCCCGGGGGCGGTACCCCCAAGGATACGGTCCGACGCCGTCGCTCGCCGATGCCCGGGACGCGCCCGGTACGGGCTACTCCCGGATCTGGCCCTGGCCCTCGACGATCCAGGTGGTCGTCGTCAGCTCGCCGAGGCCCATGGGGCCGCGGGCGTGCAGCTTCTGGGTGGAGATGCCGATCTCCGCGCCGAGGCCGAACTGCCCGCCGTCGGTGAAGCGGGAGGAGGCGTTGACGATGAGGGCCGCGGCGTCGATCTCGGTGGTGAAGCGGTGGGCCGAGACCGTGTCGCGCGTGAGGATGACCTCTGTGTGCCCGGAGCTGTAGCGGCCGATGTGGTCGATCGCCTCGTCGAGGGAGCCCACCACCCGCACCGCCAGGTCGCTCGAGAGGTACTCGGTGGCCCAGTCGTCGTCGGTGGCGGGCGCGAACGCGACCGGGCTGCCGGACGCGAGCTCGGCCGAGGCGGCATCGCCGTGGACCGTGACGTCCTTGGCGTGCAGCTCGGCGTACAGGCGGGGCAGGAGCTCTGCGGCCGCGTCCCGGTGGACGAGCAGGGACTCCGCGGCGTTGCACACGCCGACCCGCTGAGTCTTGGAGTTGAGGATGATCGGGATCGCCTGGTCGATGTCCGCCCCGGCGTCCACGTAGATGTGGACGTTCCCGACGCCGGTCTCGATGACCGGGACCGACGCCTCCTTCACGACCGTCTGGATGAGGCCGGCCCCTCCGCGGGGCACGAGGACGTCGACGAGGCCGCGGGCTCGCATGAGCTCAACGGCGCCCTCCCGTCCGTAGGCGTCCACGGAGCGCACGGCCTCGGCAGGCAGGCCGACCGTCTCGAGGGCCTGGCCGAGGATCTCGACGATGACCTCGTTCGCGCTCGCAGCGGCGGATCCGCCGCGCAGGACCACCGCGTTGCCGGACTTCAGGGCGAGGCCGGCGGCGTCGACGGTGACGTTCGGGCGGGCCTCGTAGATCATGCCGACGACGCCCATGGGGACGCGCACCTGCCGCAGGCGCAGGCCGTTGGGCAGCGTGGAGCCGCGCACGACCTCGCCGACCGGGTCCGGGAGCGCCGCGAGCTCGCGCAGGGCGTCCGCGATCGCGGCGATGCGGGCCGGGTCCAGGGCGAGGCGGTCGAGGAGGCCCGAGCTCATGCCGTTCTCGCGGCCGCGGTCGAGGTCCTTGGCGTTCGCCTCGGTGATCCGCTCGGCGTGGGCGACCAGGGCGTCGGCCATGGCCTCCAGGGCGGCGTCCTTGGTGGCGCGCGTGGCGGTCGCGAGCGCGCGGCCGGCGGACTTGGCCTCCGCGCAGATGGAACGGACGGCCTCACGGACGTCGAGCGACTCGGTGGTACTCATGACCGTGAACCTACCGGCACGGCCCGGGGAATGCCCCGGGGGTCTCCCACGTTGGACGAGGTGAACGGATGCGGAAGGATCCCTTCCGCACGCATACGCGAACCGAAGGGAACGCCCCTATGGCGACCACGCAGCTCACGGCCGAGAACTTCCAGGAGACGGTGACCTCCGACGGCATCACCCTCGTCGACTTCTGGGCGGAGTGGTGCGGACCGTGCAAGCAGTTCGGCCCCGTCTTCGAGCGCGTCTCTGACGCGAACGAGGACGTCACCTTCGCCAAGGTGGACACGGACGCGAACCAGGAGCTCGCCGCCCAGCTCCAGATCACCTCGATCCCGACACTCATGGCGTTCCGCGACGGCGTGCTCGTCTACAACCGTCCCGGCGCCATCCCGGCGAAGAACCTCGAGGAGATCCTCACCGCGGTACGCGACCTCGACATGGACGAGGTCAAGAAGCAGATCGCCGAGGAGCAGGCCAAGCAGGCCTGACGCTCTCGCGGCGGGCGACCCGTCGTCCGCCTGACGGCGACCTGCGGACCGGTCCTACGACGTCGTCCGCCTGACGGCCGCCGAGGACCTGGCCCCGACGACGACGCCCGCACGGGATCGCGAGTCCCGCACCGAACGACGAAGCCCGGAACACCCACGTCACGTGGGAGTTCCGGGCTTGTTGTCTGTCCGGCGCCTTCCAGCCGGGGCGGCCGGTGGGCATCAGTCGATCCCGTCGCGTTCTCGCGCGGTCAACCGGTGATCGCGCCACCGGGGCGCTGCCGGCGCGTGGCGCCGGGCAGAGGTCAGAGGATCTCGTGGATCGCGGTGAGGTCCGCGGGGACCGAGATCGGGACGATGAGCAGTCCGTCGCCGAGGGCGCCGAAGGCCTTGGCCTCCTCGACGACGTCCTCGACCGAGCCGATGACCGCGGCCGAGCCGGTCCAGGGCAGGTCGCGCTTCTCGACGGACGCGATGTCGGCGACGAGCTCGGTGCGGGCGAGGGCGCGCTCGCGGGTCTCGGCGATGGCCACGTGGAGCTCCACGAGCACGCGGGTGTCCGCGCCGGCGGCCGTCGCGCCGCGGCGGACGGCCGCCACGAACTCCTCGATGCGGGCGGTGTGCGTGGCGCGGACGATCGCGGTGCCGCCGGCGCGGCCCGCGGCCTCGCCCTCGGCGACCGAGTTCACGTAGCTCGCCACGCGGGTGCGGGTGGCGGCCGTGGCGGTGCCGCCGGCCGTGCGGGTGCGGCCCGCGGAGCGGGTCGCCGGGCGACGGGCGGCGGACGCGGTGACGAACCCCCCGAGGGTGGGCTCCGGCGTCGGGGCGCCGGGAAGCAGGACGTTGACGCCGGCGTCCGTCAGGCGCTCCCCCGTGCGGGTGGCGTCGTGGACGGAGTCGGTGCGCCACCGGGCGTCGGACCGCAGGTGGAACTCCGCGGACAGCGCGACCTCGGTGACGCCGACGGACTTGAAGGCGTGGGCGTGGCGGGCCAGCCGCGGGAGGTCGGCGGAGTCGACGGGAAGGTCGGCCTCGGGGTCGGAGGCGGCGGCGCCGAGCCCGGACAGGTCGACGACGACGTGGGTCCCGAACGGGTTCTCGGCGTTCGTGGCGGGGCCCGGGACCGCAGCCGGGGCGGCGATCGGGGCGCGCGTGGCGGCAGCCGTTGCGGTCGTGGCGGCGGTGGACGTGGTGGAAGAAAGGGCGATGCTCATGTCGATGTGGTCCTCACAACGTGCCCCGGCGGCGCGCACAGATGGCGCCTGGATCGGGGGCAGGAAAGGGCCTGAGTGCGTGCGGGCGAGTCGTGTCACTCGACTCGGGGGCCGCCTACTCGGCCGGACGCGGCGCGGAAGCGCGGGCGTCGCTGGTCTCGGGCTGTCAGGCCGACATTCGGCAGCAGCCCGTGGCCATGCACATCATCATGGCCGCGGAGAGGACAGAACTGGATCGGTGGGTGCTGGTGTACTCGCGCATCGTGTCCGAATCCTTCGTGCGTAAGCGCCTGGGCGCCGGGCGTTGCCTCGCTACCTGCGAGACCAGGTCATCACCCGGAGCACCCCCGCCACACGAGGGGGGTTGCCGACCAGCGAGCCGGGGCTTTGCACTGGTTCTCAAGACCTGCGACGAAGTTACGTGACGGCCGGCCCGCGCGTCAACGACGAGCGTCGTACGTCTCACCAGTCGGGAATCAGGCGGTCCGGGGTGGCCCGGGGGCCAGCTATCTGCCTGGCGTCAGCGCCCTCGCGCGCGGCCGCCGAGATCCCGGACGACCGCGAGGTCGTCGCGGTGGACGACGGGGCGCAGCTGCGAACGGTTGGCCGTCTCGGCCAGCAGCTCGGTGAGCTCGTCCGAGTGGTAGGCGACCACGCCGCGCGCCACGAGGCCGTCGGGCCCGATGACCTCGACGACGTCGCCCGCCTCGAAGTCCCCGATCACCTCGGTGACGCCGGGGGCGAGCAGGGAGCGCTGGCGCTCCCCCACCGCGGCGGCCGCCCCGGCGTCGACCAGCACGCTGCCGCGCGGCTTGGCCGCGTGCGCGAGCCACAGCCGGCGGGCGGACAGGCGGTGGGCGCGGGCCGCGAACCAGGTGCCGACCGGACGGCCGGCAAGCGCGTCGCCCGCCTGGTCGGCGGACGTGAGCACGACCGGGATGCCGGACCCCGTGGCGATGGCCGCGGACTCGAGCTTGGTGACCATGCCGCCGGTGCCGACGGACGAGCCGCGGCCGGTGACCTCGATGCCCTCCAGGTCCTCGGGGCCGGTCACCACGTCGATGCGCTTCGTGCCGGGCCTCGACGGCGGACCGTCGTACAGGCCGTCCACGTCCGTGAGGAGGACGAGTGCGTCTGCCCGCACGAGGTGGGCGACCAGCGCGGCGAGGCGGTCGTTGTCGCCGAAGCGGATCTCGTCGGTCGCGACCACGTCGTTCTCGTTGACGATCGGGGTGACCCCGAGGTTCAGGAGCGTGTCCAGCGCGCGTGCCGCGTTGACGTTCGACTGCCGGCGCACGAGGTCGTCCGAGGTAAGCAGGACCTGCGCGGCCTGCTGCCCGTGCAGCGCGAACTGCTCGGAGTACAGGGCCAGCAGCATGCCCTGACCGACCGCCGCCACCGCCTGCTGGGTGGCGAGGTCCTTCGGGCGCTCGGACATGCCGAGGGGCGCGAGGCCCGCGGCGATGGACCCGGAGGTCACGAGGACGACCTGGCGGCCCTGCGCGGCGCGCTTGGCGATGATCTCGGAGATCTGGTCGAACTGCTCGTAGTTCAGCGAGCCGTCCGGCCGGGTGAGCGATGAGGATCCGATCTTGACGACCACGCGTGGCGCCCGCGCGATGAGCTCGCGGTTGGCCAGGGGGCGGTTCGTGGTCGACGAGGTCACGGGGTCCATTGTGCTCCGACGACCTGGCACGCGTGCCAGGCGTCCGCGAGCGGTGCACGCTCAGAAGCCGAAGACGTCGCGCTGCCTGCTACTCGCTCGGAGGTGCGAACGGACTGACTCGCTCGGAGCTGCCGTCCTCGTAGGTGAGGGTGGCCTCGAGTCCGCTGCCGAAAGGACCCTCGTCCTCGGAGTCGGGGAACGCTCCGTCGACCGAGAACACCGGGATCCACGCGATGACGAAGCCGTCCTCGACCGTCGCGGTGACGTCCTCGCCGGTCGTCGCATGGAGGATTACTGCGGTCACGTCGTCCCGTGCGAGAGCGAGGAAGACGGAAGCCGACTCATCGGGATCGGGGGTCCCGCCCGACATGGAGAAGGGTGATTGCAGAGGTCCGTCGGACTGCGGGCCTCTCAGCGAGCCGTAGAGCCCTGAGAACGGTTCGGGATCGTCGGTGCCGGCGTTGGCGTCGAACATGCAGGCTTGCATGAATCGCTCACGATCCGTGATCGCGACGAGCACCCTCGCCCCCCTCTGCTCGGCGACGACGGTCCGCGTTCCGTCCGGGTTACCCGCCGCCTCCCCGTTGGCTCCGCGCCCGCACTGCGGCGCGTAGTCGGCAAGATCATCGGCCGGCACCGCACTGGGAATCGCGGACCATGCGGCCGCCTCGGTGTCGCCGTCGCCGGCGCGCAGCGACGGCAGGACGACGAGCGCGCCGGCGAGCACGGCGGCCGCCGCACCCACCAGAGCCACCGTCCACGCCCGACGACGTCGCCTCGTCCGCAGCTCGTCGCTGCCCTCGGTCGTGGTCGGGCCGCCATCCGGGGCGCGCTCCACGGTCGTGTGGTCATCGCCGTCGCGGTCGGAATCAAGGATGTCCTGGAGGAGCCGACCGGCCCGCGGGGAGAGGTGGGCGCCGGCGTGGGCGGGCGGCGCGGGGTCGAGCTCGGCGAGGACCGCCATCGCCGACTCGGTGGTGCGGTCGTCGGTGGTCATGACGCACTCCCTTCGTCACGCGGGTCGAGGTGGTCGCGCAGGCGCGCGGGTGAGGCGCACCGAGAAGGCCGTCGGCGTGATCCCGAGGACCCCGGCGGCCTCCTTCGTGGTCAGGCCGTCCCAGGCGACGAGCGAGAGGACCTCTGCATCGGCGTCGGACAGTGCCGCGAACGCCCCTGCCACATCCGCGCGCGAGGGAACAGTGTGCGCGGGGTCCTCGCCGTGGCCGCCCGGCGGCGGGGCGGAGTTCAGCTCCTCGGCGACCTTCAGTGCGAGGCGGCCCTGGCGGACCCGTCCCCGGTCCATGGTGAGAATGACGTTGCGCGCCGTGCCGAAGAGCCAAGCCCGGGCGTCGTCGAGCAGGTGCGGGACGTCCCCCAGTCGGCGCCAGGCGGCAAGGAACGTCTCGGAGACGACGTCGTCCGCATGGGACTCGGTCACGCGGCGCCTGACGAACCGCGTGAGGTCGTCGTACGCGTCGTCGAACAGGGAACGGAAGCGCGCGACCGGTTCTCCGACGTCGGACCTCTCGCCGTCCTCCTCGATCACCCGCTCCGTCGCGCTCATACCCCTACATTGCCGCCTCGGGCGGAAGTACTACAGGCGAACTGCCGACGGCATGCGCGTCGAGGGCCGACGCTTCGCGCGCCGGCCGAGGCCCCTACACCTCGTCGAGGTCGTCGTCCGCCGCGTCGGTCCAGTAGCCCGACTCACGCTCGGTCCACATCTCCTCGCGGGCCGCGGCCTTCGCGTCCATCGCGTCGTGGAAGCGCTCGCGCTTCTCGGCGCGCGTGGGGCGGTGGCCCTCCTCGAGCCGCAGGTCCGAGCCACGCGGGCCGAGGTGCTCGGCCCCCGTCATCATCGTGGGTTCCCAGTCGAAGATGACTCCGCCGTCCACCGGGCCGATGACCACGGTGTCGCCCGCGTTCGCGCCGGCCTTGAACAGGCTCTGCTCGACGCCGAGCCGATCGAGGCGGTCGGCGAGGTAGCCGACGGCCTCGTCGTTCGCGAAGTTCGTCTGCTTGACCCACCGCTCGGGGCGGGTGCCGCGGACCTGGTAGAAGACGCCGTCGGGGCCCTTCTTCCTGGTGACCGTGAACCCGGCGTCGTCGACGGCCTTCGGGCGGACGATGACGCGGGGCGCCTCGATCGCGGCGGCCACCGTGCGGGCCTCGGCCACGACCCCGCCGATCGCGAAGGTGAGCGGCCGCAGGCCCTCGTGGGTCGCCGTCGAGATGGCGAACACGCGGTAGCCGCGGGCCTCGAGGTCCGGGGTGACGAACTCGGCGAGCTCGCGCGCCTCCGGCACGTCGATCTTGTTGAGGACGACGAGGCGCGGGCGCTCCATGAGCGGCACCGAGTCGACGGCGACGTCGAGGCGCTCGGCGTAGGCGGCGAGCTCCGCCTCGATGATGTCGAGGTCGCTGAGCGGGTCGCGCCCGGGCTCGAGCGTGGCGCAGTCGAGGACGTGGACGATCACGGCGCAGCGCTCGACGTGGCGGAGGAACTCCAGGCCGAGGCCCTTGCCCTCGGACGCACCCGGGATGAGCCCGGGGACGTCGGCGACCGTGTACCGCTCGTCGCCGGCCATGACCACGCCGAGGTTCGGGATGAGGGTCGTGAACGGGTAGTCGGCGATCTTCGGGCGCGCGGCGCTGATCGTCGCGATGAGGGAGGACTTGCCGGCCGACGGGAAGCCGACGAGGGCCGCGTCCGCCACGGACTTCACCTCGAGCACGACGTCCCGCTGCTCGCCCTCCTCGCCGAGGAGCGCGAAGCCGGGAGCCTTGCGCTTCGGGGAGGCGAGGGCGGCGTTGCCCAGTCCCCCTCGGCCGCCGGCGGCGATGACGTAGCGCGTGCCGTGTCCGACGAGGTCGGCCAGCGCCTCGCCGTCCTGGGTGGAGACCACCGTCCCGTCCGGCACCCGCAGGACCAGGTCCTCGCCGTTGGCGCCCTGGCGCATGTCGCCGGCGCCCTGGCCGCCGTTGGTGGCGCGGCGGTGCGGCGAGTGGTGGTAGTCGATGAGGGTGGTCACCTGTCTGTCGACGACGAGCACGACGTCCCCGCCGTTGCCGCCGTTCGCGCCGTCGGGGCCGCCGAGCGGCTTGAACTTCTCGCGGCGCACGGAGGCCACGCCGTTCCCGCCGTTGCCGCCCGCGGCATGCAGGACGACCCGGTCGACGAAGCTGGCCATGGTTTCTCCTCAGGTGTCTCGTGCGGTGGGGGTGATCCCCCTTGAGACGCCGCACCGCCGTCGTGCGTGGTCCCCACGCATGCGCGAAGGGCGGACGGCTCACGCCGTCCGCCCTTTCACGAAAAGGTCCTACCGGTGAGGCTCAGGCCTCCACCGGCACGATGTTCACCACGCGGCGGTCGCGACGGCGGCCGAACTGCACGGCACCGGCCTCGAGCGCGAAGAGGGTGTCGTCCTTGCCGCGGCCGACGCCGAGGCCCGGGTGGAACCGGGTCCCGCGCTGACGGACGAGGATCTCGCCGGCCTTGACGACCTGGCCGCCGAAGCGCTTGACGCCCAGTCGCTGGGCGGTGGAGTCGCGGCCGTTCCGGGTGGAACTGGCGCCCTTCTTGGTTGCCATCCGATTCCTGCTCTCTGCTGAATAAGGTTGTGCGCCGAGGCGCCGAGGCGCCGATCGTACGGTCGGTCCGGGGCTGGCCGGACCGGCGGGTCACTTGATCCCGATGACCTTGAGACGGGTCAGGGACTGACGGTGGCCCTGGCGGCGCTTGTAGCCAGTCTTGTTCTTGTAGCGGAGGATCGAGATCTTCGGGCCCTTCTCGGCGCGGACGATCTCGGCGGTCACCGTGGCCTTGATGCCCTCGGCGGCCGTGGTGACCTTGTCGCCGTCGACCAGGAGGATCGGGGTGAGCTCAACGGAGTCTCCGGGGTTGCCGGCAACCTTGTTGACGACGACGACGTCGCCGACAGACACCTTCTCCTGTCGGCCGCCGGCCTTGACGATCGCGTAGACCACGTTGGTACTCATCTCTGCTCGAATCCTTCACGAACCGGGCATCCGCGCGCTCGGCGCGGACATGCCTCGCCCCGCGAGGGGTTGAGGGGTTCGTCCTGCTCGGCGCAGTCGCGCCGACGTCCAAGATTACGTGGGAGCCCCGCCCACCGGCAAGGCTGAGTGGCCCGGAAGCCCGCCGACACCCTGTGTGATCCCGCACAGGCCCGGCCCGATCGGCCGTTAGCGTGGGTCCATGCTGCCACCGCACGAGCCGGCCCCGTCCCCCCTGACCACGATGGCCGACGGCACGGTCAAGCAGGTCTCCCCCATCACCGGCACGGAGGTGTGGACGGTGCCGGGCCGGGCCAACCGGCCGATCGGCGGCCCGGCGACCCCGCCGCAGTCCCTGGACCCCGCCAAGCACGGCGCCCACTGCGCCTTCTGCGAGAGGCGCTACCTCGACACGCCGCCGGAGAAGTCGCGGCTCGTCCGCGACGGCGACGCCTGGCGCACGCTGCCCGCCCTTCCTGCGGAGGACCTGGACGAGACGGTGGCGGAGTTCCGTCGCATCCCCAACCTGTTCGAGATCCTCTCCTTCGACTACTGGCGGAAGAACTACGGGTACGAGATGCCCGCCGACGCCGCCGCCCGCCAGTCCGCCTACCTCGCCACCGAGGCGGGCCGGGAGCACGTGGCCGGGGTCGTCACCCAGAAGCTGCGGGCGTCCGGCGACCCGGACACCACGTGGGACGCGCTCGGCGACGCCGAGCGCGAGGAGCTCGCCCGCGGCTTCTTCGCGGGCGGCCACGACGTCGTCGTCGCCCGCCGGCACTTCACCGACGGCGCCGAGACGGATGCCGACCTCGCGGGGTCGGGCACGCTCACTCCGGAGGAGCACGCGCGGTACCTGTCCTTCACCGTGGCGGCGATGGCCGACCTGTACGCGGCGAACCGCTACGCGCGGTACGTCGCGGTCTTCCAGAACTGGCTGCGCCCCGCCGGCGCGTCCTTCGACCACCTGCACAAGCAGCTCGTGGCCATCGACGAGCGGGGCGTCCAGGCCGAGGTCGAGCTCGCCCGGCTGCGCGCCAACCCGAACCTGTTCAACGAGGCGGCCGTCAACTACGCGCAGTACCAGAACCTCGTGGTCGCGGAGAACGACCACGCGATCGCGTTCGCCGGCTTCGGCCACCGATACCCCACGCTCGAGATCTACTCCCGGTCCGCCTCGACGAAGCCGTGGGAGCACTCGGCCGCCGAGCTGCGGGCCGTCTCCGACCTCGTGCACGCCTGCCACGCGGCCACCGGGCCGCTCGTCCCCTCGAACGAGGAGTGGCACCACCAGGCGGCCGACGTGGACGAGCCGATGCCGTGGCGGATCGTGCTCAAGTGGCGCGTCTCCACGCTCGCGGGGTTCGAGGGCGGCACGAAGATCTACCTCAACACCATCGACCCGTGGACGCTGCGGGACCGCGTGGTCGACCGCCTGTTCGCCCTGCGGGACGAGGGACGCGTCGCCGCGGGGATGCGCATCGCCACCGAGGCGCACTGCCGGCCGAACCCGTTGCTGTACAACCCGCGCCTCGGGTAGACCCGCGCCTCGGGTAGAGACGGGTGGGGCGCGTGCCCTTCGGCACGCGCCCCACCCGTTCGTTCCGCCCCGGACGCCGAGTGATCTCGGCGCCGCCGGGCTACTTGGCCTCGGCTACTCGCCCTCGGCCGTGGCGGCCGGTGCCGTCGCGCGGCGCGAGCGCCGCGGGCGGGTGGCCGGCTTCGGCTCGGCGCCCTCCGACGACGCGTCCGCGGACCCGGCCGGCTGGTCGCCGGCGGGAGCCTCGGTCGTCGCGTCGGTGGTGGTCGATGCCGTGTCCGTGGATCCGGTGTCATTCGAACCGGTGTCCGACGACCCTGCGTCCGACGATCCGGCGGGCGTCTCGCCGTTCGCCGGCTCCGCCTTCGACTTCGCCGCGGCGGTCGCCTTGGTCGAGCGGGACGAGGTCGCCCGCTTGCGCGGGGCGCGCGCCGGCTTGGCCGGTGCCGTCGCCTCCGCCTCGCCGGTCGCGGCCTCGGCCTCGCCGGTCTCGGCGTCGGTGCTCGCGGTGGCCGCGTCGCCGTTCGACGACGCCTCACCGGCCGACGACGCCTCACCGGCCGACGAGACCTCCTCGCCGGCCGCGTCGGCGGCGCCCGCCGCCTTCGCGGCGGACTTCGACGAGGTCGAGCGGGTGGAGGTGGCGCGCCGCGTGGATGCGCGCCGCTGCGCGGGCTTGCGCTTCGGGGCGTCCTCCTCCGCGGCCTCCCCCGCTGCCGTCTCCGGCTCGGCCGTCGCGTCGGAACTGGTCGTCGCGTCGGCCCCGGTCGCCGTCTCGGCCTCAGCCGGGGACGCCGCATCCGCGTCGGGCTTCGAGTCGGCCGTGCTTGCCGCCCCGTCCTTCGACTCCGAGTCGGCCGTCGACTCCGTCGCAGCGGCGCCCTCGGCCGGCGTCTCCGCGGCGGAGGCGTCCGCCGCCGCACGCGCGCTGCCCGAGCTCGTGGCGCGCCGGGAGCCGGAGCGCTTGCGCCCGGAGCCTCGCGTCGTCGTCGGCTGGGCGCCGTCGGTGTCGCCTGCGGACTCGGTCGCCGGCGCATCGGTCGCTGCTGAAGAGTCCGCAGTGTTCGAGGACGCAGCCGTCTGACCGTCCGCGCCCGAGGCGTCCTGGTCCGCGGACCCGGCCGCCACGGACGGCGAGCCGGCGTCGGTGGCCTGGCCGTCGTCGTCGGAGCGCCCGTGCGCCGCCTGCGCGGCGGACGCGATCTGCGCCAGCGTGGCACGGACGGCCTCGCGGTCCGGCTCGGCCTTCGGCGCGGAGTCGGTCTGCTCGGCCTGCTGCGCGGAGCCCGAGCTCTTCGAGCCGTCGCCCGAGCCGTTCGAGCTGCCCGAGCGCCCGCGTCCCCCGCGACGCTTGCCGCGGCCACCGGACTGCTCGGAGCTGTCGGCGATCTGGGCCTCGGCGGCGTCGGACCGCTCGATCGGGTGGTCGTGGACGATGAACCCGCGCCCGTGGCAGTGCTCGCAGGGCGTGGAGAACGCCTCAACGAGTCCCTGGCCGACCCGCTTGCGGGTCATCTGCACGAGGCCGAGGCTCGTGACCTCGGCGACCTGGTGGCGCGTCCGGTCGCGGCCGAGGCACTCGAGCAGCCTGCGCACCACGAGGTCCCGGTTCTGCGGGAGCACCATGTCGATGAAGTCGATGACGATGATGCCGCCGATGTCCCGGAGCCTCAGCTGCCGGACGATCTCCTCGGCCGCCTCGAGGTTGTTCTTGGTGACCGTCTCCTCGAGCGTCCCGCCGGAGCCGGTGAACTTGCCTGTGTTGACGTCGACGACCGTCATCGCCTCGGTGCGGTCGATGACGAGCGAGCCGCCCGACGGCAGCCAGACCTTGCGGTCCATGCCCTTGGCGAGCTGCTCGTCGACGCGGTGGGCGGCGAACAGGTCGCCGGGCTCGGTCCAGTGCTCGACGCGGTCGGCGAGGTCGGGGGCCAGGTCGGTGACGTAGCCGTTGATGGTCGTCCAGGCGGTGTCGCCCTGGACGGTCAGCGAGCGGAAGTCCTCGTTGAAGACGTCGCGCACCACCCGGACGGCGAGCTCGGGCTCGCCCTTGAGGAGCACCGGGGCCTTCGCGCCGGAGCCGGACTTCTTCTCGATGTCCGCCCAGATCTTGGTGAGGCGGTCGACGTCGTCCTTCAGCTGCTGCTCGGACGCGCCCTCGGCCGCCGTGCGCACGATGACGCCGGAGCCGGACGGGACGATCTCCTTGAGGATGTTCTTCAGCCGGCTCCGCTCGCTCTCGGGGAGCTTGCGGGAGATGCCGGTCATCGAGCCGGACGGGACGAACACGAGGTGGCGTCCGGCCAGCGTGATCTGGGAGGTCAGGCGGGCGCCCTTGTGGCCGATCGGGTCCTTCGTGACCTGGACGAGCACGTGGTCGCCGGACTTCAGTGCCTGCTCGATCTTCCGGGGCTGGCCGGACATGCCTGCGGCCGCCCAGTTGACCTCACCGGCGTACAGCACGGCGTTGCGGCCCTTGCCGATGTCGACGAACGCGGCCTCCATCGAGGGCAGCACGTTCTGGACGCGGCCCAGGTAGACGTTGCCGACCATCGAGGTCTGCGTGTGGCGGGCGACGTAGTGCTCGACCAGGACGCCGTCCTCGAGGACCGCGATCTGGTTGAGGCCGTCGCGCTCGCGGACGAGCATGCGGCGCTCGACGGACTCGCGGCGGGCGAGGAACTCCGACTCGCTGATGGTGGTGCGGCGTCGGCCGGCGTCGCGGCCCTCGCGGCGACGCTGACGCTTGGCCTCGAGGCGCGTGGAGCCCTTGAGCGCGGTGACCTCGTCGCGGGCACGCGCGGCGCCGTCATCCACCTCGGGGCCGTTGCCGCCCCCGCGGCGACGCCGGCGACGGCGGCGCGACGACCCCTGGTCGTCGCCGGAGTCGTCACCGTTGCCGTTGTCGTCGTGGCTGCCGTTGTCGTCCGACGACGAGTCGTCGGACCGGTCGGACCCGGGCCTGTCCCCGGACGCGGCGTCGTCGCCGTCGTCCGAGCCGTCGTTGTCGTTCGAGCCGTCGCCGTCGTCCGAGCGCTGGCCGGAGCGGTTGCGGCGTCCGCGGCCCCCGCGACGGCGGCGCTTGCGGCCGCCGCCCTGGCCCTCGCCCGACTCGTCGTCGGAGCCGGAGTCGTCGGAATCGGTGTCGTCGGACGCGTCCGCGTCCGTCGAGGCGTCGTCGTCGGCGTTCTTCGCGCGCGACCCGTTCCTGCCCGAGCCCCGCGAGCCCGAGCCCCTCGAACCCGATCCGCTCGTGCCGGAGCCGTCGGAACCATCGTTGTCGGGATCGGCGGAGCCGGAGTCCTTCGTGTCGTCCGCCTCAGCACCCGAGCCCTGCGGGGCCGAGGGGCTGCCGGTGCGGGCGCGGCGGGAGCGTCCGGAGCGGTTGCCGCCCCCGGACCTGCCCCCGCGCTGGGGGGTCTCCTCGGCGTCGTCGGGGTCCGAGTCGGTCGAGGCGGACCGGGCGTCCGACCGATCCGTGGCCGGGGCGTCGTTGTCCGACGCGGCGGGCGCGCCGAAGCGGAGCTCCGGGGAGCCCGCGGCGGCGACCGCGCGGCGGCGGGGCCGGGAGCTCGCCAGGTCGGGCGCCTGGAAGAGGAGCGCGGACGCGGGCAGCCGGGGCGAGGAGTCGTCGTCCGACGCCTCCTCAATCGCGTCCTCGTCCTCGTCGGCGTCGTCCTGGTCGGTCGCGTCGGCGTCGGTCGCCTGCGCGTCGTCGGCCCGGGTGGCGTCCGTC
Organism: Actinomycetales bacterium JB111; assembly: GCA_900163555.1. Classification (GTDB taxonomy): domain Bacteria; phylum Actinomycetota; class Actinomycetes; order Actinomycetales; family Actinomycetaceae; genus JB111. The sequence continues at coordinate 35,174 of FUHX01000081.1, read as the reverse complement.
GTCTCGTTCGTCGTGGCCCCGTCCGTGGCGGCCTCGTCGGGCGTCTCGTCGTCGCCGTCGTCGGCGGCTCCGGAGCCGGAGATGTCGCCGGCCCCGAGGGCGGCGAGGACGTCGAGCGCCTGGTCGGGCTCGCGGGTGGGGGCGGTCGCGCGGCGCGAGGCCCGGCGGGCGGCCGGTGCGCTGCGGCGGGACGCCGGGGCCCCGGTCTCCTTGTCCTCCACCTTCTCCGCGCCGTCGGCGTCGGACCCGGCGTCCGCGGCGGCGGGTGTGGCGGCCGGTGCGGACGCGCGCTTCGTGCCCGTCGCGCGGCGGCTGCGGCTCCTGGCGGTCGGGGCGGAGGTCTTCGACTCGCTCAGTGCGGCGAGGTCGGCGCTCAGGTCGGGCACCTCTCCGGTCGCCGCCACGTCGTCGTCGGTGTCGCCCGCGGGGCTGCTCGCTGCGGCGTCGGCGGCCGTGTGCTCGGGGGCCGCGGCCGGCGCGGTGGCGCGGCGCGAGCCGCGGCGACGCGTCGTCGGCTTCTCGGCGGCCTGCTCGGTCGTTGCTTCGGTCTCGGGATTCTCGCTCATGCGAATCCTTCCGCTCGTCCGACCGACCGTCCCGGTCGTCGAGCCTGCTCGTCGTCCGCGGCGTGCCGCGGACGGAAGTCCGTGTGGTGCGCGCCCGTCGGGCGCGCCGACTCCGCTCCTGGATCCCGCGGGCGGTGGCGCCCGGCGGCTTCGTCGTCGTTCGGGGCGGTCGCGGCGACGCGTGGTAGCGGCGCGATCCGGACCCGGCCTGGCGGCGTGAGGTTCGTCGTCGGACCCTGCGCGGTGGATCGGCCCCGCGCTGGGGTCGGGACCATCATCCCACATGCGCGCACCGATGGAGAGGAGGACGCCCCACATCCGGTGAGTGCGGGCCGGTGAGTGTCGTGACAGAACGTCAGAACCGGGACGTTCGTCCCGGCACCGCCGATCCGGCGCGCCTACGCTTGTCGAGGCCGGACGCCCCCGCGCCGACGACGTGTGAAAGGACAGCCTGTGGAGACTCTGGATCTCGCCAGGTGGCAGTTCGGTATCACGACCGTGTACCACTTCATCCTGGTGCCGCTCACGATCGGCCTCGCGCCCCTGGTGGCGCTCATGCAGACCTTCTGGGTGCGCACCGGGAAGGACCACTGGCTGAAGCTGACGAACTTCTTCGGCAAGGTCCTGCTCATCAACTTCGCCCTGGGCGTCGCGACCGGCATCGTGCAGGAGTTCCAGTTCGGCATGAACTGGTCCGAGTACTCGCGGTTCGTCGGCGACATCTTCGGCGCGCCGCTCGCGATCGAGGCGCTCGCGGCATTCTTCCTCGAGTCGACCTTCCTCGGCCTGTGGATCTTCGGCAAGGAACGCCTCTCGAAGGGCATCCACCTCGCCTGCATCTGGATGGTCGCCCTCGGCGTGAACCTCTCCGCCTACTGGATCATCGCGGCCAACTCCTGGATGCAGCACCCGGTCGGCGCCGTCTACAACGAGGAGACGGGCCGCGCCGAGCTCGACGGCGTCGGCGGCTTCTTCGAGGTCCTCACCAACAACACGGCCATCGCCGCGTTCAGCCACACCGTCACCGCGGCCTTCGTCGTCGCGGGCACCTTCGTGGCCGGCGTGTGCGGCTGGTGGATCGTCCGCTCCGCGCGGCGCGGCAACGAGGAGGCCGCGCGCAACGTCTGGCGCCCCGGCGCCATGGTGGGCCTGCTCACCGTGGTGATCGCCGGCGTCGGGGTGGTCGCCTCCGGCCACTACCAGGGCCAGCTCATGTACGAGCAGCAGCCCATGAAGATGGCGTCCGCCGAGGCGGTCTGCGACGGCGGGGAGTCGGTGCCGCTGTCCATCCTCGCGATCGGCGACCTCACCAACAACTGCGAGAACGCCCGCCACCTCATCGAGCTGCCCGGCGTCACGTCCTTCATGGGCACGAACCACTTCGTCGGCGAGGACAGCTACCTGCCGGGCGTGAACGACGTGCAGGAGCTCTACGAGCAGCTGTACGGCGAGGGCTACGACTACCGGCCGAACCTGCTCGTCACCTACTGGACCTTCCGGCTCATGATCGGCCTCGGCATGGTCTCCGGCCTGCTCGCGCTGTGGGGGCTGTGGGCGCTGCGCAAGGGACGGATCACGAGCAGCACGTGGTTCTCCCGCATGTGCCTGGTCGCCCTGCCGATGCCGTTCCTCGCCTCGTCCTTCGGGTGGATCTTCACCGAGATGGGCCGCCAGCCGTGGGTGGTCGCCCCGAACCCGGACAACCCGGTGGACCGGGTGTGGCTGCGGACCGCCGACGGCGTCTCGACCGTCATCACCGAGTGGACCGTCCTCGCCTCCCTCGTGGCCTTCACGCTGCTCTACGCCGCGCTCGGCGTCGTCTGGTACTGGCTCGTGCGCCGCTACGTGCGCGAGGGGATCGACGAGAAGAAGGTCGAGCAGGAACCCGACGCCGACCAGCCGCTGACCTTCGCGTACTAGGCCTGGAGGAGATTCGCTCATGATCGAGGCACTTCCCCTCATCTGGTTCATCCTGATCGCCGTCCTGTGGACCGGCTACCTCGTGCTCGAGGGCTTCGACTTCGGCGTCGGCATGCTGCTGACGGTCCTCCCGAGCCGCGACCCCGCGAAGCGCGACCGGCACAAGCGCACGATGCTCTCCGCCATCGGGCCGCACTGGGACGGCAACGAGGTCTGGCTCATCACGGCCGGCGGCGCGATGTTCGCGGCCTTCCCCGAGTGGTACGCGACCGCGTTCTCCGGCATGTACCTCGCCCTGCTGCTCATCCTGCTCGCGCTCATCGTCCGCATCTGCGCGATCGAGTGGCGCGGCAAGATCAGCTCGCCCACCTGGGGCCGCCGCTGGGACGTGCTCCACTCGGTCTGCGCGTGGGTGCCGGCCGTCCTGTGGGGCGTGGCCTTCGCGAACTTCATCCAGGGCATGGCGATCGAGCGCGACGCCGGCGGGAGCGCCCAGCTCACCGGCGGGCTCGGCTCGCTCATCACCCCGTTCACGCTGCTCGGCGGCGTGACCACGGCCCTGCTATTCCTCGCCCACGGCATGGTCTTCCTCGCGTGGAAGACCGCCGGCGAGGTGCACGAGCGGGCCGAGCGGGCCGCGAAGCCCTTGTCCGCGATCGCCGCGGTCGTCGCGACCGCCTTCGCGGTGTGGGCGCAGCTCGCCTACTCCGCGCACGCCTGGACGTGGATCGCCGTCGCGGTCGTCGCGCTCGGCTCCCTGGCGTCCGTCGCGTTCGCGCGCGCCGAGAGGGAGGGCGGCGCCTTCGCCGGGACGGCCGCGTCGATCCTCGCGTTCGTGGTCCTCGTGTTCGGCGGCATGTTCCCCGACGTCATGCGGTCCTCGATCGACCCGGCACTCTCGCTCACGTTCCGCGAGGCGTCCGCGACCGGCCCGACCCTCACGGTCATGTCCGTCGTCGCGCTCATCTTCGTGCCGGTGGTCGTCGCCTACCAGGCGTGGACGTACTGGGTCTTCCGCAAGCGGATCAACGCCGACGTCTTCCCGGACGAGGCCGCGGGCCTGCCGCCCGTCATGGTCGAGGCCGGCCCCCACGCGCCCGACGACGCCGCGACCGTTCCCGAGACCGGCGCGGGCTCGCCCGGGGCGAGGAGCGCCGGGGGCGGGACGCACGGGCCCGACGACGGCACCCCACCCACGAAGCGCGCCGAGGAGTCATGAAGCCGGTCGATCCGCGCCTGCTCACGCAGGCGCGGGGCGCCCGCCGGTACGTCGTGCTGGTCGCCGTCACCGGCGCCCTCACTGCTGGGCTCGTCGTCGCCCAGGTCCTGCTCCTCGCCCGGATCCTCGCCCGCGCCATCGAGGACGGCTGGTCGCTCGACCAGGTGCGCGAGCCCCTCGTGTGGCTCGCGGTCGCCCTGGCCGCGCGGGTCGCCGTCCACTCCCTTCAGGAGGCGGTCGCCCATCGGGCGGCGCGCGACATCGTCGCCGAGCTGAGGGCCGCCCTGCTCGACCACGCGCTCGCGCTCGGCCCGCGCTGGCGCGCCGGGCACGGGCAGAACACCGTCACGCTCGCCGTGCGCGGGCTGGACGACCTCTCCCCCTACTTCGTGCGCTACCTGCCGCAGCTCCTGCTCTCGGCCACGGTCACGCCGGCCACGCTCCTGGTCGTCCTCGGCACGGACCTCACCTCGGCGATCATCCTCGCCGTCACGCTCCCGCTCATCCCGATCTTCATGGTCCTCGTCGGGCGGCTCACCTCGGCGTTCGCCGACCGTCGGCTGACCGCCATGTCCAGGCTCGGCGGCCAGCTCGTCGACCTCATGGTCGGGCTCGCCACCCTCACCGCGCTCGGCCGCCACGTCGCGCCGGCCGCCCGCGTCCGTGACCTCGGCCGGCGCTGGGCGGACGCCTCGATGCGCACCCTTCGGCTGGCGTTCCTCTCCGGCGCCGTCCTCGAGTTCCTCACGTCGATCTGCGTGGCGCTCGTGGCCGTGGGCGTCGGCTTCCGCCTCGTCTACGGCCAGGTCGGCCTCGAGGCCGCTCTCATCTGCATCATGCTCGCGCCAGAGGTCTTCAAGCCGCTGCGGGAGGTCGGCTCCCAGTTCCACGCCTCCGCCGACGGCCTCGCCGCCGCGCACAGCGCGTTCGAGGTCCTCGAGACCCCGGCACCGGCCGCGGGCACGATCCCCGCTCCCGACCTCGCGACGGCGACGATCGAGCTCCGCGACGCCTCGGTACGCACGGACTCCGGCGAGATGCTCGCCCCCGGCGCCCTCACCGCGTCCGTCCCGCCGGAGAGCACGACCGCCCTCGTCGGGCCCTCCGGCTCCGGCAAGACGACCGCGGCGCTGCTCGCCCTCGGCATCCTGCGGCCCGACTCCGGGCGGGTGGTCCTTACGTGGGAGGGCGGCGAGACGGACCTCGCCGACGTCGACCTCGAGAACTACTGGGCGCAGATCGCCTACGTCCCCCAGCGGCCGACCCTGCTCCCGGGCACGATCGCCGACAACGTCTCCCCCGGCGCCGACCCCGCGGCGCTCGAGCGTGCGGCCCGACTGACCGGGCTCGACGACGTCGTCGCGGGCCTGCCCGACGGGTGGCGGACCGCGATCGGCCACGGCGGCGTGGGCCTGTCCGTCGGGCAGCGCCAGCGCCTCGCCCTCACCCGCGCGCTCCTGACGCCCGCGCCACTCGTCGTCCTCGACGAGCCCACCGCCCACCTGGACGCCGACAGCGAGCGCCACGTGCTGGCCGCCCTTTCCGCGCTGGCCGACGAGGGGCGGACGGTCCTCGTGGTGGCCCACCGCCCGGACCTCCGGCGCATCGCCGACCGCACGATCGAGGTCTCGTCTCTCCCGGCCGCCGCTGAGACTGCAGCGCAGGCTCCCGTGGCGGCCCCCGGATCGCCGACGGACGCCGGCCCCGCGACCGCTCCCGGCCCGACGACGGGCGGGGGTCCGCGATGAGCGCAACCGCGGCTCCCACGGCGCGCGACCCGTTCGTGGACGCCGGCCCGGACGCGCCCGCCGGCGACCGGACGATCCTGCGTCGGGCCTGGTCCCTGCTCGGCGTGCGGCGACGATCGGTCGCGTTCGCCGTGTTCCTCGGCATCCTCGCGGTCGGCTCGGGCGTCGGCCTGACGGCGACCTCCGCCTGGCTCATCGCCCGCGCCTCCGAGCACCCGCCCGTCCTCGTCCTCGGGGTGGCCGCCACGTCCGTGCGCGCGTTCGGCGTCGGCAAGGCGGTCTTCCGGTACCTCGAGCGCCTGGCGAGCCACCGCATCGCCCTCGACGGCGTCGCCCGGCTCCGCGAGGCCACCTACCGGTCGCTCGCCGGCGGGCGCACCGAGGTGGTCGCGCGGCTGCGCCGCGGGGACCTCACGGCCCGGGTCGGCGAGGACGTCGACGCGGTCGGCGACCTCGTCGTCCGCTCCCAGGTGCCGCGTGCCGTGGCCGTCGGGGTCGGGTTCGCCTCCCTCGCGATCGTGGGCGCCCTCCTCCCAACGGCGGGCGTCCTGCTGCTCGTCGGGCTGCTGCTGGCCGGCGTCGTCTCCCCCGCGATCACGGCCGCCGCCGCGCGCCGCTCGGCCACCCGGCGGGTCGGGCACCGCGCCGACCTCACGGCGCACGCGACCACGTGGATGGACGGCGCGGTCGAGCTGCAGACCTCCGGCCGGATCACCACGGCGAGGGACGCCCTCGCGGCAACCGAGCGCGCGATCGCGGACGAGAAGGACCGCCTCGGCCGAGCCGGCGCGATCAGCGCCGGGCTGGACCTGGCGGGGATGGCGATCGCCGTCGTCGGTGCCCTGCTCGTCGGGATCCCGGCCGTGACGGCCGGTGAGCTGTCCGCGGTGTCGCTGTGCGTCGTCGTGCTCACGCCGCTGGCGAGCTTCGAGGCGACCGCCGCGCTCGGCCCGGCCGCCATCCAGCGGGTGACGAGCGCGGCCGCCGCCCGCCGCGTGCTCGGACTCATCGACGCCGCGGGCGGCGGGGCCGACGTGGTTGGCGGTGCCGACACCGAGCCGGCCGCTCCCCCGGCCGACGACCCCGCCGAGGCCCCCGAGTCCCGGCTGGTGGCCCGGAACCTTGCGGTCGGCAGGCCCGGGGCCGCGCCGCTGGCAACGATCGACCTCGAGCTGACGCCGGGACGGTCGATCGCGATCGTCGGCCCGTCCGGGACCGGCAAGACGACCGTCCTGCTCACCCTGGCCGGCCTGCTCGACCCGCTGGGCGGCGAGCTGAAGGGCGCGCGGCGGCCGGACGGGGTCGCGCTCACCGGCGAGGACGCGCACGTCTTCGCCACGACCGTGCTCGAGAACCTGCGGGTGGCCCGCGGCGACGTGACCGAGGACGAGGCCCACGACCTGCTCGCGCGGGTCGGCCTGGGCGACTGGCTCGACGGGCTCGCGGACGGGCTGGCGACCATGCTGTCCGCAGACGGGACCACGATCTCCGGCGGCGAGCGCCGGCGGCTGCTCCTCGCCCGCGCGCTCGCGTCGCCCGCGCCGCTGCTGCTCGTCGACGAGCCGGACGAGCACCTCGACCCCGCGCTCGCCGACCGGCTGGTGAGCGACCTGCTGACCGACCTCCCCCACGGGACGCCGCCGCGAGGCATCCTCGTGGTCACGCACCGCCAGGCGGCCGCACAGGCGGCCGACCACGTCATCGACCTCGGCGCGGCACCGCCGAGCACCGACACGCAGCCGACCAACACCGTGCTCACCGACACTGAGCAGACCGACACACAGCACCCCGACACACAGCAGGAGGAGTCATGACGTCACTGGGCGACGACGTCCTCGGCAGCGCCCTCACGGTGACCGCCCACCTGGACGTCACCGGCGCGCTCAACGAGCTCCTCGGCTCGGCCACCGAGCTGACGGGCGCGCGGTACGGGGCGCTCAGCGTGCTGAACTCCTCCGGCAGCACGGGCACGTTCCTGCACGTGGGCATACCGGGCGACGTCGCCGGCGCGCTCGCCCACCCCATCGGCACGGGCGTGCTCGGCGCCATCCCCGAGCACGGGGCGCTCGTGCTCGAGGACCTCACGCAGCACCCGGACTTCGGCGGCTTCCCCGAGGGGCACCCGCCCATGGGATCGTTCCTCGGCACCGCCGTCCGCGCCGGCGGCCGGATCTTCGGCCGCCTGTACCTCACGGAGAAGCCTGGGGGCTTCACCGACGCCGACGTGGTGATCGTCGAGGCACTCGCCCGGGCGGCCGGGGTCGCGGTCGCGAACGCGCTCACCTACTCCGACGCACGCACGCGCGAGCGGTGGGGCGTGGTCGCCCAGGACGTGGCGACCGCACTGCTCGAGGGATCCGACGAGGAGGCCGCCCTCGACCTCATCGCCTCGCGCGTGCTCGAGGCCGCCGAGGCCGACGCGGTGATCCTCATCCTCCCGTCGGTCGGCAACAACTGGGTGGCGGAGATCGTCAAGGGCGAGCGGGTCGAGAGCCTGCTCGGACTGCGGTTCCCGACCAACGGCCGCGCTCAGCGCGCGATCCGCGAGCGCACCGGCCTCATCGTCGACTCGTTCACGCGGACCCGGCACATCAGGGTGCCCGAGCTCGCCTCCTACGGCCCCGCGCTCTACGCGCCGATGGTGCTCGGCTCGAAGGCCGAGGGCGTGCTCCTCCTGCTGCGCAACCAGGGCCGGGAGGAGTTCACGCCGCTCGAGCTCGAGATCGCCCAGCAGGTGGCCGCGCAGGCCGTCCTCGCCCTGCAGGCGGCCGGCGCCCGGCACGCCGGGGACGTCGCGACGCTCGTCGAGGAGCGCGGGCGAATCGCTCGCGACCTGCACGACCTGGCCATCCAGCACCTGTTCGCGACCGGCATGCAGCTCAGCCTCGCCCGCGAGCGCGTCATCGACGCAACCGGGGAGGCGGTCCCCGGCGTCGTCGACGTCATCGACGCTGCGGTCGAGGCCGTGGACGAGTCGGTGCGGCAGATCCGCTCCATCGTGCACCGGCTGCGCGAGTCCGGCCGCGAGCTGCTGCTCGTGGAGCGGCTGCGCCAGGAGACCTCGCGGGCCCGCACCGCGCTCGGTTTCGCGCCGTCGCTCATCGTGGAGATGGACGGCGAGGTCGTCTCGGACGCGTTCCTGCGCAGCCCGGCCGCGGAGGCCGTGCAGACGCGGATCGACCCCGACGTCGCGGACGACATCGTCGCCGTCGCCCGCGAGGGACTGTCGAACGCCGCCCGGCACGCGTCCGCCTCGTCCGTCACCGTCCGCATGCAGGTGGTGAGCACGGACGCCGACGGGCTGGTCACGATCGAGGTCTCCGACGACGGCGGGGGCATGCCCGCCGGCCGGTCGCGCTCGTCGGGCCTGGCGAACCTCGCCCAACGCGCCCGCCGGCACGGCGGGACGTTCCTCATCTCCGGGCCGCGCTCCGGCGTCGGGACGATCCTTCGGTGGCAGGCCCCGATGGACTCACGTCGATCGACATGAGGTCGGCGCCGGTAGTACTTCGCCTGGTCTAGCCTCGCCAGCCGGCCGAGCGCTGCCCGACCACCCAGGCGACGACCTGCGTGCGGCGCTGGAGGCCCATCTTCGACAGCAGAGACGTCACGTGGTTCTTCACCGTCTTCTCCGCGACGCCGAGGCGCTCGGCGATCTCGCGGTTGGCCAGGCCGTCGCCGAGCAGGTCGAGGATGCGCCGCTCCGAGGGCGTGAGCGCCGACGTCGGGTCGCTGGCGTCGGACCGACGTCGGGTGACCGTGCGGGAGTCGAGGAGGGTACGCCCGGAGGCGACGGCGCGGATGACCTCCGCGATCTCGGCGCCGCGCACGGACTTCAGCACGTAGGCTTTGGCGCCGACCTCGAGGGCGGCGGCGAGGGCGTCGTCGTCGTCGAAGCTGGTGAGCACCACGGGGCGGGTGTCCGGGACGGACTCGGCGAGGTCGCGCATGAGGTCGATGCCCGAGCCGTCGGTGAGCTGCAGGTCGACGAGGACGACGTCCGGCCGCACCAGCTCGGCGCGGCGCCTGGCGTCCGCCACGGTGCCGGCCTCGGCGACGACGGTCAGCCCGTCGGCGCGCTCGACCACCTCGGTGATCCCGCGCCGGACGATCTCGTGGTCGTCGACGATCATCACCCGGACGTCCTCAGTCCTCGCGCCCGGTCGCCCTTCGTTCACCCGGCGATCCTATCGGCGCGGGCCGCCAAGGTCGGTCCCGGTCCGCGTCCTGCGCCCCGACCCCGCGCACTGCCTTCCGCGAGGTAGGAACGGGGAGGACGAGGTCGGAACAGAAAGTTCCTACCTGGCGTCCCTGGTTCCGACCTCACGGGAGGGGTGGGAGGCGGGGACATGGGAGAAAAGAGGTCGAGGCGTGGGGGCGTCTCGGTGAGACTGGGCGCATGCCGCTGACGACGCCGACCCTGCGCACCGACCGGCTGCTCCTGCGGCCCTTCGAGGACCGCGACCGCGAGGACATCTACGCGCTGCAGTCGGACGCCCACGTGCTGGAGTTCTGGGACTCCCCGCCGTGGGCCGACCGCTCGCGCGCCGACACCTTCCTGGCCAGGAGCCGGACCATGGCCGAGGAGGACCGTGGCGTCAGGGTCGCGATCGACCGCCTCGACGACGGCTCGTTCGTCGGCTGGGCCACCGCCTTGTGGTCGACACCGGAGTTCCGTACCGGCGAGCTCGGGTACGTCCTCACCAAGGCCTCCTGGGGCAACGGCTACGCGACCGAGGCCGCCGGCGCACTGCTCGACTGGGCGCTTGAGGCCATGGACCTGAACCGGGTCCAGTCGGAGGTCGACACCCGCAACCCCGCCTCGGCGCGAGTGCTCGCCAAGCTCGGCTTCACGCTCGAGGGCACGCTGCGCGAGAACTGCATCGTCGACGGCGTCGTCTCCGACTCCTGGATGTACGGCCTGCTCAGGCGGGAACGGCTGCCGGCCTAGTCCCCGGGTCCGCCCGCCGGGAGGCGACCGTAGTCGTCGTCGGAGACCGGTTCGAGCCACTCGTGGGCCACCCCGTCGCCCGGGGTGATGAAGGCCAGGTGGGAGAACCACGAGTCGGCCTTCGCGCCGTGCCAGTGCCTGATCCCGGCCGGGATGCGTATCGCGGTGCCGGGCACCATGCTCAAGGGCTGTTCGCCGTCGGCCTGGTACCAGCCCGATCCGGCCGTGCACAGCAGGACCTGGTCGCCGCCGCCATCGCCCCTACCGCCCTGCCCGCGGTGGATGTGCCAGTTGGTGCGGGCACCGGGCTCGAAGGTCACGTTGTTGACGGGGACGGCGCCGTCGACGATCGGAGCGAGGTAGCTCTCGCCCGTGAAGTACTGCCCGAGGGCCACGTTGGGTCCGCCCCTGGTGAAGGGCTGGTCGAACGTTTCGTCGGTCATGGCTCCCTCCTCTGACGTCGGACGGGGACTCCACCCCTCTGACTCCATGATCCCGCCGGGGCCACGCGACGTACAGGAGCACTATCGTCGCCGTGGGTCCTTTCCACCGACCGAGGGGCAGCGAGATGACCGAGCGAGAGACCATGATCCGATGGGAGGACCCGGCGACGGGCCTCGCCGTCCTCCCGACCGTCTCCGGCCTGGAGTTCCTCACGCGCATGAAGAACCGCGAGGTGCCGGGCCCACCGATCGCCGCGCACTTCGCGATGGACATCCTCGAGGTCGAGCCCGGCAGTGTGACGTTCACCTGCACCCCGGACGAGTCGCACATGAACCCGATCGGGGTCGTGCACGGCGGGCTCGTGTGCACGCTGCTGGACTCCGCGCTCGGTTGCGCGACCCACACGACCCTTCCCGCCGGCACCGGGTACACCTCGATCGAGATCAAGGTGAGCTACCTGCGGCCGGTCACCGCGGCCGCCGGCCCCCTCACGTGCGTCGGGCGCGTGACGAAGCCCGGCACCCGCGTGGCCTTCGCCGAGGGCGAGGTGGTAGACGGCGCCGGGAAGGTCGTCGCGACGGCGACCGGGAGCCTGCTGGTCTTCCCGCTCGAGCACCCGTAGGGTGCTTCAGCAGGCGGCGACCGGCCGCACCTCGACGACGTCGCCGCCCACGAACTCCACCGTCGTCGGGCGGCCGATCTCGGCGGCCCGCTCAGCGATCCGCCGATAGAGCTCCCGGAACTGCTCAGCGTCGAGCGGCGCCCCGGACGGCCCGCACGGCTGCGGCGGCCCCATCGCCTCGGATCGCCCCCAGTCCTGGAGTACGCCGACGACGCCGATCGCCCCCACCCGTAGGCCGATCATCGGCACGGGCGGGTCGTCGAGGTGGCCGAAACGGCGGACTGGTTCGTCGTCGTCGAGGCACCCGACGACGTAGACGCTGGCTGGGCCGTGGGCGTCCGGCGCCCACGTCACCGCTCCGGACGCGGCCCGGAGCAGCAGGTGGAGAGAATCCAGCTCACGCAGTGGCCCAGCGGGCGACCACCGCCCGTCGTCCCGGACCGGGCCTACCCGAGCGTGCCGGCCCGCCAGGTAGGCGAGCGAGTAGGCGATCTTTGCCAGCCAGAGGAACAGGTCGCGGCGGTCGAGTGCGGCGAACGCGTCGATTCCCCCATGGTGGGCGGCCCGCACACGTCCCTCGATCATGCCGAGGTCGATGCCGTTGCACTCCTGGCAGCACGGGACGGTCATCTTGCGGTACCCGATGCGGCTCCCGTCGATGCGCGTGACGCCGTCCCGCCACAGTCCCAGGTCCCGGAGCAGCCACCGCGGGAACACGTGCTCCTTCGTCCGCTGCCCGGAATCCTTCGGGATGTGGCAGCCGCAGAGGAAGCAGTGCTCGTCCCCGAACTCCTGCATCCGCGACCGGAGGAAGCTCTCGTGCAGGGAGGGGCTCACCGCCGTCCGCGCCGATGGGTCCACGCTCGCGGTGGGCTCTCGGCAGGTCCCGGTCATCTGCGCATGGTTCCACCGAACCCCGATCGGCGGCACGGTGATTGTCGACCTCCCCTCCCGTGACCGACCGGCGCGACCACCCGTGGGATACGTCGAGCCACCGAAAATGGGGACGGCATGAGCACACTCACGGGCGACGGCTCACTCTCGATCGAGCCCGCGGTGCGGCGCTGGCGGGCCGTTCGGGGACTGTGCGTCGTCGTTGCGATCGTGGCGGGTGCGGAGCTGCGCGTGATGCTCGTCGGCCTGCTCGTGGACGCACCGCGGTCGGTGCACCAGGGAACCTGGGGTGCCGTCCTCGTGGGGAGCCTGGTCGTCCTGGCCCTCTCCTGACTGTTCGCCAACGTCGCTGCCGGCAAGGCCCGGGGTGCCTCGTTCGCCCACGCGCACCGCAGCGTCGGGACCGTCGTCGCCGTCGACGTCGTGCCCGCCCAGGGCGACGACGCCCAGCACTTCACGGTCACCCTCGAGGCACCGCACGACGACGGGACGCACCTTCGCCGCCAGTCCGAGACGAGCGGCGGCCCCGAGCTCGCCAGCCGTGTCGGCAGGGCCGTCCCGTTCCGGCACCGCACGCTCGACCCCGACGACGTGACGGACGTCCACATCGGGCGGAAGTTCTGGAGCGATTCATGACCGCTCTCCCGGACACTCACCGATCGCGCGGACCGTTCGCCATCACCTCGGCGAGGGGCGCGAGACCACCATCCTGCTCGAGCGCCCAGAACTCGAAGCCACTGACGTTGGTCACCTCGAGGTACCGCGCTGCATCGTCCAGGGAGTCGAACTCATGGATGCCATCGATCTGGATCGTGCCGTCGTCGGTGACCACTGCGTCGACAACCCACTCGGGGTCGACCGGATCCAACTGGTCTCCGGGCATGAGGTAGCCCTCGCCGACCAACGTCGACAAACTCGCTTCGTCTGTCGCTGCCTCTTGAGGCACCTCCACCGAGAGCGCCGGCTGGACGTCACTGCCGCGACAGAGTCGCTCGAACGCATCACGGGTGACGGCTGCGATCAATCTCCTGCGCTGCTCAAGGAACTCGTCGTAGGGCAGTAGGTACCAGTCTTCCGGCAGTGCGTGCCAATAGCGCTGCTTGTCCATCCATGTGGTGTCTCCGCCGCGCTCCGCGACGAGTTCGGGCCAGTAGTCGGCGGGGTCCCGGTCGGAAATCTGGAGGTTCGTGTGCCAGTCGGTCGGGGCGAAGTTCGCAACCTGGTTGATGCGCTTGGTGTCCGTGATGCCGAGAACGGATTCCTGGTAGTGCCGAGGGAAGATGTGGTGACCTTCCAGGCCCTTGACGGCGGGCAGTGCGGGGTCCATCCACTCACGCACCTTCATCTTCAGCATAAACATGTCGGCATCCAAGAAGTTCAGCGCAGCCAAGTAGCACTGGTAGACCGGAGACAGCTTGTAGCTCGACGACACCAACGACTGGGGAACGTTGAACTCCCAGAAGTCGTTGGTCACGCTGACCTCGAGCGTTCTGCCGACGAGGTGCGCGAACCCGTCCGCGTCACCGACCTCGATCTCGGAAAACATGTCGAGGTCCTTCTGTATCTGCGACTCGCTGGATCCCGTATAACGCCCCGTCAACTGCGCCATGAAGAACCAGCGCGCCACGAGGTTCCGCAGCCGGGTCAGTTCAACCGCGAAGCGGGTTCGGCCGAGCAGGAAGACCACGTAGCTTGCGACGACGTTCATGTTCGACGTGATACCGGCGTGCGACCGGAAGCCCGCTGTCTGGATCGATCGAATGAACTCAGTCCAGTTGATGCGGTCGGTGACGATCGGTAGTGCCTGACGCAGCTTCTCAAGCTCACGTTCCTGCTTCTCACCGTCGACCTGCCCGGTCGTCCGGTCCTTCGCCTGGAGATTCGCATATGCGTCGATGAGCTTTGCCCGGTTCTGTCCCACGGCCACCATCACACGCACGAGATGGCCTGTCTCGACTGCCAGGTATGGGTTCGTCGGCGTCCAGTCGACCTTCTGACCGTCGATCTCGGACGCGCGTTCAGGGGTCATGCGTGACGAACGAGCGAAGTGCTCGATCCGGTCACGTCCCTCGGGCCAGAAGACGCTCAGCCAGGTGAGGATATAGTCGTACGCCTTGAGGTTGACGCCCTCGGAGTTGATGCGGACGAAGATGTCGGCGACCAACTTCTTCTCCACGTCCTTCTGGATGTGGACGACCTCAAACTTATATCTCTCCAGATCTCTCAGCTTGTTAAAGACATCTCGAAGACCACGGTTCTGCTCCCGGGTGAGGTCGCGTCCCGCATCCCGGAGCGCGTCGAAGAAGTCATCCTGCGCGTCGTACGGGGAGAGGAACACCTTGGAGATGTCATCGATCCACTCCGGCGAGCGGTCGGTCGCTGCGGTCGCTACCTCAAAACGCTCCGTGAACGGGTGGAAGGCGATCCTTATCGACTTCATGCGATAGTTGTCGTCCTGTACGGCCAGCCCCTTCATCGCGGCGTAGAGACTCGTGAGGCGCTGCTGGCCGTCAACGATCTGATGCGCTGCGACGATTTCCGCGGTACTCGAAATCGCTCGGCTGGAGTCTTCTTCGGCGACGTCCCAGAACATCAAGCTGCCTACCGGGTAGCCGCGATACATCGAGTCGAACAGGTCACGCACCTTCGTCGCGGGCCACACGAAGGGCCTTTGCAGGTCAGGAAGGCTGATGCTCCCCTGCTGCACGCCAGCAACGAGTTGCTGGACCTCCCACTCGATCGTCTTGAAGATGGCAGACACAGGACTCCTCCGTCACTGGCTGGTGTGCGCCAACCTCGCGGATCGTATCGAATCGGACGACGGCTCAGTCGGCCGTTCCCGGGACGCTGTGGGCCGGATCGTGCGACTGATTCGTGCCGCAGCCAGAGTCTACGCCCCACTCACCGTCGCCGCGCCCTCGGCCTCCGCTGGCACGCCGGGCAGTAGTGGCTCGAGCGGTTCATGAAGCTCTCCCGCACGATCGGCGTCCCGCATCGCGCGCACGGCTCACCGGCGAGCCCGTAGGCGTTCAGGCTCCGGGCGAAGTAGCCGGGGGTCCCGGAGACGTTGACGTACAGGGCGTCGAAGCTCGTCCCCCCGGCCGCGAGCGCCTCCAGCATGACGTCCCGGGCGGCCGCGTACACCTCGCGCACGGTGGCAGCGGGCAGCGCCTCGGTGGACCGCCGCCCGTGCACCTTTGCCCGCCACAGCGCCTCGTCGGCATAGATGTTGCCGATCCCGGAGACCAGCGACTGGTCGAGCATCGCCCGCTTGATCTCGGTGCGCTTCCGCCGCGTGCTTCGCACGAGGACGTCCATGTCGAGGTCGGGGTCGAGCAGGTCGCGCGCGATGTGCGCGGCGGTTCCCGGGACCACGGGCAAGACCGAGCCGACCCCGCCGGGCCGGCCGTCCGCCGTCGGGGTGGTGGCCACCAGGTCGAGGTAGCCGAACGTGCGCTGGTCGACGAACCAGATCTCCGCGCCGTCGTCCGTGGCGAGCCGGGCGCGCAGGTGAGGGCCCGGCTCGGGCACCCGCCCGGGCTCCTGGGCGAGGAACTGGCCCGACATCCCGAGGTGGGCAAGGAGGGCGTTCGAGCCGTCGTCGAGCAGGAGCCAGAGGAACTTCCCGCGTCGCGCGACAGCACTAACTTCTCTACCGACCAGCGCGTCGAAGGCCGCCGCCCCGCCCGCGGTGCGGCGCACCGCCCGCGGGTGCAGGATCTCGACGTCGCTCACCACCCGCCCGACGACGGCGCCCTGCAGGCCCAGGCGGACGACCTCGACCTCGGGAAGCTCGGGCACTACGCGCCCTTCGCGCCGGCCTCGGCGCGGGCGGTCACCCACTGGTAGGCGGCCTCGGCCGCCTCCGCCTCGGCGACCTTCTTCGACCCGCCGCTGCCGCTGCCGGCCGTCTCCGCGTCGAACGTGACGACGGCGGTGAACACGCGGGCGTGGTCGGGACCGGTGTGCGCGATCGTGTACGTCGGCGCGGGCAGGCCGGTGGCCGCGGCCGCCTCCTGCAGGGAGGACTTCCAGTCCAGCGCGGCGCCGAGCGAGCTCGCGCGCTCGAGCAGCGGGGCCACCAGCCGGGTGACCATCTCCCGCGTGGGCTCCAGGCCGTGGCCGAGGTAGACGGCGCCGATCAGGGCCTCGACGGCGTCGGAGAGGATCGAGTCCTTCTCCCGCCCCCCGGAGGTTCGCTCCCCCCGCCCGAGCAGGATGTAGTCGCCGAGCCCGAGCTCCCGAGCGACCGACGCGAGCGCCTTCTGGGACACGGTCGCGGCCCGCATGCGCGCGAGGTCGCCCTCGGGGACGTCCGAGTGGGCGCGGTAGAGGTGCTCGGTCACGATGATGCCGAGCACCGAGTCCCCGAGGAACTCCAGGCGCTCGTTCGTGGGCAGTCCCCCGGCCTCGTGGGCGAAGGAGCGGTGGGTGAGCGCGAGGACGAGCAGCTCCGGGTCGATGGTGACGCCGAGCGCCCCGGTCAGGCGTTCGACGTCGTCGCGCCTCGCCGGCCCGGCGTCCTCCGCCCTGCCGCGCGCGCGGCTCATTCGCCGTCCCGCGCGGTGCCGTCCCCGAGGTCCAGTCCCTCGAGCTTGGCCCAGCGCGGGTCGATGACGTCGTGGCTGTGCCCCTCCTCCGCGTCCCGCAGGTGGATGCCGCACACCGGGCACAGGCCCGGGCAGTTCGGCTCGCACAGCGGGGTGAACGGCAGGTCGAGCACGACGGCGTCGCGCACCTCGGTCTCGACGTCGAGGTCGTCCCCCTCCACCACGGGCGCTTCCTTCGCGTCCTCGTCGCCGTCGGCCACGAGGCGGTCGCGGACGTCCGGGTGGTAGTACAGCTCGCCGAGCTCGACGGTCAGGGAGTCCTCGATCGGGTCGAGGCAGCGCGCGCACTCGCCGACGAGCTTCCCGCTGACGGGCCCCGTGACGAGGATGCCGTCGGAGACGGCGTGGAGCGTGAGGTCGAGGTCGAGCGGGCTGCCCGGCTCGATGCGCAGGACCTCGCTGCCGAGGTCGTCCGGCGCCGGGATCGTCAGGTGCACGTCGCGGACGGAGCCCGCGCGCCGGGACAGGTCCCGGACGGAGACGGTGAAGGCCCCGCTCATCGTCGGTCGCTCGCGGCGTGCGTGGGCCGGTGCTTCTGGCCGTCGGGCCTCTGCCCCTCGCCGGCGGTGTCCGCCACGGGCGGCTCGCCGGGCGCGGCCTGCGGGAGGCCGGAGGTCTTCTCGAGGTACTGGCGCCCGGCGCGGACCTGGGAGGAGATCGCGGCGAGCTCGTTCTCGAAGCGGCCGAGCTGCTGGTTCGCGTACGCGTCGGCATCCTGCGCGCGGCGCTGGGCCGCGCCTTCCGCCTCCTCGATGATGCGGGCCGCCTCGGCGCGCGCCTGGTCGAGCACGCTCTCCATCTGGACGAGACGCGCGGCCTCGGCCTCGCCGTCGGCGACGATCTGGTCCGCCTGCGAACGCGCGCGCTCGAGCACCGCGTCCGCGTCGGCCACGATCGAGTCGGCGGCCGCGATGGACTCGGGCACGACGGAGCGCGCGGAGGCGATCATGTCGAGGAGCTCCGCGCGGTTGACGATCGCGGAGGAGGACATCGGCATCGATCGCGCCTGAGTGACCATCCGGCGCATCTCGTCGAGGATCGCCAGGAGCGACTCCCCGGCGTCGTGGGTGTGGTCGGTGCTCATGCCGTGACTCCAGGTGATCGGGGACTGTCCGGCCGGGCGATCCCGGCCGTGGCGCGGCGAAGCGCCGTGGGGAGGGCGTGCGCCACTCCCTCGGGGACGAGGTCCAAGACGTCGCCGCCGTACCGGGCGACGTCCTTGACGAGGGAGGACGCGACGTGGGCGAGTGCCGGGTCGCCGAGGACGAAGACGGTCTCGACCCCGGAGATGTGCCGGTTCATGAGCGCCATCGGCTGCTCGGCGTCGACGTCGGCGCCGCCGCGCAGCCCCTTGACGATCGCGTTCGCGCCGGCGTCCTTGCAGAACTGGGCCAGCAGCCCGGGGACGAGCTGCACGTCGACGGCGCCCAGGTGCGCGGTGGCGGCCCGGGCGAGGTCGACCCGCTCCTCGTCGGTGAACAGGTAGGACTTCGACGTGTTGCGGGCGACGCCCACGATCACGCGGTCGAACATGTCGGCGGCGCGGCGGACGACGTCCAGGTGCCCGAGGGTGATCGGGTCGAACGAGCCCGGGCAGACGGCGAGGGTCATCGGTCGGTCTCCATGGTGTCCTCCACGGTAGCCGGATCGCCGGGGAACTCGCTGAAGTACACGACGGTGTCGCCGTAGGACTTGGTCCGCAGGTCGGTCAGGCCGGCGGGCCAGGACGGCGGGTCCGCCCGCCGGTCCCGCTCGACCACGACGACGCCGTCGGGCGCGACGTGCCTGGCCGCGAGCAGCCCGAGCACGGCGTCGAGGTCGGCCGACGGCAGGTCGTACGGCGGGTCGATGAGGACGAGGTGGGCACCGAGGGGCGCCGACGTCGTCAAGAAGGAGGTCACGTCCGAGACGACGACGCGGGCCGGCAGCCCGACCGCGCGCACGTTCTCTCTCAGGTCCGCGGCCGCGGGCGCCGACCGCTCGACGAGGATCGCCTCGCGGGCCCCGCGGGAGACCGCCTCGAGCCCGAGCGCCCCGCTGCCGGCGTAGAGGTCGAGGACGACCGCGTCGTCGACCGCGCCGAGCGAGCCGAGCGTGGAGAACAGGGCCTCGCGCACGCGTTCCGACGTCGGGCGGGTGCCCTTCCTCGGCACCTTCAGGGTGCGGCCACCCGCGCTCCCGGCCACGATCCGTGTCACCCCGGCAGTCTACTTTCACGGAAACTAGGCTGGTTTCATGCCCGCCGACACCGTCATCTCCGCCCGTGACCTCGAGGTCGGCTACGGCTACCCCGTCTGCGCCCCTGTGACATTCACGCTGCGGCGGGGCGAGTGCCTCGCGGTCGTCGGCCTCAACGGGACCGGGAAGTCCACGCTGCTGCGCACGGTCCTCGGCATGCTCCCCGCCATCTCCGGCACCTCCCGGTTGTTCGGTGCCCGCCCCGACCCCCGCTCCCGGGCGCAGCGCGCGGCGGTCTCCCACGACCTGGGCGACGAGGTCTTCTTCCCCGGGCTGTCCGCGGCCGAGCACCTGGAGCTCACCGCGCTCGGCCACGGCGAGGCCGACCCGGCCGCCACCGCGGCCGCGCTCCTGGAGGAGCTCGGGCTCGAGGAGCGCGCGCGGGCCGTGCCCGCCGCCCTGTCGTCCGGCCAGCGGCGACGGCTGCTGCTCGCCTCCGCCCTCGCCCGGCCGCGCGAGCTGCTCGTCCTCGACGAGCCCGAGTCCCGGCTCGACACCTCCGCCCGCACCCGCATCGCGGAGCGCCTCACCCGCGAGCGCGAGACCGGCGGCACCGTCCTGTTCGCCTCCCACGACCCGGCGGTCGTCCGCCTCGCCGCCACCCGGGTGCTCGTCATCGCCGAGGACGGCATCGACATCCTCGGCCCCGACGAGGGCGCCGACGCGGTCGCGGCCCTGTGACCGCCCAGGTCGCGGGCCCGATCACTGGCCGCCGGGTCCGCCGGTGGACCGACGTGCGCCGCAGCGCGTCCTCCACCCGCACGCTCGGCGACACCCTCTCCGACGTCTACATGGGCGTGCTCGCCGCCGCCATGTCCATCGCGATCGCCCTGCACGCCGCGGCCACCTATATCCCGGCGCACAGCGACCCCGGAGCGGCCGGCACCGGCGGCTTCGCAGTCACCGGGGCGGACCGGATCGCCGGGTCGTGGCCGATGCTGCTCGCGCTCGCCGCGCTCGCGGTCGGCACCCTCGTCGCCGCGCGCCGCCTCGGCCCGGTCGGTCTCGACGGCCCGCGCGCCCGCTGGTGGTTCCCGCTGCCCGTGGACCGGGTCGGGCTCATCGGGCCGTCCGCGTGGAAGTGGCCGGCCGTCGGCGGGGCGCTCGGCGCCACCCTCGGCGCGCTCGCCGTCGCGGTCCTCGGCACTCAGGACGGCGCCGCCGGTCCGGGCGAGGTCGTGGCCGGGGCGTGCGCGGCCGGCCTGACGATCGCGGCCCTCGCGGTCGCCCTCGTCCTCGCCCAGTCGGCGCCGGTCACCGCCCCCGACGGCGACTCGCCCACCGCCCGCGGCTTTGCCACCTCCCCCGACGACGACGCCCGCACCGCGGGCGGAGCCGTGACCACCCGCACGGGGACGCCCGCCCGGGCGGGCGACGTCGGAACCGTCCGGGCAACCGTGCCCGAACCCGACCCCTCGCCGGGCGGCGACCGCGGCGCGCTCGAGGCGACCCTCCTGGTGGCGGGTTCGCTGGTGGCGGCGGGCGCCGTCGCCGTGCTCGTCCTCGCGCCGCCCGCGCCCGCCGTCCCGCCGGCCGGCGCGCTGTGGGCGGTGGCCGGCATCGCCCTGGCCGGCCTCGCTCTCGCGGTGGTCGCCGCCCGCCGGGCGATCCCCCGCATCCCCGACGCCGAGATCGCCCGGGGCGGGAGCGTCGCCGGGGCGGCGACCGGAGCGGTGAGCCAGCTCGACACCCGCTCCCTCGGTTCGCTCATGCGGACCGGCTCGCGACCCGTCATCCGACGGCCGGCCCGCCTCCGCCTCCTCGCGCGCCTCCCCCTGCCCTGGCGCGCCCCGGTCGCGCTCGTCGTCGCGGACCTCGTCGCCACCAGGCGCAGCCCCGGACGGGCGCTGCGGCCGCTGCTCGCGGCCCTCGCGATCGCCGTCGTCGCCGGCACGGTGGGCCTGCCCGCGTGGCTCCTCGCCGTCGCGATCGGGATCGGCGGCTACGTCTCGGCGCGAGCGGGCGCGGAGGGCGCGCGCACGGCCCGCGTCGAGACCGGGCTCGACGCGCACCTGCCCATGAGCGCCCGCGCGCACCGGCTCTGCCGGCTCGCCACGTCCTGGCTGCTCATGCTCCCCTACTCGGTCGGCGTCGCGATCGTCCTCGGCGGACCAACCTGGTTCGTCCTGCTCGCGCTGTCCGGCATCGGCTGGGCGGCCGCCGCCCTGCGCTGGGCCTACCGCAAGGACGACGAGGGGACGGGCCTGGTGGCGCCGAGCGCGTTCGGGCCGATCCCGATCGGCTCGATCCTCCTGCTGCTCACGGGGCCGGACGTCGCGGTCGTGGCGAGCGTGACGATCGGGCTCGCGATCTGGGCCGGGTCGCCGATCCTCGTCCTGCTGGCCGCGACCGCCGGCCTCGGCGCCGTCCTGGCCGCCGTCGTCACCACGCCGCCACCCGCCTACGAGGCGTAGACGTCCTCACGTCGAGGTGTAGACGTCCTCACGACGAGGCGCAGGCGCCCTCACGACTTCTCGAGGAACATCTCCTCGCCGTCCTCGAGCTCCAGCACGATCGCCGCCGCGAGATCCGGGTGGTCCGCCAGCTCCGGGTCGGCGTCCACGAGCGCGCGCGCCGCGTCCCGCGCGCCGGCGATGATGTCGGCGTCCCGGGCGAGCCGGAGCAGCCGCAGCCCGCTCGTGCGTCCGGACTGGGCGGTGCCGAGCACGTCGCCCTCCCGCCGCAGCTCAAGGTCGGCCTCGGCGAGCGCGAAGCCGTCCGAGGTCGACGCGAAGACGTCGAGCCGCTCCCACGCCGGTCCGCCGACCTCCGCGTGCGACACCACGAGGCAGACGCTCGCCCGCTCGCCGCGCCCCACGCGGCCGCGCAGCTGGTGCAGCTGGGACAGGCCGAAGGCGTCGGCGTCCAACACGACCATCACGCTCGCCTCCGGCACGTCCACCCCCACCTCGACGACGGTGGTCGCCACGAGCACGGGCGTGGCACCCGACGCGAAGTCGGCCATCGCGGCCTGCTTCTCGTCGGCGGACATGCGGCCGTGCAGGTGCCCGACCGGCACCCCGGCGAGCGCCGCCTCCTCGCCCAGGGCGGCGAGCACCCGCTCGACGGACGCGCGCGGCGGGCGGGAGGCGTCGTCGTCGGGGGTCTCGTCAGTGTCCGCATCAGAGATGCGGGGCACGACGACGTACGCCCGGCCGCCCGCGTCGACCTCCTCCCGCACGCGCTCCCACACGCGCTTCACCCAGCGCGCGTTGTCCGCCGGGACGAGCGTCGTCGCGATGGGGCTGCGCCCTGCGGGCAGCTCGGTGAGGACGGACGTCTCGAGGTCGCCGAAGACGGTCATGGCGACGGTGCGCGGGATCGGGGTCGCGGTCATGATGAGCTGGTGGGGCACGGTCTGGCCGCGCGAGCGCAGGGCGTCCCGCTGCTCCACGCCGAACTTGTGCTGCTCGTCGACGACCACGAGTCGCAGGAACGGGATCTGCACGGTCTCGGTGAGCAGGGCGTGGGTGCCGACCACGATCCCGGTCTCGCCGGAGGCCAGCGCGGCGAGCTCGGTCCGGCGGGTCGCCGCCGGCTGCGAGCCGGTGAGGATGCCGACGCGCGTGGCGTCCTCCGGAGAGTCGAGCCGGCCGCCGTGGGCGAGCGGGCCGAGGAGATCGGACAGCGCGCGGTGGTGCTGCTGGGCGAGCACCTCGGTGGGCGCGAGGAGGGCCGCCTGCCCCCCGGCGTCGACCACCTGCAGCATCGCCCGGGCGGCCACGACGGTCTTGCCGGAGCCGACCTCGCCGTGCAGGAGCCGCTGCATGGGGTGGGTGTCGGCCAGGTCGCGGGCGATCGCCTCGCCCACGCTCGCCTGGCCGGCGGTGAGCCGGTACGGGAGCTGGGCGTCGAAGGCCGCGAGCAGCGGCCCGCCCTCGACAGGGCTCGGCTCGGCGGAGTCCGCGGCGGCCTCGGCGCGCAGCCGGGCGAGCGCGGTCTGGACGACGAAGGCCTCCTCGTGGCGGACCGTCCGCGCCCCGCGGTCGACCTCCCTCTCGTCCTCGGGGTGGTGCAGCGCGCGCAGGGCGCCGATGGCGGTAAGCAGCCCGTGCTCCTCCCGGTACGCCTCCGTCAGGGGCTCGGGGATGTCACCGGGCCGCAGCGGGTCCAGCACGCTGCGGACCGTGCGGGCGATGACCCACGACGGCAGGCCCGAGGTCGCGTGGTAGATCGGCGTGGGGCGGCGCGCCTCGTCGGCCGCGAGCGCCTCGGCCTCGGCGCCGAGCTCGTCCGGCTCGAAGGTGAGGTAGTCCGGGTGGGCGAGCTGGAGGTCGTCGCGGAACCTCGAGACCTCGCCGGTGAACTGCCCGCGCGTGCCCGGCGTGAGCCGGCGCGTGTGCATGCCGAAGGACCGCGGGCTCGAGCCGAAGAACACGAGCGTGAGGGTCGCCGAGCCGTCCGTGATCGTGACGACGAGGCGCGAGCCGCCGCGGCCGCCGGCGCGGGAGACCTTCGTCTCGGCCCGCAGCACCTGGGCGACGACCGTGATCTGCTCCCCCACCGTGAGGTCGGCGAGCGAGGTGAGCCGACCTGCCGGGACCCAGCGGAACGGGTAGTGGCGCAGCAGGTCGCGCTGGGTGTGGACGCCGAGGCGCGCGAACTTCTTCGCCGCGGGGGCACGCACGAGCCGCGACACGGGGGCGTCAAGGCCCGCGGGGTCCGCCGGTACGATCACGGCCTCAGGCTACGTGTCGGTACGGACACCGCCGCGGTGTGGCGAGACGCACGCACCCGGCCCGGCCACCGGCCTTGGGCGGGGGCGCCACGAGAAGGTACTCTGTTCCGGTTGCCCGTCCGGCCGTGAGGTCGTCGATCGGGCGTATCGACCAATGGATCGCGGTCCCTCCGCGGCCTCAACAGTACGAGTCAGGAGAACCACCGTGGCTGCGACCTGCGACATCTGTGGCAAGCACCCCAGCTTCGGCAAGACGGTGTCGCACTCTCACGTGCGTACGTCGCGCCGCTGGAACCCGAACATCCAGCGCATCCGCGCGAACATCAACGGCGCCCCGAAGCGCGTGAACGTGTGCACCTCGTGCCTCAAGGCCGACAAGGTCACCCGCTACGTCAAAAGCTGACGCCGGCAGCACGCACCAGACGTCAAGGACCTCGCCCTGTCGGGCGGGGTCCTTCGTCGTTGACGGGCCGGTCCGCCCGGGTGCGATTCCGGCCGGCTCGGGCCGCCGACGACGGACGGCAGGCTCCGTAGGGACGCACCCGCGTGCGGGCGCCGTGCCGTCGCCTGCCGAACGCTCACCACCCCCGACCGACTGGTGGGACCCATCTGGCAGGTTCCCGGCGCGGAAGGCGCCGTTTGCGTCCCACAAGTCGCCGCCGCGCCCCTGCGTTGCCGGCGGGACGTCAGGCGAAGTGGTCCCAGCCGCCGAGGCCGCGCTCGGCCTCGCCGTCGACCCGCACGCCGCTCTCGGCCACGACCGTCCCGATGGGGACGAAGCCCGGGGGGAGGTCGGCGTCGGGGGCGAACGTCGCCAGCAGGCCGTGGTCCTCTCCCCCGTGCAGCACCCACTCCAGCGGGTCGATGCCGAGGGCGCGGGCCGCGGGGGCGAGCCGGTGGCCGTCCATCGCCAGTGCCGCGGCGGAGTCGATCTCCATCCCGACGCCGGACGCCCGGGCGATCCGGCCCGCGTCCCGCACGAGCCCGTCGGAGACGTCGAGCATGGCGTGCGCTCCGGCGTCGGCGGCCGCCTGGCCGGACGCGATCGGCGGGTGCGGGCGCAGGCAGGCGGCGACCAGGTCGTCCGCGCCCGGCACGACGTGCGGGCTGCCGGCCATGAGGAGCGCGAGCCCGGCCGCGGCGGGTCCGAGGCGGCCGGCGAGGGCCACGACGTCGCCCGGCCGGGCCCCCGAGCGCAGCACCGGGTCGCGTCCGACGAGGTCGCCGTGCACGGCGACCGAGATCGTCAGCGACTCCGCGGCGGTGAGGTCCCCGCCGACGACGCCGACCCCGATCGGGTCGCACGCCTCGGCGAACCCCAGCCCCAGCTCGCGCACCCAGCCCACCGGCGTGCGCGGCGGCAGGCCGAGCGACACGACGAGCGCGATCGGCTCCGCGCCCATGGCCGCGACGTCGGCGAGGTTCTGCATGGCGGCGCGCCAGCCGACGTCGGCGGGGGTGCCCCAGTCGCCGCGGAAGTGATGGCCCTCGACGAGCATGTCGGCGCTGACGACGAGCCGGGAGTCCGACGAGGCGACGACGGCGCAGTCGTCGCCCGGGCCGATGATCGTTCGCCGGCCGGTGGGCAGCGTGGGCAGCAGCACGGCGAGGATCCCGTCCTCGCCGACCTCGCCGACGGTCGGTTCGGCCGAGGGGACGCCGGCAGGGGCGGCGGAGGTGTCGGTGGTGGGCTCGGTGGTCGCAGGCTCGCCCGCCCGGCGCCCGCCACCGGCGGGCGCGGGCCCGCCGAAGGACATGGATCGCACACGGGCACGCTACCGGCCCACGCGTAGGCTGATTCCCATGTCTCGCGGCCGTCACACCTTCTTCCCCTCGGCCCCCGCACTCCCCCCGACGACGGGTCGTCGTCGTGCCGTCCGACCGGCCGCGCTGGCCGCCGTCGTCCTCGGTGCGGGCGCGCTCGCGGGATGCGGCACACCCGTGGACCTGGAGCCCGCCCCCTCGGCCGCGGCGCCCGAGTGCGGGCAGGTCCTCCAGGCGACTCCGGACGCGCTGTTCGACCGCGAGCGCCGGTCCACCAGCTCGCAGGCGTCGACGGCGTGGGGCACGCCCGCGATCACCCTGCGGTGCGGCGTCACGCCGCCGCCGCCCACCACGGCCGAGTGCCTGTCGATCGAGCTGCCGGACGGGACCGTGCACGACTGGATCCACGAGGACGCCGCCGAGGTGCCGACGGACGGCAGCGCGAGCGCCGTCGACTCCACGTGGGTGACCTATGGGCGCATCCCGGCCATCGAGGTGCATATCCCGGCGGAGATGTTCGCGGACGCGAGCGCCATCCTCATCGATCTCGGGGACACCGTGGAGACGACCGAGCAGGTCGCCTCGTGCGTGGGCGCCGACGACGTCGCAGAGGCCGAGAGCGCGGTCGCTGAGGCGGCGAGCGACGGGGAGGCCCCGAGCGACGGCTGACCCCGGGCGGGTGTGAGCCCCCGAGCGACGGCTGACCCCGGGCGGGTGTCCACGATCCGACCCGCGAGGTAACACATAGGCACCCTATGTATTCTGTTGCGACGTGCCCACCCCTCACGTTCCCCCGGACCAGGCGACGGCCGACCGGCTGTCGCACTTCCTCGAGCGGCTCGCCCACTCCCTGCGCGCGAACCTTCCCTCGTCGTCGATCTCGCCCTCGATGGTCGCGCTGCTGGCACGACTGGACTCCGACGGACCCAGCCCGGTCACGGAGCTCTCGCGGGCCGAGGGGATCTCGCAGCCGTCCATGACGCAGCTCGTGGGCAGGGCCGAGAACGACGGACTCGTCACGCGCGAGCAGTCCACCACCGACCGCCGCGTCGTCCTGGTCGACCTCGCCGATGCCGGCCGGGACGCTCTGAACGAGCGACGGGCGGCCAGGTCCGCCCAGGTGCAGGCCGCGCTGGCCGACCTCAGCCCGGACGACCGCGCCACCATCTCGGACGCGATCGGCGCCCTCGAGCGACTCGTCGACCGCACCGACCGGCCGGGCCGGTAGCTGACCGGTCCGGCATCCGACCCGGCCCGTAGCCGACCGGTCGCGCACGTGGTCGACCGGTCACGCACCCATCGCCCCTCGAAGACACACCCACCCCCTCCTCGGAGAAAGAAGCACCGCGAGTGAACACCCATCCGGGTCAGAGTCAGAGCCTCCTCAAGCAGCCGAGGGCGGTGTGGGCCGTCGCCTTCGCCTGCGTCATCTCCTTCATGGGCATCGGGCTCGTGGACCCGATCCTCCCGGCGATCTCCGCGGGCCTCGACGCCTCGAGGACCCAGGTCTCGCTGCTGTTCACGAGCTACCTGCTCGTCACCTCGGTCGCGATGCTCGGGGTCGGGTGGGTCTCGAGCCGGATCGGGGCGAAGTGGACCCTCGTGATCGGCCTGGGGCTCATCGTCGTGTTCGCGGCCCTGGCGGGCGGGTCCGAGGGGATCGAGCAGATCATCGGCTTCCGCGGGGGCTGGGGCCTCGGCAACGCCATGTTCATCGCGACGTCGCTGGCCGTGATCGTCGCGTCGGCGTCGGGCGGGTTCGCGGGGGCGATCATCCTGTACGAGGCCGCCCTCGGCCTCGGCATCGCGGCGGGCCCGCTCATCGGCGGCCTCCTCGGGAACATCAGCTGGCGCGGCCCGTTCTTCGGCGTCGCCGCGCTCATGGCCATCGCCCTCGTCGCCACCCTGCTGTTCATCCCGAAGATGCCGCGGCCCGCCGAACCGGTCTCGCTGAGCGCCCCGCTCGTCGCCCTCAGGCACCGGGGGCTGCTGACGATGGCCGTCGTCGCCCTCCTGTACAACTGGGGCTTCTTCACGATGCTCGGCTACGCGCCGTACCCGATGGAGCTCGGCGCGCTGGGACTCGGGTTCGTCTTCTTCGGCTGGGGAATCCTCGTAGCGGTCTTCGCCGTCTTCCTCGCGCCTCGGCTGCAGGCCCGGTTCGGCACCGCCGCCGTGCTGTACGCGAACCTCGCCGCGCTCGCGGTCCTCATGTGCGTGATCGCGTTCGGCGTCGGCACGCCGCAGATCGTCATGACGGCGGTCGTCCTCTCGGGCGCGTGCATCGGTATCAACAACACGCTGACCACGCAGGCGGTCATGCTCGTTGCGCCGGTCCCCCGCCCGGTCGCCTCGTCCGCCTACGGCTTCGTCCGTTTCCTCGGCGGCGGGCTCGCACCCTTCGTCGCGGGACGGATCGGCGACCGGTTCGGCGAGGGGTGGGCCTTCGGGCTCGGCGCGATCGCCTTCGCCCTGGCCATCCCCGTGCTCGCCAGCGGTCACCGACTGATCGAGCGGGCCGAGTCGGAGCACGCCGTCACGGTCTGAACGACGGCGCGCCGAGCGGGAGGAGCGTCGACCAGCAGGGACGTCGGGGACCGAGGCGCCGGCGCTCCGCGGGGACGTCCGACCGACGCCCCGCCCCACGCGCCGACGCCCTACCGCAGGCCGGTCGGCCGCTCGAGCGCCAGGGCGATGAGCTCGTCCACGAGGGCCGGGTACTCGATCCCCGTGGCCGCCCACATGACCGGGAACATCGAGAACGGGGTGAACCCGGGCATCGTGTTGATCTCGTTGACGACGATGCTCGTGCCGTCGACGAAGAAGTCCACGCGCGCGAGCCCCTCACAACCGATCGCCTCGAACGCCTCGACCGCCATCGCCCGCACGGCCTCGGCCACCTCGTCGGGCAGCGGGGCGGGGACGGCCATCTCGAGCCCGTCCGTGTCGACGTACTTGGCCTCGTAGTCGTAGAAGCCGGCAGGCGCGTCGCCGAGCACGACCTCCCCGAGCATCGACGCCCGGGGCGCGTCCGAGCCATGACCGGACAGCACCCCGCACTCGATCTCCCGGCCGGGCAGTCCCGCCTCGATGAGGATGCGCGGGTCGTGCCGGCGCGCCTCCTCGATGGCGGCGTCCAGGTCGTCGAGGTCGGTCACCCGCGTGATGCCGACGGACGAGCCGGCGCGCGCAGGCTTGACGAACAGCGGGAGGCCGAGCGCCTCGACCGCCGTCCGGACGCCGTCCGGGTCCGTCGCCCAGCGCCGCGGCGGGACGGCCACGTACGGCCCCACGGGCAGGCCGGCGGCGGCCAGGAGGATCTTCATCGCGATCTTGTCCATCCCGGCCGCGGAGGCCAGCACGCCGGAGCCCACGTACGGGATGTCGGCGAGCTCGAGCAGGCCCTGGATCGTCCCGTCCTCGCCGAACGGCCCGTGCAGGAGCGGCAGCACGACGTCGACGCTCGCCAGGGTGCGTGCCGCACCCCCGACGCCCCCCGCGACGTCGTCGACGACGAGCTCGCGCGAGGCGTCCAGGCGCAGCAGGACGTCCGCGCCGTCGGTGATCGTGGCGCGCTGCGAGAGCGCGAGCGTGTCGGGGTCCGACGGGCCCTCGACCCACCGTCCGTCCTTGGTGATCCCGACGGGCACCACTTCGTACCGCTCAGGGTCGAGCGCCGACATGACGCCGGCGGCGGTCGCGCAGCTGACTTCGTGCTCGCCGCTGCGTCCGCCGAACACCAGCGCGACTCGGATCCGTCGTTCAGTGGCAGAGGTCTCGATACTCATCACCCGAAGCCTAATGGCCGCCGGATCGTCGCTTGCTCGTGACCACACCGTGACGGTCCGGCGCCGTCCGTGGGGCAGGATCGTCGGTGGAGATCCGGGGCGGTCCGATTCCGCCCCCACCCCTATCGAGAAGGAGTCCGTGTGCGTGTTCGTCGAGCGGCCGCAGCCGCGGCCGCCGCAGTCGGCCTGATGGCGGTGTCGCTCACCGCCTGCACCGACAGCGACGATCCGACGACCGACGGCGGAACCACCCGAGGTTCCACCGAGACCACCGAGCAGGAGTCAACAGAGGCCCCGTCGACCGAGACCCTCACCGAACAGGACCCGCAGGACGAGGTCGACTCCGCGGGCTCCGGGACGGACGACTCCGCCGAGGAGTCGGTCCCGGACGAGTCGGGGACCACCGGGTCCGCACCCGAGGACACGGCCGAGCCCGGCGGGAACGACGCCGAGTGGATGTCGCCCGACAGCACGGACACGCAGGTCGGGGCCGCCGCGGGCGGGGACCTCAACACGATCCGCGTGCGGACCGGCGTCCACGAGTACTACGACCGCGTGGTCCTCGACCTCGAGGGCGAGGACACCTCCCCCGGCTGGACCGCGTCGTACGTGACCGATCCTCTCGAGGACGGGTCCGGCGCCCCCATCGACATCGAGGGCAACGCGTTCCTCCACCTGTCGGTCACCGGGTTCCGCATGCCGGTCGAGGGCGAGCCGTTCCACCAGGGAGTCACCAACTTCGACGGCGGCGGCGTCGACGAGATCTACGTGTCCGCGCCGTTCGAGGGCATGATCCAGGTGGTCGTGGGCGTCGACTCCGCCCGGTCCTACCGCGTCTTCACCCTCGGCGACCCGCTGCGGTTCGTCATCGACGTCGAGGTCGCGGGTTAGGGTCCCCGTCGATCCGGGTGTCCCACCGCCTCGCCGGGGGACGCTCACCACGCACGGCCGCGAGCATCGCCGTCAGGCGGTCCATGAGCCGGTCGGTGGCCCGCACGAGATCCGCGGCGCCGTCCGGCGCTCCGGCACCTGATGTGCCCGCGGGATCGCCCCCGAGGAGCTCGTCCCGTCCCATCGGCAGCCCCGCCACCACGTCCGCCTTCGTCCTCGGCAGCGGCCGGAACTTCGAGGTGAACGGCGGCATGACCTTCTGACCACCCCACGTGACGACGGGCAGCAGCGGCACGCCCTCCTCGAGGGCGAGCCGGACGGCACCCGTGCGGGCCGTCATCGGCCACAGCGCGGGGTCTCGTGTGAAGGTCCCCTCCGGGAAGACGACGACGCAGCCGCCGTCGCGCAGCGCCTCACGGGCGTCGTCGAGCGCGTGGGCCGCACTGCTCGAGTCCCGGTCGACGGCGACCTGACCGGCCGCCCGGAGCAGGCCGCCGACGACCCGGTTGCCGAACAGCTCCGCCTTCGCCAGGTTGCGGGGCGGGGCGCCGTGCGCGAGCAGGAACTCCCCGACGAGCACCGGGTCGAGGTTGGAGACGTGGTTCGAGGCCACGACCAGGCCGCCGGACCTCGGCACGTGGTGGCCGCCGGTCCATCGTCGGCCGATGGCAAGCAGCATCGCAGGGACGACGACCGCCGCGGCGCCGACCATCACGGGCGGGATCGGCCGCTTGTCCGCGCCCCCCATCAGATCCACCCGTGCTCTCGCGCGCGGTGGGCGGCCTCGTGCCGGTTCGACGCGCCGAGCTTGGACGTGGCCGAGGACAGGTAGTTCCGCACGGTGCCGGGCGAGAGGTGCGCGCGCTGGGCGATCTCCTCGATCGGCGCGCCCTGCTCGGCCAGCTCGAGGACGTCCGCCTCGCGCGGTGTCAGGGGCGAGTCCCCCGCGCCGATGGCCTCGGCGGCGAGCTGGGGATCCACGTACCGGCCGCCGGCGTGCACCTGGCGGACGACGTCGCTGAGCACCGTGGACGACACGGTCTTCGGCAGGAAGCCCGCCACCCCGGTCGCGAGCGCCCGCTTGAGGTAGCCCGGCCGGCCGTGGCTCGTGACGATGATCGCCCGGCAGTCGGGGTTGTCCGAGGTGATCCTCTCGGCCGCTTCGATGCCGTCCAGCCCGGGCATCTGCAGGTCGAGGACGGCGACGTCGGGACGGTACTTGCGGGCGGCGTCGACGGCCTCGGTGCCGGACGCAGCGACCGCGACGACGTCGATGTCCTCCTCGAGCCGCAGCAGGGAGACGATCGCGTCCCGGATGAGGGTCTCGTCGTCCGCGAGCAGGATCGTGATCATGCGCCTTCTACCTCCGAGGTCGTCCCGGGCACGGTGACCCGCAGGGTGAATGTGTCGAGTGCGCGCTCGGTGGCAAGGGTGCCGCCGACGTGGCGGAGGCGGTCGCGCAGGCCCGCCAGCCCCGACCCGGGGTCGGAGGCCACGTCGTCGGGGGACGCGTTGACGGCGTCGTTGGTGATCGTCAGACGCGTGTCCTGACCGGTCCGGTCGAGGCTGAGGGTGACGTTCCGGGCGTCGGAGTGTCTCACCACGTTCGTCACGCCCTCGCGGACGGCCCAGGCGAGCGCCTCCTGCGCCGTGTCGTCGACGGCGTCGACGTCGATCCGCGACTCCACGGTCGTCACCGCGCCGGTGGACCGCAGCAGCGAGCGGGCGCCGTCGAGCTCCTCCGCCAGCGAGACGCGCCGGTAGCCGGCCGCCACGGACCGGACCTCGGCGAGGACGTCGTGGGCGAGGTCGCGCACGGAGACCATCTCGGCGGCGGCCTCCGGCCGGCCCCTGTTGGCCAGCTCGGCCGCGAGCTCGGACTTCACGGCGATGGCCGAGAGGGAGCGCCCGACCGTGTCGTGCAGGTCGCGGGAGAAGCGCAGACGTTCCTCCGCGACCGCGAGTCGCGCCTCGATGTCGCGGGCGCGCTCGAGGCGCCGGACGACGACGACCGTCCAGAACGACACCCACGTGGTGAAGCAGAGGCCCGCGAGCAGCATGAAGTTGCGGATGACGAGCGCGACAGCGTTCACGCCCGCGATGCCGGGGAGCCCGACGTCGGCCGCGAGGCAGACGACGGCAGCCGTCAGGAGCACCCACCACAGCCGGCGGACCGGCCACCGGGCGCCCAGCGTGGACAGGGCCGCCGCGACCACGATGACGACCATGAGTGCCCTGCCCGCGGGGAAGGCGGTGGTCGTCGGCAGGATGAGCACGCACGCAGCTGCGGCGAGCAGCGTGGTGACGGCGAGGAGGGGGGTGCTCCAGCGGCGTGCGGTCCCGCGCGCGAGGCGGATGTCGAGCGAGTCCCGGGCCGCCAGCTGGCACGCCAGGCAGTGGGCGATCCCGACCACGGCCATGATCGCCACGGCCGTCCTGCCCCGGACGTCGACGATCGGCGGGGCGAACGGCTGGTCGACGCCGTTCGCGGCCGAGCCCGCTGCGGAGACGAGGAGCAGGGCGACGAACCACAGCAGGATGACGATCGACCACCACGTGTAGGCCTCGAAGCGGCCGGGCTCCGTGGAGGCGCGCCATCGTTCGGTGATCTTCATGCCCCGGGGGCTGTCCTTCCGGTCGGTCGCGCGGTGGTGACCCGCGCGGTGGTGCGTCCCGCTCGTGGTGACGGTGCCCGGTGAGGGGCGTCCGTCGTCGTCGGGCCGGTGTGTATCGGGCCGGTGTCTGTCGGGCCAACCCGTGTCGGGCAAGTGTGTCAGGTGGGACGCCCCGCCCCCGCCATGCGGCGGGTGCGGGGCGTCGGCCACGACCGTGCCGCTGCGTCGGGATCAGCGGCGCGGCTCGATCGGCATGCGCTTCGAGACGTAGATGCCGGCGAGGACGGTCCAGCCGACGAGGACGGCGACGGGGCGGGCAGCCTGCACGAACGTGTCCACGAGGGTGAGCTCCTCGCCGGTGATGGTCACGCCGCCGAGCCCGATGGTCACGAGCTCGTTGACCGGCATGACGGGCAGGAACTGCATGACCGTGAGCAGGGTGTCCGGGAGGATGCTCGCGGGGACGAAGGCGCCGGAGATCATGAGTCCGACGAGCATCATCGGCATGGTCGTCAGCTGGGCGGCCTCCGCGGTGCGGGTGTGGGCGGAGGTGGCGTAGGCCAGCAGGGAGAACACGACGGCACCGAGCAGCGCGCCGACGAGGGCGACCACCGGGTTGGTCATGGGCGGCATGCCCATGCGCCAGGCGATGACCCCGAGCGCGACGACGAGCTGGAGCAGGTAGACCACCGTGTTGGGGACGGCCAGGGCGGTGAGGATCTCCCAGGGGCGCGCCGAGCCGGTCATCTGCTGCTTGAGCGCGTGGTTCTCGCGGCGGGCGACGGCGGCGCTCGTGAGGTTGAAGTAGACGGCCATGACGACGCCGAAGACGGCGAGCATGCCGAGCGCGCGCACGGCCATCGCGGCGCCCGCGGTGTTCGCGATGTCGTCCCAGAACGGCAGCGTGGTCATGAGCAGCACCATGAGGGGCGCCATCGCGACCGCGTAGAACGCGGCGACCGAGTTGCGGACGAGGACGGTGAGCTCGGAGCGCGCGAGGCTCGAGATGCGGCGCGGCGCGCTCGAGCGGCGCTGCGCGGCCGGAGGAAGCGAGGCCGGCGCGGTGGTGGCGGGAGCGGTCTGGTCGAAGGTCGTCATGTCTGTCTCTCCTTGTGCGTGTGCGACGGCGTTCAGGCGGCCTGGGCGGAGGCGTCGGTCCCCGCGATCTGCAGGAAGACCTGCTCGAGGGAGGCGTGCCGCGCCTCGAGCTGGTCGATCGAGATGCCCCGGTCCCGCGCCGTCGTGAGGAGGGCGGTCAGCGTGCTCTGGAGGTCCGCGGTCTGCAGGACCGTCCGGTCCCGCTCGGCCACCGGCGGCGCGATGAGGTGGGGAAGCCCGGGGACGGGCAGATCCTCGGTGCCCGCGGTGGTGAAGGAGATGCGCTCGGGCTCGTCGTCGACGATCTCGGCGAGGGTGCCCTCGCGGACGATCTCGCCCCCGTGCATGATCGCGATGCGGTCGGCGAGCTCCTGCGCCTCCTCGAGGTAGTGGGTCGTGAGGACGACCGTGGTGCCCTCGGCGAGCATCTCGCGCACGAGCCCCCACAGCACGCGGCGGGACTGCGGGTCGAGCCCGGTCGTCGGCTCATCGAGGAACAGCAGCTCGGGGCGGCCCATGATCGCCAGGGCGAGGTCGAGGCGGCGACGCTCGCCGCCGGACAGGGACGGCACCCGGACCGAGGCGCGGTGGTCGAGGCCGACCGCGGCGAGCGCGGCGTCCGGGCCGATCGACTTCTCGAGGGTCCCGTGCCAGGCGCGCGCGGTCTCGGCGACCGTGAGCTCGGCGACGAACCCTCCCTGCTGGAGCAGGACGCCCGTGCGGGGGCGGATGCGCGACCGGTCGCGGACGGGGTCCCCACCGAGGACGGCCACGTGCCCGGAGGTCGGGCGGGCGAGCCCCTCGAGGACCTCGAGGGTGGAGGTCTTGCCGGCGCCGTTCGTGCCGAGCAGGGCGAACAGCTCGCCGTGCTCGACCGTGAGGTCGATGCCCCTGACGGCCGTGAAGGAGCTGCCGCGGGTGCCGTAGGTGCGGGTGAGGCCGCGGGTCTCGATGGCGGTGGATGCGGTCGTTGTCGTCATGGCATCAACGATGCCGCCGGATCCGCGCCGCCCTCAGTGCGTGAGCACATCGATCGGCGTTGATCGTTCACGCCCGCCCCATGACGTCTGTCATGGTTCCCGCCTGACCTGCCCGCACCCTCCCCACAGAAGACCGCGAGGTCTGCCC
>FUHX01000082.1 GCA_900163555.1 Actinomycetales bacterium JB111 | reverse complement strand
TGCGCCTGCGAGGGCGTGGGGTCCGCCTGCGCGGGTATGGGATGCGACTGCGAGGGCGTGGGGTCCGCCTGCGCGGGTATGGGATGCGCCTGCGAGGGCGTGGGGTCCGCCTGCGCGGGTATGGGATGCGCCTGCGAGGGCGTGGGGTCCGCCTGCGCGGGTATGGGATGCGACTGCGAGGGCGTGGGGTCCGCCTGCGCGGGTATGGGATGCGCCTGCGAGGGCGTGGGGTCCGCCTGCGCGGGTATGGGATGCGACTGCGAGGTTTCGGGCCGCGCCCGCGAGGGTGCGGGGCGCGCGGTGGTGGCTCCGCCGTCGGGGCGGGGTGCGCGGTGGTGGACCGGTCCTCCCGCAGGAAGAGGGCGGTGGCGAGGAACGCCAGGAAGATGAGGGCGCCCACCGAGAAGAAGGCGGCCTCGACGCCGAGCCACTCGGCGAGGGTCCCGCCGACCAGCGGCCCGATGACGTTGCCGGCCATGATCGCCGAGGCGAGGACGCCGAGCGCCCACGCGGAGCGGCCGCGCGGCGCCTGGGCGGCCACGAGGATGGTCGAGCCGGAGGAGTAGCCGCCGAGCAGGCCCGCGAGGAGGCGGAGAGCGACGAGCTGGTAGACGTCCTGCGCGAGGCCGATGAGCGACATCGCGACCGCCATCCCGAGGCTGGCCCGGATGAGCATCGACTTCCGCCCGTACCGGTCGCCGAGCCGTCCCCACAGCGGCGCCGTCAGCGCGGCGGTGAGGAACGTGGCGGCGTACGCGACGCCGGACCACGTGGTGACGGCGGCGTCGGAGGTGACGCCGAGGTCGCGGACGTACAGGGGGAGGATCGGCAGGATGAGGGTCATCCCGACGATCGTCGTGAACGAGCCGACGGCCGCGACGGCGAGGTTGCGGCGCCAGTAGCGGTGGCCGGGGCGCGCGCCCGTCGCGTCGCGCTCGGCCGTGTTCACGCGGTCACCCTGGCACGGGGCCCCGGCGGGCGACCGGTGAGGGTCGGATCGTAGACGCCGGGTCGGGTGGTCGGCTCGGGAGGTTTGGCGCGTGAGGTGCGGCGCGGGAGGCGCGCGGCGCCGGAGGTGCGGCCCGGTAGGCGTGTGGCGCCGGAGGTGCGCGGCGCCGGCGGCACAGAAGGTCGACGGGGGTGCTGGCCTCGGAACTACGTCGTCGCGTTTGCAATGCCTCCTACTCCCACCCCTCTCCGGTCGCCCTGGCACGGGCTGACCTGGTCGAGAGGGCGGATGGACGTGTGTCGGAGCATGCCTGTGGGCGCGTGGGCGCGTGGGCGCGTGGGCGCGTGGGCGCGTGGGCGGGGAGTACAGCACTCGGTCTGGGGCTGCTGGCGGCCTGTGGACGGGGTGGCGTGTCGGTGCAACTGTGGACAACTTCTGACGCTGAATATGTATGGAA
>FUHX01000083.1 GCA_900163555.1 Actinomycetales bacterium JB111 | reverse complement strand
GGCGGCGCAGGGGGAGGGGGGGGAGCTAGAACTCCCGGCCCTCCCGGCGCCACTGCTCGTACTCCTCGCTGAGGTCCGCGGTGGCCGCCGTCGGCTCGGGGATGCCGGGCGCGGCCGTGGCGCGGCCGGGCCGCGCGTCGGCCTGCGGCCACTCCGCGTGGTCCGGGTCCTCGGCCGACTCGTCCTCGACCGTCTCGTCCGCGTCCGCCGCACCGACGCCCGCGTGGCTGGCCGATGCGGCCGACTCGGCCCGCTCGGTGTCGTCGAACCCGGTGCCGTCCGACCCGGTGTCGTCGGCCCACCTGCGCTCCGACCCGCCGCCTGAGGTTTCCACGGAATCTGACCCGGCACCCACGGCCCCACCGGTCGCCGCCGCGCGCGCGGCGTTCTGCCTGTCGACCTGCGCGTCGAGGTCCTCGAGCGCCCGCTCGAGCCTCACCTTTCGCTCGTGCTCGGGGCTGCCCACGGGCGGGTCGACGTCCTCGGGCCACTCCTCGTCGTCCTCGTCCTCGGGCCAGTCCTCGTCGTCCCAGTCGTCGTCGGACTCGTGCTCGCCGTCGGGGCCCGCGCCGAACCCGCCGAACCCGCCGCCGAACCCGGCCGACCCCGCGGCGAGGTGGCGGCGTGTGAAGTCGCCGATCGGCGGGGAGGAGGCGACGTCGGTGGCCAGCTCGTCGAGCATGGTCCGCGCATCGGCGACCACGCTCGAGTCACCGGCGCGCCGGCCGAACATCAGCCACCGCACGAGGAGCAGCTCCGAGGTCAGCTGGGCGCGGTCGGCGAGGTACGGGTCCGCGTCCGCCCCCTCACCGAGCGCCCCGGCCCAGGCCGCGGTGACGGCGTCGAAGACCTCGGGCTGGACGGACGAGGCGAGCCACGCGAAGTCCTCGGCGGGGTCACCGACGTGCGCGTCGGCGAAGTTCTGCAGGGCCACGACCCGGGAGTCGGAGATCCGCACGAGCTCCGCGTCGAGGTCGCCGTGGACGACGCGGGCGGACTTCGGCCACAGCGAGTCGTCCTCCAGCGCCTCCTC
This sequence comes from Actinomycetales bacterium JB111, assembly GCA_900163555.1. Lineage (GTDB taxonomy): Bacteria > Actinomycetota > Actinomycetes > Actinomycetales > Actinomycetaceae > JB111. The sequence goes on along the minus strand of FUHX01000083.1, from coordinate 53,852 downwards.
CCAACGGTGCACGAGTTCCGGGGGCAGGTCCCCGGTCTTCGCCGCCTCGTCGACCTCCGCGAGCCGCCGACGCCGGTAGGCGCCCATGTCGTAGACGGGCAGGCCGGCGGCGCCCACGATGTCCGTGTCGAGCAGGTGCAGGGCGGCGAGCGAGCGCCCGAGGTCGGCGCCGAGCGCGGGGTCCGACTCGACGTCGGTGGGCTCGGCCGGGCGGCCGGGCAGCTCACGGGTGACCATCGCGCGGCCGCCCTCGGACAGTGGCGCGAACCCGGCAGGGCGTTCGACCTCGAAACCGAGGCGTCGGGAGTCGACCTGCGTGGCGAGCGCATCGAGGAGGGCGACCTCGGCCTCGAGGCTCGCGCCGGCCGCGGCGGTGCGCGGCATGCGGACGACCCAGTGTCGGCCGCGACCGTCCAGCACCCCCGAGATCTGGAAGTCGGTGGTGGTGCGGACCGGTGGTCGGGTGGCCACGGCGTCGAGGCCGGGCACGGCGAGCGTTGCCAGGGCGGCCAGAGCGATGGGCGAGCGAGTCACCCGTCCACGGTAGGCGCTCACGTCCGATTGGTCCCGCGGGCACGCCGCAGGCACGCCGCAGGCACGCCGCGGGCGGGCCCGTAACCAAGGACGCGGGCGCCGTCGGGGCGGGTCTTCTCGCCCCGACGGCGCCCGTCGGTCAGATCGCGCGTGGCGATGATCTGAAGCTACTCCGCGACGATCTCCGCGAGCTGCGGGACGATGCCGTCGATCGCGATCGGGATGCTCAGCGGGCTGGCCGCACTGAACGCCTGGGCGGTCTCGTCGGTGTCGGCGAGGAACACGGCGCGGTCCTCCTGCACGACGCTCAGGGCGGACAGCGCCGGGTCGCTCTGAAGCTCCTCGAGCGTGTAGCCGATCGGGAACAGGATGGCGACGTCGGCGTCGAGGGCCGTGACCTGCTCGGTGGACAGCGGCACGTAGAAGCCCTGCGCCGGGAGCTCGAGGACGGGCGGGTTCTGCGTGAACCCGAGCTCCTCGATGATGTCCCACCGCGCGTCACCCGCGATGTACGCGCCGTACTGGTCGCCGAACTTCGAGGCGCTCACCGCCGTCGAGCCCTCGAACTGCGGGTTGGCCGCCGCGGCGTCGTCGATCGTGGCCTGGACGTCGGCGACGAGCTCCTCGCCCTGCTCCGTCAGGCCGAGCGCGTCGGCCACGAGCTGGGTCTGGACGTCCCAGCGGGTGCCGAAGGCGGCGGTCCCCTCCGGCGCGTACACCGTGGGCGCGATGTCGTTGAGGCGGTCGAACTCCTGCTCGTCGCCGCCGGAGCGCGTGTTGAGGATGAGGTCCGGGTCGAGGGCCTGGATGCTCTCGTAGGGCAGCGCGGTGCCCTCGTTCGTGATGACGGTGGGCTCCTCACCGCAGAAGAGGTCGGCCGCCCACGGACCCACGCCGTGGTTCTCCTCGCCGAAGCCCTGCCAGTCGTAGACGCCGACGGGCGTGACGCCGAGCGCGAGGGCGATCTCGGCGTCGGACCAGCCGAGCGCGACGACGGTCAGCTCGCCGTCGTCGGGCTCCGCGATGTCGATCGTGCCGAACATCGTCTCGACGTTCGCGGGGAGGGTCGCGTCCGCCGCGCCCTCGCCGGGCGTGCAGTCCTCGCCGCCGGAGGCGGACCCGGGGCCCGAGCCGCCGGCGTCGCTCGTGCCCTCCTCGTCGTCGGACCCGCCCGAGCAGGCGGTCAGGGCGAGCGCGGCGATCGCGCTCGCGGCGATCAGGGTGCGTGTGCGGTGCATCGGTGAGTTCCTTCGTGTGTGGGGCCGTCGCTCAGGCGACGGCGGGGGCATGGGGGACGATCAGCGGGCCGCCGGTCTCGGGGTCCTCGATGACGCGCGCCCCCACGTCGAAGACCTCGCGCAGCAGGTCCGACGTGACGACGTCGGCCGGCTTGCCCTGGGCGATCAGGCGCCCCTCGGCGAGTGCGATGACGTGGGTGGCGTACCGGGCGGCCTGGTTGAGGTCGTGCAGGACGGCCACCAGCGTGCGGCCCTCGCGCTGCAGGCTCGTGCACAGGTCGAGGACGTCGATCTGGTGGGAGATGTCGAGGTACGTCGTCGGCTCGTCGAGCAGGAGCAAGGGCGTCTGCTGCGCGAGCGCCATGGCGATCCACACCCGCTGCCGCTGGCCGCCGGAGAGCTCGTCGACGACGCGCGTGGAGAGGTCCTCCAGCCGCGTGCGGCGCAGGGCCTCCCGCACGGCGGTCTCGTCCTCGCGCGTCCACCGCCGGAAGGCGCCCTGGTGCGGGTGCCGGCCGCGCGTGACGAGGTCGATGACGGTGATGCCCTCCGGCGCGATCGACGACTGGGGCAGGAGCCCGACCCGCCGCGCGAGCTCGCGCGAGGGGATCGTCGCGATGTCCTTCCCTCCGAGGACGACCGATCCCTCGAACGGCTTGATCAGCCGGGCCAGCGAGCGCAGCAGGGTGGACTTCCCGCACCCGTTGGGGCCGATGATGACCGTGAGCTCGCCCTGCGGGATCTCGATGGTCAGGTCGTCGATGACGCGTCGCTCCCCGTACCCCGCGGAGAGGTCGGTGACGGCCAGGGTGTCGCTCACGAGCGCGCCTTTCTGCTGAATCCGGCGAGCAGCCACACGAGGTAGGCGCCGCCGAGGACGAGGGTGACGACGCCGACGGGGAGCTCGTTCGGCGCGATCACGGTCTTGCTGATGAGGTCGGACGTGACGAGCAGCAGGCTGCCGACCGCCAGCGACGGCAGGATCCGCACGCCCGGCGTCCGGGCCAGGCGCATGGCCAGCTGCGGCGCGGCGAGCGCGACGAACGCGATGGGGCCGGCCGCCGCCGTGACGATCGAGACGAGCACGACGCCGACGACGAGCATGAGGGCGCGTACCGTCTCGGCCCGCACCCCGAGCCCGCGGCCGGAGTCGTCGCCCATCTCGAGCATCCGCATGTCCGTGGCGAACCACAGGGCGACGGGCAGGCAGATCGCGAGACCGATGAACGTGGGGACCGCCTCGCCCCAGCCGAGGTTGCTGAGGTCCCCGGCGCTCCAGCTCGCGGCCGTGACCGCCTCGTCGAGGCTCAGGGTGGTCAGCATCCACGTGTTGGCCGCGCTCAGGAAGAGGCTGACGCCGATGCCGACCACGATGATGCGCATGCCGGACGCGCCCCCCTTGTAGGCGAGGAGGTAGACGAACGCGCCGGTGAGCAGCCCGCCGACGAGAGCCCCGATGCTCGTCTGGAGCGCCGTGCCGGTCGTGAACAGGGCGATGACGAGCGCACCGGTGTACGCGCCGGAGGAGAAGCCGATGATGTCGGGGCTGCCGAGGGGGTTGCGGGTGATCGACTGGAACAGCGCCCCGCTGACCGCGAGCGCGCCGCCCGCGACGATCGCGAGGACGATGCGCGACAGGCGCCACTCGACGATGACCCGGTAGGTGCCGTCGTCCGCGGTGCCGCGGAGGACCTCGAGGACCTGCTCCGTGCCGAACTGGTCGTCGCCGACCGTGAGCGACCAGGCTCCGACGGCGACCGCGGCCAGCAGCGCGAGGACCGTGACGACGACGGCCCCGATCTCGATGCGGACGCTGAACGGGCCGAGCCGCGTGGGGACGACGCCCCTCGGCCAGGCCAGCGGGCGCTCGGCGGCGCTCTCGCGCGCGGGGACGGCGGTGCTCACAGGCCCCTCGCCCCCTTGCGCCGCACCAGGGTGATGAGCACCGGCGCGCCGATGAAGGCGGTGACGACGCCGGCGGGAAGCTCGGACGAGACGACGACCCGTCCGACGATGTCCGCGGTGAGCATGAGGATCGGGGCGGCGAGGATCGACAGCGGCACGATCCAGCGCTGGTCCGGCCCGACGATGCTGCGCACGGCGTGCGGCACCATCAGGCCGACGAACGCGATCGGCCCCGCGGCCGCCGTCGCCGCGCCGCACAGGAGCGTGACCGCCGCGACCGCGGCCGTCTTCGTGAGGGCGGGCTTGGAGCCGAGGGCGACGGCGACGTCGTCGCCGAGCGCGAGCGCGTTGAGCGCCCGCGGCAGGAGCAGGGCGATGAACGCCCCGACGGCGATGAACGGCAGGACCGCCACGAGCGTGTCGAACTGGCGGTTCTGCAGCGACCCGGCGCTCCAGAAGCGGATCCGGTCGAACACCTCCGGCATCGTCAGCGTGATCGCGAAGCTGATCCCCGAGAGCACGGCGCCGAACGCGGTCCCGGTGAGGACGAGCTTGCTCGGCGTCCCGCCCGCGATGCCCGTGGTGCCGATGCCGTAGACGATGAGCGAGGCCAGCAGCGCGCCCACCATCGAGGCGGCGACGTGGGTCGTCGACAGCGTCGGGCCGAGGACGGCGGCCGCAAGGACGACGGCCGTGTACGCGCCCGCGTTGACGCCCAGGATGCCGGGGTCGGCGAGCGGGTTGCGCGTGATGCCCTGGATGACGGCCCCCGCGAGCCCGAGGGCGATGCCGACGACGATGGCGATCAGCGTGCGCGGCACGCGGTACTCGCGCACGAACAGGACGGTGAGGTCCTCGCCATGGCCGCCGAGCGCGCGCCAGACGTCGGGGACCGGGATGTCGCCCGAGCCGATGAACAGGCTGAGGACCGACAGGAGGACGAGGAGCAGCACGCCGATCGCGATGGCCGCCACCCTCCTGCGGGCGAGGGAGTCCACCGGTGGCGGCGTCGACGCCTCGGTCTGCGAGGGCGCGGTCACGCGGTCACGCGCCGAGGATCAGGCGGTGGCCGACGGCGCGACCGGAGCGGGGCTGCTGCACCGGCAAAGTATGGCATGCCTAACCTAAGACCGAGAAGGACCCGCCGTCACGCGCCGGGGAGGGCCTCCGCGGACGTGCCGTGCGGGTCGACGAGCGCGCGCGGGACGTCGTCGACGGCGAGCACGAACCGCCGGTCGGCGCGGTCCATGGAGCCCACCTCGTGCAGGACCCGGTTCCCCTCGCAGCTCAGCCAATGCCCGGGCAGGGCGGACACCATGGTCCGCAGGGCGGCACGGTCCTCGGCGGAGAGGTACGCGGCCACGGCCGTGTGCATGACGACGAGCGTCGCGTCCCCCGGGGCCGTCTCCGCGAGGGCGGGCAGCGCCTCGAGGAGGTCGCCCCGGTCGATCCGCACCGGGTGCTCGCGGGCGATGCCGAGCGCCGCCGTCAGCCGGTCGCGCCGCTCGTCCTGGCCCGGCCAGATCAGCGTGCTGAGCCAGCGGGCCGCGTCCGGGTCGGCCGCGTCGATGGGGTTCAGGTCGATCCCGGCGCGCCAGGCAATGGTGGGCATGCGCTCGGGAAGGGCGATGTCAGTAAGCCGGCAGTCGATGACCACGGGGGAGGGGCCCGACGGCGGATCGAGCCGGAGCGAACCGTCCCCGCCTTCGGGCGTGGCCGGGTCGGCACCCGTGCGGTAGCGGAACGAGTAGTGGTCCGGCAGGAGACAGAGCCCGGCGGCCGCGCCGACCTCGACGAGGGCGATCGGACCGTCGATCCGGGCCAGGTACGGCAGGAGGACCGCCGTGCGGGCGGCCTCGTTGGTCTGGGTGGCCCGGGCGAGGACCGTCGCGCGCACGTCGTCCCACCGCTCCTCCAGGGTGCGGCGCAGGGAACCGGTGCCGAACGGGTCGCCCGGGCGTGCGGACGGGTCCGCCCCGTGCCACCGCGCCGCGGCGAGCACGAGGTTGGGCTGCCGGTTGCCCGGAGGAAGGTCGGCAATCCTGGTGGCCAGGGCGTCGTCGTCGGCGATCGCGAGAGCCCACGCCTCGAACACGTCGCTCACGCCGCGCGCCTCTCGCTCGGCGAAGAGTCGGTACCCGTCGGCGACGGGGCGCTCGCCGCGGTGGATGGTGGGGTCCATGACGGCCGAGCGTATCCGCGGGTGGGTGTCGGGCAGGACGGGGGCGGGCCCTGGCGGGCGCTCGGTCCGGACGGGTGTTTGGTCCGATCGGGCGTGAGGCCCGGTCGGGCTCGGACCCGGATCACGCGTGAGGCCCGGTCATCCCGCTATGATGAGTCCCACGCCGGCCGCGACCACGCCGACGGCGACGCTGACGCCGCCCGCGGCGATCGAGTAGCGCATGGCGTTCGGCGACTGAGGATCCGTGCCGACCACGGACAGGAAGAAGCCGAGCGGCATGAGGATCGCCCCGAGGAGCACGCCTCCGCTCAGCCAGGACGCCCATCCGGGGATGTCGGCGCCCCGCAGGATCACCGCGATGAGCAGGCCGAGGATGACCAGGACGCCCGCGTGCGCGTGACCGGCCCGGAAGTAGGTCTTCTGCAGGTCGTTGGCGGCGACTTTCCCGTTCACGACGCGCAGGAGGAAGGAGCCGCCGTAGGCGATGCCTGCGACGGTGAGCAGGACGATGCCGATGGCTGTGTCGGACATGACGGGTGGTCCCTTCCGGGGGTGTGTGGTCAGTCGGCCGGTGCGGTGGGGCCCGGGCCCGGGCCCGGGTCCGGGTCCGGGGCGGAGGGCGAGCCGTAGAGCATCCCGGCCGCGCGACATGCGAGGTCGGTGACGTCGCCCAGCGGTGACGTGCCGAGGTCGAGCCCGGCGCGGTCGAGGTTCCCGGTCAGGCTGAGGGAGGTCAGCCCGTGGACGAGCGACCAGCCGGCCACGATCGCGGCCTGGGCGTCCTCGATCTGGCCGGACCTCGCAAGTGCCTCGACGCCGCCCCTCAGCTCCCCGTACGCGCGGTCGCGGGCGTGGTCGAGCGCGGGATCGTCGTGGAGGAGGTCGGGCGTGAACATGAGAGCGAAGTGGGCGTGGTGGGCGATCCCGAAGGCGACGTACCCGACACCGACGTCGAGGAAGCTGCCGCCGCCCTCCCGCACCGCGACCAGCTCGTCCGCGAGGAGGTCGAACCCCTCGGTGGCGAGCGCGGCCAGCAGGCCGTCCCGCGAACCGAAGTGGTGGCGCGGGGCGGTGTGCGAGACGCCGATGGCGGCGGCGATCGCGCGTAGCGAGACGTGCTCGGGGCCGGCCGCGGCGATGACCTCGAGGGCCTCGTCCATGACCACGCGCCGCAGGTTTCCGTGGTGGTAGGTCGCCATGTCGGAAACTTACCAGCGGCAACTTACCACTGTAAAGACTCTGTGGTGGCGATGCTCGCGCCTGTGGATAACTCGCTCCGAGGGTGAGACGACCCGGCAAACTGGACCGCGAGGCAAGAAATCCACGTAGATTCTCGCGGCAGGGGGCACGGCGTGGTCCCCCGTCGCAACCAGGGGGCGCAGTGACCGATCCATGGAGCATCCTCGAGTCCGAGGTTCGCGAGCTCGTGCGACGCCGCGGGATCGACCCCATGCGCGACTCCGAGTCGGTACGGCGCCTCGTGGCCACGGCCGCCGCGGAGTACGAGGAACGGTCGGCGCGCGGACTGGTGCCGCCGCTCGGTGACATGGACGCCGCCGTGAAGTTCGTGTGCGACGCCGTCGTCGGCTTCGGCCCGCTGCAGTCCCTCCTCGACGACCCGGAGATCGAGGAGGTGTGGATCAACGAACCCGGAAAGGTGTTTGCCGGACGGCACGGCCGCCCCGAGCTGACCACCGTTCTCCTGGACGCCGCCCAGGTGCGTGACCTCGTCGAGCGCATGCTCGTGACCTCGGGGCGGCGCCTCGACCTCTCCTCCCCGTTCGTCGACGCTGCGCTCCCGGGCGGGGAGCGCCTGCACGTCGTCATCCCGGAGATCACGCGGGAGCACTGGGCCGTCAACATCCGCAAGTACCTCGTCCGCGCGCGGTCGCTGGATGACCTGGTGTCCCGGGGCTCGCTGACGCCGCAGGCGGCGAGGGTGGTGGACGCCTGCGTGAAGGCCGGACTCAACGTGCTCGTCTCCGGCGGAACGCAGGCCGGCAAGACGACGATGCTCGCGGCCCTGTGCGGATCGATCCCCGCGACCGAGCGGGTCGTGACGGTCGAGGAGGTCTTCGAGCTCAGCCTCGCCCGACACGACGTGGTCGCGATGCAGACGCGGCAGCCGAACCTCGAGGGAACGGGCGAGATCCCGCTCCGGCGACTCGTGAAGGAGTCCCTGCGGATGCGCCCGGACCGCATCGTCGTCGGCGAGGTCCGCGAGGCGGAGGCCTTCGACCTGCTCGTGGCCCTCAACGCGGGCCTGCCGGGTGCGGCGACCCTGCACGCGAACTCCGCCCGCGAGGCCGTCACGAAGCTGTGCACGCTGCCCCTGCTCGCCGGGGAGAACGTCACGACCGACTTCACCGTCCCCACCGTCGCCTCGTGCGTCGATCTCGTCATCCACGTCGATCTCGACCACACCGGGCGCCGGACGGTCCGCGAGATCGTCCACGTGACCGGCCGCGTCGAGGGCGGGGTCGTCGAGATCTCGCGGCTCTTCGAGCGCCCGGGCGACGCCCTGACCCGGGCGAACGGCCACATGGCCCACGACCCACGCTTCGACCGCGCCGGCATCGACATCTCGGCCCTGCTGGGGGCCGCCTGACATGGGCGTCGTCGCGGGACTCCTGCTCGGGGCCGGACTCTGCCTGGTCTGGTTCTCGTTCTTCGAGCCGGAGCCCGCCCGCCCGGACCGCTCGCGGTGGACGGACCGCCTCCAGGACGTCCTCACGCGCTCGGGCTCGCCGTCGGTCTCTCCCGCGGCGTTCCTGTCCGTCTGTGCGGGGCTCGGTCTCGTCGTCGTGCTCGTGGTGCTGGCGGCGACCGCGGTCGCGCCCGTCGCGATCGCCTTCGGCGCGATCGCCGCGATCCTTCCGTGGCTGGTCGTCAGCTCTCGGGCGCGGACCCGCACCGCGAGGCTGCGCGAGGTCTGGCCCGACGCGATCGACGCCCTCGTCTCCGCGGTACGCGCCGGGCGGTCGCTCGCCGAAGCCATTGGCACCCTCGCCGAGCGGGGGCCGGAGTCCGTCCGTCCGGAGTTCCGCCGCTTCGTCGCCGACCACCGGGCGACCGGCAACCTGTCGATCTCGCTCGACCGGCTCAAGGCCCGCCTCGCGGACCCGGTGGCCGACCGCATCGTCGAGGCGCTGAGGCTCACCAGCGAGGTCGGCGGGTCGGACCTCACCCGGCTGCTGCGGGCGCTCGCCCACATGCTGCGCGAGGACCAGCGCACGCGGGGCGAGCTCGTCGCCCGCCAGAGCTGGACCGTCAACGGGGCCCGGCTCGCGGTCGCGGCGCCCTGGGTCGTGCTCGCGCTGCTGGCGGCACGGCCGGAGGCCGTGCAGTCCTACCAGTCGACGACGGGTGCGGTCGTGCTCGCGACCGGCGCCGCGACGTCGGCGCTCGCCTACTGGCTGATGGTGCGGCTCGGCCGCCTCCCGGAGGAGGCGAGGGTACTGCGATGAGCCTGACCTTCTACGGCGGGGTCGCCGGACTGATGTTCGCGGCCGGGGTCCTCGTCATCGTCGGCCGACTCCTGGCGCGCCGGCCTCGGCTCGCCGACCGCCTGGCCCCGTACCTGGTCGAGCGGCCGACCTCGTCACGGCTGCTCGCCGAGACGCCCGCCCGGTCGCCCTACGCCGTCCTCGAACGCCTGGTCGGCCCGATCGTCGACGACGTCGTCCCCGCCCTCGAGAAGCTCGGGTCCACGACCTCGACCGTCCGCAGGCGGCTGACGGAGTCGGGATCGCCGATGACCGTGGCCCAGTTCCGCACCGAGCAGCTCGCCTGGGGCGCGATCGGCCTCGCCCTCGGACTCACCCTCGCGCTCACGGTCGGCGCCGCGTACGGCGCGCCGACGCCCGTGCTCATCCTGGCGGTCCTGCTCCTCGGCCTCACCGGCGTGCTGCTGCGCGACACGCGGCTCACGGCCAGGGTCACCGCCCGGCGGGAACGGATCGCGGCAGAGCTGCCGGACATCGCCGAGCTCGTGGCGCTGTCCGTCGGCGCGGGCGACGGTCTCGTCCCCGCCCTCGAGCGCGTCCACCGGATCGCCAACGGTGCGGTGGCCGACGAGCTGCGGCTCACGCTCGCCGACATGCGCTCCGGCGTGCCCACGGTCATCGCACTCGACCGCCTGGCGACCCGGACCGGCTCGCCGACGCTCGGGCGATTCGCCGACGCCGTCGGGGCCGCGATCGAGCGCGGCACGCCGCTCGCCGAGGTGCTGCGGGCCCAGGCGCAGGACACCCGCGAGGCCGGCCGCCGCGAGCTCATGGAGCTCGCGGGCAAGAAGGAGGTCGCCATGATGCTGCCGGTCGTCCTGCTCATCCTGCCCACCACCGTGCTCTTCGCCCTGTACCCCGGTCTCGCCGCCCTCCGGATGGGCCTATGACCCGCCAGCGGCGCGCCCGCGCCGCGACCCCCGTTCCCGACCAACCGCCCACGAAAGGTCACCGACATGAATCCGCTCTTCCTCCTGGCCTGGTTCCGCGACCGGCTGTCGAACGACGATCCCGAACGGGGGGACGTCCCGGGATGGGTGATGATCACGCTGATGACGGCGGGGCTCGTCCTCATCATCTGGGCGATCGCCGAGACCCAGCTCGGCGCGCTCTTCCAGACCGCGATCGACCGCGTGCTCGGCCGCGAGTAGGCCGGCGCTCGCTCTCGTCGGCGCGCACCCCCTCGCGCCCCTCCGCGCCCCACTCGTTGCGGCCGCCTCGGCCCAGGGGCCCGAAGATCGCACCGAGCGCCGGGCGGGATGCCGAGGCCGGGTCCGCGATCGTCGACTTCGTCATGATCGCCGGGATCCTGGTCCTCATGGTGGGGTCGGTGCTCCAGCTCGCGCTCGTCCTCCACGTCCGCAACACGCTTGTTGACGCGGCGTCCGAGGGCGCCCGGTACGCGGCCCTGCAGGGTTCGAGTCTCGCCGCCGGCACGGACCGCACCGAGCAGCTCATCTCCACCAGCCTCTCGTCGAGCTTCGCCGAGGACGTGAGCGCGGACGTCCTGGCGACGGGCGGGGTGCCCCTCGTCGAGGTGACCGTGCGGGCGCCCATGCCGACGCTGGGCATGTGGAGCCTCGTCGGATCGATCGAGGTCACGGGCCACGCGGCGCTCGAGGAGCTGCCGTGATCCCCGGCAGGCGTCTCGTCCCGGGACTCGCCGACCGCCTGCGACGGCGCGCGGCACGGGCATGGCGCGACGACGAGGCCGGCAACGCGATCGTCGAGTACATCGGCGTCGCTGTCGTCCTGCTCATCCCGCTCGTCTACCTCGTCGTGACGATCGGCCGCATCCAGGCGGCCTCCTTCGCCGCCGAGTCCGCCGCGGCCGAGGCCGGACGCATCGTCGCGCAGGCCGAGAGCGAGGCGGCCGCGGCCGGCCCAGCGGCGCTCGCCGTGGAGCTCGCGTTCGCGGACCAGGGCTTCGACGTCGACGGCGCCTCGGCGCTGAGCGTCGCGTGCGAGGCGTCCCCGTGCCACACGCCGGGCGCGCGCATCGACGTGGACGTGGCGGCCCGCGTCCCGCTGCCGCTCCTGCCCGTCTCGGTCGCCGGCGTGCCGACGTCGATGTCCGTCTCCGCGCGACACGTGGTGCGCGTCGAGGACCACCGGGAGGCGCCGTGAGTCTCTGTCGGTCCGGCGCACGGGCGGTCGCCCGCCTCACCGCCCGTCACCGACGGGCGGCCCACGACGGAGAGAATGGCCGGATCCTCGTGCTGGGGATCGGATTCGCGGTCGTGCTGCTCGCGCTCGTCCTCGTCGTCGCCTCGATCTCCGCGATCCACCTCGACCGCAAGCGCGTGCTCGCCCTCGCGGACGCGGCCGCGGCGGCGGTCGCGGACTCGGTCTCGGAGGACGGTTTCTACGGCGACGGCGACCGGCTGCTCACGGACGAGATGGTGCGCACCGAGCTGGAGGCCTACCTCGCCGAGGTCGACCGGTCGAGCATGGACCGGGTCACGAGCTTCGCGGTCGGCGAGCCGACCGGCGTGGAGGGGGAGGACACGGCCGTCGTCACGTTCGTCGTGACGATCGACCCGCCGTTCGTGCCCGCGCTGGTCGCCGACGTCGTCGGGCCGGTCGAACTCACCGTCACCGGGCGCGCACGCGCCTTCGAACCGGACGCCGCGGCGCCGTGAACGCTTACGCCACCCCGCCGCGGGCCTGCGGCGGCATCGGGCGGATCTCCTCGCGCAGGCGCTCCATGCGGGCGTCGAGCTCGGCGGCCAGGGTCGCGGCGTCGTCGAGCTCGGCGGCAAGGTCCGCAGGCAGGTCGCGGTCGTACTTGTAGTTCAGCTTGTGCTCGACCGACGCCCAGAAGTCCTGGGCGCTCGTGCGGATCTGGAGCTCCACCGGGATGAGCTCCGTGGACTCCGACAGGTAGACGGGCACCCGCACGATGAGGTGGAGCGAGCGGTAGCCGTTCGGCTTCGGGTTCGCGATGTAGTCCTTGACCTCGAGGATCTCGAGATCCGGGTGCCGGCGCAGCATCGTGGCGATCCAGTACACGTCCGAGACGAAGCTGCACGTGATGCGGATGCCCGCGATGTCCATGATGTGCTCGCGGATCGCGGGGATCGTCAGCTCGTCGCAGACCCGCACGGCCTTCGCGATGAGGCTCTCGGGGGACTTCAGGCGGGTGCGCACGTGCTCGATGGGGCTGTACTCGCCCGTCTGCTCGAACTCGGTGCGGAGGATGTTGACCTTCGTGAGGACCTCGTCGATGCCCGCCTGGTAGTGCATCCGCAGCTCGTTGTACTCGGCGGCCATGGCCCGCAGGTGGCGGGCGAGCTCGGCGTCGTCCAGCTCGATCGGGACGTCGGGGGAGACCGCGCGACGACGTCCGGCCACCAGCGCGCCGAACCGCGCCGTCGCGCCCTGCGGCGCCGGATCGTCGGGGGTGCTGGCGGCCATCGTTCCTCGGTTCGCGTGCGTGCCGGTCGGTGGTCCTGACCGGTCGGTCCACTGTATCGGCGGGCGCCCGTTCCGTGAGCTCGGGGCGGGTGGCGGCCACGTACTCGCGTGGCGCTGCACACATCCGGCCACGGGCGCCGTCCGAGATCCCCCGGAATGCCGCGCCTTGCCACACCGGGACTCCTCGAAACGAGAATGAGAACGACTGTCATTAGTGTTAGCGTTCCCCGCGTCACACGTCCACTGTCGGAAGGAACGGGCGCCCACCCGGTGCCCACGCACACGATGAACCTCCCCCACCGATCCGCGACGCGGCGCCTGCTCGCCGCGACCGCCGCGCTTCCCCTCGTCTTGCTCGCCGCCTGCTCGTCCGACGACGACTCCGAGCCCACCGACGACGCTTCCGAGACCTCGTCCGAGCAGACGTCCTCCGAGACGGAGTCCGAGGACGAGCTCGACCACGACCACGGGGACGACGCCGTTGGCGCAGCCACCGAGGCCGCCTCCGTCACCCCGCGCCTCGCCATCACGTACGACGGCGGCATCCAGGTCCTCGACGCGACGACGCTCGAGTTCGAGGCCGACATCCCGCTCGAGGGCTTCAACCGGCTGAACGCGGCCGGCGACGGCCGCCACCTGTTCGTCTCGACCACCGGCGGCTTCCAGGTCCTCGACGGCGGCGCCTGGGCCGAGCCCCACGGCGACCACTCCCACTACTTCACCACCGAGCCCACCCTGCTCGACGTGACGTTCGGGGCCGAGACGCCCGGCCACGTCGTCGTCCACGACGGGCGCACCGCCCTGTTCGACGACGGCACTGGCGAGATCACGGTCCTCGACTCCTCAGCGGTCGTCGAGGAGGACGCCGAGGTGCGCGAGTACACGACCCCCTCCGCCCACCACGGCGTCGCCGTCGAGCTCGCCGACGGCTCCCTCCTCGTCTCCGAGGGCGACGAGGACGCCCGCACCGGCATCCGCGTCCTGGACGCGGACGGCAACGAGATCGCCGCCTCCGACGAGTGCCCCGGCGTCCATGGCGAGGCCATGGCCGAGGGCGAGACCGTCGTCATCGGCTGCGAGGACGGCGCGCTCATCTACTCGGGCGGCGAGATCACCAAGGTGACCTCCCCGGACGACTACGGCCGCATCGGCAACCAGGCCGGCAGCGACGTCTCGCCGGTCGTCCTCGGCGACTACAAGTCGGACCCCGACGCCGAGCTCGAGCGCCCCACGCGCGTCTCGCTCATCGACACGACCACCGGTGAGCTCACCCTCGTCGACCTTCCGTCCAGCTACACGTTCCGTTCGCTCGCGCGCGGCGACGACGGCGAGGCCCTCGTCCTCGGCACCGACGGCCAGATCCACGTCATCGACCCCGCCACCGGCGAGCTGACGGCGTCGTACCCGGTCATCGACGAGTGGGAGGAGCCGGAGGAGTGGCAGGAGCCGCGCCCGGCGATCTTCACGCTCGACGGCTCGGCCTACGTCACCGACCCGGCCACGAACACGATCTACGCGATCGACATCGAGACCGGCGAGGTCTGGAACGAAGCGACGCTCGACGTCACCCCGAACGAGCTGTCCGGCATCTCCGGCGCGGTCGAGGCCGGCTCCACGGAGTTCGGCGGCGAGGACGACGCTGAGGGCGGCGGCCACGAGGGCCACGACCACGGCGACGAGGGCGAGGAGCACGAGGATCACGACCACGGCGACGAGGGCGAGGACCACGAGGGCCACGACCACGACGACGAGTCGCACACCGACTGACCGACCCCACGCGCCCGGCCATCCGGGCGCCGAGATCCGGGGCGCCGTACCTCACCGGTACGGCGCCCCGGCGCATGCCTGAAAGGATGGGACACCATGCGCACACGTACCTACCCGGCTGCCGCCGCCCTCGCGGCCGCCCTCGTCCTCGCCTCCTGCGGATCCGGCGACGACGACGCGGGCGACGGCCTCCAGGTCGACGCCTCCTTCTACCCGCTGGAGTTCGTCGTCGAGCGGGTCGGCGGCGACCTCGTGGACGTCGGCGGCATCACGCCCCCGGGGGCCGACCCACACAGCCTCGAGCTCTCCCCGGCGCAGGTGGCCGAGATCGACGCGGCCGACCTCGTCGTCTACATCCCCACGCTCCAGGCGGCCGTGGACGAGGCACTCGCAGTGACCGAGCCGGCGGCGGTCTTCGACGCGGCGGATGCCTCCGGCGTCACGGAGGAGTCCCTCGCGCACGATCCCCACCTGTGGCTCGACCCCGAGCTCATGGAGGGCATCGCGGGCGGCATCGCCGACCGGCTCACCGAGCTCGACCCGGACAACGCGGACGTGTTCGCGGCCAACGCGGAGGGCCTCGTCGCCGATCTCCAGGAGCTCGACACGGCCTACGCGGACGGCCTCGCGGACTGCGCCGGGGCCACGCTCGTCGTCTCGCACGACGCGTTCGGCTATCTCGCCGACCGGTACGGCCTCGACCAGGTCGGCATCAGCGGGATCAACCCCGACGCCGAGCCGTCGCCGGCGCGCCTTCGGGAGGTCGGCGCGATCGTCGAGGAGAACGACGTGCACACGATCTTCTTCGAGGTCATCACGAGCCCCGACGTCACCCGCGCCCTCGCCGACGACATCGGGGTCGAGACCGCGGTCCTCGACCCCATCGAGGGCCAGACGGACGCCGACGCCGACTACATCGACGTCATGTACGCCAACCTCGAGGCGCTCCAGGCCGGCCTGACCTGCGGAGGCTGAGTCCGCCGTCGGGGGTGGGACGTGCGAAGGGCGGGTCCGTCGACGACGGACCCGCCCTCCTCCATGTCCAGGGACTCAGGCGAGGGCCGCCTGGCAGTCCCGGCACAGCCCGTAGATGTCCACCACGTGGCGCTTGGGCGTGAAGCCATGGCTCGCGGCGATCTCGTCCATCCACGTCTCGTCGGGGGACGTGAAGTCGACCGTGGCACCGCAGTTCTCGCACACGAGGTGGTGGTGGTGGCCGCGCTCGCAGGCGCGGTAGAGGGTCTCGCCGTCGGTCGTGATGAGGGCGTCGACGTCGCCGGCCTCCTCGAGCCGCTTGAGGACCCGGTAGACGGTCGCGAGCCCGACCTGCTGGTCGGAGTCCATCAGCCGGCGGTGCAGGTCCTGCGCGCTCACGAACGACGGGACCTGGTCGAGAGCCTCGGCGACGGCCGACTGCTGCCACGTACGTCGATGCTGAACCATGCTTCCATTGTGGCTGATCGGCGCAAGCCCCGGAGAGTGGTCCCCATTGCATCCGTGGGCATTCCGCGGATCCGTGGCTACGGTGTGACCGTGAGTCAGTGGAGCGGAGCGAGCGCCGGGTCCGGGTCGACCGGCGGGTTCGATCAGTCGTCGGGCTGGACCCAGGGCACGCAGCCCATGGGCGGCGACCCCCAGGGCGCGCCCACCGGCCCCATCCCGAGCTATCCGCCGAACCAGGGCGGGACGCCCGCGTACGCCGGCGGTCCCGCCTACGGGAACGGCGGCGGCTTCGGCAGCGGCGGCCCTGGTGGCCCCGGCGGATCCGGGGACTGGCGCGGCGGCGGGAACGGGGGAGGGGACAACCGGGCGCTCATCTGGGTCCTCGTGATCACGCTCGGCCTCGTCGTCGCCCTCGTCATCACCGGCCTCGTGATCTACCGGAACATCTCGGCGGGGGAGGAGACGACCCCGGCCACCACGGAGCCCGTCACCGAGCCCTCGACGGAACCCGTCACGGAACCGTCGACCGAGCCCAGCACGGAGCCGACCACCGAGCCCACGACCGAGCCGACCACGGAACCGACCACCGAGCCGACGACGGAACCGACCACCGAGCCCACCACGGACCCGACGACGGCGCCCCCGGGCACCGAGGCGACCGGCCCCTCGGACGTCTTCTCGTTCGAGGTCGGCAACTGCCTCGCCTCGGACGGCTTCTCCGCGACCTCCAACGAGGTGCAGCTCATCCCGTGCACCGAGACGCACATGATGGAGATCATCGACCTCTTCGACGTGGAGGACGAGAGCTTCCCGGGCCAGGACGCGATGGCCCAGACGTCCATGGAGCGCTGCCAGGCGGCGTGGGAGGCACTGCCGGAGCCCGACATGGACAACAACGGGCTCGCGCAGATCGGCATCTCGAGCCTGTACCCCTCCGAGGCCACCTGGGAGCAGGGTGACCGCGAGGTCGTCTGCTACATCTCGACCCGGGACCGTGCCGACGGCATCCAGGGCAACTTCCAGGACGGCTCGGCCCAGTACGTCGGCTGACGTCCGCCCCGACCGCGAGGCCGCTCGATGGGGAGCACAACCCATGCCCCGGCTGTGCCCGGGAGGCGGGCGGTTCCTACCCTCGGATATATGCGTCGACATGAATCACGTCGACGCGCACTCCGCCGCCTGACCCGGCGAGCGGACCGACACACGCGCTGCTGAAGGAGTCGCGACGACCAGGCGGTCCTCTGACCAGTCCGACGACATCCCCGTCGTCCCCGCCCGTGCGCCACTGCCGCCGGGCGGTGGTTGGGCTGTCTACCGGCCGGCCGCCCCGATCGCCCAGGGGAACCTGTTCGAGGAGACCCCCGACGACGTCGTCTCGGCCGACACCTTCGGCCCCGGTTCGCGGGCGGGCGAGTCCGTGACCCCCGAGGGGCTGACCTCCGATGCGCGTGGAAGCGGTGACGGGCCTGCCGGGGGCGAGCCAGGCACCGACCCGGCTGGACGTCAGCGCACGGTCTCCGAGCGGCCGGATGATGTCCGGCCCCTGACGGACGCGCACGATGTCGGCGACGAGCGTGGAACCGACGAGCTCGACCCCGGCGACGGGCGCGGTATCGACGAGGTCGACGGGTCCGACGAACAGGGCTCCGACAAGCAGGGCTCCGACGAGCACGACGGCGATGCCGCGGCCACGGTCTCGCCCGCGTCGGCCGGCGTCGAGGGTGGGTCCTTCGCGCCGACCGCCGACTCCCCGCCGTCCGCCCCGCCGAGCCTCGCGGACCGGCAGGGGAGTGGGGCGCGACCCGCGACGAACCGCCGACCGATCGGGGAGAAGCGACCGCCCGCGGACGCGGCGCCGCCCGACCCGGCCACCGCCCGACCCACCCCGCGCGCGCTGCGCGCGGCCGCCGCCCGCCGGGCCGCCAAGGAGAGCGACCCGCACGCGCCCGGACGCCGGCTGCCCGAGGGACCGACCGCCCGCAGCGCCCTGCCGCGCACGGCGTTCCACGGACTCGTCGGCCTCGCGCAGGCGGCGGAGACCCGGCCGGACCTCGTGCCGCCCGCCGACCACCCGGGCTCGGCGACCATCGACCTCGAGCCCGTCCACCGCGCCGACGACTCGCCGTTGGCCATCACCGAGTCCGGCGCGCCCGCACCCTCGCGAGGTCCAGCCGTGCCCACCCGCCCGGGTGGCACCGCCGGACCGGGCGGCCCCACCCGGCCCCCGGGCCGGGCGGGCTCCGGTCGGGTGAGCGGCCGTCGTCGTCGGAGGCTGCAGTCCCTCGTGGCCGCGTTCATCGGTCTGCTCGTGCTCGGGGGCGCGGGCGTGCTCGCGGTCGACCGGTGGCGGACGTCGGACGACGACTCGAGCCTGCTCGGGCAGTCGGACGACTCCCCGACCATGCTGGTCGGCCGTGCGTCCCAGGCCCCGCCGCTCGAGGACTCCGAGGACCTGCCCGCGATGGCGCCCGGCCACGGGACCTCGGGCGGCGCGCTCTCGTCGGACGGGTACTGGGACGCCGCGCCCGGCGACGGCCCGGGCGGGTCGGGCTCCGACGGCGTCACCCCCGGGGACACGGCTCCCGACGAACCCGTTCCCGACGACGCCGCACCCGGTGACGCGCCTGGCTCCGGCGACGAGGACCAGCAGCCGAGCGACGAACCGACCCAGCAGCCGCCCGGGGCGGGCGCGCTCCCGGACTCGGGCGTGGACTCCGACTCGGACGCGGACGCGAGCTCGGACTCCGGCGCGTCGACGCTGCTCCCGGTCGTGGACCTCACGCTCGGGGCATGCGTGCCCGGGACGCGGGTCGCGGCCGGTTCCTACGGCCCCGGCGGCCAGATCAGGGTCATGGACTGCACGACCCGGGGGTCGATGGAGCTCGTGGGGCGGACGCGTGCCTCGGTCGGACAGGCGAGCGCGACGGACCCGACCGTGGTGGGCGGGGCCGCGTGCCGGCGCCTCGCCGCCGACGAGCTCGGCGTGTCCGGAGCCGATCTCGACGACGTCCGGTCGCTCGTCCCGTCGCGGGACGCCCACGCCGACGGAGCCGACGAGATCCTGTGCTTCATGCCGCCACGAGGGGGCGCGAGCCGGTAGGTCCACGGGGCCGGGCAGCGGGTGAGGGGTGCCCGGGCGGGGGCCCCTCCCGGACGGCTTGTAGACTTGCCGACCGTGGCTACCGACCTTTCCGCCGAGATCGCGGACCTTCGCAGGATCTACGCGTCGATCACGGCGGTGACGGACCTCGACGAGCTCCGCGCCCGGATCGCCACGCTGACGGAGGAGTCCGCGGCCCCCGACCTGTGGGACGACCCGGAGGCCGCGCAGGCGGTCACCTCCAAGCTCTCCCACGCGCAGACGGACCTCGAGCGCATCGAGAAGCTCGGCTCCCGGATCGACGACCTCGAGGTCATGGTCGAGCTCGGCGACGAGGACCCGTCCATGGTCGAGGAGGCCGAGGGCGAGCTGGAGAAGGTCCGCAAGGCCCTCGGCGACCTCGAGGTCCGCACCCTGCTGTCCGGCGAGTACGACCAGCGCGCGGCGGTCGTGACGATCCGCGCGGGCGCCGGCGGTGTGGACGCCGCGGACTTCGCGGAGATGCTGCTGCGCATGTACCTGCGCTGGGCGGAGCGCCACGGCTACCCGACCTCGGTCATGGACACCTCCTACGCGGAGGAGGCGGGCCTGAAGTCGGCCACCTTCGAGGTGAACGCGCCCTACGCGTTCGGCACCCTCTCGGTCGAGGGCGGCACGCACCGCCTCGTGCGGATCTCGCCGTTCGACAACCAGGGCCGCCGGCAGACGTCGTTCGCCGCCGTCGAGGTCATCCCGCTCATCGAGCACACCGACCACATCGAGATCCCCGAGGCCGAGATCAAGGTCGACGTCTTCCGCTCCTCGGGCCCGGGCGGCCAGTCGGTCAACACGACCGACTCCGCGGTCCGCATGACGCACATCCCGACCGGCGTCGTCGTGTCGATGCAGAACGAGAAGTCGCAGATCCAGAACCGCGCCGCCGCGCTGCGCGTCCTCCAGTCCCGCCTGCTGCTCCTGCGCCAGGCCGAGGAGGCCGCGGAGAAGAAGGCGCTGTCCGGGGACGTGAAGGCCTCGTGGGGCGACCAGATGCGCTCCTACGTGCTGCAGCCGTACCAGATGGTCAAGGACCTGCGCACGGAGTTCGAGTCCGGCAACCCGTCCGCCGTGTTCGACGGGGAGATCGACGGGTTCGTCGACGCCGGCATCCGGTGGCGCCGCAACCAGCAGAACGACGAGGACTGATCACGCCGCGCCGCGTGACCTCCCCGGTCACGGGCAGGTCACGACGTAGCATCCAGGTCGGCCAGACCATCTCTTCCCTGTTTCCGTCACTGGCCGGATAGACGCCGTGATCCGATTCGACAACGTCTCCAAGGTCTACAAGCGCGGGGCACGTCCCGCGCTCGATGAGGCGTCCCTGGAGATCGAGCGCGGGGAGTTCGTCTTCCTCGTCGGGGCCTCCGGATCCGGCAAGTCCACCTTCCTCCGCCTCGTGCTCCGCGAGGAGCGGGCGACGTCGGGATCGGTGTACGCGCTCGGCCACGACCTCTCCCGGATCTCCCGGTTCCGCATGCCCCGCCACCGTCGGCAGATCGGCATGGTCTTCCAGGACTACCGGCTGCTCAACGGCAAGAGCGTCTTCGACAACGTCGCGATCGCCATGCAGGTCACCGGCCGGCCCCGCCACCAGATCTACACGGTCGTCCCGCAGGCGCTGGAGCTGGTCGGCCTCGCGGGCAAGGAGAAGCGGCTCCCGCACGAGCTCTCGGGCGGTGAGCAGCAGCGCGTGACGATCGCCCGCGCCATGGTCAACCGCCCCCAGGTGCTCCTCGCGGACGAGCCCACCGGCAACCTCGACCCGGAGACCTCCGGCGGCATCATGGAGCTCCTCACGCGCATCAACTCGACCGGCACCACGGTCGTCATGGCCACCCACGACGACGACCTCGTCGACCGCGCACGCCGCCGCGTCGTCGAGCTCGTCGACGGCCGCGTGGTCCGCGACGAGGCCGGCGGCGCCTACCTGCACGTCGTGGAGGCCGCGCGTCGCGCGGCCGGCTCCGACGACGGTGACGTGCTCGCCGGGGCGGGCACCGACGTCGGGCAGGGCACGACGACGGACGAGGAGGCCGGCGCATGAGGCTCCGGTTCATCCTCGGCCAGGTCTTCCAGGGGATCCGCAGCAACGTCGCGATGACCCTCGCGGTCGTCCTCGTGACGTTCGTGTCGCTGCTGTTCGTCGGGGCCGGCATGCTCCTGCAGACGCAGGTCGACCGGCTCAAGGACGACTGGTACGACCGCGTGGAGATCGCGGTCTACATGTGTCCGGACGCCTCGCAGGCCGTGCAGTGCGCCGGCGGGGAGGCCTCCGAGGAGGAGATCGCCAACGTCGAGTCCCTGCTCGACTCGGCGGACCTCGCGCCGTACGTCGACGAGGTCTACTTCGAGACCAAGGAGGAGGCGTTTCAGAACTTCCAGGAGCGCCTCGGGGACACGAACTGGGGCCAGCAGATCACGGTCGACCAGATGCAGGTGTCCTTCCGCGTGCGACTGGAGGACCCGGAGCAGTTCCGGATCGTCGCCGACGAGGTCGACGGCCGCCCGGGCGTGGAGGTCGTCGTCGACCAGCGCGCCCAGCTCGAGCCGCTGTTCCTCATCCTCAACCGGTCCACCGCGGTCGCTCTCGGCCTCGCCGGCATCATGGCGGTCGCCGCGGTCCTGCTCATCACCACCACGATCCGGCTCTCCGCGCTGTCCCGGCGCCGGGAGACCGGGATCATGCGGCTGGTGGGCGCGTCGAACTGGGTGATCCAGGCCCCGTTCATGCTCGAAGGCGCGATCGCCGCGCTCGTGGGATCCGTGCTCTCCGTCGCCGGGCTGTGGGCGGCGGTCCGGTACGGGGTCGAGGGCTGGCTCCAGTCGTCGGCACCGTGGGTCGCCTTCGTGACAACGTCCGACGTGTGGCGGGTCGCTCCCGTGCTCCTGCTGGCTGCCGTAGCCGTCGCCGGGGTGTCGTCTGTAGTCTCACTCGCGAGATACACCAAGGTATAGGACTTTCATGTCAACGCTTCCTTCCCCCGTTGGCCGTCCGTCCGCATTCTTCCCGCGGACGCACCGTCGCGTAGCCGCGGCCCTGGCCGCCACGTTCCTGCTCTGCGCTGCCTACGGCGGCCCCGCCGCGGGCGACGAGATCGACGACAACAACGAGGAGCGCGAGGCGCTGCTCGAGCTGATCGCCGACAACGACGGCCGCCGCGAGGAGCTCCAGCACGACCTCGAGGGCGTGTCCGCCGACCTGTCGAACACGCTCGTCGACCTGCAGCTGACCCGGGAGCAGATCCCGGTGGCGCAGGAGGCGCTCGCGCAGGCCGAGGATGATCTCGCCGCCTCCGAGCGGCACCAGGAGCAGGTCGAGGGCCGTCTCGAGGTCGCCGAACAGGACCTCTCCGACGTCGAGTCGGAGATCTCCGCGGGGGAGGAGGCCGCCCAGGAGACGTCCGACGCGCTCGGTGAGCTCGCGCGCTCCGCCTACCGGGGCGACGCCGCACCGTCCACGCTCGCGCTCATCACCGAGTCCGCCTCCGCGGAGGACTTCATCGGCTCGTACTCCGCGGTCTCGACCGCCACGCGCACCCAGTCGACCCTGCTCACCCGGGTCGCGGAGGAGAGCGCCGAGAACCGCAACCAGCGGCTGCGGCAGGACACCCTCGCCACCCGAGTCTCCGACCTGAACGACGAGGCCATCGAGGCCGTCGCCGAGTCCGAGCGGCTGCGCAACGAGCACTCCGACCGCGTGGACGAGCTCGACGGTCTCGAGGCGCTGCAGGAGGACCTTGTCGCCGAGCTCGAGGGGCGCGAGGACGACCTGAACGGCGAGATCGCGGCCATCGGCCGGTCGAACACGACGACGGAGCTGCAGATCGCGGCGATCGACGAGGAGAACCGCCGTCTCGAGCAGGAACGCCTCGAGGAGGAGCGGCGCCAGCAGGAGGCGGCCGAGCAGGAGCGACTGCGTCAGGAGGCCGCGGCCCGCCAGGCACAGCTCGAGCGGGAGCAGAACACCCCGGCCCCGCAGCCCGCGCAGCCGCCGGCGCCCGCCCCGACGCCGACGCCGCCCCCCACATCGACTCCCGACCCGCCGGCGCAGACGGGCGCGACCTTCATCCCGCCGATTCCCCGTCCGCTCACCGTCACCTCGCCCTACGGCCCGCGCATCTACCCGATCACGGGCGCCTGGTCGATCCACCCGGGCGTCGACCTCCGGAGCGCCTGCGGGAACTCCCAGGTGGCGATCGCGGACGGCGTCGTCGAGGCGACGAACCCGGCCGCCATCACCGGCACGAGCGGCAACCAGGTGATCGTCAACCACGGCATCATCAACGGCCGGTCCACCGTGTCGACCTACCACCACCTCTCCGGCTTCGCCGTCACCCCCGGGCAGCACGTGAGCCAGGGGCAGGTCATCGGATTCACGGGGGCCACCGGCAACGTCACCGGCTGCCACGTCCACCTCGGCCTCTTCCTCGACGGGCAGATGACCGACCCGATGCCCTACCTGTAGGTCGCCGGCCGCCTCCGGCCGGTGCCGGAGGCGGCGGTTCGCGGCGGGTGAAGCCCTGGGAAATGGGATTGCACCCGCCGGTAGACTGGGCAGTCGGTCGCAACGGCCGAAACCCACGTCAACCGGTTGGAGGTCGGCCATGAGCGCCAAGAGTCAGGGCGGCGGCAAGCCGACCCAGGCGGAGCGGGCGAAGGCTGAGGCCGACGCCAAGAAGATCGTCGCCCGCAACAAGAAGGCCCGGCACGACTACCACATCGACGAGACCGTCGAGGCGGGCATCTCCCTGTGGGGGACCGAGGTCAAGGCGCTGCGCGCCGGTCGGGCGTCGCTCGTCGACGGGTGGGTCGAGTTCGACCGGGGCGAGGCGTGGCTGCGGGACGTGCACATCTCCGAGTACGCGCAGGGCACGTGGACCAACCATGCGCCGCGCCGCAAGCGGAAGCTGCTCATGCACCGCAACCAGATCGACAAGCTCGGTCCCGCGTCGCGGGAGAAGGGACACACGGTGGTCCCGCTCGAGCTGTACTTCATCGGCGGCCGGGCGAAGGTCCTCATCGCGCTCGCACGGGGCAAGCAGGAGTACGACAAGCGTCAGACGCTGCGTGAGCGCCAGGACGACATGGAGGCGCGCCGGGCGATGAGCCTGCGCAATCACGGCTGAGGCCGTCTCGCGGCTGCGGATCGGCCTGTTTCGCGTCCGCGGCCGGGCCCGCCGCCGGGCCCGTCTCTCCGCGGGCCGGAATAGTGTCGACGCATCGCGCGTTGATCCGTATGATTGACACCTGCGTCGCGGCAACCCGGCTGGTCCGGACCGCGTCGTGCACAACTCAACAGGGGATGATCGGTTTCGACGACGGTCGTGTTTCCAGGTGAAGCGGGTAGAGGATGCAGAGTTATCTCTCTAACGCTCTCTGCAAACCAATAGGTGCCGATTCCAAGCGCACCGACTTCGCCCTCGCCGCCTGAGCGAGCCACGAAGTCCGTCAGCCCGGGTACGCTCTCGACCCGGATCCTGGCGTCGACTAGAGAGCCACTGCTCGTGACCCACGTTCATCGGGGTTACGGGGACTTTTAGATGACTGGGCCCGTCAGCAGCTTGTCCGTGTGACTGCTGGGGCCGAGAAAATCAGCAGCGGACTGCACCCGGAGAAGCCCTGCTTTCACGCCGTCGGACGCGGGTTCGATTCCCGCCATCTCCACGAGTGTCCCGAAGGGACATCGACGAAGCCCGGACCCACTGACGTGGGTCCGGGCTTCGTCGCGTCCTGGTGCGGATCGCACGCATCGGGCCGGCCGCTATCGTCGTCGGATGGGGGACGAGCGCACGGGCGGGCCTTGCCCGCTGGGCCACGCGGCGAGGCACGAGGCCGCACCGGCCATCACCGTGCACTTCCACCCCGACTTCCCCCACGGCGACCGCACGGTCATGGAGTCGATCGCCGTCGACGGCGCCTACCTTCCCCAGTTCGTCACCGGCATCTCCAACGGCGGTCTGACGGCCCACCGGGGCGGCGACCGCTGGCGTTGGGAGAGCCGACTCTTCGACGGTTGGTACGACGAGGCGGACGACTCGGCGCGGCCGATCTACGGGGCATGGAACCGCCATGGCTCGCCGTACGGAGGGTCGTTCCGCTTCGGATCGGCCCACCTGCGCCTGCGCCCCGACGTCGTGGACCGGACGACCTTCTGTTTCCCGGACTCCGTGCTCGAGCCGACCGAGATCGGTCCGTGGGACGCGCTGCCGCGCCTCGTCCGACTGGCCGATGCCGCGCAGGCGGACCTGCTCGACGACTACGTCGAGGCGCACGTCCACGGTGGCGTGCTGATCGCCCGCGACGTCGAGGCGATCGTCCTCGACCCGTCGCACCGCGGCACGCCCGTGGAGGAGGCCGCGCGCGGGACGGGCGTCGCCGTCGAGCACCATCCGGGCTTCGCCGCAGACGCGGCAGAGTTCGATCCCGACTACCGCGGGGCGGTCGCCGTGGAGGTGGCGCGGCAGATTGCCCGCGAGTGGCCCGGCGAGTGGCCGCGGGAGGCTAGGAGCGCCGACGACGGCCCCGCCCTCACGCCGCGCGAGCTCGGCCACGCCGCGCGCTCCGGCCGGTTCGCGCCGCAGAAGGTCAAGTTCGTCTGGCACCTGCTGGCCAGGTTCGGCCGGCTCGCCCGCTGATCGGTCCACGCGCGGGTGGACAGGACGGCGGATCCCGCCGGTCGGACGACGAAAGGGCGGTGAGTGGCACGAGTTCGGGAAGAACTCGACCACTCACCGCCCTGTCGACGCAGATCACGGCCGTCGGCGGTCATGGCAGACGCCGGTCACGGCGATGCGGACCGCGTCGGCCGCGGACCGCGGCCGAACAGTCGGCGCACGCCGAGCGTCCTAGAAGAACTGGGGCGCGCGCTGAGCCGCGGCGTCGCGGTCGCGCTGATAGCGGCTGCTCGAGTCGAACGACTCCGACAGGCTGTCGGAGAGCGTCGCGTCGAGGGCCGCACGCAGCACGGTGGCGATGCGCGCACGAGTGAACGTGGACATGGCGATACCTCCCTCGAGATGTCTGTCGTTCGGAACTGGACCTGGTCGCCGGGCACGACGCGACAGCGCCCGGAAGAGGGCGCACTGAGGCGTGGTGTGGCCGGCGGGATCGCCCCGAGGTGGGGCGGACATGAGGAACGGGTGGACGCGCGCGCCCTCAGTGGACGCGCAGTCGATGGGCGAGAGAACGGGGGAAGCCGCCCGGTCGGGATGTCAGGACCTCATGGCAACGACGCTACGAGAGCTGCTCCGAGCTGTCTCCTCTTTTTCGGACGGTGTGCGCCGCCCGACCCCGCCGCGCGACACGCACGGGCACCCGATTTCGCGCTCCGCGGACGCCCGCGGGCCACATCCCGGAGATGTTGTTGCGTGTGTGACCTGTGATGCGCAGGTTGTGCTCAGGGGCTCGAGATCCGCGCCACGCCGCCAAATTTTCGAGCCAGGAACACGCGTCTGGGCCCAAACGTGCGTAGTCTCGATGCAATGCGCCCCGCCGGGCGCTCACCGAAGTACGACGAGAGGGTTTTCATGTCCGTCAACCGCACCGAGCTTGTGTCCGCCATCGCTGAGCGCGCCTCCCTGACCAAGGCTCAGGCCGACGCCGCGCTTGCCGCCTTCCAGGACGTCCTGATCGAGTCCCTCAAGGCCGGCGAGCCGGTCAAGGTCACCGGTCTTCTCTCGGTGGAGCGCGTCGAGCGCGCCGCCCGCACGGGTCGCAACCCGCGCACCGGCGAGGCCATCGAGATCCCTGCCGGCTTCGGCGTCAAGGTCTCCGCGGGCTCCAAGCTCAAGGACGCGGTCCAGAACTGATCGCGCCCGTCGCGTGACGGCGGGGTCGGGCATTCGCCCGACCCCGCCGTCGCCGTTTGACCGCCGTCTCCTCACGACGACGGCCGCCCGCCGACGAACCCGGCCGACGTCGGCCCTCACCCGATCACGGTCCTCGCCCGATGACGTTGCTCGCACGCCGACCACGCCCCTCACCCGACGACGACTGTCACCGCCGGCGTCGCCACCCGCAGATGCGCGAACACGGGCGCGACGTGCACTCCCGGCGTGAGACTTCCCGCGACCGACGGACGCGGCTCGAGTCGTCGCCGTCGGGCCCCCGTCCTACACTTGGACGCATGACTTCCCTCCCCGATGAGCCCCAGGACCCGCTCCGCTCCCCGGGTGGACCGGGCGCGTCGACGGACGTGCTCGAGCGCACCGAGACGCGGACCGAGGAGGAACTCGACTCGGGTGACGCGGAGCGGTTCGCGCACTACGTCCGCAAGGACAAGGTCGAGGCCGGACGCCCGGTCGTCGCGCTGTGCGGGAAGGTCTGGACCCCGGGCCGCGACCCGAAGAAGTACCCCGTGTGCCCCACGTGCAAGGAGATCTACGAGGGTCTCAGCGGGGGATCCGGTGACTCGGGCGGCTCGGGCCGTCGCGGCGGCTGGCCGTTCGGCCGGGGCCGCGGGGAGTGACCGCCCGCAACACCGCCCGGTCGGAGCAGACCCCCTTCGCCACTCCCGCCACGCCGTCGCCGTCGGCCGCGGAGCAGCTCTCTCCCGCGTTCCCGCAGCGCGCCGCGTGGGGGACCGCGAAGCCGCTGCGCGCCTGGCAGGCGGAGGCGCTGGAGAAGTTCCGGGAGCTCGGCTCGCAGGACTTCCTTGCGGTCGCGACCCCCGGGGCCGGCAAGACGACGTTCGCCCTTCGCGCGGCGACCGACCTGCTCGCGCAGGGGGTCGTCCGCCGCGTCACGGTCGTCTGCCCCACGGAGCACCTCAAGGTGCAGTGGGCGCAGGCCGCGGAGCGCGTCGGCATCTCGCTCGACCCCGCGTACATGAACGCCCAGGGCCGGCACGGGAGCCACTTCGACGGCGTCGCGCTCACGTACGCGCAGGTCGCCTCGAACCCGCGCCTGCACCGCGCGCGGACGGAGGCGGAGCCGACCATCGTCATCCTCGACGAGATCCACCACGGCGGTGACGCCCTGAGCTGGGGCGACGCCGTGCGCGAGGCGTTCGAGCCCGCCCGACGCCGCCTCGCCCTCACCGGCACCCCGTTCCGCTCCGACACGGCCGCGATCCCTTTCGTCGACTACGTCGAGGGGTCCGACGGCATCCGCCGGTCGCGGGCCGACATCACGTACGGGTACGGCCAGGCGCTCGCCGACGGCGTCGTCCGGCCCGTCATCTTCCTCGCCTACTCGGGACTCATGCGCTGGCGCACGCGCGCCGGCGACGAGGTGGCCGCCTCTCTCGGTGAGCCGCTGACGAAGGACCTGACGGCGCAGGCGCTGCGCACGGCGCTCGACCCCGAGGGCGAGTGGATCCCCGCCGTCCTCTCCGCGGCCGACGCGCGCCTCTCCGAGGTCCGCCGCACCGTCCCGGACGCCGGCGGTCTCGTCATCGCCACGGATCAGGCGTCCGCCCGTGCCTACGCGCGGATCCTCGAGGGGATCTGCGGGCAGCGTCCGACGGTCGTCCTCTCCGACGACGCCGGGTCCTCCGACCGCATCGAGGAGTTCTCCGCCGGGGACGACCGGTGGATGGTGGCCGTCCGCATGGTCTCCGAGGGCGTCGACGTCCCGCGCCTGTCCGTCGGCGTGTACGCGACGACGACCGCCACCCCGCTGTACTTCGCCCAGGCGGTGGGTCGGTTCGTGCGCGCCCGCAGGCGCGGCGAGACCGCCTCGCTGTTCCTGCCGTCGGTCGGCCCCCTCCTGGGACTCGCCGACGAGCTGGAGAAGGAGCGCGACCACGCGCTGGACCGCCCCATCCCCGCCGGCGAGTTCATCGCCGAGGAGGAGCGGCTCGTCGCCGAGGCGAACCGCGAGGAGAAGGCGTCCGACGAGCTCGCCCTGCCGGGGTTTGCCGCGCTCGGATCACAGGCCACGTTCGACCGCGTCCTGTTCGACGGCGGCCACTGGGGGACCGAGGCCGACGTCGGCTCCGTGGAGGAGCAGGAGTACCTCGGCATCCCCGGGCTGCTCGAGCCGGAGCAGGTGACGACGCTGCTGCGGGACCGTCAGGCCAAGCAGGTCGAGAGCCGGAAGCGGCAGGCGGCCGCTGCCAAGCAGCGGGCAGCCAACGCCGGGATCGACGACCACAAGAGGCGCGCGCAGGCGCGCAAGGAGCTGTCCACCCTGGTGTCAGCCTGGGCGCGGCGGGCGGGCAGCCCGCACGGCGTCGTGCACGCCGACCTCCGCCGGCTGTGCGGCGGTCCGGAGGTCGCCACCGCGACCACGGAGCAGATCGAGGCGCGGATCGCGCTCGTGCGGAAGTGGTTCGTCGGCGGCCGCTGACGAGAGGCGCGGGCTGACCAGCTCGCGGGGCGAACTGCCCGCGGCCGACGACGCACCCGCCGACCGTGCGTGAGACGCTGGTTCCGCTCGCGGGGGAACCCGCGGGCGAGCGAGCAACCACGACCGCGGCGAACCACGCGGGAGCGTGACCACGAGGAGGAAACGATGGGCTGGTGGCTGACGCCGTCGCTGCTGGGCGCGCTCGGCATCCTGGTCGGCGTGGTGTGGCCCGAGCTCGGCTACCTGCAGTGGCTCGGCCTCGGCCTCGTGGTCATCGGTCTCGTCATCGCCATCGTCCGCCCGGGGAACCCGAACCGACTGCGCAAGGACGGCGTGGCCGCCGACCTCCGCGGCGCCCAGCAGGGACAGCCCGGGCCGTTCTTCAGCTAGCCGCGCGCTCAGGCGTGCCCGGACTCCATGTCGACCTCGTCGTCGGACGGGTCCACGTCCACGTGCCGGGTGGCGATCGCCGGCTCGCCGTCGGACAGGCGCCAGCCCGCGTACGGCAGCGCCGCCCGCGAGAGCTTGTGCCGTTCCTGCGCCCGGACGAGCGCCCCGGAGTCCCGGTGCTCGGCCACCGGCTCGCCGTCGACGACGAGGTCGACCATGAGCTGCCGGGCCCCCTGGCGCTCGATCTCCGCGAGCGTCTGCTCGGAGGTCGTCCCGGCGACCACCAGCTCCTCGACCGCGTGGCCGTCCGAGCCGTACAGGCGGCCGGCGCGCTTGAGCCCTCCGACCGACTTCTTCGAGCTCGACTTCTTCGCGACCTCGCGCCATCCGTCGGCCCCCTCGCGCGCGACGAGCTTGTAGACGAGCTCGGCGGTCGGGTGACCGGAGCCGGTGACGAGCTTCGTTCCCACGCCGTAGGAGTCCACGGGCGCCGCGTTCAGCGCCGCGATCGCGAACTCGTCCAGGTCGGACGTGACGGTGATCCTCGTGGACGTCGCGCCGAGCTCGTCGAGCTGCGCGCGGACCTGGAAGGCCTGGGCCACGAGGTCGCCCGAGTCCAGGCGCACCGCGCCGAGCTCGCCCCCGGCCGCGCGCGCGGCGGCGACCGCCCGCTCCACGCCGACGGTCACGTCGTAGGTGTCCACGAGCAACGTCGTCGCCGGGCCGAGGGCCGCGACCTGCGCCGCGAACGCCTCCTCCTCGGAGTCGTGCAGGAGCGTGAAGGAGTGCGCGGCCGTCCCGATGGCCTTGATGCCGTACCGCCGGCCCGCCTCCAGCACGGAGGTCGCGGCGAAACCGCCGACGACGGCCGCCCGGGCCGCGGCCACCGCGGCCTCCTCGTGGGTACGCCGGGCGCCCATCTCCAGCAGGGGTCGCCCGTGCGCGGCCGTCGCCATGCGGGAGGCCGCCGCGGCCACGGCGGAGTCGTGGTTGAGGATCGACAGCACGAGGGTCTCGAGCACGACGCCCTCGGCGAACGAGCCCTCCACCACGAGGATCGGTGACCCGGGGAAGAAGACCTCGCCCTCGGGGTAGCCGGTGATGGTCCCGCCGAAGCGGTAGTCCCGCAGGAAGTCCAGCGTCTCGTCCGAGACGATCTTGGCCCGGCTCAGGTAGTCGATCTCGTCCGCGGAGAACCGGAAGTTCTCCAGCTCGTCGAGCAGCCGGCCGATCCCCGCGACCACGCCGTAGCGGCGCCGGGTCGGGAGCCGTCGCCCGAACACCTCGAACACGCTGGGGCGCAGGGCGGTGCCGGCCTTGAGGGCCGCATCGACCATCGTCAGCTCGTACATGTCGGTTTTCAGCGCGGATGACGCGTGCCGAGTCATGAGGGCGAGCGTAATGGCGCGACCGGTCGTCCGGGGCCGGTCCCGGTTATCGTGGACGTCATGTCGCAGCCCGCCACCCCGGCCGCGCCCGCGGCCCCGACGGCTCCCACCATCGATGAGCAGCCCGCGCAGGAGCTCGCCCCCGACCCCGTGGCGAACCGCGCCCGTCCGTGGCGCTGCGTCGTCCACGACGACCCCGTCAACCTCATGACCTACGTGACCTGGGTGTTCCGCACGTACTTCGGCTACCCGGAGACGAAGGCCCGCAGCCTCATGCTCCAGGTCCACGAGCGGGGCAGGGCCGTGGTCTCGTCCGGCGGCCGCGAGGCGGTCGAGGCCGACGCGACGGCGATGCACGGGTTCGGCCTGTGGGCCACGATCGAAGAGGAGAACTGAGACGTGGACGCCTTCCGACGCACGCGGGGCGGGTACGTCGCCCGCATCTCCGCGCCCGAGCGGACCTTCCTCTCCCGGCCCTTCGCCGACGTCGCCTCGCTGCTCGGCCACGCCGAGCCGCCCATGGACGCCCTCGGCGAGCTGTCCTCGCGTTCGGAGGGGACGCCCGGGAACACGGCCCCCGACGACGACGCCGTCACCCCCGGGACGACCGGCACCCCGGGCGGGGCGGCCTCGGGTGACGCCGCCTCGGGCGGCGCCGGCTCGGGTCGTTCCGGCTCGGGCGACGAGACCCCGAGCGGGGCCGGCCCGAGCGGCACCGGCCCGGGTGACACGGGCCCGGCCGACACGCCCTCGTCCGACGCCGCCATCCTCGCCGCCCTGGACTTCGTGCCGACGGACGCCGGCCCGGCCGGCGATCGTCCGCCGTCAGACCCGGCGCTCGCCCGGCTCCTGCCGGACATGTCGGAGGACGAGGACCTGGCCGGCTCGCTGCGCGAGCTCACCGAGCCGTCCCTGCGGGCGGAGAAGATCGCCCGGCTGCTGTTCGTCGTCGAGGAGCTGGACCACCCCGCCCGCCGAGACGACTCGTTCTTCGTCCCGGACGGCCACGAGGCGGACGTCCTGCGCGCCATCAACGACGTGCGTCTCGTCATAGCGACCCGGCTCGGGCTCGGGGACACGCTCGCCGACGACGAGCTCTACGACATGGCGGAACGGGCCACCGCCTCGTCCCGCGCGGGGTCCGGGACGGTCGGCGAGGCCATGGCGATCCTCTACACGTCGTTGACCTGGTGGCAGGAGTCACTGGTCAACGCGCTACACAGCCTGAGGCGCCCGAACTAGCGTCACTGGCATGAATGATGCTCCGATCGGCATCTTCGACTCTGGCGTCGGAGGGCTCACCGTGGCCCGCGCCGTCATCGACCAGCTCCCGCACGAGGAGATCGTGTACGTGGGCGACACGGCGCACAGCCCGTACGGGCCGCGCCCGATCGGCGAGGTGCGCGAGCTCGCCCTCGACGTCATGGACGGCCTCGTCACCTCCGGTGTGAAGGCCCTCGTGATCGCCTGCAACTCCGCCTCCGCCGCCGTCATAGCGGACGCCCGCGAGCGGTACACGCTCGACGCCGGCATCCCGGTCGTCGAGGTCATCAAGCCGGCCGTGCGCCGCGCCGTCGCCTCCACGGGCTCCGGCCGCATCGGCGTCATCGCCACGCGCGCCACGGTCGACTCCGGCGCCTACCGCGACGCCTTCGCCGCCGCACCGAGGCTGGAGCTGACGATCACGCCCGCCCCCCGGTTCGTCGAGCTCGTCGAGGCCGGCATCACCTCCGGCCCGGAGGTCCTCAGCGTCGCCGAGGAGTACCTCGCGCCGGCCAAGGCGGCGGGCGTGGACACCCTCGTCCTCGGCTGCACGCACTACCCGCTGCTCACCGGCGCCATCAGCTACGTCATGGGCGACGAGGTCACGCTCGTCTCCTCCGCCGAGGAGACGGCCAAGGACGTGTACCGCACGCTCGTCGCCCACGACCTCGAGCGCTCGCCGGAGTCGGGGGAGCCGCACCACCGTTTCCTCGCGACGGGCGAGCCCGACGCGTTCGGGAGCCTCGCGCGCCGCTTCCTCGGCCCGGAGGTCGTGAGCGTGGAGCCCACCGGCACCGAAGGGATCGCGCTGTGAGACTGACGGTCATCGGCTGCACCGGATCGATGTCGGGCCCCGACGCCGCCGCCTCCTCCTACCTCGTGCAGGCCGAGGGCCCCGGTGCCGACGGCGCCGAGCGCACCTGGTCGGTCATCCTCGACCTCGGCCCGGGCGCCATGGGCCAGATGCTCAACCACGTCGACCCGCGGGACATCGACGCGATCGCCGTCTCCCACCTCCACGCGGACCACATGGTCGACCTCATCGGCATGCAGGTCTACCGTCGCTGGCACCCGGACGGCCCGCTGCCGCCCGTCGACGTCGTCGGCACGCCCGGCGGCATGGAGCGCACCCGCGCGGTCGGCGGCGACGGCGAGGACGAGGACTATGCCGACGTCCTCACCTTCCGGGACCTCACCCCGGGCACCCCGTTCACGGTGGGCCCCCTCACGATCGACGTCTTCCCCGCCTGGCACCCCGTGCCCGCCTTCGGGATCCGGGTCACCGGCCCCTCCGACGACGACTCGGCCCGCCGGGTCACGCTCGGCTACACGGGCGACACGGACACGTGCGAGGGCATCGAGCAGATGGCCGACGGCCTGGACCTCCTCCTGTCCGAGGCCGCCTTCCAGGAGGACCGTGACACGGTCCGTGGCATTCACCTCACCGGCCGCCGTGCGGGCGCGCTCGCCGCCGGCGGGCGCGTGGGGCGCCTCGTCCTCACGCACATTCAGCCCTGGACGGACAAGCAGCGCGTGGCCGACGAGGCCGCCGAGGAGTTCGACGGGCCGATCGACCTCGCCGTACCCGGCGCCACCTGGGCGATCTGACGCCCCTCGCGGGCCCGCGCCCGCGCGCGGCCGGAGTCCCGGGATGACCCTTTGCAGGGCGGGACGTGACCAACCCCATGCCCGATCCTGGGATCGCGGGGCGAGTGCCGTCGTCGGGCCGTTAGCCTGATTCCGTGATAGCACCAGGAGACCGCGCGACCGACCCGCTCGACCCCAGCTCCGGCTCCGCCGGCACGGCCGAGACGTCGACGCCCACCGTCCCCGAACCGATGCGGGCCGACGTCCGTCGCCTCGGCGCCATGCTCGGCCAGATCCTCAAGGAGTCCGGCTCGACCGGACTGTACGAGGACGTCGAGAAGCTCCGTGAGCTCGTCATCACGGCGAGCCGGGACTCCGATCCCGAGGCGCTGAGGAGGGCCGAGGAGGTCGTCGCCGGGTTCACGCCCGAGCGCGCGATCGAGGTGGCGCGGGCGTTCGCCTGCTACTTCCACCTCGCGAACCTCGCCGAGGAGCAGCAGCGCGTGCGCGTCCTGCGCTCGACCGAGGGCGAGGGGGAGCGGGCCTTCGGTTCCGCGTCCACGCTGCCCGGAGCCGTCAAGGCTCTCGCCGAGGAGGTCGGCGATGAGGAGGCCCGCGCGCGCCTGGCGCGACTCCGGTTCCACCCCGTCTTCACCGCCCACCCGACCGAGGCCCGCCGCCGCGCGGTGACCCGCGCGATCGGCGTCATCAACGACCTCATCGACCGCCGCGACGACGAGCGGCTCGGCGCGTTCGCGCTCGCCGAGATCGACCGGCAGCTCCTGCAGTCGATCGACAGGCTCTGGCGCACCTCCGAGCTGCGCCCGTCGGCGCCGAGCCCGCTGGACGAGGTCCGCTCGGTCATGCAGACCTTCTCGGACTCGCTCGTGGACATCGTCCCGGCCGTGTACCGGCGCCTCGACGACGCCCTGGACCCGGACGGCTCCGGCATGTCCGAGCCGATCTCCCCGGCGTTCGTCCGCCTGGGCAGCTGGATCGGCGGCGACCGCGACGGCAACCCGAACGTCGTCTCGTCGCTCACGGTCGAGGCCGCCCAGATCATGTCCGACCACGCGCTGGCCGCGATCTCGGAGCGCACCCGACACGTGGCGATGCACCTGACCGTCACGGACAACCTCGTGCCGCCGGACTCGACGGTCACCGCCCTGCTCGCGACCATGCGCCAGTACGCGCCGTCGATCGCGACCGAGGTCGCCAACAACGCGCCGGGGGAGACGCACCGCCAGGTGCTGCTGCTCGTCGCGGCGCGGCTGGACGCCACCACCGCCCGCCAGTCCGACCTCGCCTACCAGGAGCCGTCCGAGGCGCTCGAGGACCTGCGCGTCGTGCGCGCCTCCCTCCTCGCCGCGGACGCGAAGCGGGCCGCGAACGGCGACCTCGCGGACCTCATCCGCCAGCTGGAGACCTTCGGCTTCCACGGCGCCGAGCTCGAGCTGCGGCAGCACTCCAAGGTGCACCGCCAGGCCGTCGAGATCCTTCAGGGCACGCGCGACCCGGAGACGGACCCGCCGGCCGTCCCGCTCGAGGAGGTCCTCGACACCCTGCGCGCCGTGGCGCTCGTCCAGCGCCGGCTCGGCGAGGGCTCGACCGGCCGCTACCTGATCTCGTTCACGCAGTCGAGCGAGGACATCAGGAACCTCTACACGCTCGCCAAGGCGGCGTCCGGCGACGGCCGCCGCGCGCCCGTCATCGACGCGGTGCCGCTGTTCGAGACCTTCGAGGACCTGCACAACGCGCCCCGGATCCTCTCCGAGATGATCGAGTTCCCGGAGGTCCAGGAGCGGCTGGCCCAGAACGGCCGGAAGATCGAGGTCACGCTCGGCTACTCCGACTCCGCGAAGGACGTCGGCCCGGTCGCGGCCACCATCGCGCTGTACGACGCCCAGCGACGCATCGCGGAATGGGCGGCCCAGAACGACATCAACCTCACCCAGTTCCACGGCCGGGGCGGCGCGCTCGGCCGCGGCGGCGGCCCCGCGCACCGCGCCGTGCTCGCGCAGCCCCCGGGCAGCGTGGACCTGCGGTTCAAGGTGACCGAGCAGGGCGAGGTCATCACCGCGCGGTACCACAACAAGGCCATCGGGATCCGGCACATCGAGTCGGTCGCGGCCGCCACGCTCATGGCCTCCGCGCCGAGCGTGGAGGAGCGCAACGCCCGCGCCGCGGACCGGTTCGCGGACCTCGCCGAGCGCCTGACCCGGACGTCCCGCTTGCGGTTCGACGAGCTCGTCGGCGCCGAGGGCTTCCCGGCCTGGTTCGCCGAGGTCACGCCGCAGGAGGAGGTCGGGCACCTCGCGCTCGGCTCCCGCCCGGCCCGCCGCGGCCTGTCGGTCGAGTCGCTCGACGACCTGCGCGCGATCCCGTGGAACTTCGCCTGGTCGCAGGCCCGCACCAACCTCACCGGCTGGTTCGGCCTCGGCACGGCGCTGGACGAGGTCGGCGACGTCGAGCTCCTGCGTTCCGCGTACCGCGACTGGCCCCTGTTCGCCACGATGGTCGACAACATCGAGATGTCGCTCGCCAAGGCGGACGACTACATCGCCGCGCGCTACCTGGCCCTCGGCGACCGCGACGACCTCGCCCAGATGGTCCTCGACGAGATGCGGCTGACCCGTCAGTGGGTCCTCACCGTCACCTCGCAGGACCACCTGCTCGGCGCGCACCGCGTGCTCGGCCGCGCGATCGAGCTGCGCAACCCGTACGTCGACGCGCTGTCGCTGCTCCAGCTTCGTGCGCTGCGCGCCATCCGCAAGGGCGGCGACGAGGTGGAGAAGAGCCAGCACGAGCTCATGCTCATCACGCTCAAGGGCGTGGCCGCCGGCCTGCAGAACACGGGCTGACCGAGCCGCTCCACGCGTGTGGCCCGCGACCGGAACGGTCGCGGGCCACACGCGTCTGTGGACGTGGCGGCGTCCCTGGGCGGTCGCGCCCCGCCGGACTCCCGCTTCCCGACCCGACCACACTCCCTCGGACGTGTCCGGGGCCCTGACAGGGCCCCGGCGTCGGGCGAGCCCGCCGACCCGGCGGACGACGTGAGAAAGGACCCAGGCCTCGTCGTCGGGCGCGCTACCGGGCGCCCGAGCGCCGCCGGTAGCCTCGATCGCATGACGTCCTCTCCCTCCTCAGACGCTTCCACGACCCCCCGCGCGGACGGCCGCGCGCCCGACGAGCTGCGCCCCGTAAGGATCACGCGCGGGTGGCAGAAAGCCGGCGAGGGCTCGGTCCTTGTGGAGTTCGGCGACACGCGCGTCCTGTGCGTCGCCTCGTTCACCGCCGGCGTCCCGCGCTGGCGGAAGGACTCCGGGCTCGGGTGGGTGACCGCCGAGTACGCCATGCTGCCGCGCGCCACGAACGACCGCTCCCAGCGCGAGTCCGTCCGCGGGAAGATCGGTGGCCGGACCCACGAGATCAGCCGGCTCATCGGCCGCTCCCTGCGCGCGGTCGTCGACCTGTCCGCGCTCGGCGAGAACTCGATCGTCCTCGACTGCGACGTCCTGCAGGCCGACGGCGGCACGCGCACCGCGTCCATCACCGGCGCGTACGTGGCGCTCGCCGACGCGATCGCCTGGGGCCAGGAGCAGGGGCACATCCGCTCCGGCGCCGGCGTCCTCAAGGACTCGGTCTCCGCGATCTCGGTCGGCGTGGTGGACGGCCGCCCCGTGCTCGACCTGCCCTACGTCGAGGACGTCGCGGCGGACACCGACATGAACGTGGTGGTCACCGGCTCGGGCGACTTCATCGAGGTGCAGGGAACCGCTGAGGGTGCGCCGTTCACCCGCGACGAGCTGAACGAGCTGCTCGACCTCGCGGTCAAGGGCACCGCCGAGCTCGCCGGCATCCAGGCCGAGGCGCTCGCGGCCGGGGCGGGCGCGTGAGCGAGGCGGCCGCCGGGTCCCGGGCGGCGGGCGTGGCCCCGCGCCTCGTCCTCGCGACCCACAACGCCCACAAGGTCGGCGAGCTGCGGGAGATCCTCCTCCCGCACGTGCCGGCTCTCGCCCCGGAGGCGGTCGTGGGCGCAGGGGTCCTCGGGCTGGAGCCGCCCGTCGAGGACGGCGTGACCTTCGAGGCCAACGCGCTCATCAAGGCGCGCGCGATCGCCCACGCCGCGGGCCTGCCGGCCGTGGCCGACGACTCCGGCATCTCGGTCGACGTGCTCGGCGGGGCGCCCGGGGTCTTCTCGGCGCGCTGGTCCGGCCGGCACGGCGACGACGCCGCCAACAACGCCCTCCTGCTGGCCCAGCTCGCGGACGTCCCCGACGAGCACCGCGCGGCGCGGTTCGTCTGCGCCGCCGCGCTCGTCGTCCCCGGCGGGGGACCGGACGGTACGGACGCGGAGACCGTGTTGCGGGGGGAGATGCCCGGTCGCCTGCTGCGCGCCGAGCAGGGAGAGGGCGGCTTCGGCTACGACCCGCTCTTCCAGCCCGACGGCGAGTCCCGCTCGGCCGGCGAGCTCGCCCCCGAGGAGAAGAACGCGATCAGCCACCGGGGCCGCGCGTTCCGCGCCCTCGCCCCGGCCATCGCGGCCGCGCTGGGCTGAGCGGGGGGCGGGAGGGCGACGGCCGCGCCGGCTACCTCCGCCGCAGCACCAGCCGCACGACGGCAGCCACGAGCCGCCAGCCGATGAGGCCCGCCAGCAGCAGACCGGCCGCGATGAGCGGGAACGGCATCGCCATGCCGCCGCCCGTCAGCCACCGCAGCGCCAGGCCCCCGACGGTGACGGCGAGGAACACCAGGCCGCCCGCGGGCCAGAGCGAGAGCGGGTCGCGCCGCACCGGCAGGGTCAGGCTGATCGCCGCCAGCGCGAGCGCGAAGGGCCAGGCGATCCGCGCGTAGTCGGCCAGCTCGCGCTCGTGGGCGCTCGCGCCCCCGAGGACGAAGGCGACGAGCACGGCCACGTCCAGGACGACGGCGACCACGCGGACGGCGGGCGCCGTGCGCTGGGGCGTGTCCGGCGTCGGGCCGGGGGAGGCCGCCGGACCGGTCACGGCAGCTGACCGAGGTGGGCGAGCGCGCGGCGCGCGATCTCCGCGTGCCCCTCGGACATGTCGCCGAGGATCTCGGGCGTGACGATCTCGCGCGGGGTCAGCCAGGTGACCTCGAGCGTGTCGTTCGCGGGGCTGCAGTCGCCGGCCACGGGCACCACGTAGGCCAGCGACACGGCGTGCTGCCGACGGTCGACGAAGTGGTCGCCCGGGGTGGGGAAGTACTCGCCGATCGTGAACGGCGCGGGGCTCACCGGGATCTGCGGGAGCGCGAGCGGCCCGAGATCCTTCTCGACGTGGCGGGCGATGGCCTGGCGGACCGTCTCCTGGTGGAGCACGCGGCCCGAGACCAGCTCGCGGGTGATCGTGCCCTCCGGGCGGCCGCGCAGGACGAGGCCGACGCTGTCGAGCACGCCTCCGTCGGCCAGGCGTACCGGGACGATGTCGACGTACAGCATCGGGACCTTGCGGCGCACCTGGTCAAGGTCGTGCTCGGAGAGCCAGGGGCCGAGGTCGTCTGAGGCAATATCGCTCACCACTCGTTTCTACCCGAGCCGTGCCCCGACGTCCACGAGGTCGGGGCCGGGTGGCCCGGTTCGGGGTGTGGCGTTGCGAACTCCTCGACGGGGAGGAGGGAGGGTGCGCGAGGCGGGACTCGAACCCGCACGCCCGAAGGCACCAGGACCTAAACCTGGCGCGGCTGCCAATTACGCCACTCGCGCTCGCGCGGGCTGGGCCCGCGACCAAGGAGCCTACGCGGCCGGTCCCTCGGCCAGCCCCAGCTCGCGTGCGAGAAGGGCCATATGACCCTTCGCGCGCACGTTGTACCGGGACCAGGTCACCGCGCCGTCGGGCCCGAGGACCACGGTCGAGCGGATGAGGCCCTCGTACGTGCGGCCGCAGTTCTTCTTCTCGCCCCAGGCGCCCCAGGCCTCCGCCACGCGGTGGTCCTCGTCGGACAGCAGCGGGAAGGGCAGGGAGTCCCTCTCGACGGCGCGCGCGAGCCGCTCGACCGGGTCCGGGGAGACGCCGACGATGCGGTAGCCCGCGTCCAGGAACAGCTCGTGCCGGTCCCGGGCGTCGCAGGCCTGCTGCGCGCAGGCCGGGGTGAGGGCCTGCGGGTAGAAGTAGACGATGAGGCCGCGGGTCGCGCCGTCGAGCAGGTCCTTCAGGCTGCGGGTCGTCCCCGTCTGGTCCGGCAGGGCGAAGGGCTCGGGACGGTCGCCGACGGCGAGGCGCGCCCCCGGCGCGCCGGCACCCTGGGAGCTCGTGGTCGTCACGCGCCGAGCACCTCCCGGAGGCGGGCGACGTGCCCGTCCGGGTCCACGCCGTACTCGACGTAGCTCAGCGTCATGTCGGGGTCGACGACGAAGGTCGAGCGCAGCGTGCCGGTGCGCGGCCCGGTGTGGTGCATGTAGTCGCCCCACGTGTCGAAGGACTCGGCCACGGAGTGGTCCTCGTCCGACGCGAACGGGAACGGGACGTGCTGGTCCTGGGCGAACGCCACGAGGTCGGCGAGCGGGTCCGTCGAGACGCCGACGATCGCGTAGCCGGCGGCGGCGAGTGCGGCCTCGTTGTCCCGGAAGTCGCAGGCCTGCGTGGTGCAGCCCGGGGTGGCGGCCTTCGGGTAGAAGTAGACGATCACGCCGCGGTGCGACGCGGCGAGGTCGGAGAGCTTCACCCGCGAGCCGTCGTGCGTGGGCAGGTCGAAATCGGGCGCCTGGTCGCCCGTCGTCAGAGTCCTCATGACTCCATGGTGTCACCGGGGTCGGACTTCTGCCGGTGTGCCCGAGGAAGGGACACCACCACCATTCCCGACAGCGCGACGAGGGCCAGGACGATGCCCGCCTGCAGCGGTGAGCGGGCGAAGAGGGGGAGCAGCGCGGGGGCGAAGGAGCCGCCCGCGAACTGGGCCGCCTGGGCGATCGACGTGGCGCCGGCGCCGTTGGTGGGGGCGGACGCCATCGCGTACGTGTTCGACGCGATGCGGATGGAGGTCGCGCCGATGCCGCAGAGGAAGACGGCCGCGACGAGGACGACGAGGCTTGGTGCGAGGAGCCCCGTGAGGCCGGCGACGGCGAGGGACAGCCCGGCCGTCAGCGCCACCGTCCAGATGCCCGCCCGGTCGGCCCACGCGCCGACCGCCGGTGCGAGCACCATGCCCGCCACCCCGTACGCCACGACGACGAGGCCGCGCTGGACCGGGTCGAGGCCGAACCTGTCGGTGGCGATGAGCGCGGCCGCCAGCAGGAGGAAGCCGGAGACCACCTGGGAGGCCGCGGAGGCGTACGCGGTGGCGCCGAGCCGGGCCGTGAACAGCGACCGCCACGATCCGCGTGTCCTCGAGGCCGAGCCCCGCGGTCCGGACGGCGTGGCGACGGCCAGGAGCAGCGCGGCGACGGCGGAGGCGTAGAACGCGAGCCGCCAGTCCACCGCCGCGGCGAGCCCGCCGGCGAGGGGGGAGAAGGCCTGCCCGGCGGCCTGGGCGGCCGCGTAGCCACCGAGCGCCCGGCCCTGCCGCCCCGGTGGGCTCGCGGCGACGACGAGGGCGATGAGCACCGGCGTGAGGAACGCGTTCGCGGCGCCCTGGACGGCCCTGGCACCGAGGAAGAGGGGGAGGGAGGTGATGAGCGCGCACGCGAGCGAGGAGACCGCGTAGGCCGCGTACCCGAGCCGCACGACGTTCGCCGCGCCGAACCGGGTGGCGATCGTTCCCGAGACGAGCAGGAGGGCCGCCATCGGCGCGAGGTACCAGGTGATCGACAGCGAGGCGGAGTGCACCGAGGTGTCGAGCCCGTCGGCGAGCTCCGGCAACATCGTGTTGACGATCCCGCCGCCGAATGGGCCCATGAATCCGCCGATGTAGAGCACCCACAGCCGACGGGGGGCGGCTGGGGGAGAGGCGGTCACCGCCTCACCCTAGGCCCGTTGTGCCTGACCTCACGACGTCGATGGGCCGTTCCGGGTGGGAGCGGGCGGCATTGCGCGGTAAAGTTTCTCTTCGGTTCGGGGGCGCGGAACTCCGGTCTCCGAACCGCGCACCGCTAGCTCAATGGTAGAGCAGCTGACTCTTAATCAGCGGGTTCAGGGTTCGAGTCCCTGGCGGTGTACAGACAGCCCTCGTCGGTCGATCGCCGGCGGGGGCTTTCCGCATGATATCGGGGGATTCGTCCACGCATCCCAGCATGCGAACGTGCCCGCGGTCACATTGTGACCGCCGCCGGCGCATCGGGGCAGGTCAGGACGTCGGGCCGCGCGGGCTCCGCGCCGGCAGGCGGACGGCGCGCGGATCGGGGGCAGAGCCTCTACCGGTCGACGGTCCCCGGGGAGTACCGTCAGTCAACGGGAATGGGGGTGCATGGGCACCATCCGGGTCGTCGGCAGTCGGCTTGATGGCGACCACCCGCTTCTGGAAGGGAGCGTCGACATGGACCACCACGAGAACGGTCGCGAGCACGAGCACCGCGAGCACCGTCACCACGAGCACAAGCACGACGAGGAGCACCGGCACGCGGACCACGAGGCCGGCGGTGCGAATCCGCTCGCGCCGAGGACCCACCGCGACTCGCCCTACACGCACGACGGCGGGCAGGTCGGCGGCGGTATCGGTGCCACGCACGACGGCGGGGTCGTCGGCGGGGCCGGCCGTACCGGCGACCGGGAGGGCACGACGCCGCCGAACGCGCACGAGCTCGGCGCCGGTGTCGACTACAGCACCGGGCACAACCACCACGACGAGTCGGAGGCCACGCCTCCGGCGTAGCCGTCGGGCCGCCGACCATCGGCGTCACCCGCACGAACGGCGGGCCGGGGACTGATCAGTCCCCGGCCCGCCGTTCGTCGTCGGGGCATCGGCTACCGGCGCATGATCTTGCGCGAGAGCCAGTTGCCGAAGAACTGGACCGACTGCACGAACACGACGATCACGGCGACCGTGATGAGCGTGAGGGGCCAGTCGAACCGCTGGTAGCCGTACTGCAGGGCGAACGCGCCGAGACCGCCGCCCGCGATCATCCCGGCCAGCGCGGACATGTCCACGATCGCCACGAAGATGAACGTGTACCCGAGGATGAGCGGCCCCAGCGCCTCGGGGATGACGACCGTGCGGATGATCCGCCACGGCGAGGCGCCCATCGC
The DNA here is from genome assembly GCA_900163555.1 of Actinomycetales bacterium JB111. Classification (GTDB taxonomy): domain Bacteria; phylum Actinomycetota; class Actinomycetes; order Actinomycetales; family Actinomycetaceae; genus JB111. The sequence continues at coordinate 10,666 of FUHX01000083.1, read as the reverse complement.
GCGCGCCGCCTCGACGAGGCCGGGGTCGACCGCCACGAGGTTCTGCTCGACGATGCGGCCCGTCGCGAAGCTCGCCATGACGGCGGCCGGGACGATGAACGCCTCCGTTCCGATGCGGGAGTCGACGATCTGGATCGTGATCGGCCCCATGAGGGTGAGGAAGATGACGAACGGGATGGGGCGGACGAAGTTCGTCAGCACGTTGAGGAACCCGAACACGAACCGGTTCTGCAGCACGCCGCCGCGGCGGGTGGAGTACAGCAGCGTGCCGAGGATCAGGCCGGCGACGCCCGCGACCAGCAGCGCGGTCGCGACGATCTGCAGGGTGACGACCGACGCCTCGAGGAAGATCCGCCAGTTTGCTTCCCAGTCGAACTTCATCGCCCGGCCTCCCTCTCGTCGGTCTGCGGGTCGGTCCCGTCGACCACCGACGCGTCGGACGGGGTCGGTGTCAGGTCCTCGGCCGAGGCGGCGACGTCCTCCGGGAGATGCTCGACGACGTCCGTGACGGCGTGCAGCTGCGTCACCAGACGGTCGACCCGCTCGTCGTCCCCCGTGAGGGAGTAGGTGAGCGACCCGATCGGGCGCTGGCCGACGTCGGTGATCCCGCCGTAGACCAGGGCGCCGCTCACGCCGTCGGTCCCGCCGACGAGGTTGGAGATCTCCGCGGACGATCCGCGCTCCTCGCGCACGGCCACCGTGACGAGGCGGCCGCCGGGGTGACTCGCGGCGAGCGCCCGCAACGTCGCGTCCGTGGGGGTGTCGCGCAGCGAGGTGGCGACGAACCTGCGGGTCGTCGAGTGCGTCGGCGAGGCGAAGATGTCGTACACCGACCCCTGCTCGACGACCTCGCCCCGCTCCATGACGGCCACGCGGTCGCACAGGTGCTTGACGATGTCCATCTCGTGGGTGATGAGGACGATCGTCAGGCCCAGCTCGTCGTTGATCCGCCGGAGCAGGTTGAGGACCTCGCGGGTCGTCTCGGGGTCGAGCGCGGACGTGCACTCGTCCGCCAGCAGGATCTTCGGGCCCGAGGCCAGGGCGCGGGCGATGCCGACGCGCTGCTTCTGTCCGCCGGAGAGCTGCTCCGGGTAGGAGCGCGCCTTGTCGGTGAGGCCGACGAACTGCAGGAGCTCCGTCACGCGCGCCCGGCGCTTCGCCCGGTCCCAGCCCGCCAGGCGCAGCGGGTAGGCGATGTTCTCTGCCACGGACTTCGAGGTGAAGAGGTTGAACTGCTGGAAGATCATGCCGATCTCGGGGCGGATCGGACGCAGCCGGCGCTCCGAGAGGCCCGAGATGGTGGAGTCGAGGACCGTGACCTCGCCCGAGGTCACGGGCTCGAGACCGTTGATCAGGCGCACGAGCGTGGACTTGCCCGCGCCCGACCAGCCGATGACGCCGAAGATCTCGCCCGCCTCGATGTCCAGGCAGACGTTGCGCACGGCGTGGACGTCGCCGGACTTGGCCTCGAAGGTCTTCGACACGTCGTCGAAGGAGATGACTGTGCTCATGGGATGAGCCCCCTCAATGTCGTTGCGGCGGGGCGCGCCCATCGTGTGGGTGCGCCCCGCCGTCGTCACCGGATGAGCCTAGGGCTCACGCCGGGATGCGTCACTCGGCCAGGGACTCCTCGACCTCGGCGAGGATCTCCTGGAGCTCCTCCGGGGACTGGTCCGCGATGGAGGCGGTGCCGCCGGAGTTCTCCTGCAGGGCCTCGATGACCGCGTCGTCGTGGAAGATCTCGACCAGGCGGGCGTAGACCTCGTTGTCGGCCTCGTCGGCGCGGGCGACGAAGACGTTGATGTAGGGGCGGGCGCCCTCGGACTCCGCGGAGTCCTCGAAGATCGCGTCCGAGGCCTCGAGGCCCGCGTCGGACACGAAGTCGTTGTTGACGATGGACCCGGCGACCGAGTCGAGCGCGATGACCGTCTGGTTCGCGTCCATGGTCTCGACCGTGACGGACGAGCTCGCCTCGTCGATGTCGGTCGGGTCCGGGACCAGCCCGGCGTCGTCGTTCAGGGTGAGCAGGCCGGCCTCCTGGAGGACGAACAGCGCGCGCGCCTGGTTGGTGACGTCGTTCGGGATGGCGATCGAGGAGCCGTCCGGGATGTCCGCGACGTCGGTGTACTCGAGCGAGTACAGGCCGAGGGGGTACACGGCCGTGGCGCCGATCGGCGTCAGGTCGTCGCCGGTGGCCTCGTTGTGCTGCGCCAGGTACAGGATGTGCTGGAACTGGTTGAGGTTGAGGTCGCCGTCGGCGAGGGCCGGGTTCGGCTGCGTGTACTCGGTGAAGTCCTCGATCGACACGTAGATGCCCTCGTCCTCGGCGAGACCCGTGAAGATCTCCCACTGCGGGTCCGAGGCGCCGACGACGCCGATGCGGATGGGGTCGTCGGCCGAGGAACCGGGGCCCTCCGCCGTGCCGTCCGACGACGTCTCGGGCGCGGAGCCGGAGCCACCCTCGTCGTCGGAGCCGCAGGCGGCGAGCGTGAGGGGAAGTGCGGCGGCCAGCGCGGCGAGCGCGCCGACGCGGGAGAAGCGGCGAGTAGTCATGAACGTCCTTCGCGGTCGGGCCCACGGGGGTGGGCGGTAACGACGTCACCCTGATGCCCACACGCGTTTCGGCGCACCCGGCACGGGGGTGATCTCACATCCTGGAATGCCCCAGGTGCGGTGGTGGGGCGTCGATCTGCGGATTCGCCGTCGCGGCGTGACGTATCTGACGGAGCGGGCCGGCCGCCCGCGGTACCGCGCGCGGGGAGCAGTCCGTGGGGCGGGGCGCACCCGTGGGACGACGTCGGACGGGTAGATTGCGGCCATGTCGACGATGCCTGTAGTCACCCTTGCCACGTGGTCCGGCGCCCCGGACCTGAGCGATGACGAGAGGGAGCTCCCCGCGGCCCTGAGGGCCCGCGGGATCGATGCCCGGGTCCGCGTGTGGGACGACCCCACCGTGGACTGGGAGGACGCCGGGATCGTGGTCGTCCGCGGCGTGCGCGACTACGCGCAGAAGCTCGACCAGTTCCGGGCCTGGACCCGCTCGCTGCGCCGGGTGATCAACCACCCCGACGTCATGGAGTGGAACACCGACAAGCACTACCTCCTCGAGCTTCAGAAGCGGGGCATGCCGATCATCCCGACCACATGGCTCGAGCCCGAGGTCGGGTACTCCAAGCACCAGATCCACTCGCGGATCCCCGCCCACGGCGACTTCGTCATCAAGCCCGCCGTCGGCTCCGGGGGGCGGGGGACGGGCCGCTACACGTCGACGCACGCGGTCTCCCGTCAGGAGGCGATCCTCCACGCCGACCGGCAGCTGTCCAAGGGCCGCACGGTGATGATCCAGCGCTACCTCGAGCAGATCGAGCAGCAGGGCGAGATCTCGCTCATCTACTTCAACGGCCTCTCGCAGCACATGGTCGTCAAGCAGCCGATGCTGCACACCTCGTTCCGCTCCGTCGACGACGTGCAGGAGGAGGTCGCCTCCGCGCGCGAGGCCTCCGAGGAGGAGTGGCGCTGGGGCGAGCAGATCCGCCGGGCGATCCACTCGTACATCAAGGACCGCCTCGGGCGGGACGAGCAGCTCCTGTTCTGCCGCGTCGACCTCGTGCGCGACGGCAACGGCGGCTTCTACGCGATGGAGGTCTCCCTCATCGACGGCTCGCTCTATCTCGGGACGGTCGACGGCGCCCTGGAGAACTTCGCGGACGCCATCGCCGTGGGCGCCTTCTGGTGAGGCGCGCACGGCGACGGCGTGACGCGGACCCCGCGTCCGTGGCGAGGTCCGCGGTCCGCTAGCTTGACGCGGACCCCGTGCCCGACGTCGGGGCCTCGCCCCGCGTGGTCGCCCCGCCCGGGCGGGGCTCGTCACCCGTGGGGGAGCCCGTGCCGGCCGGGACGCGGTCGGCGTCGGCGTCGCCGTCGTCGGTGACCGGCGCGAACTCGGAGTCCCGTGCCTGGGAGGCCCAGGAGGGGGTCGCCTGGCCGAGCCGCTTCGGCACCTTGACCTTCGGCGTGTCCCCGACCAGATTCCGGGCGGAGGACGTGAGCGCGCTGCCGCCGGAGGCGAGGCCCGGGAACGGGTCCCGGCCCGCGAGGTAGTTCGACATCGAGTTCACCGCGGCGATCGCGGGAACCGCGAACAGGGCGCCGACCAGGCCGAACAGGTACGTGCCGGTCGCGACGCCGAGCAGGACCGCCACCGGGTGGATGTTGACCGCCTTGCCCATGAGGAGCGGGCTGAGGAAGTTCGACTCGAGCTGCTGCACACCGATGACGATGATGAGCATGATCACCGCGGCGCCGAAGCCCTGGAAGGCGAGCGCGACGAGGACGAACAGCGCGCCGGAGATGACCGCGCCGATCATGGGGATGAAGCACAGGATGAACGTGATCGCGGTCAGCGGGATGACGAACTCGACCCGGAGGATCGCGGCGCCGACGCCGATGCCTATCGCGTCGACCGCCGCCACGATGACCTGGGTCTTCGCGTAGCTCCCGATCGAGACCCAGCCGCGACGGCCGGCCTCGAAGGCCCGCTCCTGCCAGCGGCGGGGCATCCGCATGATGAGCCAGCTGGCCATGCGGTCGCCCTCGGCGAGGAAGAAGAACGTGCCGACCAGGCACAGCAGCATGCCGACGAGGAAGTTCGCGGCCCCGGAGCCGATGCCGGCGGCCTGCTCGGCGATCTGGCTCTGGTTCGACTGGAGCCACTCGACGACCGTGTCCAGCGCGTTGTCGATCTGGTCCTGGCCGATCGGCAGGCCGGAGTTCGTCAGCCAGCTCTGGAAGGCCGCCAGCTGCTCGGCCGCGACCTCACGGACGTTGTCGATGCCGTCCGCGATGCTCGCGCCCGCCACGTAGACGATCCCCGAGACGAGGCCGAGGCCGACGACGAGGGTGAGCGCGGCGGCCACGCCCCGGGGGAGCTTCAGACGGTGGTTGAACAGGATCTGGATCGGCATGAGGAGCGCGGCGAGCAGGATGGCGACCGCGCTCGGGATGAGCACCGAGCTCGTGAGCGCCCCGGCCGAGGCGATCATCTGCAGCGCGAAACCGATGGCGAGGATCGTCGCGGCCGTCAGCAGCACCGCGCGCGTGCGCGGGTACTCGGGCAGGAAGGACGGCCGTCGGCTGCGGGCCGGCTCGATCGGTGCGCTCATGACTCGTGCTCGTTCAGTGTGCTCATGGGACCAGGGTGCACTCATCCGGGCGCCTTCGCACGCAGCGCCGCGCGGTCGTTACCCTTGCGATGGCCGCCCCGTGGCGGCCGGGTCCGCGCAGCGGGGGAGTCGCAGCGGCCGTCACCGATCGAGTCGCGATCCGATTCCGTCCGAGGGAGAGCCCATGTACGAGCGCAACGAGAGCCTGAAGGAGCGCAGCGGCTGGATCACCATGGTGGTCCTGCTGGGCTCCGTCGTCGTCGCCTTCTTCGCGTTCAGCTGGGGCTCCCAGGACGCGACGGCGGCCGGGGCGGACGAGGAGCTCGCCCGCGCCGCGGCGCTCACCATGGCGGGCGCGGCGGTCTGCGGGGTCGTCGGGATCGGCGCCATCCTGCAGGTGCTGTTCTTCCGTCAGCCGGGGCGCGCGTTCATGTCGGCGTTCGGCGGGGTCCTGGGGATGATCCTCGTCGGCGCCGCGATGGTGCTCGTGTTCTACGTGTACCCGACGCTCCTCGCCCAGATCTGACGGGTCCGGAGGCCTGACAGGGCCCAGGGGACGAGTGGCGGGACCGCGGGGGCGCGGGGACTACTCGCGGCGGTTGTTCGACGCGCCGCGGATCGCGCCGATCACGATCGCCACGACGACCACCACGATCGCGAGCTTGAGCAGGAACCACAGCGCGCTGAAGACGATGCTGAGGATCCACCAGGCGACGACGGCGACAACGACGACGATCACCGCCGTTGCGAGCGTGCTGCGTCCGTTCATGCCCACAGCCTTCCACGATCCGGCGGGTGCCGCCGATCGTGGAACGGCTCGTCGGCCGACCGGCCCGGGCCGCGGCGGCCGCGACCGGGCTCTGGCGTGGCCTCGCGAGGCCACGGCCTGGTATCGACGAGACCGTGGCCGGGCATCGACGAGGCCGTGGCCGGGCATCGACGAGGCCGTGGCCGGGCCGTGCGAACCGGCCGGAGCCGGTCAGATCGTGCCGATCGGCTCCCGCTTCTCGGCCTGGAACTTGTCCTCCTCGCGCCCGTGCGCCCAGTAGGCGGAGAGCGAGAGCTGCTCACGCTCGAGCTCCCGCTCACGCGTGAAGTAGGGGCGCAGGGCCTTCATGGCGCCGCGCTCGCCGTGGGCGAAGACGTCCACCCGGCCCGGTCGCCACTCGACCTCGCGCACGGCGTCCTCGAGCAGCGTGGTGGTACCGGCCTCGGCGCCGTCGCGGTGCAGCCAGCGCACCTCGACGCCCTCGGGGGCGTCCACCGGGAGGTGGTCGGCCTCGGAGTCGACCTCGATCAGCGCCGTGCCGACCGCGTCCTTCGGCAGGGCCTCCAGCGCAGAGAAGATCGCGGGGACGGCGGAGTCGTCACCCGCGAACAGGTACCAGTCGGCCACCGGGTCGGGGGCGTAGCCCCCGCCGATGCCGCCGAGCACGACGACGTCGCCCGGCTTCGCGTGGTCGGCCCACGGACCGGCCACGCCGGCCTCGCCGTGGACGACGAAGTCGATCCAGACCTCACCGCGGGCGAGGTCGAACCGACGGATCGTGTAGGTCCGCCGGGACGGCAGCAGGTCGAGCGGGAGCTCCTCGCGCAGGCGCTCCATGTCGTACGGCGGGGTGAGACCGGCCTCGGGCTTCGCGAACAGCATCTTCGTGTAGGCGTCGGTCTTGCCGTTGTCCTCGACGGCCGAGATCCCGGGCCCACCCGCCACGATGCGCACGAGGTGCGGGCTGAGCTGGATCCGGTTCACCACCTCGAGCACGATCTGCGGACGCTGGAGACGCTTCGGGCGGGCGGTCGGCTCTGCCATGGAGATCGGGAGGCCTCTCGGTCGGGGGTGCGTCGTCGTCGGCCGACGACGGGCTGGTGAGGCGAGCCTAACCTTCAAGCCGGATCGGCGCAGTGGCGGCCCCCACGTCGGCCCGCACATCGGGCCACGCGTCGGGCCAGGCGTCGGCCCGCACATCGGGCCAGGCGTCGGCCCGCACATCGGGCCACGCGTTGGCCCGCACGTCGGTCCCCGGCGCGTCCGGGGAGGGGCCCCGCGCACTAGGGTGGCAACGCGGCACTCGACCACGACGAGGGACTGGCTCATGACCGACACGACCCTGCTCATTCTCGGCGCTTCCGGCGACCTCACGAACCGCCTTCTGCTGCCCGGCCTGGGCTCGCTGTTCAAGCGCGAGCCCGACCGTCCGGTGCGCGTCGTGGGCGCCGACCGGGTGGCCATGACGGGCGAGGAGTTCGCCGACCGCGTGGGCGCGGCGCTCGCCGCGGGCGGCGCCGGACCCGAGGTCGTCGAACGGCAGAAGGCGAGCTCGGCGTACTTCCAGCTCGACGTCACCAACGGCGACGACATCGAGCGCATGATCGACACGATCGGCGACTGCGGCCGCATCATCATGTACTTCGCGCTGCCGCCGGCCGTCACCGAGGCCTCGTGCCGCGCGATGCTCAACTTCCCGGTCCCGGAGCATGTCCACCTGGCGATGGAGAAGCCCTTCGGGCACGACCAGGCGAGCGCGGCGGAGCTCAACGCGGTGCTCGCGGGCCTGGTCCCCGAGGTGCGCGTGCACCGGGTCGACCACTTCCTCGGCAAGTCCTCCGTGCTCGACCTCCTCGCGATCCGCTTCGCGAACCGCCTCTTCTTCAACGTGTGGTCGGCCGAGCACATCGAGAGCGTGGAGATCTTCTACGACGAGGACCTGGCGCTCGAGCAGCGCGCCGCGTACTACGACAAGGCCGGTGCCTTCGTCGACATGATCCAGTCCCACCTCATGCAGGTCCTCAGCTTCGTCGCCATGGAGGCGCCCGCCGAGGTCACCGGCCTCGAGCTGAGGGACAAGACGGCGGCGGTGCTGCGTGCCGTCAAGCTCTGGGGCGACGACCCGTCGACGTCGTCGAGGCGGGCGCGGTACACGGCCGGGAACGTCGGCGGCGTCGAGATCCCGGACTACGTCTCCGAGGAGGGCGTGGAGCCTGCGCGGATGACCGAGACACTCGCCCAGGTGACGGTGGAGGTGCGCAACCAGCGGTGGTCGGGCGTGCCGTTCACCCTGCGCTCCGGCAAGGCGCTCGGCCAGCGGCGCAAGGAGATCGTCGTGACGTTCCGCGACGTGCGACACCTGCCGGACGGCCTGACCGGGCCGGACCCCAAGGACTCCCTCGTCATCGGCCTGAGCCCGGACACGATGGAGCTGCACCTGACGACGAACGCCGCGTCCGACCCGCTCATGCTCGAGCAGAGCGTCCTGCGCACGGGGCTGCGCAAGTCCGAGCTCGACGCCTACGGCGAGGTCCTCGCCGCCATCCTCGACGGCGACATCCTGCTGTCCGTCCGCGGCGACACGGCCGAGGAGGCCTGGCGGGTGACGGACGAGGTGCTGGCCGCCTGGCGCCGCGGTGAGGTGCCGATGGACGAGTACGCGGCGGGCGCCCCGGTGCCCGCGAGCTGGGACACGACGCCCTCGTCGTGACGGCCCGCGCGGCGGGTGCGAGCATGGGCGCATGACCAGCACGCGCGCAGTCGGCATCACCGCGAACCTCCCGGTCACGGACCCCCGGGTCTTCGTCGAGCGCGACGTCGAGGTGCCGGTGCTCCGGCCGCGCGACCTCCTGGTCGAGGTGTCTGCCGTGTCGGTGAACCCGGTCGACGCCAAGGAGCGGGTGCGCACGGACCCGGGCGAGTTCCGGGTGCTCGGCTTCGACGCCGTCGGGACCGTCCGTGCGGTCGGCGACGAGGCCACCCTTTTCGCCCCGGGCGACCGCGTCTACTACGCGGGCAGCATCCGCCGGCCCGGGTCGAACCAGAGGCTCCAGGCCGTCGACGAGCGCATCGTCGCGATGGCGCCGACGTCGCTCACCGACGCGCAGGCGGCCGCCCTGCCGCTCACCGCGATCACGGCCTGGGAGGCCCTGTTCGACAAGCTGGCCCTCACGACCGGGTCGACCGGCACGCTGCTCGTGGTCGGTGCGACGGGTGGGGTGGGCGCCGTCCTCCTGCAGATCGCCGAGGCGCTCCTGCCGGGCGTGACCGTGATCGGCACGGCCTCCGACGACGAGCGCACGCGGTACGTCCGCTCGCTCGGCGCCGAGCACGTGGTCGACCACCGCGGCGACCTCGCCGAGCAGGTCCTCGCGATCGCGCCCGACGGCGTCGACGACGTGTTCACCGCGCACTCCGACGGCCAGGCCGAGACCTACGCGAGGCTGCTGCGCCCGTTCGGCCAGATCGTCGGTATCGATGGCGGGCCGGGCGACTTCCAGCCGCTGCGCGCGAAGTCCATCAGCTGGCACTGGGAGTTCATGTTCAGCCGGCCGATCTTCGAGCCGGCGGACATGATCGCCCAGCACGAGCTGCTCGGGCGGGTGGCCGGGCTCGTCGACGACGGCCGCATCCGCAGCACCACGACGACGGAGCTCGCCCCGATCTCGGCCGCCACCCTCCGCGAGGCGCACCGCCTCATCGAGACCGGGCGGACCGTGGGGAAGATCGTCCTCAGCGGTTGGGAGTGATCAGCGGCCGGGGGGTGATCAGCGGCCGGGGGCGATCAGGGGCCGGGAGTGATCAGCGGCCGAGAGTGATCAGCGGCCCGGAGCGAGTGGTGGCGGAGGCTCCGGCAGCCGCCGCCGCACCAGCGCCGTCACCCCCAGGCCGAGGACCGTGACGACCGCCGTCATCACGAACACGGACGAGGTGCCGAGCAGCCCGCCGAGGGCGCCCGCCACGACGGGACCCGTCACCTGACCGGCGAACTGGGCCGACACGTTGGCGCCGAGGACGAGCCCGACCGAGTCGTCCGGCACGAGGCGCCGGATGGTCGCGACGACGGTCGGCGTGATGCCGCCGAGGGCGAGGCCCGTGACGAAGCGCAGCACCGCGAAGGTTGCGAGGTTCGGCGCGACGGCCTGCGCCGCGAGCAGGACGGTGGCGCAGGCGAGCGAGATCGAGAGGACCCGCAGGTGGCCGACGCGGTCCGCCAGCCGCCCGAGCCACGGGCCCGACAGCATCGTGCCGAGCGCCGTCAGTGAAAAGACGAGCGCGGCTGTCAACGCGAGCGAGCCGTCCACCCCCAGCCGCTCGATGTGCACCGTGATGATCGGCTCCGCCGAGACGGTGGCGAACATGAGGAGGGACGAGAGGGCGAGGAGCCAGCCGATCGCGCCGCGGTCGGACAGGTCGCGCCAGCGCGTGCGGGGGTTCGTGCGGGGGCTCTTGCCGAGCCGCGCCCGCGAGGGCGCGGCGTGCGCCCGCGAGGGCGCGGGGGACGCCTGCGCGGGTATGGGATGCGACTGCGAGGGCGTGGGGTCCGCCTGCGCGGGTATGGGATGCGACTGCGAGGGCGTGGGGTCCGCCTGCGCGGGTATGGGATGCGCCTGCGAGGGCGTGGGGTCCGCCTGCGCGGGTATGGGAGGCGCCTGCGAGGGCGTGGGGTCCGCCTGCGCGGGTATGGGATGCGCCTGCGAGGGCGTGGGGTCCGCCTGCGCGGGTATGGGATGCG
>FUHX01000085.1 GCA_900163555.1 Actinomycetales bacterium JB111 | reverse complement strand
CTGCTGGGGCGGAGGGGAGACCGGGGGAGGCGTGCCGGTGCCGCCACCGCCACCTCCTCCGCCGCCGTTCCCACCGCCGTTGCCGCCACCGCCACCAGTGGGGTCGGTGACCCCGTTGGAGGGCGAGTCCCACGTGTTGCGGGACTTGCTCGGCGTGCCGTCCGAGGGCTCGATCGTGGGGAGGGCGTCGAGCGCATCGGTCATCCCGAGGTCCGCCGCCTCGATGATCTCGGCAGCGTTGCGGTTGTACTCCTCGCGCTTCTGCTCGATGACCACCTCGAACTCTTCGTGGTTACCACCGGCGAGCCGTGCGAAGGCCTCGAAGGAGCTCATCTCCGTCTCGTAGTTGGTGTTCGCGGTCGTCGCGCTGCCGCCGGCGCTCGAGATGACGGAGGCGACCTCGGAGGTCTCGGCCGCGCGGTGCTCGGCCCAGGCCCGGAGGTTCTGGAAGTCCGCCGCCGCGGCGTCGCCCGCGTCGCCGGAGATGCCGATCTCCCCGGACTTCGCATGGATGGTCGCCGCGATCTCGTCGAGGGAGTCGGCGCACTGGGAGAGGTAGTCGGCCGCCGTCGTCAGGCTGCTCGCCTCGAGGGAGGCGATCCGCGACAGGTTCTCTGTCAGCGTCTCGGGATTCATGTTCACCATTGCGGTGGGCCTCCGGGGGATGGACTGGAGAAGGTGGGCACGGGGATCGGACGGGGGATCACACGATCATCGGTCGCGGACCGAAGCCGGCCGGGCCGCCGGAATGCTGTTGGATCCCCTCGAGGATCTCGTCGATCGTGTCGAGATCGTCCTGGGAGGCGGAGTCGGCCTCGGAGAGGTTCTCGAGCGCGAGCGCGAGGTTCTCGCTCATGCCCTCGGCCATCTCCACGAGGTCCGTGAGCCGGGAGGTGAGGTCGAGCAGCGTGCTGTACACGGGATCCTGGGCCCGGTGGACGGTCGGCAGCTGCGACCAGCTGCCGAGCTGGGCGCGCCGGGCGTCGTCCATCCGGTCCTTGGCCGTCTGCAGGTCCTCGACCACTGCGTAGAGGGTCGCGATGCGGTTGCGCACCACTTCCGGTGATACCTCGACCATTGTCGATCTCCCCTATTTCCTACCTCGGTCGGACTTCGTCAACTCTCGCATGCGTGTCGTGAACCCGCGAGAGCCACGGAAACGCCAGGACCCGTCCGGGCCCTGGCGCAACCGTGGCGCGCGCGTCGATCAGACGTTGCCGCCGAAGTTGCCGGCGGAGATACGGTCGGCGTCCGCGAAGTTGCCGCGGGTGCGCAGGACCAGGGACTCGATCAGCGCGAGGATCGAGTCGACGTCCTCCATGTTGAGGTCCCAGTGACGCTTGGCCTCGTCCCAGGCGGCGCGGGCCTCACCGTCGAAGCGCTGACGAAGGTCTGCGGTGTTCGAGTGCAGGTCGTCGAGGAGGCCGCGGATGCGAGCACCGGCGGAGCTGATGTCCTGCGCGCCGGCGTCGAGGGCGGCGTGCGTGACGCGAATGTCGTTCATCTGTTTCTCGCTCTCTGAAGTCTCGGACTCGGGCTCAGCCGAGGATCTGGCCGAAGTCGACGGTGCCCTCGTCGTCCTGGGCGGTGAACTGCTGCTGCGTGCCGCGCAGGTTCAGGGCGAGCGTGGTGAGCACGCCGTTGGTGTGGCGGGCCTCCTCGTCCCAACGCTGCATCGCGCGGTCGAACGCGACGCGGGCGGCGCCGGTCCACTGGGCGCCGATGTTGCCGAGCTGGCCGGTCAGTCGACGGAACTCGCCGTCGACGTCCTCCTTGCAGGTGTCGACCATCTGAGCGGCGTTCTCTAGGGCGCCGTCGCCTGCCTCTACCCTGTTCATAAGGTCCTCCTCGTGCGTGTTCGTGGCGGATCCGATGTTGAGGACCCGTGCCCCCCTTGCGGGGCCGTACAACCGCCGTGAGCGGCGAGCTCCGGCGACAACGACCACGCTACGGTCGGGTCCCGTCCGAACTCATCGGGCGGTCATGGGGACAAGTACCCCCGGGCGTCCCCTGTGATCGGGAGCCGCGATGTGATTCTCGCCGTGCGACCTCGCCGCCGTTCGTCCGCCCCGGAAACAATGGGTAAACATCGCGCGTCCGGCACCCCGGGAAGTCGCGGCCCGACGTCGGACTCGGGCGTCCGCGCGGACGCGGCCGATGGCGGGTGGTACCGCGGCCGACGCGGACGGATATCCTCGACCCTGTTCTGAGCGGTCGGGGCCAGAGGCGTCCGGTCGGCTCGGGTCGACACCGACCAGACCCCGACGAGGAAGGGCACCGCGTGAGTCAGGCCGTCAGCCGGAGGACCGTCGGCACCGTCGTCCGCGTCACCCTGGTCGAGGGGGACGACCGCACCGACCTCGCGCTCCCCGGCTCCGTGCCCGTCGCCGAGATCGTCCCGGGCCTGGCCCGACGCCTCGGCATGCTCGAGGTGCGGCACGCGGTGGCCGGCTACCGGCTCAGTCGGGCCGACGGCACCGCGCTCAGCGCGGACCGGTCGCTCACCGCCCAGGGCATCGAGGACGGCGCCCTTCTCTCGCTCGTCGCGAAGGACGTCGGCAGCGACAACCGCGTCTACGACGACCTCGTCGAGGCCGTCGCCGACGCGGTCGAGAGCCAGCACCGCGCCTGGACGCCGTCGGACTCCTCCCGCATGACGCTCGCCGCCACGCTCGTCCTCGTGGTCACCGGCAGCGCCGTCCTCCTCAGTGCGGACGACTCCTCCCTGCTCGTGCCGATCGTCGCGGGGGCGGCCGCCGCCCTCGCCCTCGGCGTGACGAGCGTCCTGGCCGCGCTCAAGAAGCCGGCGGCGAGCCTGACGATGCTCGCGGCGGCCTGCGTGCTCGCGTTCACGAGCGGGCTCGCCCTCGGCATCGGACCGTGGGTCGGCGAACCCCTCGCGTACGGCGGCGTCGGGGTCCTGCTCGCCGGCGCCCTCGCCCTGCCGTTCCTCGGCGAGGCCCGGGAGTACGCGGGCGTGCCGATCCTCGTCGGTGCCGCGGCCCTCCTCATCGGGGGGCTGCCCACCTACACGGACATCACGGTCGCCCAGGTGGCCGCGACGCTCGTGGCGATCGCCGGCGTCGTGCTCACGTCCGCGCCCTGGATCGCCCTGTCGATGACCGGCATTCGCGTGACCATCCCGCGGACCCAGGAGGAGCTCGAGGCCGAGCGGCAGGAGATCAAGGCCGCCCGGGTCCGCAACGAGTTCCTCCGTGGCTCCCGCACGCTCATGGCGCTGCGCATCTCCGGCGCCGTCATCATCCTTCTCGGCACCCCGTTCGCGGTCGCGAGCGGGCTGCCTGGCACGCTCCTCGTGCTCGTCGTCTGCGTCGCCATGATGCTCGGGGTCCGCGAGGTCTACTCACGCCGCGACGTCCTCGTCATGACCGGCACCGGCATCGCGGGCGGGGCGCTCGCGGGACTGTCCGTCATGGTCGCCCACCCCCAGTGGTGGCTGTGGACGGCCATCGCGGTCGCCGCTCTCACGGTCGGGATCGTCGGCATGGCCCTCGTCTCGCCCGGCCCGCGCCCGGCGCTGCAGCGCGTCGGCGACACGATCGAGGTCCTCTGCGTCCTCGCCGTGCTGCCCCTGGCCGCCTTCGCCGTCGGAGTGGTGTGAGACGTGCCCAGCAACAAGGAGATCCTCGACGCCCAGAAGTTCAACCGGCGCCGCCTGGTCACCTCGTTCGTCTCCGGAGCGCCCGGTGGCCGCGAGCTGGAGCCGGGCAAGCCGTGGCGCGGCGTCGTCGGCGGGCTCGTGCTCGTGGCCCTCGTCCTTGCCGGCAGCTACGTCTCCCGCTGGCTGTCCCCGGGGGTCCCTGACGGCTGGGACGACGGCTCGCTCGTCGTCATCGAGGAGGACGGCTCGCGCTACATCACGTCCGAGGGCGTCATGTACCCGGTCCTCAACACGGCCTCCGCGCGCCTGCTGCTCGGCGCCGGTGACATGACCGTGCGCACGCTGTCCCAGTCCGACGTCGCCGGGGTCGACCGCGGCCGCACGGTCGGCATCCCGGACGCGCCCGACTCCCTGCCCGATCCTGAGGACCTCCAGAACGACGCGTGGCTGTCCTGCGTGGCGCCGTCGGGGGCGACGTGGACGTCCATCGGCGGCCCGGCCGGCGAGTCCGCCGAGGACCAGGTGTCCGTCGTCCGCGTCCAGGACCAGGTCTACGTCGTGGCCGGCACGACCTCGCACGAGGTCGCCGCCGACCAGGAGAACGCGGTGCTCCGCGCGCTCGGTCTGCCGTCCGCCGACGTCCCCGTCGCGAGCGCGGACTGGATCGCCCTGTTCCGGCCGGGCGACCCGCTCGGACCGCTCGCCACCTCGGGCGCCGGGACGGAGCTCGAGACCCCGGTCGACGGTCACCCCGAGGTCGTCGCCGGCCAGGCGGTCGTCATCGAGTCCGGCGCGGCCGCCGGCGACGCGTACATCGTCGGGACCGACGGCGACCTGCACCCCCTCAGCCCGGTCGGCCTCGCGATGTGGGAGCTCGGCGACGGCGCCCACCTCGGCGAGGCCGTCGAGGTCACCGCCGCGGACCTCGGCCAGCGCGCCACCGGCGACGCGGCCACCCCGTCGACCTGGCCCGAGGAGATCGCCGGCGAGATCACCGAGGTCGAGGACCAGCACGCCTGCGCGCTGCTGTCGGCCACCTCCATGTCCGACCTCACCGGCCTCGCCGTCAGCGACGACGTCCCGTCGGTCACGAGCGACACGGTCGCGGTCTCCGGCGGCTCGGGCGCCCTCGTCTCCGGCTCCGGCGGCGGCATGCTCACCGCGGACTTCTTCATCGACGAGACCGGCCGCGCCTACCCGCTGCTCGGCGAGCGCGGCACCACCCTGCAGATGCTCGGCTACACGCTCGAGGACCGCGGCCTGGTGCCGGCGGCCTGGCTCCGGCTCATCCCGCAGGGCCCGCCGCTCCAGCCGCTCGAGCTCCCGGCGCCCACGAGCACCCAGGACGGCGAGTCGCCGAGCGACGAGTCGCCCAGCGGCGAGTCCGAGAGCGCCGCGCCGTGACCGGCGCGACCGGCTCCCCGTTCCAGGACCCAGGTTCGGGGCACCCCGCGCCCGACGACGACGCACGCCAGTCCCGAACGTCCGCCCGGCAGGCGGGTACGTCCGCCCGGCAGCCCGACGACGCGCGTCACCCCGGCGCGGCCGCCAGGCCGCGAGGACTGTCCCGCCCGTCCGCGCGCTTCGGTCTCGCCCTCCTCGCGGTCGCGGCCGCCGCACCGGCGGCCATCGCCGGTTCCCACGGGTCCGTGGCGGACGCGCCCGCGGTGGTGGGCGCCGTCGTCGGGGTGGACGCGCCGCGCGCCGAGCTGCCCGACGGGTGCACGCCCGAGGACATCCCGACCACGGTCTCGCCGATCTTCGACCAGCTCGGCATCGAGCAGGCGTGGGAGCTCTCGCGCGGCGAGGGGGTGACGGTCGCGGTCGTGGACTCGGGCGTGGTGCCGTCGGAGCCGCACCTTGGTGACGACGTCGTGCTGCCGGGCTTCGACCCGATGGGCACGATCCCCGGCTCGGAGACCGTCACGGAGGGGCCGGCGCTGTCGAGCAACGACGGCCGCACCGACGTCGACTCCCACGGCACGACGATCGCCGGGCTCATCGCCGCCCGCCAGGCCGACGGGTCGATGATCGAGGGCATCGCTCCGGAGTCGCGGATCCTGCCCGTGCGCATCTTCGCGGTGCGCGAGGGGGAGCTCGCGGAGGAGGGGTACGGGCCGAGCGTCGCGCGCATGGCCGAGGGCATCCGGTGGGCGGCCGACAACGGCGCCCAGATCATCTCGATGTCCATGTCGTCGACCGAGGACGCCCCCGAGCTGCGCGAGGCCGTCGAGCACGCCACGGCGCAGGGGGCGCTGGTCGTCGCGAGCGCCGGCAACGCGACGACCACCGAGGAGGACCCGGACCTGCCCCGCTACCCGGCGGCCTACCCCGAGGTCCTCGCCGTCACGGCGTCCGACCTCGACGGGCTCGCCGTGGACGCGTCGATCCCCGGCGAGCACGTGGACATCGCGGCGCCCGGCGACGTCGCGTGGTCCGTGTTCCTGAACGAGGGGGAGTGCTACCAGGAGGGCGGCGCGTCCTCCAGCTGGTCGACCGGCTACGTGGCGGCGGCCGCGGCGCTCGTGGCCGCCCGCTACCCGGACGAGACGCCCGCCCAGTGGCGCTACCGCCTGCTCGTGACGGCCGTCCGCCAGGTCCCCGAGGAGCGGACCGACCTGCTCGGCTGGGGCAACGTGGCGCCCTACGACGCGCTCGTCTTCGTCGACGACGGGTCCGCCCCGGGCCCGCCGAGCCCCGTGCACGAGGCGCCCACGGAGGAGGCCGCCACGTTCGTGCCCGTCCCCGAACGCCCGGCCGACCCGCTCGAGGCCGTCCGCGGCACGGCGGCGTGGTGGGTGTTCGGCGCGTTCGTCGTCGTGGGCGGGGCGGGACTTCTCGCCAAGACCCCCCGACGACGCGGCTGACGTCACGAAATCGGGCCTGCCGGGGCGCGGCGGTCACCATAGACTCTTAGGTGGCCCTTACCCACCGTTCGACGAAAGGCCGCAGTGAGCATCTCGCGACCCCTGCATGTCGCCCTCGTAGGCGCCGGACCCGCCGGGACGTACGCCGCCGACATCCTCGCCGGCTCCGGACTGGACGTGCGGATCGACCTCCTCGAACGCCTGCCCGCACCCTTCGGACTGGTCCGGTACGGCGTCGCCCCCGACCACCCGCGCATCAAGGGCATCATCCGCGCGCTGGAGAAGGTGCTGGCCCGCGGGGACGTCCGCCTGCTCGGCAACGTGCACGTCGGCGAGGACGTGAGCGTCGAGCGGCTCACCGAGCTGTACGACGTCGTCATCATGTCGACCGGCGCGGACGCCGACATCCCGCTGCCGATCCCGGGCGTCGACCTGCCGGGCGTCCACGGCGCCGCCGACTTCGTGTCCTGGTACGACGGGCACCCGGACGTGCCGCGCACGTGGCCGCTGAAGGCCCGCGAGATCGCGGTGCTCGGCGTGGGGAACGTGGCCCTCGACGTCGCGCGCATCCTGGCGAAGCACCCCAAGGACCTGCTGTCGACCGAGGTCCCGGCCAACGTCGTTGCCGGCCTGGAGGGCTCACCGGTCACGGACGTGCACATCTTTGGCCGCCGCGGCCCGGCTCAGGTGAAGTTCACGCCGCTCGAGCTGCGCGAGCTCGCGAAGGTGCCCGACGTCGACCTCGTCGTCTACGAGGACGACTTCCAGTTCGACGAGGGTTCCGAGGAGGCCATCCGGTCCTCGAACCAGGTCAAGCAGGTCGTCGGCACGCTCACCGACCTGGCGATGCGCGACCCCGAGGAGCTCACCGCGTCACGTCGCATCCACCTCCACCTCTTCCACAGCCCCGCCGAGATCCTCGGCACGCAGGAGGACGGCGTGCAGGCGATCCGCACCGAGCGCACCGAGCTCCAGGGCGACGGCACCGTGCGGGGGACCGGCGAGTACGTGGACACTCCCGTGCAGGCGGTCTACCGCGCGGTCGGCTACTACTCCGCGCCGGTCGACGGCCTGCCGTTCGACTTCACCGGCGGCGTCATCCCGAACACCGAGGGGCGCATCCTCGGCGACGACGGCGAGTACCTGCCCGGCCTGTTTGCGACCGGTTGGATCAAGCGCGGCCCGGTCGGCCTCATCGGCTCGACCAAGTCCGACGCGCAGCAGACGATCTCGCACGTCCTCGCGGACGTCGAGGCGGGGCTGCTCGGCCAGGGCGAGGAGCCGGGCGGGCGCGAGGCGCTGACCGCCGAGCTGACCGCGGCCGGCGTGCCGTGGACGAACTGGGAGGGCTGGGAGACGCTGGACGCGTTCGAGCGCGACCTCGGCGCGAAGGACGAGTTCCCCCGCGAGCGCGTGAAGGTGGTCTCCCGCGAGGCGATGACCGCGATCTCGACCGGCCAGGAGCCCGGCGCGCTGCACTGACCGCCGCCCCGTCCGCCCCGTCCGGCCCGCCCCGTCCGGTTCGCGCCGTCCGGTTCGTACCGTCCGGCCCGTGACTGCGGCCGGTCCCGCACCGGCTTTCCCGTGCCGGCCGTCCCACACCCGCCGGTCCCGCACCGGCCGGTCCGTACCTCCCGGCCGGCCCGTGGGCCGGCCCGCGGGCGGACCGACAGGGGTAGTGCCGGTACCTGGTTCGGCCCGGCTCGTCCGCCTAGCGTCGACGGCATGAACGAGTGGATCCTCAACAACGGCGTCCGGCTGCCCGCGATCGGCCTGGGCGTCTTCCAGAGCCCGCCGGACGAGACCGTGGCGGCCGTCGAGAGCGCACTGCGCGCGGGCTGTCGACACATCGACACGGCCGCCGCGTACGGTAACGAGCGTGAGGTCGGGGAGGGGCTGCGCCGCTCCGGCGTGCCTCGCGAGGACGTGTTCCTCGAGACGAAGGTCTGGGTCAGCGACTACGGGTACGACCGGACGCTGCACGCCTTCGACAAGGCGGCGGCCAAGCTCGGGGTCGACCGGCTCGACCTGCTGATCCTCCACCAGCCGGCGGCGGAGCGCTTCGAGTCCACGCTGGAGTCGTACCGGGCGCTTCAGACGCTCCTCGCCGACGGCAGGGTCCGCGCGATCGGCGTCAGCAACTTCACTCCCGCCCACCTCGAGCGGCTCATGGGGTCGGCCACCGTGGTGCCGGCCGTCAACCAGGTCGAGCTCCACCCGTACTTCGCCCAGGCGGAGCTGCAGGAGGCCCACGCGCGGCTCGGCATCCTCACCCAGGCCTGGTCGCCGATCGGCGGCATCACGTTCTACCCGGGATGGGGCGACGAGCGCCGCAGCGTGATGGACGACCCGACGATCGGGAAGATCGCCGGCGTGCACGGCAAGTCTCCCGCGCAGGTCATGCTCCGCTGGCACTACCAGCAGGGACGGTCGGCTATCCCGAAGTCGGTCAACCCGGCCCGTATCGCGCAGAACCTCGACATCTTCGACTTCGCGCTCTCCGAGCACGAGCTGGCGCGGATCGATGCCCTCGACACGGGCGTGCGCTCGGGGCCCGACCCCGACGTCGTCGCTCCCGAGCGTTTCGAGTTCCTCATCCCCGAGGCCTGACCGGGCGCCCGGTCGCGCGCCCCGGCGGGCACGCGGCGATCAGTGCGCGAAGCGGTCAGTGCACGAAGCCGGTGGCGTCGATCCAGGGCTTGCGCTCACTGCCCGCGCGCCGGTTCCGCCGCTCGCGCCTGCGCACCCGGGGTGGGAGCACCTTCGTGAGGCGGAGGACGCCCCACACGAGCCACAGGACGGCGGTGGCGCCGGCGACCCACGGGACGAACCGGACGGCGATGCCCGCGAACCAGGTGTAGGCGGACATCTCCACCGAGGAGGGTGACTCGGAGAGGCGCACCGTGTCCGTGGCCTCCGGCGCGGCCAGCTGCCCGCCGGGGTCGGGCTCGCACGCGATCTCGACGGTGCCGTCGCCCCCGCCGGAGACCGCCCACATGGCCGAGTGGTCGTCGCTGGTCAGGCTGCGCAGGATCGGCCGGTCCCGCAGCGCGAGGCCGTCCGCGTTCTGCGCCGTGCACCGCACGGCCGGCGTCTCCTCGGGCGCCCATACCCAGACGTCCCGCCCCTGGGCCACGGTCATCGTGGTGGGAGTGCCGTCCAGCGGCAGCTCGCGGTCGTGGTCGGTGATCCACATGAAGAACACCACCCCGACGACGAAGCTCACCACGAGCGCGAGCGTGAGCCATCGGCCGATCCGCACCGCGAGGTGCATGCCCGCGCCGATCCGCGCCCGCGCGGTCGACGCGCCCCACAGGTCGCCGCCCGTGGCGCCGCCGGTCGCGGTCGATCCCGCCGCCGGCGAGCTCACCGGCGAGGCGCTCGCCGGCGTGGTTCCCGGCGGCGTGCGGACCTCACGCGTGGATCCGTCGACGTACGAGATTTCCGGGGAGGAGTCGGCGCCGGCGGCCCCGGCGCTCCCGACGGCGCCAGCACTCCCGGCGCTCCTGCCGACGCCAGTACCCCCAGCGCTCCCGGCGGCGCCAGTACTCCCGCCGACGCCAGTACTCCCGCCGGTCTCGCCACCGGTGACGGCGGCCAGCCAGTCGTGCGTGACGGGCTCGGACCCGGCGCCCGCCCAGCTGGCGCGGGGGTCGGGGGCGGCGTCGTAGTCGTCGGGGCGGATGGGCATGCCGCCCAGGTTAGGGGGCGGGCGGGCGACCACCCGCCCGCGGGAACGGGGAGGACACACCCCGTGTCCGTCGTCGGGGAATGAGGCGGATCGCGCACCCCACGGGGGCCGGTGTGGTTGTAATCTGCGTGTGTCCATCGCCATCAATCTGAGGACCCCGATGCCCGGTCGAAGTACCAACGCCGCACGCCCGTCTCGATTCATTGAACGGAGTGCGGAGTGAACCCGGCGTTATCCATCGCCGTCGGACTGCTTGTCATCGTTCTCATCACCGCCGCGACCGCGTACTTCGTTGCGCAGGAGTTCGCGTACATCTCGGTGAACCGGTCGCGTCTCGCGGCCCGTGCCCGCGCGGGCGACCGCGCCGCGGCCCAGTCCCTCGCCATCACGCAGCGCACGTCGTTCATGCTGTCGGGCGCCCAGCTCGGCATCACCGTCACGGGACTGCTCGTGGGCTACGTCGCCGAACCGCTCGTCGGCCGGGCGCTCGGCGAGATCCTCGGCGTGACGGGGCTGTCGACCGCCATCTCGGTCGGCATCGGCGCCGCCGTCGCCCTCATCGTCTCCACGTTCGTGCAGATGCTGTTCGGCGAGCTCTACCCGAAGAACCTCGCCATCTCGAACCCCGGCCCGGTCGCGGACGCCCTGGCGCCGTCGACCACGTGGTACCTGCGCCTGTTCGGTTGGCTGATCTGGATCTTCGACCGCGCCTCCAACACCCTGCTGCGGCTGCTGCGCATCGAGCCCGTGCACGACGTCGAGCACTCGGCGACCGCGCACGACCTGCGAAGCATCGTCGCCGAGTCGCGCGAGGCGGCCACGCTCTCGCCTGCGATGTCCACCCTGCTCGACCGGGTGCTCGACTTCTACGACCGCGACGTGGAGCACGCGATGATCCCGCGGTCGAAGGTCGACATCCTGCGCGCCGACGCCACCGTGGGGGAGGTGCGCGAGGAGATGGCCGGCGGCCACACCCGCTACCCCGTGCTCGCGGAGGACAGCGAGGACCTGCTCGGCTTCGTCGACCTCAACGACATCCTCGCCACCGACCTGCCCGACGACGCCCCGATCGCGCAGATCACGCGCGAGCCGCTCGTCGTCTCGCACCTGGAGTCGCTCACCTCCGCGCTCGAGCAGCTCGGGGACGGCGGCCGCATCGCGTGCGTCGTCGACGAGTACGGCGGCTTCACCGGCGTGCTCACCCTCGAGGACCTCGCGGAGGAGGTCGTCGGCGAGATCGCCGACGAGCACGACCCCGAGCCCCTCGAGATGCGCCGCGACCCGGCATCCCCGGAGGACGACGTCTGGCTCGTGCCCGGCGGCGTCCCGCTGGACGAGGTCATGCGCACGCTCGGCCTTGAGCTGCCCGAGGGCGACTACGAGACGATCGCCGGCCTCATCATCGACGAGGCCGACGGCCTGCCGGAGGTGGGCGACGTCGTCGAGGTGGAGATCCCGGTCGACCCGGGCGAGTTCGCGCACAAGGTCGACCCCAAGCCCCGCCTGCTGCACGCGGAGGTCGTCGAGGTCGACACGTGGGTGCCGAGCATGCTGCGCCTGGACGTCCTCGAGCCCGAGGGTGAGTTCGATGCCGAGCACGGCACGGACGACGGGGAGGGGAGGACCGAATGAGCCCCCTGACCACCGTCATCCTCACGGTCGTGCTGATCGTGCTCAGCGCCCTTTTCGTCGCGACCGAGTTCTCCCTGGTGTCCTCGAAGAGGCATCGGATCGAGGAGCTCGCCCCGACCTCCCGCTCCGCCCGCGCGGCGCTCAGGTCCGCCACCGAGCTGCCGATCCTGCTGGCGGCCAGCCAGCTCGGCATCACGGTGTGCACGCTCGCCCTCGGTGCGACCACCAAGCCGGCGGTGCACCACGCGCTGACGCCCGTGTTCGAGTCGACCGGCCTGCCGACCGTCGCGGCCGACGTCGTCGCCTTCATCCTCGCCCTCGTGCTCGTCACGTTCCTCCACCTCGTGGTGGGGGAGATGGCGCCGAAGTCGTGGGCGATCGCGCACCCCGAGAAGTCCGCCATGATGCTCGCGCTCCCGATGCGCGGCTTCATGTGGGTCTTCCGCCCGATCCTCATCTCGCTCAACCACCTGGCGAACTGGTTCGTCCGCAGGAGCGGTGTGGAGCCGGTCAGCGAGGTCAGCGAGGGGCAGGACCCGGAGGCGCTGCGCGAGCTGGTGCAGCACTCCACGGACGCCGGCGTGCTCGACCCGGAGTACGGCGAGTCCGTGAACCGCGTGCTGGACCTGCGCTCCGCCACGATCGGCGAGCTGGCCGTCCCCGGCGACGTCTCGTCGATCCCGGCCGGCGCCACCGCGAAGGAGGCGCAGCAGGGGGCCCGCGAGTCGGGTCACCTGCGCCTGCTCGTCGGCTCGCCCGGGGCCTACACGGGGGTCGTCCACGTGCGCGACACACTGGCCGCGCCGAGCGACGACTCGCCCATCACGCCGTACGTGCGGCCGCTGCTGCGGATGGCCGGCACCACGCCGCTCGCGGTCGCCACGAACCTCATGCGGATCGGTCGCCACCACCTGGCGCTCGTCACGCTCGAGGGCGGGGGCTCCGGCGTCGTGACGATGGCGGACCTCCTGCCGCGCCTGCTGGACCTGTCCAAGGCCCACAAGGAGGGTGAGGACGCGTAGGCGTCCAGCGCCCGCCCGACGACGACGCCGCCCGGTCCCATGAGAGGGGACCGGGCGGCGTCGGTCGTCCGTGGTGTGTGGGGCGTCGAGTCGCGCGTGCCGTGTGGTGGGCACGCTGGTGTCGGCCCGGGGCGGGTGTCGGCCCGGCGGTGGGCGTGACGGGTGCGGCGCGTCCTACGCGCCCGCGGCCGGTGGGGCGAGCGGCCCGACGACGTCGTAGGTCGCCATGACGAACCCGTGGTTCCTCTCGAGGCTCACGAGGTCGAGGTCGAGGGCGGCGCCGAGGAACGGACGGCCCGCCCCGAGCGTGACCGGCGCGAACGCGACGGTCACCCGGTCGAGCATACCCGCGCGGGCGAACTGGCCGACCAGGTCGCCGCCGCCCATGAGCCACACGTCCTTCGCCCCGGCGGCCCGCTCGATCGCGGCGCGATGGTCTGCGGGGTCGCCGGAGACGATCCGGACGTCGTCCCCGGCGGCCCGGAGGTCGCGGTGGGTGAAGACGAAGGTCGGGACGTCGTAGGGCCAGGCCCCGCCCTCGGCGTCGAGCACCCACTCGTACGTGGTGGAGCCCAGTACGAGGACCCCGACGCTCGGCATGAACGCGCCGATGCTGCCCGGGCCGTCCTCGTCGATGGGCTGGCTGAGCAGCCAGTGCAGGGAGTCCGCCTCGTCGGCCAGGAAGCCGTCGAGGCTCGACGCGGTGTTGTAGACGTAGGCGGTCATGGTCCTGCCTGCCTGCTGGCCGACTTCCGTGCTGCCTGGCGGGGTCGGCTCAGCGGTAGTTGACGATCAGCGGTAGTTGACGAACTGGAGGGCGGCGTCGATGTCGTCCTGACGCTTGAGCAGCGCGATGACGGCCTGGAGGTCGTCGCGGGACTTGGAGCTGACCCGGATCTCGTCGCCCGTGATCTGGGTCTTGACCGTCTTCGGTGCCTCGTCGCGCAGGAGCTTCGTGATCTTCTTCGCGATCTCCTGGCTGAGCCCCTCCTTCAGCGGGCCGGCGAGCACGAACTCCTTGCCGGACTGCTTCGGCTCCTTCTCACCGAGGTCGAGGGACTTCAGGGAGACGCCGCGGCGGACGAGCTTCGTCTCGAGGACGTCGAGGACCGCCAGCGTGCGCTCGGCGGTGTTCGCGCGCATGGTGACGACGTCGCCCTTGAGCTCGAGGTCGGCGCCGACGTTGCGGAAGTCGTAGCGCTGCGAGATCTCCTTGCGTGCCTGGTTGACGGCGTTGTCGACCTCCTGCCGGTCGACCTTGGAGACGATGTCGAACGAGGAGTCGGCCATGTGGACCTCCGTGTGCTCGGGCCCCGACCGGGGCGGTGGTGACGCAGGCCATGCCGAAGCGGTTATGGGCCTGGGTAGGGATGTTGATATCGTGCCATCCGCACCCACAAGGTGCTCCCGGCGAGTTGCCCGAGCGGCCAAAGGGAGCTGACTGTAAATCAGCCGCGCAAGCTTCGCAGGTTCGAATCCTGCACTCGCCACGCAGGTCCGGGTCGCGACACGATCAGTGTCGCGGCCCGGATTTTTGTTTCTCCGTCGGGCCCGATCGGGTGCTTCGGCGGTACGAACCAGTCACGGGCTGGTCGAGGACGACGACGGCCCGCAGCAACACGACGACCTCCGAAGAAGAAAAAGCCCCGCCAATCCGCAGAGCGGACGGCGGGGAGCAATGAGTCGAGGTCAGCAGCGCGGCGTGAGTGCGTCCACGGTCGTCCACAGGTCCGTTCTCCAGTTGCGCGGCCGTGTGCCCGGCCGTCCAGCCGGCCCCGGCCGGGGCCGGCCGACGGCTCAGACCTGGGCCTCGTCGTCGGCGATCGAGCGCAGCACGCGCGCCGGGTTGCCGACCGCGACGACGCCCGCCGGGATGTCCCGGGTGACGACGGACCCGGCGCCCACCACGGAGTCCTTCCCGATCGTCATGCCGGGGCAGACGATGACGCCGCCGCCGAGCCACACGTTGTCCTCGATGACGATGGGGGAGGCCGCCTCGAGCTTGTCGCGCCGGGGCTGCGGGGCGAGCGGGTGCGTCGGCGTGAGCAGCTGGACGTTCGGCCCGATCTGGCAGTCGGCGCCGATGGTGATGGCCGCGACGTCGAGCGCGGTGAGGTTGTAGTTGACGAACGTGCGCGCGCCGATCGTGATGTTCTCGCCGTAGTCGACGAACAGCGGCGGCTTGACGAAGGCCTCCTCGCCGAGCCCGCCGAGCAGCTTCTCCAGCAGCGGCCGCGCGGCGGCCGGGTCGGCGATCGCGGCCCGGTGGTAGGCGTCCGCGAGCTGCACGGCCCGCTGGGCGAGCGCCTCGTTCTCGGGGCCGTCGGCGATGTAGAGGTCGCCGGCCAGCATGCGTTCGCGGTTGGTGCGGGGGTCGCCCGCGAAGTACTCGCTCATGGGGCGAACATACGACCTGCGTACGGCCGCGCGCAGGGGGGATCGACCGCGGAGTCCTGGCGTCCGCGTGGCCCCTTCATGACCCTCGTCCATGACGCCGGACACATTCGGCGACCCCGCGGCAGGACGCCGGATTATCCTGTGAGGACACTCACCGCGCAGGGGACCGATCTGGTTCGCGCGGCCCCCGGAAACCGGGGTAGGCTCGTCCGCGCTGCCCCGATAGCTCAGTCGGCAGAGCGTCTCCATGGTAAGGAGAAGGTCAAGGGTTCGATTCCCCTTCGGGGCTCTGGTTCACGAATTTCGCGTGCTCTTCTCGTGCGTGCCGTCCGTGGACGCGAGGCGGGGTAGCTCAGCTGGTCAGAGCGCACGACTCATAATCGTGAGGTCGGGGGTTCGAGCCCCCCTCCCGCTACCGCGCCCGCGCCGCAGATCGGCGGCGGTGGGCACAGGCGCAAGCAATGGAACGAGGATTCTCATGGCCACGAAGTCGGCGGACATCCGCCCGAAGATCACCCTCGCCTGCGAGACGTGCAAGGGCCGCAACTACATCACCAAGAAGAACAAGCGGAACACCCCGGACCGCCTGGAGCTGAAGAAGTTCTGCCCCACGTGCAACGCGAACACCGCGCACCGGGAGACCCGCTGACGCGAGTCACCGTTCGCCCGCACTAACCTGGGCGAATGACCGATTCACCCGCTCGCCCCGCCGGCGTCGACCCGACGCTCGCGGGGCGAAGCTATGCCCCGACCGAGACGTACGTGGTGTCCGCCGCCAAGATCGCGGAGATGGCCGAGGCCACCGGCGCCACGAACCCCGTCCACACCGATCCCGACGCGGCCAGGGCCACCGGGTTCCCCGACGTCGTCGCGCCCCCCACGTTCGCCGTGATCCTCGCGCAGCGGGCCGAGCAGGCCTACGTCGCCTCCCCGGAGTCCGGCATCGACTTCTCCCGCGTGGTCCACGCGGACGAGAGGCTCACCCACCACCGCCCGATCGTGGCGGGGGACCGGCTGCGCACCACCGTGCACGTCGAGCGCATCCTCGCCCGCGGCGGCCTCACGCTCGTGACCACCCGCGCGGAGATCGCCGAGGAGGGCACCGACGCCCCGGTCACCACCGTCACCTCCACCCTCGCCGTCCGGGAGGACGCATGAGCGCCACCGAGCCCGCCCGCCCCGCCCGCGCCGTCCCCGAGGTCGGTGAGGAGCTGATCCGACGCACGGTGCCGATCACCCGCACCACGCTCGTGCGGTATGCCGGTGCGTCCGGCGACTTCAACCCCATCCACCACGACGACGTCCGCGCGGCCGCCGTCGACCTGCCCGGCGTCATCGCCCACGGCATGGCCACGCTCGGCATCGCGGCTGCCGTCGTCGAGGAGTGGGCCGGTTCCCCGGCCGCCGTGCGCGACGTGTCGACCCGCTTCTCGCGCCCGGTCGTGGTGCCTGCGGGGGACGGGACCGAGATCGAGGTCGTCGCCAGGGCCGGCGCGGTCGACGGGGACACGGTGCGCGTGGACGTCGACGTCACCCACGAGGGCGTCTCGGTCCTCACCCGGGCCCGGGTCGTCGTCGACCTCACGCTCGCCTCATGACCG
Source organism: Actinomycetales bacterium JB111 (assembly GCA_900163555.1). Taxonomy (GTDB): domain Bacteria; phylum Actinomycetota; class Actinomycetes; order Actinomycetales; family Actinomycetaceae; genus JB111. The sequence goes on along the minus strand of FUHX01000085.1, from coordinate 4,910 downwards.
CCCGCCCCGACGACGCCGCCGCGGCCGCCCCGACGCTCGCCGGGTTCACGACCCTGCGGGTCGGCGGACCGATCGGCACCTTCGTGGATGCCGCGTCCGCCGAGGAGATCATGGATGTCGTCCGCGAGGCCGACGCCGCCGGCACCGAGGTCCTCGTCCTCGGCGGCGGGTCCAACATCCTCGCCTCCGACGACGGGTTTGACGGGATCGTCGTGCGTGACGCCCGTCGCGAGATCGCCATCGAGAACAGCGAGGGCTGCGGGGGCGCCCAGTTCCGCGCACCCGCCGGCGCGGTCTGGGACGACGTCGTCGTCCGTGCGGTCGCCGAGGGCTTCTCCGGCTTCGAGGCCCTCTCCGGCATCCCCGGCTCCACCGGCGCCACCCCCGTGCAGAACGTCGGCGCCTACGGCCAGGAGGTCTCGGGCGTCCTCAGCCACGTCCGCGTGTGGGACCGGGCGACGAACCGTCCCCGCACCCTCGCGCTCGCCGACCTGAGGCTCGGCTACCGCACCTCCACCCTCAAGCGGTCGTACACGGAGGAGGCCGACGGCGGCGGGCGCACCTGGGGACCGACCGGCAGGTACGTCGTCCTCGACGTCCACTTCCAGACCGACGCCACCACGATGTCCGCCCCGGTCCGGTACGCCGAGCTCGCCCGCACCCTGGGCGTCGAGATCGGCGCGCGCGTGGAGTCCGCCGAGGTCCGCGAGTCCGTCCTCGACCTGCGCCGTGGCAAGGGCATGGTGCTCGACGACGCCGACCACGACACCTGGTCCGCCGGCTCCTTCTTCACCAACCCGGTCCTCCCCCCGGCGCAGGCCGCGGGCCTGCCCGACGACGCCCCCCGGTTCGACGCACCGGCCCCCGACGGGTCCGGGGGGACCTGGGTGAAGTCGTCCGCGGCCTGGCTCATCGCCCACGCGGGCTTCGGGCCGGGCTACCGCATGCCTGGACCGGCCGCGATCTCGACGAAGCACAGCCTCGCCCTGACGAACCGGGGCGGCGCGAGCGCCGCCGACCTCGTCTCCCTGGCGCGGACGGTGCGGGACGGGGTCGAGGCGACGTACGGCGTCGTGCTCGTGCCCGAGCCGGTCCTGCTCGGGGTGGAGATCTAGGCGGTCTCCACGCCGGCGGACTCCGACAGGTCGGTCCCGCCGTCCGAGGCCGACCCGGGCTTCACGGCCGGCCCGCCGGCCCGCTCCGCGGCGGTCATCAGGGAGGCGGCCGCGGCGACGACGTCGTCCCGGTAGCGGACGACGACGCCGTGGGCGGCCCCGGAGACCGCGTGCGAGGGCGGCGCGCCCGCGAGCTCGGCCAGCCGGTCCGCCCACTCGACCGGCACGAGGCGGTCGAACTCGCCGCGCAGGATGCGCACGCCGTCGTCGCCCGCGCAGGTCCGGATGCGGTCCTCGATCGGATAGTCGATGAGGGTGGGCAGGACCCGCGCGACCCATGAGGTGCGGGCGGTGAGGTACGTGCGGGTGGCGATCTCCGCGAGCGCGTGCGACTCGTGCACGGCCGACTGCAGGTAGCGGAGCAGCTGGATCCCGGCGCGGCGCTCGGCCGCGTTGACGGGCGGACCGACCAGGACGGCCCGGCGGTAGGTCTCCGGCCGCGAGGCGAGGAGCTCGACCGCGATCTGGGCGCCCATCGAGTGGCCGACGAGAACCGGGTCGCTCACGCCGGCTCGGTCGAGGACCGAGTGCACGAGACCCGCGAGGGACTCGACGCCCGGCGGGATGTCCGCCGTCGGGAGGTCGCCGAACCCGGGCAGGTCGACGAGCAGGACCTCGCCGTGGCGCGAGAGGTCGTCGGCGAGCGGGAAGAGGTAGGTGCCGGACAGTCCGACGCCGTGCACGAGCACGAACGTCACGCGGTCGTCGCCGGCGCGGTCGGCATCCGGCTCGTCGGCGTTCGCGGCCGGCGCGCCCACGCGGGTGACGCGCACGAACGCGGGCCCGTGGCGCTCGATCGACGTCGTCGCGCGCCCCGCGTGCGAGCCGTCGCGCCACGAGCGCGGGCGCAGGCACACCTGGCGGGTCACGCGGCCGCCAGCCAGGCGTCGACCTCGGCCGTCCACCGGGCGACGTCGCCCGCGGATGCGCGCGAGGCGCGCATCGAGCTCGTGGCGAGGGCGGCGATCTCGGTGTCGGACATCCCGTGGACGTGGCGGGCCTGCTCGTACTGGTCGAGCAGGCGGGAGCGGAACAGGAGGGGGTCGTCGGCGCCGAGCGCGATCTGCACGCCGGAGTCGACGAGCGCCCGCAGCGGCACCTCCTCGGGGGTCTCGTACACGCCGAGCGAGACGTTCGAGGACGGGCAGATCTCCAGCGCGATGCCGTCGTCGGCGACCCTCCTCAGCAGGTCCGGGGCCTCGGCGAGGCGGACGCCGTGCCCGATGCGGGCGGGCTTGAGGTGGGCGAGGACGTCGGCCACGTGGTCCGGGCCGAGCAGCTCGCCGCCGTGGGGCATCCCGACCAGGCCTGCGCGGCGGGCGATCCGGAACGCGGCGGCCCAGTCGGAGGTGGTGCCACGCCGTTCGTCGTTGCTCAGGCCGAAGCCGATGACCTCGCCCGGGCCGTCCCCGGCGTGCAGGGCGGCCAGCCGGGCGAGCGTGCGCGCGTCGAGCGGGTGGCGCGTGCGGGAGGCGGCGACGATGACGCCGACCTGGACGCCGGTCGCCGCGGAGGCGGTCCTCGCCTCGTCGAGCACGATCTCCAGCGCGGGGGTGAGCCCGCCGACGTGGGGGGCGTAGCTCGTGGGGTCCACCTGGATCTCCAGGCGCCTCGAGCCCTCGGCCGCGTCGTCGGCGGCCGCCTCGGCGATGATCCGACGCATGGCGGCCTCGGTGCGCACGACCGCGCGCGCGGCGTCGTAGGCCCGCTGGAACCGGAACCACCCTCGCTGGTCGGCGGGGACGCGGAGCGCCACGTCGTCCGTCAGCCCGGGGGGCAGGCGCACGCCCTGCTCGGCCGCCAGCTCGATGAGCGTGCGGATCCGCATCGAGCCCGTGAAGTGGAGATGCAGGTGAGCCTTCGGGAGAAGACGCAGGTCGCGCATCGCCACATCATGCCAGGTCACGGGCGCCGCCCGGACGCCCGCCGACTCCACTGGCGTGCCGCCCCACCAGGGCCCGAGGTTGTGGTCAGATGACTCCCATGAGCATCTCCGCCTCCGCCATGAGGGAGCCCGCCGACGTCGCGCTCCTGACCGGCCCGGACGCGGGCGACGTGCTCACCTCGGCCCTCGTGCCCGACGACGGCAAGCTCGTCGAGTGGGCCGTCCACACCGTGCACCACCGGCCCGGCGCGGGCGTGACGGTCGGCTACACCGCGACCGTCGAGCGCACGACCTCCTCCGGGCGCCGCAAGCGGACCGAGGAGTACCTGTGCGCGACCACAGCGCGCCTCACCCGCGCGGCCGGGCCCGGGCTCGTGCGCCTCGAGCCGCCCGGCGGCAACGGCCCGGTCGTCCACCTCTGGCGGCACCCCGCGGACCCCGAGCTGCCCGCGCTCGCAACCGCCTGCGACTCGGTGAAGATGTCCCGGCGCCTCGGGGAGCGCGTCACCCTCGAGCTCGTCGCCTACCGGCCCACCCGGCGCGCGGTCCTGCGCGCGACCGGCCAGTCCGGGCGCGTGCAGTACATCAAGGTCGTGCGTCCGGGGGCGCTCGCCGACCTCGTCGGCCGCCACCGCATGCTCACCGCCGCGGGCGTCCCGGCTCCGGCGGTCGTGGCCGAGGAGGCCACCGGCATGGCCGTGCTGACGGAGGGTCAGGGGGAGTCCCTCGCGCGCGTGCTCCACCGCGGCCCGGGGCCGCTCACCGACGCCGTCCTGTTCGCCCTGACCCGCACGCTCGACACGCTGCCGGCCTCCGCGATGCAGCTCGCCCGGCGCTCCGCCTGGTCCGAGCGCTCCACGCACTACGCCCACGCCGCGGCGACCGTGCTCCCGGAGGCGTCCGCCCGCACCCAGGCGCTCGCCGTCGGGGTGGAGCAGCTGCTCACCGCGGGCCCGCCTCAGCCGGTCGTCCCGGTGCACGGCGACTTCTACGAGGCGAACGTCCTCATGGACCCGCGCGAGGGCATCGCGAACGTCTCCAGCCTGCTCGACGTCGACTCCCTCGGCCCCGGCTACCGCAGCGACGACCTCGCCTGCCTGCTCGGCCACGTCTCCGTCCTCGTCCACCTCGCCCCGGACCGCTACCCGGCGGTCCCGCACGTGCTGGCCAGGTGGACGCAGCTGTGCGAGCAGATGGTGGACCCGGTCCAGGTCTGCACGCGCGCCGCGGGCGTCACGCTCTCGCTCGTGGCGGGCGCGAAGCGGGCGGACGGCCGGTGGCGCTCGGACGCGGAGGGCCGGCTCCGCACGGCCGAGGCCTGGCTCGCCCGCGCGCGCCAGTTCGCCTCCGGGACCGTGACCGGCCCCTTCGTCGTCCCGCCGCCGGTCGGCTGACCGCCCTCCACCCCGCCCCGACGGCGGACGGATGAGAGCCGTCTCATCCGGGCCTTCACGAGCACTCACCTCGAGCGACGAACCTGGTTCCAGGTGCCGGGCGAACACGCGCCCGGCCGGAGCACCAGGGAGCGGACCATGCGCGTGCGAGGAAGCTGGATCGCCGTCGGGAGCCTGACGGCCACCGTGGTGGCAGCGGGAGCCGTGTTCGCCAACTCGAGCCTCGAGGACCAGTCGGTGGACCCGGTCTCCCTGGCCCCGGGCGACGGCCTGAACGCCGCCGGCCCCGGGAGTTTCGCGGACCCGAAGACCGCGGCGATCATCCAGCCCGACGACGAGGCCGCCACCGTCCCACCCGAGCGCTCCACGGTCACGGCCGCGACACCGGAACCGACCCCGGAGCCGACGCCGCGGAGGCGGCCGACACGGGCGACCCGACGTAGGCCGGCGGCGGCG